>SVBZ01000006.1 GCA_015058575.1 Pseudoselenomonas ruminantium
ATATTTTCCAGCTTAACATGCGTAGCTGTGAACTGGATTTTTACATTGTCCTGATAGAAACGAAAGTCGCCATTCTTTTTGCGGCGAAACTTAGGGTGCCCGTTCATGTCATAGACGGTCGGTTTCCTGTCAATGCGAGTAAAATGTGCCAGCTTCTTGGGTGAATATTTGACATACCCTTTCTGCCTCTGCCTGCGAAAGAAGTTCTTGTACGCTATGCACAAATCCTTGATAGCCTGCTTGGTTACATTGTTGGATATGCCTAGAAGCCACATGTTTTCTTCAGAATTACGAAGAACGGTGAACTCCTTGCGAAGGTCATAATTACTTTGAAGTTTTCTGCCTTCTCTGAAATTATCCATCTGCTTATCTAAAGCCCAATTATAGGCAAACCTCGAAGCTCCCGCAAACTGAAACATTTTCGTTTTCTGTTTGTTGTTCGGCAACAGCCGTATCCTGACCGACTTTATCATCTGAATCACCCCCCACTAATTTCTGAATCATCTTCTTCGCCTTGGGTCTTGTAACCCCTTCTTCTTGTAATTGATTCCAGAACCAACTTCAATGATTATTTCAAAGGGCTGCCCCTGTGCGTATAGATATGTTCTCAGATTTTCTACCTGTCGCTCAAGGTCATCTTTTTGCTTGGGACTTGATACTCTGCAATAGCCGATAACTTTTTTAGGAGCCGTTTGAATGCCCGTCACAGCATTTAATTGATCTTCTGAGTAATATCTGTAGCCGTTTGACGAAGTGTGATGCGGATGGAGTTTTCCGCTCCTGTCCCAATTTCTCAGGTTTTGCGGAGTGACTCCGATGATTTTAGCAAACTTGTTGATAGTATAGTATTCCAAGTTCATCACCTCAATACTATTGCATCAATAAGTTGTAATATAATCAAGAATTTTTTATAACTATTTATAACTTTATTTCATCTGTTAAAAGCCTCTTTCTTTCAATCCCGCTTAAAATTCCAGCTTTGCAAAAAGCTCCATGGGGGTATCCAATAGCACTTTGGCGCCAGTTTCCACGAGTTCCTCCCGCGGGCGGAACCCCCAGGTCACGCCGACAGGCAGAAAGCCTGCGTTGCGGGCGGTTTCCATGTCGACGCTCGTATCGCCAAAGTAGGCGACTTCTTCGGGCTTGACGCCCATTTTGGCTGCAATTGCCAGCACTTTTTGCGGGTCCGGTTTGCGCGGCAGCCCCGGACGATCGCCGATGATTTCCACAAAGGTATGCTTTGCCAAAAGTTTTTGGCAGACTTCGTCCGCCGCCGACTGGTGCTTATTGGTACATATTCCGAGCGGAATGTTTTTTTCCTGCAACGTCTGGAGCATTTCCTCGATGCCAGCATAGCATTTTGTCTTGTGCGTCAAGTTTTTGTCGTAGCAGGCCTTATAGTGTGCCAGCGCTTCATCAACAAAGGACGCATCATTGGCTTTGTCCTGCGGCAGGCAACGCTCAATGAGCTTGCGCGAGCCATTGCCGACAAAATAGCGGTATTCCTCGATGGTATGCGTAGGAAAGCCGTAGCTTGCCAGCATCTCATTGGCACTGTCGCCTAAATCCGCCAGCGAATCGATAAGGGTGCCGTCCAAATCAAAGATTGCTGCTTTATACTTCATGGTATCGCCTCTTTTTCTCAGTCCACCAATGCCATCTTAGCCGTACCCTCGGCGGTAACCGTGCCATCCGCCAAGGCAATCGTCGCCTTCATGTTGACAAAGCTGCCACGGCGCGATTCTTCCCAGCCCGTAATCACGAGCTGCTCCCCCACCGGCGTCGGTTTGCGATAGCGCACATCAAGCCGCGCCGTTACCGCCTTTTCCCCGGCCGAATAGAGATAGCCGCCCATAGCTTCGTCCAGCATCGTCGTGACGATGCCGCCATGCACGACTCCTTCATAGCTCTGATATTCATGCGGCAAAGTCTTTTCGGCCACATACTTTTCCTCGGCAAAATGGAAATCGAGATGCAAGCCGATGGGATTATCTGGGCCGCAGGCAAAGCAATAGGTTTCTCCTGGCAATTTTTCTTTCGCACTTGGCATGGTGTTCTCCTTTCTAAAATAGAATACGCCTTCCCCTCAGGGAAGGCTGATATTCCAAGTTATGTCAGTTCAGTTTCTCGGCCAGCAGTTTGTTGACCATCTGCGGGTTGGCTTTGCCCTTCGAGGCCTTCATGACCTGACCGACAAGCGCGCCGATGGCTTTCTTGTTGCCGCCTTTGTAGTCGTCAACGGCTTTCTGGTTATTGGCGATGACTTCATCGACAATGCCTTCGATAGCCTTCGTATCCGTGATCTGTACGAGGCCCTTGTCCTTGACGATTTTTTCCGGGCTGTCCGGATTCGTCAGCATTTCCTTGAAGACTTTCTTCGCAATCTTACCGGAAATCGTATCTTTCATGATCAGCTGAATCATTTCGCCCAGGCGTTTCGCGTCAACCGGGGATTGGCTGATATCAATGCCAGCGGCATTGAGTTCCTTCGACAGGTCGCCCATAATCCAGTTGGCGGCCAGTTTCGGGTCAGCGCCCTCAGCGATGACGGCATCGAAATACTCAGCCATTGCACGCGAGCTCGTGATGATGCCGGCATCGTAATCCGAAAGACCGTATTCGCTTTCGAGACGGGCACGGCGGGCATCGGGCAGTTCCGGCAGTTCGCTGCGGTATTTCTCGATGGTTTCCTCACTCGTGACGATTGGCGGCAGATCCGGCTCCGGCATGTAGCGGTAGTCATGGGCGTTTTCCTTGCTGCGCATGGAAAGCGTGATGCCGCGGGCCGGATCGAACGTACGGGTCTCCTGTACGATGTGGCCGCCATCCTCAAGGACCTCTTCCTGACGCTCAATCTCGTAGTTGATGGCATCTTCGAGGTTCTTGAAGGAGTTGATGTTCTTCATCTCCGTACGGGTGCCGAGCTCCTTGGAGCCGACCGGACGCAGGGAAACGTTGATGTCAGCACGCAGGTTACCTTCCTCCATGCGGCAGTTGGAAACATCAATGTACTCCATGATGGATTTGATTTTCTCCATGTAGGCACGCGCTTCTTCCGCCGAGCTCATATCCGGCTCGGAGACAATCTCGAGGAGCGGCACACCGGTACGGTTGTAGTCAACGTTTGACGAGGACGAATCCTTGATGGTCGTTCCCGAGTGAACGAGCTTGCCCGCATCCTCCTCCATGTGGATACGCGTCAGGCGGATGCGTTTTTTCTTGCCCTCGACATCGATATCGACCCAACCGTGCTCAGCAATCGGCAGGTCGTACTGCGACGTCTGCCAGTTTTTCGGCAGGTCCGGATAGTAGTAGTTCTTACGGTCAAACTTGCTGTACTTGTTGATTTCGCAGTTCGTAGCAAGACCAGCCTTGATACCGAATTCTACGACGCGCTTGTTGATAGTCGGCAGTACGCCTGGCATGCCAAGGCAGACCGGGCAGACATGCGTATTCTGATCCGCACCGAAGGTCGTGGCACAGCCGCAGAAGATTTTCGTATTGGTTTTCAGTTCACAATGTATTTCAAGACCGATTACGGCTTCGTATTTCATCAGTTGTTACCTCCCAGCTTGGCCATCTCGTTGTGGTAGTTCTGGCTCTGCTCATACGTGTAGGCAGCACGGATGATGGTTTCCTCATCGAGCGCCTTGCCGATGATCTGCAGGCCAATCGGCATGCCCTGGCTGCTGTAACCACACGGAATCGACATGCCCGGCAGGCCAGCGAGGTTCAAAGGAACCGTGCAGGCATCCTGCAGGTACATCTGCAGCGGATCCGAAACCATCTCGCCAATCTTGAAAGCCGGCGTCGGTGCCGTCGGTGCCATGATGACATCGACTTTCTTGAAGGCCTCATTGTAGTCCTGCTGTACCAGCGTGCGGACTTTCATCGCCTTGAGGTAGTAGGCATCGTAATAACCAGCTGACAGGGCGTAGTTGCCGATGACAATGCGGCGTTTGACTTCTTCGCCGAATTTTTCCGTACGGGTCTTCGTCATCATGCCGACCAGGTCGTCGCTCTCGACGCGCTCGCCATAGCTTACGCCATCGTAGCGCTGCAGATTCGTAGCCGCCTCAGCCGGTGCGATCAGATAGTAGGCCGAAATGGCATATTTCGTATGCGGCAGCGAAATCTCGACGATTTCTGCGCCAAGCTCTTTGTATTTCTCGATAGCAGCGCGAACGGTCTTTTCGACTTCCGGGTCCATGCCATCAACAAAATACTCTTTCGGCAGACCGATTTTCAGGCCCTTGACATCCTCAACGAGGGCTTTGGTAAAGTCAGGAACCTCGGCCTCACTCGACGTGGAGTCCATCTCGTCATGACCACAGATGATATTGAGGATATTGGCACAGTCCGTGACATCACGCGTCAAGGGGCCAATCTGATCCAGCGACGAAGCATAGGCAACGAGGCCATAGCGGGAAACGCGGCCATAGGTCGGTTTCATGCCGACGACACCGCAGAACGATGCCGGCTGGCGGATAGATCCGCCCGTATCGGATCCCAGTGCCCAGATGGACGTACCAGCGGCCACCGAAGCCGCACTGCCGCCCGAGGAACCACCCGGTACGCAATCCGTATTCCACGGATTGCAGGTCGGATGATAGGCAGAGTTCTCCGTCGAACCGCCCATGGCGAACTCATCCATGTTGAGTTTGCCGAGGATGACCGGATTCTGTGCCTTGATTTTCGTCATGGCCGTTGCATCATAAGGCGGTACGAAATGCTCGAGGATTTTCGAAGCACAAGTCGTCTTGATTCCCTTGGTGCAGATATTGTCCTTGATGGCCCCCGGGATACCTTCGAGGAAGGAAATCTCCTCCCCTTTTGCAATCTTTTCATCAACGGCTTTTGCCTGTGCGAGAGCTTCATCGCGCGTAATCGTCAGATAAGCCTTGACATCGCCCTCGACTTCATCGATACGCTTCAGGACATCTTCCGTCAGCGCAACAGCAGTGATTTCTTTATTCACGAGCATGTCATGGAGGACATGCGCCGGTTTCTCATATAATCTCACGTTCGTTCCTCCCCTGCTTAGTCCTCGAGTACCTTCGGTACCTTGAAATAGCCGTCTTCCTTGAGCGGTGCGTTGGCCAGAGCGTCCTCACGGCCCAAAGACTCTTTTACCACGTCCTCACGGAATACGTTCTGCATCGGCAGGGCATAGGTGGTCGGCTTGACATCTTTCGTGTCAAGTGCCGACAGATTGTCCATATACGTCAGGATCTTATCGAGCTGGCCCAGATACTTCTCCTCCTGCTCCTCGGCAATCGCGAGGCGGGAAAGAACGGCCACGTTCTGCAAGTCTTCTTTAGTAACTTTCATTTTCTCACCATCCATAGATGTTAATTGTTTGCATAAAAAAATACCTTACTAGTATACCACAAATACAAACCGGCTAAAAGGTTTTGATTTTCAGCGTCCGCAGATGCTTTTTGTGCACGGCACTTACCCGCCGGCTTTCGCAGGCCTTCTGGATGGCCTTGTTATGCGTCCAGCGGGCAAGCTGCCTGTTTTCGATGAACGGCAGGGCTGCTTCATACTGCTTGGCCAGTGCTGTCGCAAAGTACCAGGCAACCATCATATTGACATAGTATTCCTCCGAGCAGAGCTGCGCCGCCAGTTCTAAATAGGACGGATCGAAATCCTCATCGAGGAAATGCACCATCAACATACCAAGCGCAAAGCGCACCGTATATGTATCTTCGGCGTGCAGCCACCGCCTTATTTGCAGCAAGAGTTCCGGCCGATGCTTGCGAAACACCTTTGGCGACAGCTGATCGCAGGTAGCCCAGTTATCCACATAGGGCAAAAATGAATTTACCAACGCCATACACGCGTCAAAATCCTTGTTTTCTGCCAGGATAAACGCATGCAACTGATTTTCCTCATGATACGCATGGGGAAGTGTTGTCAAAAATCCCTCAGCGTCTCCTGCTGCCAGTACTTCTTTTGCCAGCTGCCGCAGCGCCGGTGTCCGCACACCGATGATTTTTTCTGGCACCACGGTAGGAATCAGCTTGGCGCTGAACGCCTGATACGTTTTGTCCTGCATGCCAAACAATTTTTGCTGGATCTTGGTCCTCATCACGTTATCCCCCATCCTAGCATCTTAAAGCATGGTAATCGGGTCGATGTCGATAGCGACATCAGTGCGCAGGTGCAGACCCTGCTCCCGCAGGAAAGCCTGCACGGCAGGAAGATTGGCAGTCTTTATGAGCACCACAAAGCGATAAATGCCACGCAGCCGGGCAATGACAGCTGGCGATGGTCCAATAATCTGCTGTTTTTTATCGCCAATAAACCGCTGATTAAAAGCTGCGATAAGCGCAGCAGCGCTGCTGCGCGCAACCTGCGCATCCTCATTCTGGTATAAGAGCTTGACAAGCCGGCTGTACGGCGGATAGAAAAGCTGCCGCCGCAAAGCCAGTTCCTGCGCATAAAAGCCTTCATAATCCTGGGCAATACCGCAGGTAACCGCATAATGCTGCGGATTGTAGGTCTGGATGATGACGCGCCCCTGCTCCGTATGACGGCCAGCGCGGCCCGCCGTCTGCGTGATAAGCATAAAGCAGCGCTCAGCCGCCCGGAAATCGGGCAAGTTGAGACTGGAATCGGCACTGATGATGCCAACTGCTGTGACATTTGGGATGTCGTGTCCCTTTGCGACCATCTGCGTGCCGAGCAGGATATCATACTCCTGCCGGCGGAATTTCGCCAGGATTTCCTGATGCGCAAACTTCGTATTCGTCGTATCGCGGTCCATGCGGATGACGCGCGCTGACGGCACAATCTGATGAAGTTCCTGCTCAAGCTTCTCAGTACCAGAGCCAAAGTATTTGATATACCGACTGCCACACTTGGGACAGGTATCGGGAATCGGCTCGGCCACATCGCAGTGATGGCAGGCCAGCTTGCCTGGACAGCCACCTTGCCCCTGATGATAGACCAGCGGCAGGCCGCAGAGCTTGCACTTGATGACTTCTCCGCAGGAACGGCACATGACGAACGTCGAAAAGCCGCGGCGATTGAGCATGATGATAAGCTGCTGATGCCTGGCTATGGTCTGCTCAATGAGCTGCTGCAAGGGGCGCGACATGATATGGCGGTTGCCCAGCCGCAGCTCCTGCCGCATGTCCACGCATTTGACCAGCGGCAAAGGCAGGTTGCCGATGCGCTTGGTCAGCGTCAGCAAGGTAAGCTCGCCCTGCCTTGCGCGGTGATACGACTCCAGCGACGGCGTCGCACTGCCGAGCAGCAGGAGGCCCCCATGGATATGTGCAAGCTCTTCCGCCACGACGCGCGCATGATAGCGCGGCGATTCGTCCTGCTTATAGGACATATCCTGCTCCTCATCCATGATGATAAGGCCAATATCCTCAGTTGGCGTAAACAGCGCCGAACGCGCACCAATGATGATGCCCGCGCCGCCGCGGCGCACGCGCAGGATGGCATCGTTGCGCTCGGCCAGTGAAAGACGGCTGCGCATGACCACGATATCTTCCGGGAAATATGCCTTGAAGGCCGTGACGACCTGACCGGTCAAAGCGATTTCCGGCACGAGCACGATGACCTGACGTCCAAGTTTCCGTGCGCGCTCGGCCATCTCGATATAGACCTGCGTCTTGCCGCTGCCCGTGACTCCCTTGAGCAGAAAGCCTTTATATTCACGCGCGGATAACGCCGGTTCCATGGCCTGCACTGCCGCTGACTGCTCCTCTGTCAATTCTACTGGCTGACGGGCAGCCTTCATATCACCATAGCTGTCACGCAGCACGCGCCGCTGGCGGATTTCTGCCAGTCCTTTTTCCGTCAAACTCTTGACCGTTGCCGCTGTTACCTTTGCTGCCTTGAGTTCAGCCATCGTCAGCGTCTGCTCAGGAGCCGCCGCCAATAAGCCGAGCAGCTTGAGCTGGGCTTTTTTCCGCTTATAGTCCTCCCGGATTTGACCGGTCAATTGACATGTCAATACCACAAGTTTCTCATAACGGGCGTTATCGCGCTTCTGCGCCGCATAATCCTTGTGCAGCACCTTATACTGCGTGAGCTTAGCCAGGATAGCCGGCAAATCATCCTTCAGCTCTGGCAATGCCTTGGCAATCGCATTTTTCCCCTGCGGTCCTTCGGCCTGCAAATACTGATAGACCGCGCGGTACATCGGCATCTGCAACAGGATATGGTCATGCGCCTCAGCCACAGCTTCATACTGCACGGATATTTTAAGTCCGCTCTTGCCCGGCATGAACAAGCGCATCATCTCCGCCAGCGAACAAAGATAGAAATCCGCGAGCCACTTAGCCGCCTTGATCATCGCCGGCGTGAACCAGCACTCCTCATCGATAGCTGCCTCGATGGGTTTCAGTTTTATTCCCGCCAGCTCAGTCTCCGCCTTATCCGCCACCGCAAGGATAAAACCCTCGACCTTGCGCCCGCCAAACGGCACAAAAACACGCCAGCCGGCCTCCAGAAAGGAGAGCTCAGCTGGCACGCTATAGGTATACGCTTTTGCTATGCTCTTTACCGGTATATTGACAAATACACTTGCCGTCAGCATCTGCTGCACCATCCAACTATAACTTTTCGCATTTCACTTCTCCATTGCTCTTGCTTGTATCAACTCACTCAGACGGCCAAACAACGCATGCACAGCCACAGGCTTGAGCAAATAATCCGTCATGCCGGCTGCCCTGGCCAGCTGCCGGTCGTCTGTCTCCCCATCTCCCGACAGGCCAAGGATTGGCACTTGCTGTGCATCGGCGCGCGACATCGCCCGAATAGCCCGCGTCGCTTTGACGCCATCCATGACAGGCATGCGCATATCCATGAGCACTGCCGCAATACTCCCAAGTGCCGACTGCGCAAAGGCCTCGATCCCCTGCTGGCCATCGGCCACCGCAACGACATTCGCCTTCTGCATCTGCAAGAGATTCTCCATAAGTTCCCGATTGATTTCATTATCCTCACAGAGCAGTACCGTCTTGCCCGCCAGCTGCGGATAGCTGTGCGCAGGTTCTTCATGGCTAGGCCGCTGTTTCTGCCCTGGTGGCAGCGCGAGCCACAAATCAAACCGTGTTCCCTTGCTCTTTTCACTCTCCACATCGATGCGGCCGCCAAGCACCTCTACCAGCTGCTTGACGATGGCCATACCCAGCCCCGTCCCCTCGAGAGTACGGGTCAGTTTGGTGCGTTCCTGCGCAAAGGGCTGGAAGAGCTTCGGCAGGAAATTTGCATCCATGCCAATGCCATTATCCGCTACGATAATATGACAATTATAGCCATCACCGAAGTCGAGCGGCCCCTCCATCGAAAGCGTCACCGTACCACCTGCCGGCGTATACTTGATGGCATTGGACAACAGATTCATCAGCACCTTCTGCAGCTTGAGCTGATCGATATAAACGTCCTGGAATCGCATATTCTCGAGCTTAATGCGGAAATTGACCTGCTTGATTTCGGCATTGGCATGCGCCGCCACAACCACCGTATCGAGCAAACTGTCGATGCTGATGTTCTCTGGCTCCATTTCCAGCTTGCCGCTGGCAATCTTGCTGAGATCCAGCGTCTCATTGATCAGCGACAGCATGAATTTGCCTGTCGTACGGATTTTTTCCAGATACTCCTCACGCTTCTGCCCATCGGTACGCATCGCAAGCTCCGTAAAGCCTAAGATGCCATTGAGCGGCGTCCGCATTTCATGGCTGACATTCGAGATGAATGCCGCCTTGGCAGCCATCTCGTGCTCAGCGGCCAGGATTTTCTCATTGCGCTTGCGATCGGTAACATCGCTTAGGAAATGCGCACAAGCCAGCCGCCCATGCCAATCAATGCCCTTCTTCTCGACGTTCATATACGTATCGTCATGCATATCGTGGCGGATCAGCTCCTGCCGCGTCCCGAGCTTCATCTTGCGCAGCTGGCAGTCCGCACAGAGACCTCTATGCCCAAACATATAATCGTAACAGGTATGGCCAGCATAATCGCCATGGCACTTGCTATGCGCGCGCGCCGCCTTGTTCGCATACAAAAGCTCCTGCGTCTCGACATCGCAAACATAGACAATCGTATCCATATTCTCAAGCAAATCTGCCATGAGATCCTGTGTTTCGTTTTTCTTCGTCTCCATGCCAATCACCGCCCCTCGTGCGTTTCATGCTCTGTTATAAAAATTATACACGATAGGCCGCAAAAATAAAAGATTTTATCCTGGCTCTGTCTCTTATTCCTGGCACAAACCAACATCATTGCGCAGCTGGATGGCCTCGGCGATATGCGCTGCCGTAATAGCCTCCGTCCCGGATAAATCCGCAATCGTGCGCGCCACCTTGATGATGCGGTCATAAGAACGCGCCGACAGCAGCAAGCGCTTGAATGCCTGCTCCAGCATCTGCTGCGCCTCCGCTGTCAGCTGGCACTCCCGGCGGATGATTGCATGTGTCATCTGCGCATTACAGAACAAGCCGTATTTGCGCAGCCGCAAATGCTGCCGAGCCCGAGCCTGCTCAACCCGTGCCCGGATTGCTGCCGATGGCTCAGCCTTGTGGCTCGACGACAGTTCCCGATATTTTACGCGTGGCACACGGATATGGATATCGATGCGGTCAAGCAAAGGCCCTGATATACGCCGCGTATAGCGCTTGATTTCGCCAGGCGTACATGAACAGTCATGATCCTTATCGCCTTGATAGCCACAAGGACATGGATTCATTGCCGTCACCAGCATGATGTTAGAAGGGTACGTGAGCGTCGCATGTATGCGCGACACGGTAATCCGCCTGTCTTCCACGGGTTCACGCAATACTTCCAGCGTTTTCTTGCTGAATTCCGGCAGTTCATCGAGAAACAAGACACCATGATGTGCCAATGTGACCTCACCAGGACGTGGAATGCTGCCACCACCGATCATGGCCGTCATCGAAGTCGTATGATGCGGACTGCGATACGGACGCTGGGTAATCAGTCCGCCATTGCGCGGCAGCATGCCGGCAATGCTGTATATCTTCGTAACCTCGAGCGCCTCCTCGCGTGACAGGCGTGGCAGGATTGTACTTACCCGCCTTGCCAGCATCGTCTTGCCCGAGCCTGGCACGCCGACCATCAAGACATTATGTCCGCCAGCTGCCGCAATCTCCAGCGCCCGCTTCGCCTGATACTGGCCCTGCACATCAGCAAAATCATCCAGCAGCTCTTCTCCCTGCTCTGTCTCAGTCTCCGTTTCCGGCACGGCATGCTCCAGACGCTCTTCGCCATTCAGGAACTGCACCAGCTGCAACAGATTATCGAGGGCATAGACCTTGATGCCATCAACCAGCAATGCTTCGTTGGCATTTTCTCTGGCTACGAACAATTCCGTCAATCCCTTGTCCCGTGCCGTTATTGCCATGGGCAGGATTCCGCGGACACCACGGCATTCACCTTCGAGTGAAAGTTCTGCCGCCAGCAATGCTTTCTTTAAGCTATCGGCCGGTATCACACCATACGCCGCCAGCAATCCCATCGCAATCGGCAAATCAAGACCAGAACTGTCCTTGCGGATATCTGCCGGAGCCAAATTGATTGTCACCTTTTCCTGCCGCAGCTGAATGCCACTATTGCGGATGGCTGTCCGCACGCGTTCCTTTGCCTCCTTTACCGCCGCATCCGGCAAGCCCACGATTTCAAACCCCGGCAGGCCGGCAGCTGAATCCACTTCAACATCAATGATGAGCCCGTCCACCCCCATGGTCGTAGCTCCATATGTCCGTGCAAACATATCATAGCCTCCCCATTCTCAAACCTCAAACGCCCCTGGTATATGATGTATCTTCCAGCCACCCGCTTCCCGTGCATATACCTCCACAACATCAAAACGGCAGAGACACCTGTCCTCCAAGTGTCTCTGCCGTAAAAACCAGCATGCCGTCTGGATGATTTTCTGTTGTTTATAATACGTCACTGCCTGAGCCGGTGTACCACAGCCAAGGCCCCGGCGCGTCTTCACTTCCACAAAGACCACCAGCTCATCTTTAGCTGCCACAATATCGATTTCGCCTACAGGCACACGAAAATTGCGCGCACAAATCCGATAGCCCTGACGCACCAGATAATCGGCCGCCGCCTGCTCGCCTTGATTGCCCAAAACCTTGTTGTTCATCTGCCGCACCCTCTTATCTTCCACGATTAGAGACGGCCTTCAGGCACTTTCTCCTTTTTCGCCTTCTTGTCAATGCGATAGACATAGGCCATAACCTCTGCAATCGTCCGGTAAAGCTCCGGCGGTATTTCCCGATCGATATCGAGTGCCATCAGCATGCTGACCAATGTCTTGTTCTGATAGACCGGGATACTATTCTGTTGCGCCGCCGCAAGGATATTCTCGGCAACATGACCGCGTCCCTTCGCTACCACCTTTGGTGCCCTGTCCTGTTCGATATCGTATTTAAGCGCTACCGCCTGCTGGGGCACATCTGGGTTGGTCTCCGGCTCTTCCTGTAACTGCTGCCTTGGTTTCATATCCTTATCACCTGCCTGAATGCCTCTTCACGGTCACATTATAAGTTGTTATTGTTTACTCGTCAAGGACATTATTTCGTATTGATGGAATTTCACATAAAACGCCGCTCCCCAGCGGCACCAATTTTCAAGTCATTGAGCTTGAGCTCCGAATCCTTCAGCGACTCGCGCAGTGCCTTTGCCTGTTCACGGAACTCAGCAGCTGACTCCGGATCAGAAAAGAACACCCGCAAATCAAGTTGCGTATCGTTGAATACACGGCAGGTAAGCTCTACTGCACCGATATTATCAGTCAACACGCAAAGCCTGAGCCATGTCTCCTTTTTCATTTCTCCGGTCTCCGGATCGGGCTGCTTTTCATCATAGACATGAATATAAGAAGGATATGTGCTCTCCTCCCCCATATACATCGGCAGCATAAAATCAAGCGACCGCTGCCCCTGTACCGAGGAATTCTCTCCGCCCATCGCATTGCGCATCGAAAGCACCAGCAGCGCCACATCCTTCCCCGCCCGCTTGAGCTGGCGAGCCGTCATGCGCTTGGCAAACGTCATGTCACAAAGCTGCATGAACGCCCATAGCCGTGGCAAATCCGGCAAATTCTGCTGGACGGCTGCCTGTTGCACGGTTGCCGGTACATTCTGCTGGCAAAGGCGTATCAGCTGCTGCAGCTGCTTGGCATCCTTGTCACTCAAGGTGCTGCTTTGCCCATTGACGAAATTCTGCAGCAAAGTCAGATCCTTCTGGCTCATTTCTGCGTTTTTCAACAAAAGCTGTGCCAGGCTTTTCATGGTATTCATCGCTTGCTGCGTATTTTCCATAGTCTGGCTCATCAGCTGTGCTTTTGCCTGCTGCATCGCCGCCTGCTGGCTCTGTGGCTGGCTTGCCTGCTGCTGTCCCTGCGGCTGATTGGCTGCCTGCGAGCCTGGCTGCGACGGCTGACCTGCCTGTGCCTGCCCTTGCATCTGCGGCTGCCCCGCTGGGGCCTGGCCATTCTGCCCTGCCTGCTGCGCTGCTGTGCCTGCCTGCTGGCCACTGGCCGCATTCCCGCTTCCCTGCGGTGCATTCTGCGCCTGCGGCTGATTGGACTGATTAGCTGCCTGCGAACCTGCCTGCGACGGCTGGCCTGGCTGTGCCTGCCCTTGCATTTGCGGCTGCCCCGCTTGGGCCTGGCCATTCTGCCCTGCCTGCTGTGCGGCTGTACCAGCTGGCTGGCCACTGGCCGCATTCCTGCCTCCCTGCGCTGCATTCTGCGCCTGCGGCTGATTGGACTGATTAGCTGCCTGCGACGGCTGGCCTGGCTGTGCCTGCCCTTGCACTTGCGGCTGCCCCGCCTGGGCCTGACCGTTCTGCCCAGCCTGCTGGCCACTGGCCGCATTCCCGCTTCCCTGCGCTGCATTCTGCGCCTGCGGCTGATTGGCTGCCTGCGAGCCTGCCTGCGACTGCGGCTGGTTTCCTTGCGGCTGGCCTTGTGCCTGCTGCTGTCCCTGCGGCACCTCTTCAGCTGCCGGGCGCGGCATGAAATACTGCACCAGCTGCTTCAAAAAGCCCATGCTGTTATCCGGATTTGCCTGCATCGCTGCCGTCTGTCCCTGTGGCTGCAGCGTGAGCAGCAACGCCTGCACTTCTTTCGGCAGTTCAGTAAAACTCTTGTTATCCAGAAGCTCAAAAGCCGCCTTTGTAAGCAGCACAGGCTCCAATGCGCCTCCATTTTCTGTCGTCACCAGGGCTTTGAGATTCGACAGCAGTGCCCGCATCTCATCACTTACCTCTACCGGCATCCCTTTTTCCGCCATTGCTCCCAGCTGCGAGAGCATACGTGAAAGCGCGCTGAGCTGATCCATCGAAAAGCGCTGGCTTTCCAGCGTACTGCCCAGTCCCTGCCCCATGGTCTCCTCCAAGGAAAACGCCTGCTTGAGCACATTCTGGATAACCTTCTGCAAATCCTGCGGCATCTTATCCACGGCCTCGCTCTGATTGCTTGAAATCTTGGCCAGGATGCCTGCCATATCATCGACGGCGCTCTGGATGGAAACGTTAGTCTTCGGACTGAACGCCGCCGAAGAACTGCCACCGTCGCCACGGCGGGATACGCCTTCTGTCCCACCGGCTGACTGCGGGCGGTCTACGGGACGGACTCCTACATTCATCGACGTTTCCATTGCCATTTCCTTCACACACCTTTATCTAAATTCACATTTACTTAGCCATTGACTAATGACCGCACCGGCTCAAACGAAAGCCGATGGATAGGACACGGGCCGTATTTCTTCAGCGCTTCGATATGCTGTGCCGTGCCATAGCCCTTATGCTGGGCAAATCCATACATCGGATATTGTTTATCATACATGTCCATCAAACGGTCACGCGTAACCTTTGCGATGATTGATGCAGCCGCAATCGAAGCCGACTTCGCATCGCCTTTGATGATGGACTCTGAAGCCATCGGCAGATTGTCAAGTTTTACCGCATCGATAAGTACCTTCTGCGGCTCAGGTTTCAGCATGAAGACAGATTCATACATGCCATTGATTGTCGCCTGATAGATATTGACGCGATCGATAGTCTGGGCATCGATAAGCGCCGTACCGATAGCCACTGCCTTTGCCTGGATTTCGTCAAACAATTCCTCGCGTACTTTAGCCGAAATCTTTTTGGAATCGTTGATTTTCGGCAGATACAGATCATGTGGCAAAATGACAGCTGCCACCGACACGGGGCCAGCCAAGGGGCCACGCCCTGCTTCATCGACACCAGCTATTACCTCATAGCCCTCGGCCATTGCCCGATGCTCGTATTCATACATCGTCATGACCCGCACGCGGTCCTGCTGCTCACGCTCATAACGGCGGACAAGACGCGCAACCGCTTTGCGGCTGTCCGCACGGCAGGCTGCCAGAAAAGCCGCATCGGTTTTTCCCGCAGCAAACAAAGCCTCTATATCTTTTATCGTATAATTTGCCAAATCATTCAATGTTTTTTTCCGCCTCTTCCTCAGCTGCCGTATCCACCGGTACTTCATCAAGCGTCACCAATCCGAGTTTGCCTGCGCGGAACTCCGTCAAGACAATATTCTGCGCTTTTTCAAGATCAACGACACCGCCCTTGACCAGACAGCCGCGCTTGCGCCCCACAGCTTCCAGCAGCTCAAGGCCATCGGCCGGCATATCCGCCTTGAATTTGAACCGCTCGACAAGACGCTCCGGATAATCACGGCGCATCGCAGCCAGCAGCAATGCCGTAACCTGCTCGCGGTCATAGATGTCATCGTTGATGGCTCCCGTGAACGCAAGCTTAAGACCAACCGTCTGGTCTTCAAATTTTGGCCAAAGGATGCCCGGCGTATCCAGAAGATCAAGGTTGCTGCCAATTTTGATCCATTGCTTGGCCCGCGTAACGCCCGGCTGATTCGCCGCTTTGGCTTTCACTGCCCCGGCCAGCCGGTTGATCAGCGACGACTTGCCGACATTAGGAATGCCGAGAATCATGCAGCGGGCCGCGCGCGCCCGCGCCCCTTTGGCAACAAACTTCTCCGTCTTGGGCCGCGCCAGCTCTTCTGCTTCCTTGACGAGTTGTTTCATGCCCTTGCCCTTCATCGAATCGATGGCCACAGCAGGAATCCCCTGCGCGCGGAAATAGGCAAGCCATTTTTTCGTACACTGGCTGTCCGCCAGATCTGCCTTGTTGAGTGCAATAAGCCGCGGCTTATCCTTGATGATTTCCGCAAGCATCGGATTGGCCGAACTCGCCGGAATCCGTGCATCCAGCAGCTCGATAACGACATCTACGAGCTTCAAGTTCTCTTCAATCAACCGCTGGGCCTTCTTCATATGTCCTGGGAACCACTGCAGCGTCGGGATGTCCGTCCGTGCCGCCTTCTCTTTATCCATCATATCCATAAACCTCCGAATCAAGTTCTCCTTGCAAATGTCAATGTATCTATTATACAATACGCTGGCAAGCCTTGTCTGCATTTCTGATGACTGACCGGGCAGAATATGATATACTATAAGCAATTTTAACACTTTATTCTCATTGATCTTTTCATTGTAAAAAAGGATGTGTATGTTTCATTGGACAGTTCCCAAGCAGGTTTGTTATTTCTTTTGCTCTTGCTTCTGCTGAGCATCAATGGTTTTTTCTCACTGATTGAGACGGCCATCACCGAAAGTCACCGCAGCCGTCTCGAACGACTGCAGGAAGACGGCAATCCCGACGCCGAAAATGCACTGGCCATCCTTGAGCATCCCGAGCAGATGCTCTCGCTGGCGCAGGTCGGCATCACGCTGACCAGCATCCTGACCGGCCTCTGTACTGGCGTATTTTTCGCCCCGGTCGTCGCCGGGCTATTGCCCTTCCTGCCGCAAGCCCATGCCGTTGCTCTCGTCATCAGCATCGTTGCCATGACGTACATTACACTGCTCTTCAGTGAATTCCTGCCGAAAAAAGCAGCGCTTCAGGCACCAGAGCGTGTACTGCTCAAGTACCATCGCATCCTGCGCATCATCACGCGCCTCACCCAGCCGTTCATCACGCTATTATCAGGCTCAGCCAATCTCATCCTGCTGTTATTCGGCATCAATCCCAAGCACGAGGATACCGTTACCGAGGACGAAGTCAAAGACCTCATCGAGCAGGGTACCGAAGACGGCACGTTTGAAAAGACCGAGCAAGCCATGGTTGACCGCATCTTCCACATGAGCGACCAGACTGCATACGCACTGATGACACCGCGCACGCAGATGCTCTGGCTCGACCTTTCTGATTCGCTCAAGCACAACCTGCGGCTGATTCGCGAAACGCCACAGGATATCTTCCCGGTCGGCCGCGACAGCCTCGATGACTTCTGCGGCATCCTCTATGCCAAAGATCTGCTGAATGCTTCGCTAGAACGCAAAGCCCTCGACCTCTCACTATATATCCGCAAGCCGCTGTTCGTCCCCCGCTCGATGGAAACTTTCCGCGTACTTGAGCAGTTCCGTGATAGCGGCACGCATGAAGCCATGGTCCTGGATGAATACGGGGGCGTCATCGGCTTCCTCACGCTTGATGATATCTTGCAGGAAATCATTGGCGAGTCACTTTCGACGAATGAACCCGATCCCGTCCAGCTCACCGTCCGCGATGAAAATTCCTGGCTTGTCGATGGCCTTTACTCCATTGACGACTTCAAGGAACGCTTCGATATCGATGCGCTGCCCGATGAAGATCATGACCACTATCAGACCATGGGCGGCTTCCTGACTTCCTACTTTGGCTACATTCCCAAAGCCGGCGAAAAAAAGGATTGGAATGGCCTTACCTTCGAGGTCGTCGATATGGACCGGGCACGCATCGATAAAATCCTGATTACCAAGAACCCCAGCCCTGTCACAACCGAATAAAACAAAAATCCCGTTGCCATGGCCTCCTAGCCACAGCAACGGGATTTTTCTGTTCAAGACTGGACAAACAACGCCTTGACTCGGATATTCACTTCATGTACAACCATGCCAGTCATATACTCCACTGCCTCGCGTACGCTATGCTGTGCCTGAGCGAGCAGCGTGGGAATATGGTTGCCATAAGTCAGAACCACATCGCATGAAATCTTGAGCCCCAGATCCTCGTCTTTGCGTATAAGGTGCTGCACCTCCATACCACTGACTTTGGTAAAGGCCTCCTGCTTCGTGATTACCTGACGGATAATCCCCTTAATGGCATGATCATCGATTTCAAGTTTGCCATAATAACTGAACACCGGGCGCACAATAGATTTCTCCCCCAGCCGGCGCCGGCGCGTTGACGAACGCTTGAAAAACGTCTGCAACGGGTCCACCAGATAGCCTGAGAAATGCGGCTTGAGCTCAATCGTAGGAACCGGAATGATATGCTTTCCCTGCTTGAGCCGATAGAACTGCGCCTTTTCCATCTCCTGCTGCGAAGCAACATCCTCGATATGGATGATCTTGGCAATCGACGGCAGCCTGAGTGCTTTGGCAATCTTCTGGACCATGTTCTCCGACGTGCCGAGAATCAAGATGCGATGCGGCTTTTCCGCCTCTATGGCAGCCCGCACCTCCTCGGCATGTCCCGGCAGGATAAAGATTGCCCGGCGCACAGCCATGATCTTGCTTTGCTCTTTCTTTGCCGAATGACCAGCCAGTATCTTGCCATCCTTAATCAAGATGCCATCATCAATGATGGCATCTGCCTTGTTCTCATGCGCAACCACCAGCGCATGATGGCTTTTGCCAGTACCACTGGGTCCCACCAGTGCGATTACGTTCATGCTCTACACTCCTGTTTAGCCCAGTTTCTGCTCCGGGCGGTAAAATTTCTCTGCCCAGCTGTCTTCAATCGTAAAAATGCCGAGTTCCTGCGGATAACGCGTCGGAAACCCATGAAAATCCGACCCTCCTGACACCATAAGACCGAACTCCTCAGCCATGGCCAGATAGCGGCCCGTCTCCTCCGCATTATGCTGCGGATAAAACGCCTCGATTCCTTCAATACCACGCTGGCAAAGCTCACGCACCAGCTCATCGTCTCCCACAAGTTTCGGATGCGCCAGTACCGGTGTGCCGCCAGCTCCTTTGATGATCGCGATGATTTCTTCAACTTCCAGATGATAGTGCGGCACATAAGCCGGCTGCCCCTTGCTAAGGACAGCCTCAAAGGCCTCCCGCACAGAGGAAAAATATCCCTTCTTGACCAATACGCGGCCAATATGCGACCGGCTGATCGACTTGCTGGTCCCGGCAATTGCCAGGACATCGGCTTCGGTAATCGCATAGCCTAAAGCCCGCAGCTTCTCTATCATCTCTGAGAATCTGCTCCAGCGTCCCTCCGTCACATCATTGAGCTTATCCGCCAGGCCTCGATAGTAAATATCGATATTGTAACCCAGTATATGGATTTCTCTGGTCGGATGATGCGCACTGAACTCTATCCCCGGGATTATGCGAATCCCGCGGGCTGGATAATGACCATTCTCGTATAAATCGACGATGCCTTCTACCGTATCATGGTCCGTAATGGCCATATAGGTAAGGCCGGCTGTCTTTGCGGCTGCTACGAGCTCTTCCGGCGTCAGTTTGCCATCCGAAAAAGTCGTATGCATATGCAAATCACTTGGCATTCGGATCCACTCCTATACTCTATACTCAGCGCGGCTCGACGATCAGTTTGATAGCGGTACGTTCTTCCCCGTCAATCTTGATATCCGTGAAAGCCGGAATGCAAATGAGGTCGATTCCATGCGGCGCCACGAATCCACGGGCAATAGCCACTGCCTTGACCGCTTGATTAAGAGCCCCGGCACCGATTGCCTGCATCTCAGCACTGCCGCTTTCACGCAGTACACCAGCCAGAGCGCCTGCCACTGAGTTTGGATTCGACTTTGCAGATACCTTTAGAATTTCCATGTTCAGCACGTCCTCTCAACAAAAACACTACATCAACAAATTGTGTATATCCTGTAGTCAAAACTTACTGTTACTAGGAAGAGTATTCGGCAAAAGACTGCAAAGTCCTTCTTTTTTCTATAAACTAAAGTATTTTCAGCTTACTCCTCGGTAATGAAAATACGCTCGATTCCCGTCGTCCGGTTCGTCGCATCATCGATGTCAACGATTACGGCCGAATAAACCTGCGGGCCCTTCTCTTCGAGATCGAACCGACAAGGCATAGCCGTCGTGAACTTGCGCAGGATGATCTCGGTCTTGACGCCGAGCACAGAATTCCACGGCCCTGTCATCCCCAGATCCGTGATATAGGCTGTCCCCTGCGGCAATAAGCGCGCATCAGCCGTCTGGATATGCGTATGTGTACCGACAACGCCATTGACACGCCCATCGAGATACCACCCCATCGCCATTTTCTCAGAGGTTGTCTCCGCATGGAAATCCAGGAATATGATATCACACTCCCGCTTGATTTCATGCAGGATGTCCTCCACCTTCTGGAACGGGCAGTCAAGTGCCGGCATAAACGCCCGGCCCGAAAGATTGATAACACCGATATTCTTAGCCTTGAACGGATAGATACACCACCCTTTGCCCGGTGTTCCCTCCGGATAGTTGGCCGGCCGGATCAAAAACGGCTCCTGGTCGATAAACTCCAGGACATCTTTCTTATCCCAAACATGGTTGCCCGATGTAACGATGTCAGCTCCCGCATGATAAAGCTCATCAAGCGACTTGCGCGAAAAGCCCTTGCCGCCAGCGGAATTCTCCCCATTGACGATAACTACATCGATACCCTTCTCCTGACGGAGTTTCGGCGTATACAACTGGAATGCCTTACGGCCTGGACGGCCGACGACATCACCTGTCAACATTACTCGCACGATTGTACTTCCTCCTCCCGCTGATGATTCAGCGGTTATATACTACGACCCGGTCCCGGTCGCGAATCCCAATGAGCTGCTCACGGATCTTATACGCTTGATGCTGATCCAGCAGCTGATCGAGGACGGCACTCTGCGCATCAGCAAAATCCGGCTCAAGCTGATCCAGCGAATGCTTATCGCGCCTAAGCCTGCTGCCAAACGTCTCTTGGAACAGCGCGGTAATCAGCGTGAGTTCGCCACGCGTCAAAGTCACCAGCTGCCGATGGATATGAACCGTCATCAGATTGCCGAAGCTCTCTGCCTCCGCAGCCATCCACACCTGACTGCCCGAATCCAGCTCATGATAAGCCTGCAAGCTATCATCAAGCAGTTTGACAAATGGTTCCAGCTCCTGCTTATCCGCCTTACCCTCGATGACAAAGTCCATGACCATTTCCGTATTTTCGGGCTCATAGGTAACTGACTCAATCTCCGGGTAACAGACGAGAATGGACGCCAGCAGCTGTATGCCGGTTTTATCACTTGACTGCTTTCCCACTGCCTGTTTCATCAAATCCTTGAATCTGAACATAGTCTGTCCTCTTATAGGTAGAATGGGGATGCAGAGCCAAGCCCTGCATCCCCAGATCTTTTATTCCTTGCTTATTTCGCATAATCGACGACGCGCGTCTCGCGGATAACCGTAGCCTTGATCTGGCCCGGATACTCGAGCTCGTCCTCGATTTTCTTGACGATATCATGTGCCAAAGCAGCTGCCTCAGCATCATCCACCTTGTCCGGCTTGACCATGACGCGAATCTCGCGGCCAGCCTGGATGGCAAAGCAACGCTCAACGCCGTCATAAGACTCAGCGATTTCCTCAAGGCGTTTGAGGCGCTTGAGATACGACTCAAGGCTCTCACGGCGTGCGCCAGGTCTGGCAGCCGATACAGCATCAGCTGCTGCGACGAGTACAGCCTCAACGCTTGTCGCTTCAACATCCCCATGATGCGAAGCGATGCAGTTGATGACATCCTTGGACTCACGGAATTTATGCGCCAAATCCGCACCGATTGTCGTATGCGAGCCTTCGACCTCGCGGTCAATAGCTTTGCCGATATCGTGCAGCAAGCCGCCACGCTTTGCCAGCGTGACATCGCAGCCCAACTCCGATGCCATGACACCAGCCAGATGCGCAACCTCAATCGAATGGTTGAGGACATTCTGCCCATAACTCGTGCGATAGCGCAAACGGCCGAGCATCTTCACGAGCTCCGGATGGATGCCGTGGACCCCCGTATCAAACGTCGCCTGCTCACCAGCCTCTTTGATGCGCTGGTCAACTTCGCGCTTGGCTTTCTCGACCATTTCCTCGATGCGGGCCGGATGGATGCGGCCATCCTGGATCAGTTTCTCCAGGGCAATACGTGCCACCTCACGGCGCACTGGATCGAAGCCCGACAGGATAACTGCCTCCGGCGTATCATCGATGATGAGGTCAACGCCCGTCATCGTCTCCAATGTACGGATATTGCGGCCCTCACGGCCGATGATACGGCCCTTCATCTCATCGTTCGGCAGCGCGACAACCGATACCGTCGTCTCAGCGACATGATCTGCTGCACAGCGCTGGATAGCCTGGCTCAGGATATCCTGTGCTTTCTTGTCACACTCATCTTTCATCTGTTGCTCATATTCTTTGATTTTCATGGCCTTTTCGTGCTTGAGCTCTTCCTCAGCTTCAGCCATGAGCATCGTCCGCGCTTCCTCTGCCGTCAGGCTCGAGATGCGTTCGAGTTCTGCCTTCTGCTTCTCATGCATCTCATCCACAGCCTGCTGGCTCTTGTCAAGACGCGACTCCTTGCGTGAGAGCGCCTCTTCCTTCTTTTCGATGGAATCGAGCTTGCGGTCGAGATTCTCTTCCTTCTGCACCACACGGCGCTCCTGGCGCTGAATCTCGCTGCGGCGCTCCTTCGTATCGCGATCGAGCTCCTGACGCAGACGATGGATATCTTCCTTCGCCTCCAGCAGGGCCTCTTTCTTCTTGGTTTCGCCTTTTTCTTCTGCGTCTGCTACAATGCGTTTTGCTTCTTCTTCAGCGGAGCCAATCTGCGCCTCTGCCGTACGTTTACGGGCAATATAGCCGATAGTGACACCGATGATAGCTGCAACTATTACCGCTACTATTTCGATAACGATAATACTCACCCCCTCTTGTTTTATTTGCTTTTTATGCAGGATTGATTGTCGGATAGTTCATACATAACTATACCCTATTATTTTAATGTTTTTCCGATACAGTGTCAAGAAATCCTAGTCAAATCGCAACGGATGCGGTAAAATTAAAAATATGTGCGAATACGCAAGAATTCAACTGGGGGAATCCATATATGCTGAAATGTTCAGAATGCAGCCGCGACCTTGAGGAAAAGGACGCGCTCGTCCACACGACCGAAGACGGCCAGCGCAAGGTAATCTGCCCGGAGTGCTTTGAACGGCTGACCGGTGTCGACTATAAGACCTTTGCCTACCGCAAGGAAAATGCCAAGCAGACCATGTTTGCCGTACTCTTCTGCCTCGCTGCCACGGCCTACGCCTGGTACGACAAAGGCTGGCTATGGGGTGCCGGCGGCATCGTCCTTACCATCCTCGTTTATCTCTTTTCAAGCAAGACCCGTTAACAGAAGAGCCTGACGGCTAATGGATAACCGTCAGGCTCTTTTCTATTTGAGTATCTGCTGCAATTCCTCATCAGTGAGTTCAAAAGTATCCATGATGGCTTTGCTGCTCATCGTCCCATCCTGATACAGCTTGCGCAAAATGGCTCTGCGCGCATGCGAAAGCCCCTCCGCATAACCATTTTTGTAAAGGGCGCCGACATCACCATTCTCAGCGCTGATCCGCCGGTTGATGCCACTCAGCAGACTGTTGTCGATAGTCACATCTGGCTTCTTCCAAAGCGCCGTACGGTTGACCATACGGTTCGGCATCATCTTGCCACGCAACTGATAATCCCCATCCGGCAGCATATGCCAGGTCTCATCTGCCGGCCAGGATTTCTTCAGCACGCGCTCGACGTTTATACGGTCACTGTTCCGATAGAATATTTCGGCTTCCTCACGGCTCTTGCCGCCCATCATTTTGCGCTGGATAAGGCGTTCCTTGAGATCCTGCGGTTCTGCACCGACAAACAACGAATAATCCGCATAATTGCGCACGGTAAGCCAGCGGTCATCACCAAGCAGCAGCCAATTTCCCTCCAGCAGGATGATTGGCCGGCGGACCTTCACGACTTCCTCGACCACATCATGCGTCGTGCGGTCGTAAATCGGCCAGCGGCATTCGTCCGTGCGAAGCATTTGCAGCTTTGCCAGCAGGTGCTCGACATCAAACGTCTCAGGACATCCCTTGACCATGCTCATCGGCACCTGCTGGCCATCACGCGCCACCGTATGCGTGCGGATATAATCCGCATGGTAATGAAATCCATCGAGCCCCAGTGCCTGCACAGGAACCAGATTCGCATCCGTCAGCGATAATTTTTCCAGCAGCAATGCCAATGTCGATTTCCCGGTTCCCGGTGGCGCAGCCAGATAAACAACAATCCGCGTCCCCTTCTCCCGTTGCAACTTCGACATCCGCCGCAGGAACGGCAGGAACAGATTATCGATCGTTTCCTGATTATAGCGTACCATATGCCCCAACCCGTTTATGGTCAGCCGCAGAGTGCGCCAAGCTTTTTCTTCCATGACCCCCGCCTCCTTGTTTACACCTGAGCGATGTCCGTTATCCGCAAGTTAAATTTCTATTAATTCTCACAGATTCCTTAACCTTTCCGTACAAAATCCGTTATAATAATACCCAAAGATAACAAACATCTACAGGAGGAATTATACATGAAATCTACGAAATTGCGCAAGCTGATTACGGGGACAATCGCCGCCAGCCTGCTGGCCTTCCCCCTATCCTTCAGTACCATTCCAGCACCGGCTGCCGAAGCCGGGACTTCCAGCATCGTCGGCGCAATCATCGGTGGCGTTGCCGCCCATTCGCAGCTCGACGCAATGCTGCGCAAGTACAATGACTCCGAGGAAGGACGTCAGGAATACTTCCGCGAGATGAAAAAACAGTACGGCGTGAATGAAGACTGGGCACTCAATCAGCAGCTCGACCGCATCATGACCAACCTTACGGCGGGAATCGGCGCCATCGATGCCTCGGTATACAATAAACCCTACAATTACTTCATCAACAACCAAAAAGGCTTCAACGCCTTCTGCACGATTGGTCACAACCTCAGTGTCAACACGGGACTCTACGATGTGCTGACCAACGAAGATGAAATCGCTGTCGTCCTGGCCCACGAACTCGGCCATGGACAAAAGGACCACCCGATCAAAGGTGCCCGCCGCTCGCTCAATATGCAGATCCTAGGTGCTGCTACCGGCTCTCAGGCCGGTGCCCTCGTAGCCCAGGTCGTCAACAACCGTCACATTACCAAACCGATGGAAAACGAAGCTGACGCTCTGGCCTTCGACTACATCACCCATACCAATTATAACCCTGGCGCGACAGCTGCTGTCTGGCAGCGCGTTCTCGACCTGTCCAAGAGCAGGGCCTCCGTCGTGCAGGAATTCATCTCCGACCATCCAGCCGATGACGACCGCCGTGACGCTTACGTCAAAAAGCTCTCAGCCTATAGCGGCAATCATGTCACAAACAAAGACGGGCTTGTCCGCATCAACACCAAAGACTTCACCACCCCGGCCGCAGCTAATGGCATGAGTGCACGTGAGCGTTCCTACTTTGTCATGGGCAACCTCGCAGCGGCCTACCATAATGGACACAACAAACACCGCGCCTATGCCGATGGCAATACCGTCATGCTCGGTGCGCAGCCCATCATGACCTGTGTCCACGGCGATGAAAGCGCCAGCACGCTGGCCGAGCGCCTCAATGCCATCAAATGACAAAAAGAAAAGCCTCCCTCTCCGGAGGCTTTTCTTTTTGTCCCGGTTTGCTATAATGGTAGATATTACGATTCTTTTTTCGTCATTTACACAAAGGAGCCGCTATGCATTTACGCGCTTATCGCACATCCATCCTGTTAGGGCTATTCTTCACGCTGCTGCTATCAGCCTTTTGGTTTCTGCCACAGCTGGCCTTCATCATCTTTCTATCGCTGCTGCTGCAGCTGCTATTGCTGCCCATCGTCAACCAGCTGAACCGCAAGCTGCCGCGGGCACTAGCCGCAGGCTTTGTCCTTGCTGCTTTCGTCGGATTGGGCTTCATCCTGCTCGGGCTTGTCTCCAGCAGTTTCGTGCCGACCTTCACCCGCTTCATCACCGATTTCCCGCAAATCACGGAAAAATTCCAGAATATGCCACTCCTGCAGGAATCCGAATTCCTGCATACGGAACTCAGCAATGTCTGGGGCGAAATCAAATCCACGGGCATCACTGCTCTTCGCTCTTCCCTGCAGCTATTGCTGTCGCTATTCAGCAAGGTCATCGATTTCGTCATCATCTTGTTCGTAACGTTCTATCTCTTGAAAGACGGCGAGGATATCAAGCAGTATTTAGTCACACGCTTCCCGCAGCGTGACACCGGCCGCGTGCTCAAATTATTCAACAATATCTTAGAAGCACTGCGCACTTATATCTGCAGCCAGCTTGTCATCTGTCTCATCACCAGCATCATTGTCTTTCTTTATTTCACGGTACGTGATTTGCCATATGCCTCCGTCTTTGCTATGGTCTCCGGCATTGCCGAGTTCATCCCCGTTCTGGGGCCGACCGTCGCCTCGGCCTTCGGCACGCTGCTGACCGCCACCGTCGAGCCTTTCATCGCCCTGCAGACCGCAGGCTTTTACCTGCTGCTCACCCAAATCAATCATAACCTCGTCTATCCGACCTTGATTGGCAAATCACTTAACCTGCACCCCATCGCCATCATCCTCGGCATCATCCTCGGCGGTGAGCTGCTCGGCGCTGCCGGCATGTTCCTGGCCGTGCCCTTCATCGTCATCTGCAAGCTCGTCATCGAGGATATCTACGAAAACCGGCTGCTGCAAAAAAAAATTCAGCGCGAATCACGCTGGCTGGCCAAAAAGCCAACCGAACCGCAAAAGTAAAGGGAACCGCCGCTTGCAGGCAGTTCCCTTTTTCTCACCCCAAATTCACAGCAGCATCTTGACGATATCCGTACGGCTGACAATGCCGATCAGCGCACCACCATCATCGATCACAGGCAGCCGCTTGATCTTCTTGTCATGCATGATCTTGGCTATCTTGCCGACCTCATCTTCCGCCTTGGCCGCTATGACCTTCTCTGTCATGATCTGTCCGGCAGTAAGCGCTGAGAACTTACGGAAAGCATCACGGTATTCCTGCAGGCCATTGTAATAAATCACAGCCCCCAGGATACAGAGCTCATCCGGCATCTCCGGAGCGATCTCCTTGCGCATGAGATCGCCTTCACTGACGATGCCGCAGACCTTTCCCGTCTCGTCCACGACGGGAACTCCAGAAATTTTCTTCGTCACGAGCAGTTCAGCCAGCTCACGGATTGTTGCTTCAGGTTTTACCGTAATTACGTTTTGGGTCATGATATCTTTGACTTGCATACAAAACACCTTCCCTGTTGCAAACATAAGAATAAAAGCTGCCAGCGGAAATCCACTGGCAGCTGCCACGACACTTTATTTGATGACCATTACTGGAATCGGCGACTCCTCAATAACCTTCTGGCTGACACTGCCGATCAGCGCGCCCTTGAAGAGCCCCAGGCCACGACTGCCCATGATGATCATGTCGCTATGCTCCTGAGCAGCCACGCGGATGATAGCCTTTGGGATATTTCCCGTCTCAACATGTTTTGCAGCCTTGATATCATCGGGAATCTTCTCCCAAATACGATCGAAAACGATATGGCTCGGAATGTCCTTATTGATATTGCTGGCAACATAGACGAAATCCAGATCTGCCTGACATTTCTCGGCAAAGAAAATCGCCTCATCAACAGCTTTGCAGCCATTGACAGAACCATCAACCGGCACCAGGATTTTATTGATTTTCCCCATAATAAAACCTCCTAACGAGTTTGTTTTATTGTATATAGCTATATTCGGGATTTTGCCGGATGATTCCTGCTTTTAGACTGAATTTTTTCAATTGTTCCGTCATCAATCCTCACATGGACATTGCGGTTTGTCAAAGTACTTGCTGATGATCTTCACCGCACAGTAATCCCCGCACATCGAGCAGGCCTCCTCGCCTGCTTTGTTGCGTGCGCCCCGCTTTTTGCGTGCAAGCTCCGGATCGATAGCCAGCTTCAACTGTTCCTCCCAGTCAAGAACCTTGCGGGCTTCTGCCATCTTGCGGTCCCATTCCACCGCCCCCGGAACTCCGCGCACCATATCCGCTGCGTGAGCCGCAATCCGTGAGGTAATCACGCCGGTATGGACATCTTCAATAGTCGGCAGCGCCAGATGCTCAGCCGGCGTCACATAGCAAAGGAAATCCGCACCGCTTACAGCTGCCAGTGTACCACCGATTGCCGCCGTAATATGGTCATAGCCTGGTGCGATATCGGTCACGAGCGGCCCCAAAACATAAAACGGTGCGTTGCGGCACAGACGTTTTTCCAATTTCATATTCGCAGCAATCTGATCATAGGGAACATGTCCCGGCCCCTCGACCATGACCTGTACTCCACGGCGCCAAGCGCGATCCACAAGCTCGCCTAATGTAATCAGCTCAGTCAGCTGGCCGCGGTCGGTGGCATCGGCCGTACAGCCAGGGCGCATGCCATCCCCCAGGCTCAAGGTCACATCGTATTTCTCACAAATGTCGAGAATCGCATCAAAATGCTCGTATAGCGGATTCTCCCGCTCATTATGAAGCATCCAGCCAGCAATAAACGAACCGCCACGGCTGACAATATCCATGATACGACCCTGCTTGCGCATACGTTCTACTGCCGTTAACGTCACCCCGCAGTGAAGCGTCATGAAATCCGCACCATCTTTTGCCTGCCGCTCAATAGTCTCCAGGATATCCTCTTCGGTCATCTCTACTACTGCGCCATGCGCTTTGATTGCCCGTACCGTTGCCTGATAGAGGGGAACCGTACCAACCATCACCGGCGAATGAGCGATAATCTCCTTTCTGGACTGATCTATATTATTGCCTGTCGAAAGATCCATAACCGCATCTGCTCCGCATTTGACGGCTTCTTTAAGCTTCTCAAGCTCTGGTGCTACATCCGGATAGGTACTCGACGTGCCAATATTGGCATTGACCTTTACCCGGAGACCTTCGCCCACACCGCGCGGCTGAAGCCCCTTATGGTTGATATTACACGGGATTGCCACGACACCTTTAGCTACCTTGGCACGAATCTCCTCTGGCGAGAGTTTTTCATCAGCTGCCACCTGTTTCATTTCCTCCGTAATCTTACCTTCCCGTGCCATCTGCATCTGAGTTGCCATATCATTACCTCCTAAAATAAAAAACCGCCTAGCATAGAGCTAAGCGGTATTCTTTGCCTCTCACTTCCCTACGCAGGTATTAACCCAACAGGTTCCAAGGGTCGACATAAGTCTCTCAGCAGAACAAGTCTGCGCCCCTAGTGAATAAAAATATACAATTGATGCTAATAGTGTAGCAAATACACTCAATTTATGCAACCATTACTTTTTATCGCTAAAAAGTAAAAAAAATATAAAAAAGGTGTTGACAGCCCCCTCTATTCTGCGTATAATATTTCATGTACTCACGGGATGTGGCACAGTTTGGTAGCGCGCTTCGTTCGGGACGAAGAGGCCGCAGGTTCGAATCCTGTCATCCCGACCATTTGAATCATCAAGACAGCAATTTCGGTTGCTGTCTTTTTTGTTTACCTGCATCATCGCCATGATCTTTGAGCCATTGCGACCATTTCAGGGCAAACCCCATCTTATGGGCTTCCTGTACATATGCATAGAACTTTTTGATCATCCCAGCCTTCTGCCGGTAATACGTCTGCTTCCAATCATTTGATGCCGGTTTCAGCGGCGCATAAGCCACATACGCACCACCTAGAAGATACTGCCGCGATAAGATATCTTCCAGTGGCACCTCAGGATTTTTCATCATATCGTACATGGCCATATAAGCAGTGGTACGCCCCATCCCTGCCTGGCAATGGAAATGAAGCCAGGCATCCTTGGGCAACTTACGGGTAAAGTCAATAAACCGCTCTATATTTTCTGCTGCCGGCCAGACATGATCCGTATCCGTCAGCCGCAGATAATGCCAGCCTACGCCTTCTACCAGTTGCTGCTCACTCATGACATCTGTTATCTTTGCAAACTGTGGATGAAGCGGCTTTTTCTTTTTATCCAGCTGCGCCAGCAAGAGTATTTTACCCTTCGCATCCTGCAACCGCTGTGCTTCATCTGCCAAGGCATCCTGCCGGGATTTCCCTACATTGCCCCAATCGCGCTTTCCATACCAGCTGACTGCATCGCCATTGAATAATCCATGCGATTCCTGCCGTAAATCTATCACATAGATGGGACCATGTGTTTTCTGCTGCAAGGTCTGTTGCAAAACCCTGAATTCGCCTGCCGAAAATTCTGCACTGCCCGATATAGCCAGCTGTTCCAGACCCTGCCGCGAAGGTGACGCAATAACCCCTTTCCCGGCTTTGTCTGCCGATATTTTTTTCCGAAACGCCCCATCTGCCATACGAAAATTCCTTGGCAGCATATCCTTGTTTTTGGAATCGATCCGCCACATGTAGCCATGATACTCAGACGGCACCACCCGCTCAGCAGGCTGCACATCCTGTGCTTCTCCGGCCATTGCCGTCCAAGGCACCCCCATGACCAGCAAAGCAGCCCCAAGGGATACCCCTATTTCTTTTACCAAATGCAACTTCATTGAAACCTCAGCTCCTTTTACTGTTCTCTTTTAGGTATACTCTTTTGCGCATTTTTGTCAATACTAAATCCTGCACACTTTGCTGTACTCACCAAAAAAGACTGCCGCCGCAGCGACAGTCCCTCCATGTCATCTAAGCATTGCCTGATTCATTTACTACACCTTCTGGCAATCAGCATCTTCTCCCTGTTTTTCACGCTCGATCACTGTTACCTGGAAGTCAAAACATTCTTCCGCGATATCGCGGCTCAGCCATAACAAGCAGATAAGATTCGGAATCGCCATAAGGCCATTCATCGTATCCGAAAAATTCCAGACAACTTCCAACGCCGTCGTTGCTCCCACAAAAGTCACCAAGCTGAACAGCACACGATACCCCATGATTGCCTTGCGGTTGCTGACGAGATATTCCAGCGCCTTTTCGCCATAGTATTCCCAGCCCAGAATCGTTGAAAAAGCAAACAATGCTAGTGCCACCGATACGATAATCTTAGCATACTCACCAAAAACGGAACTGAACGCCAATATCGTAAGCTGAGCTCCCGATACCAGCTTGCCAGTTGACGGGTCAACCGTGCCCAACATACCCGAGGAAGCAATGACAAGTCCAGTCAGCATACAGACAATCATCGTATCAAAAAATGTTCCCGTCATATTGACATAGCCCTGACGTGACGCATGATCGGTACGCGCAGCTGCCGCAGCAATCGGCGCTGAGCCAAGCCCCGCCTCATTGGAAAATACACCGCGGGCCACACCCCAACGCATCGAAGTCAGCATCGAAGCTACAATACTGCCGCCCACGCCGCCAGCAACCGAGTCAAAGGCAAACGCCATGCGAAACATTTCGGCAATACCTGACGGAACCGCTGCAAAATTCACGACAATAACAATAAGTGCTACGATAAAATAAAAAGCGGCCATTGCCGGTACGACTACGCTCGACACCCGGCCAATGCTATGAATCCCCTGCACCAGCACCACCAACGCCAGCACTGTCACGATGGCGCCTGTCAGCCATGACGGAACAGCAAAACTCGTAGAAAGTGCCGCCGCAATAGAATTGGCCTGCGTCATATTGCCGATACCAAAGGATGATACTACCACAAAAAAGGCAAACAAGCCGGCCAGTCCCCGGCCAACATATTTGTTTTTTATGCCGTTCTTCATCGCATACATCGGTCCGCCTGCCATTTCCCCGACACTATTGGTCTCACGGTATTTGACAGCCAGCACCGATTCCGCATATTTCGTCGACAAGCCAAAAGCCGCACTGATCCACATCCAGACAAGTGCTCCCGGGCCACCCAATACCATAGCCGTAGCCACACCAACGATATTACCCGTTCCAACAGTAGCCGAAAGTGCCGTCATCAGCGACTGGAATGGCGAAATATCGCCTTCATGCTGGCGCTTCTGGTGAAAAATCATCCGAATCGCATAACCTAGATTGCGCCACGGTAAAAACTTCAACCGCACAGTCAGAAATACACCCGTACCGACGAGCAAGGATAACATGATAGGACCCCAGACGAAGTTATTGACATCAGCCATTAGCTTTGCAAAATCCATAAAACCCTCCAACCTATCTACTTCCCCAAACATAATTATCATCCGTCAAGATACAGAAAACGCCCTGACTTGTCAATCAACAAGATCAGAGCGTCTACCTATGACGTCTATACGTATTATTATAATAGACAGTTGTCAAGTTGTAAACAAATATTCTTCTAAGTATACATGAATACTTAGAGCGTCTCCATTTGCTTACAATCTTTCCAAAGCGCGATGGGCAATGTCCTTGCGGTAGAATGCCCCGTCAAAGGAAATCTTTTTCACGCCATCATAGGCATTCTCCACCGCTTCTTTGACAGAGGATGCCTTAGCCACCACACCTAAGACGCGGCCACCTGACGTGACGATTTCCCCATCTTTTTCTGCTGTGCCGGCATGAAACACCTCACAGCCAGCCTCTTTGGCTGCCGTGAGCCCCTTGATAGCAAAGCCCTTCTTATAGGCTTTCGGATAGCCGCCCGAGGCCATGACCACGCAGACTGCGGCCCCATCGCTCCACTTGATGTCCTGCGCAGCCAGCGTGCCATCGGCACAGGCAAGCATGATATCGGCAAGATCGCTTTCCAAGAGCGGCAGAACGACCTGCGTCTCGGGATCGCCAAAGCGCGCATTGAACTCGACGACCTTCGGGCCATCCGCCGTAATCATAAGACCAGCATAGAGACAGCCCTTATAAACGCGTCCTTCCTGCGCCATTGCCTTGATGGTCGGCACGAGAATCGTCTCATAAGCCTTGTCCACCATAGCCTTTGTCATGACCGGCGCCGGCGCATAAGTTCCCATGCCGCCCGTATTTGGCCCCTTGTCGCCATCGTAAGCACGCTTGTGGTCCTGAGAGCTTATCATCGGACAGATAGTCCTGCCATCGGTAAAGCAGAGCAGCGATGCCTCTTCGCCCTCCATGAATTCCTCGATGACTACGCGGCTGCCCGCCGCACCGAATTCCTGGTCCTCCATGATATCGGCAACAGCAGCAAGGGCTTCTTCTTTCGTCATAGCAACGATGACGCCCTTGCCAGCCGCCAGTCCGTCGGCCTTGATGACAATCGGTGCCCCCTCTTGCTCGATATAGGCACGGGCCGCATCGGCATCCGTGAATACCTCATATTTTGCCGTCGGGATATTATATTTTTTCATCAGGCCTTTCGAAAACGCCTTCGAGCCTTCAATCTCTGCCGCCAGTTTCGTCGGGCCAAAAGCCTTGATGCCAGCTGCATTCAGCGCATCGACAAGACCATTGGTCAGCGGGACCTCGGGGCCAACTACGGCCAAGTCAATCTGTTTTTCCTTGGCAAAAGCCGCCACAGCATCATTATCGGTGATCGAGATTCCCTCCACACACTCAGCGATTTCCGCCATCCCCGGATTACCCGGAATCGCATAGAGTTTCTCAGCTTTCGGCGACTGCGAAAGCTTCCAGGCCAGCGCGTGCTCACGGCCGCCGGACCCAATAACAAGAATATTCATCGTATGTCCCTCTTATTTCTTCAGCTGCTCAAGAAGATACTCTTCGATCATGGCATCATAGGCGGCCGTATGGGCAAAAGCCTCCTGCGACAGCTCCATGCGCGTGCGGTCATCGACACAGCCATTCTCCTTGACCTGTTTGGCAATCTCCGCATAGCGGGCAGGATTCGTCACGATCGTGACGAACTTGAAGTTCTTCGCTGCTGCACGGACCATGGCCGGGCCGCCGATATCGATGTTTTCGATTGCCTCAGCCAGCGTGACATCGGGCTTAGCAATCGTCTCTTTGAACGGATAAAGATTGACAGCTACAAGATCGATGCCCGTAATCTTATGCTCTTTCATCTGCTTGACATGCTCTTCGTTGTCACGCACAGCCAAAATGCCGCCATGGATATACGGATTCAGCGTCTTTACGCGGCCATCCATGATTTCCGGAAAACCCGTGACATCGCTGACATAGGTGACGGGAATTCCCGCCGCTTTGATGGCCTTCATCGTGCCGCCCGTCGATACGATTTCCACGCCAGCCTCATGGAGCTGGCGGGCAAATTCGACTACACCGTCTTTATTCGATACGCTGATAAGTGCGCGTTTGATCTGCATAAATGATTTCTCCTCTATCTAAACCAATCAATCCAAAATCCGTACCTGTCGACCCTCTACCTGCAGCCGTCCTTCGCAGTAAAGCTGGATGGCCTGCGGATAAATGATATGCTCCTGCTCCAGTACTCTGGCACCGAGGGTTTCTTCCGTATCCCCAGCGAGGACGGGAACTGCCGCCTGCAGGATAATCGGACCGCTGTCGGTACCTTCATCGACAAAGTGCACGGTACAGCCGCTGACCTTGACGCCATAGGCGAGTACATCGCGATGGGCATGGGCACCGGGAAAGCTCGGCAGCAGCGCCGGATGGATATTCATGATGCGGCCGGCAAAATGATGCACAAATACTGGCGTCAGGATTCGCATAAATCCAGCCAAGACAACCAACGTTACCCCTGCTTCTTCGAGCTCAGCAATCAAGGCCTTTTCAAAGGGCTCACGGCCATCGTACTGCTTGCGATTGACGCAGACGGCCTTGATGCCAGCCTTTTTCGCCCGCTCCAGGGCAAAGGCCTCGGGCTTATCGGCAAGCACCACAGCGATCTCGGCATTGACCTCACCGCGGCCGATGGCATCGATGATGGACTGCAGATCCGTGCCACGCCCTGAACACAGGACCCCTAATTTCTGTTTCATCTCAGTCATGGAACACGCCGCCTTTGATCGTCACATCATGATTGCCCTTTACCACGCGGCCGATTTCGTAGACCGTCTCGTCAGCAGCGGCAAGATGCGCCTTGATTTTCTCTGCCTCGTCGGCACTGGCGATGATGATCATGCCAATGCCCATGTTGAAGGTGCGATACATCTCTTTCCAATCGACATTGCCCCACTGCTGCAGGAGTTTGAAGATAGCCGGCATCTTCCATGCTGAGCTGTCGATTTCGACTGCCATATCCTCTGGCAATGCACGCGGAATATTCTCGTAGAAACCGCCGCCCGTGATATGGACCATGCCGTGGATATCAAAATTCTCGATAAGCGGCAGACAAGCTTTAGGATAAAGGCGCGTCGGCGTCAGAAGCTCTTCACCGATTGTCTTGCCCAACTCCTCGATGTACTCATCGCCCTTGAATCCCTTGCGGTCAAAGCAGATCTTGCGCACCAGGGAGTAACCATTGGAATGAACGCCTGAAGACGGCAGCCCCAAAACCACATCGCCTTCTTGGACTTTCTCACTCGTGATGAGTTTCGATTTTTCGACAACACCGACGGCAAAACCAGCGATATCGTACTCACCCACCGGATAGAAGCCCGACATCTCCGCCGTCTCACCACCAATCAGCGCACAGCCCGATTCCTTGCAGGCACTCGCCACACCTTTCACGACAGCAGCCACCTGCTCCGGATCGAGCTTGCCAACCGCCAGATAATCGAGGAAAAAGAGAGGCTCTGCCCCCTGTACGAGGATATCGTTGACACACATGGCCACGGCATCCTGCCCCACCGTATCATGCTTATCCAGCATGAAGGCCAGCCGCAGTTTCGTGCCGACACCATCGGTACCAGAAACCAGCACCGGCTCCTTGTATTTGCCTGCCGTCAGCGCGAACAGGCCGCCAAACCCGCCGAGGTCACCAAGGACCTCCGGACGATAGGTAGCTTTGACGCTGTCCTTTATCAGTTGGACGGATTTGTTGCCTGCGTCGATATCAACACCGGAATCTTTATAAGTAAGTTGTTCTGCCATTTCTATCCTCTCTTAACACTTGCGCTGTTCAAATACGTATTTGCTGTCGCCAGCCGGCTTTTCCCCATCCTCGATTGGATAAGCGCTGTTGAAGCAGGCGTAGCACATCGCCTCAGGATCAACAGCCGATACCGATTTTTTGAGCCCTTCGATGCTCAGGAAATGCAGGGTATCTGCCCCGATGTACTCGCGGATTTCCTCGACACTCTTGGTCGCTGCGATAAGCTCCTTGCGGACTGACGTATCGATGCCATAGTAGCACGGGTACCCAATCGGCGGACTGCTGATAAGCATATGGACCTCTTTGGCCCCGGCACTTCTGAGCATCTTTACGATCTTGCCGCTCGTCGTACCGCGGACGATCGAATCATCGACCATGATGACGCGCTTGCCTGCAACCACCGAACGGATAGCATTGAGCTTGAGCTTCACTGCCGTATCGCGTTTTTTCTGCGTCGGCTGGATAAAGGTACGGCCGATATAGCGGTTCTTGATCAGCCCTTCGACAAACGGGATGCCCGACTCAAAAGCCACGCCTGTAGCCGCCGTCGTGCCAGAGTCCGGGACCGAAATGACGATATCGCCCTGACAGCCCGACTCGCGGGCCAGCATGCGTCCCATCATGAAACGCGCATCGTGGACACTCTGTCCATCGATGACCGAATCGGGACGCGCAAAGTAGATGTATTCAAAAATGCATGCAGCCTTGGGCTCCTGCGTCGCAAACGGATACGACTTGATACCGTTTTCATCGATGACTACCATTTCCCCCGGCAGTACATCGCGGATGAACTCGGCGCCAACCACATCAAGCCCGCAGGTTTCCGAGGATATGATGTAGCTCCCCTCTTCGGTCTTGCCGATGCAAAGCGGCCGGAACCCCTGCGGATCACGCGCACCGATAAGCTTGCTCTCGGTCATGATGGTCAGGCAGTACGCCCCCTTAATTTTCTTGAGGCTTTCAATGACCTTGTCCTCGATGGTCTCCTGGCGCGAACGCGCAATGAGGTTGACAAACACCTCGGAATCGATGGACGTCTGGAAAATCGTGCCCTGTTGTTCAAGATCATGGCGGATTTCAGCCGCATTGGTCAGATTGCCATTATGGGCAAGTGCTATCTTGCCGCCCGCATAGTTGACCATAAGCGGCTGCGTATTGGCCAGTAAGCTCGAGCCCGTTGTAGAATAGCGCACATGGCCGATGGCAATGCACTGATTCTCCATATGCGGGACCTGATGACGGAATACCTCATTTACAAGGCCCATGCCGCGCGTGACATCCATCCAGGCGCCATCGGTGATGGCGATGCCCGCGCTCTCCTGCCCACGATGCTGCAGCGCATAAAGGCCCAGATACGTCATACCCGAGACATCCTCAGTATGCGAGTAGACCCCATAGACGCCGCATTCCTCTTTCCATTTCGGTTCTAAGTTATAGCCATTTTCATACATGGTTATTTTGTTCTCTCTTTTCCTTTTTCATATAATATACACGGTCAGCCCGCTTTTGCGGTCAAAAAAACAGTCCGGTTGCGCGCAGCTTAAAGCTGGGCAGCAACACGGGCTGCTTTCTTTTCGACTTCCTGAATCATCTTCGTGCGGTAATCCGCCAGTTTCTGCGCGAGCGCCTTATCAGTGACCGCAAAGATTTCCACCGCAAAGATCGCCGCATTCTTGGCGCCATTGACAGCCATCGTCGCCACCGGAATCCCCGACGGCATCTGCACCGTGCTCAAGAGTGCATCCATACCATTGAGCGGCGTAGCATTGATGGGCACACCAATAACCGGCAGCGTCGTATAGCTTGCCACCACGCCTGCCAGATGGGCTGCTGCCCCTGCCGCCACGATGAACGCACCGATCCCTTTTTCCGGCGCGCTGAGCACGACCTCACGGACTTTGGCTGGCGTGCGATGAGCCGATGCGACAATGACCTCCGACTCGATACCGAACGACTTGAGGATCTCAACAGCCGGCTTCAAGATTGGCCAGTCTGAATCGCTCCCCATCAGAACTGCAACTTTCATCAATCATGCTCTCCTTTCCAAGAGAACACGGATCGTAACGATCCGCGCTCTCCAGAATCAAATCCTTACTCAAAATCCTTGCCCGTAAGCATCTTATAGGCTTCCTTGTATTTGGCAATCGTCTTGTCGATGACATCCTGCGGCAGCTCATAATCGCTATCCGGATTTGCCTTGAGCCAATCGCGGACGAACTGCTTATCATAAGACGGCTGGCTCTGCCCTTCCTTATAGCCCTCCAGCGGCCAGAAACGCGAGCTGTCCGGCGTCAGTACCTCATCGCCCAGGACAATGCTGCCATCCTCGTCGATACCGAACTCAAACTTCGTATCGGCAATGATGATGCCACGCGAAAGCGCATATTCCGCGCATTTCTTGTAAATGGCAATCGTGTAGTCGCGAACCTTCTCCGCATACTCACGGCCATGACCCGGGAAGGATTTTTCCAGGACTTCTGCGCCCTTCTCGAGGGAGACGTTTTCATCGTGATCGCCAAGTTCTGCTTTCGTACTCGGCGTAAAGATCGGCTCCGGCAATTTCTGCGACTCTACGAGGCCTTTCGGCAGCTCGATGCCGCAAATCGTACCATTCTCTTTGTAGCTCTCCCAACCGCTGCCTGTAATATAGCCACGGACGATGCACTCCATCGGAATCATCGTGAGCTTCTTGCACTTCATGCTGTTGCCAACAAAGCCTTCCTGCTGGAAGAATTCCGGCATGTCGTTATTATCCACCGAAATCATATGATTCGGCAGAATGTCTTTCGTAAAGTCGAACCAGAACCGGGACATCTGCGTCAAAATAGCGCCTTTATCCGTAATCTTGTTCTTCAAGATATGGTCAAAGGCGGAGATGCGATCCGTAGCTACCATGATGATGCTATCCTCTGCATCATAGACTTCACGAACCTTACCGGATTTAAATGGTTTGTACTCTTTCATGGATTTTATCGTCTCCCATAAAAACATAGAATTATTAACCGACTATTTCATAATAACGAGATTTTTTTTGCCTGTCAATGATTTTTAGGACACATGTCCTTGATTTATGCGCCAAAAATGACCCGTCAAAATTGACGGGTCAAATCTGTTAATGGCTTAGCGCCTTGTCTTTATATTCTTTTTTCTCCTGCTGCGGCCCGCGTTCTTTGGCCACGGCCAGCATGAGTTTCAAGCGGTTGAGCTGGTTGACCTCACTTGAACCTGCATCGCAGTCTATAGCCGTGATGTTGGCCCCCTTGTAGGCGTTGCGCAGTTCATGCATGACGCCCTTGCCCGTGATGTGGTTTGGCAGACAGCCAAAGGGCTGCAGGCAGACGACATTGGGCACACCCTCATCAATGAGTTTTACCATCTCACCGGTCAGGAACCAGCCCTCACCGGCCATATTGCCGAGGCTGACATGACGCGCGGCCAGCTCCGCCGTCTCATAGATTGTATTCGGCACCCGGAAATGACGGCTCTCTTTAAGCGCTTTGCGCATCGGCTTGCGGAAGAACTCAATGACCTTGATGAACAGCTTGCCGAAGAACTCATCTTTGTACTTACCCGCAAGCAACTGATGCTTAGCAATTGAATCATACGCCGAGTAAAGGAAGAAATCCACGAAATCCGGCATGACGACTTCGGCGCCCTCATCCATAAGCACCTTTTCGATATGGTTGTTCGCCACCGGATGATATTTGACGAGAATCTCGCCGACGATACCGACCTTCGGCTTCCATAAGGTTTCATCAATCGGCAGATTGTCAAAATCACGTACGATGGCTTTGATGTTTTTCTTGAATTTGAAGTAATTGCCGTGGTTGATTTCTTCCTTGCAGCGCTCCATCCACTTGCAGGAAAGTGCCTGCGTCGAGCCATGCGTCAACTCGTACGGCATCATGCGATTGCGCACATTCATCAGCGTATCGCCATAGATAGCCGCCTTGATGGCATCGGTAAGCATCGCGCGGTCGAGATTGAACGCATCGGTCTCATCCTTCAAGCCATGCACGGCAAAAACCGGCACCTGCGGATAGCCCGCATATTTGAGAGCCTCACGCAGAACGCTCAAGTAATTCGTCGCCCGGCAGGCTCCGCATGTCTGGAACAGCATGATGCTCGTATGATCCGGATTGCAGAGCCCCGACTTCAACGCCTGGATAAGCTGACCGATAACCACGATAGCAGGATAACACATATCGTTGTTGACATAGCGCAGCCCCGTGTCGATGGCCTCCTTGCCCGGCATCGGCGGAATGACGACATTATAGCCATACTTGCGGATAGCCGTCTTGAAGAGCTCAAAGTGAATTGGTGCCATCTGCGGTGCCAAGATGGTATGCGTCGCCTTACAGTCCGCAGTAAACCGCGGCCGCGCAATCGGCTTGATTTCCTTATAGGCAACCGGCGTCCGGCGCGTGAGCGCTGCCATCAGCGAACGCAGGCGGATGCGGGCCGCCCCGAGATTCGAAACCTCATCGAGCTTAATCATCGTGTAGATGCGGTGATGCTGCTCCAAAATATCCTTGACCTGTCCCGTCGTCAGCGCATCGAGCCCGCAGCCAAACGAACTGAACTGGATAAGCGTCAGATTGTCATGCTCTGCCACGAACTGCGCCGCATGATAGAGACGCGCATGATAGCTCCACTGATTGACGACCTTGAGCTTTCCAGCCTTGACTGGCAGATGATAGACCGCATCCTCTGATAAGATTGGCAGTTTATACGACTGAATCATCTCCGGAATGCCGTGGTTGATTTCCGGGTCCACATGATAGGGACGGCCAACCAGCAGGATTGCCTGCTCCCCAGTCTTTTCAATCCGGGCGAGAATCTTTGCCCCATAATCGCGGACATCCTGACGATACTGTTCGATTTCCTTGTAGGCTGCCTCGACGGCCGCCGCGATTTCATGTTTGGAAATCCCTTCCTTGCGCCCCAGCTCCTCATAAAGACGCGCAATCAGGCGCTTCTTGTCATGGATTGGCAAAAACGGCTGGATAAAATCAATATCCTGTTCGCGCAGGATATCCATATTGCCGCGGATATTTTCGGCATAGGAAGCGACGATTGGACAGTTAAAATGGTTGTCCGACGCATTGACATCATCCTCCATATTGTACGGTTCACACGGATAAAAAATCTTTTTTACGCCTTTTTCGATAAGGTCAACAATATGACCATGCGTAATCTTAGCCGGATAGCAGAGCGAATCGGAGGGCACGGTTGCCATGCCCTTATAGTACATCTTCGCACTCGACTTGCCCGACAGCACGACTTCATAACCAAGACTATCGAGGAACGTGAACCAGAACGGATAATCCTCGTACATATTGAGCACGCGCGGGATACCGATACGGCCGCGCTTAGCTCCTTCATGCGGCTTGTAATGCCTAAAGACGCGGTCATATTTATACTTGTAGATATTCGGCGTCTGCTCCTCAGTCTGCTTCTCGCCGCCCACGCCGCGCTCACAGCGGTTTCCTGTGAAGTACCTGCTGCCATCGGGGAATTTCTGCATCGTAATCAGGCACTTATTGCCACAGCCCTTGCAGCGGTAGGAACTCGTCGCTACCGTGAATGCATCAAGCTGCTCCGCCGACAGTACCGACGAATGCGCCTGCCCCGATTCCAAGGCCAGGATAGCTGCACCATAGGCGCCCATAAGTCCGGCAATGTCCGGGCGGATGACGTCGCGATCCAAAAGTTTCTCCATACAGCGCAATACCGCATCGTTGTAGAACGTACCGCCCTGCACGACGATATGATCACCAAGCTCACCGACGTCCTTGAGCTGCATGACTTTAAACAGTGCATTCTTGATGACCGAGAAGGCAATGCCTGCCGAAATATCGGCAACTTCCGCGCCTTCCTTCTGCGCCTGCTTGACCTTCGAATTCATGAAGACCGTGCAGCGCGTGCCAAGGTCGACTGGCGCCTTGGACGTCAGTGCCTTCTTCGCAAACTCCGCGGGCGTCATATGCAGTCCCTCGGCAAAGTTCTGGATGAACGAACCGCAGCCCGCCGAGCAGGCCTCATTGAGCGTGATATTGCCGATACTGCCATCTTTGACAAAGAAGCATTTCATATCCTGCCCGCCGATATCGAGGACAAACGTGACCTCGGGGCAGAATTCCTGCGCTGCGCGCAGATGCGCAAATGTCTCGACTTCCCCACCATCAGCATGGATAGCCGCCTTGACGATGGCCTCACCATAGCCCGTCGTCATCGTACCAGCAATCCAAGCTGCTTCCGGCATTGCCTTGTAAAGCTCTTTCATCTCGCGGACAACAGTCTTCAAAGGAGAGCCCTGATTGCTGCCATACGAAGTATAGAGAATCTCCTTCTCCTGGCCAATGGCCGTAATCTTCGTAGTCGTAGAACCGGCATCGATACCGACATAGACTGGCCCCGCATAGTCTGCCAGCACCCCACGCTTTACCTTATCCTTATCGTGGCGTTGCTTGAATTCCTCATACTCGGCCGGACTGTCAAACAGCGTGAAGTCAGCCTTGCGTGTCTCGCAAGCTGCCGCCTCCCTGGCACGCGCAATGCTCGTCTCGAGCTGCGATACATCAATCGTTTGGGCCTCCTCAGATAAGGCCGACCCCATCGCAACAAAGTAATTGCCGTAATCCACAGCGACAACATGTTCCTTGTCGAGCCCGAGTGTCTCAATGAAGCGCTTGCGCAGCTCCGGCAGGAAATGAAGCGGGCCGCCAAGGAAAGCAACATGACCGTCAATCGGACGCCCCTGGGCCAGGTTGCCAATGGTCTGATTGACCACAGCCTGGAAAATCGACAGCGCGATATCCGCTTTTTCCGCACCATCATTCATGAGCGCCTGAATATCCGTTTTGGCAAAAACGCCGCAGCGCGAAGCAATCGTGTAAATCTGTTTGCCTTTGGCTGCCAGCTCATTAAGTCCCGGTGCATCCGTCGACAGAAGCGATGCCATATGATCGATGAACGAACCCGTGCCGCCCGCGCAAACACCATTCATGCGCTGCTCAGGAGCATCACCGAAATATGTGATTTTCGCATCCTCACCGCCGAGCTCGACGACCGTATCCGTCTGCGGGATAAGCTCACGGACAGCCGCAGCGCAGGCTATTACCTCCTGCACGAACGGCAAGCCAATACGCTGGGCAATCCCCATGCCGGCGGAGCCAGTCAATGCAAACGAGAATTTCTGCTCACCGACGATTGTCTTAAGATGCGTCAGATTCTCCTGCAGGGCATTGCCAATCTCAGAAAAGTGGCGGGCGTAGTTCTTATAGATGATATTCTTCTCATGATCGAGGACCACCAGCTTGATGGTCGTAGAACCTACGTCGATACCAACCTTTAATAGGGAATTCATAGTTTCACCACCTGAAAAAATGCATACGAGTAAAGACCCTCCTTTTACAGGGTCTTTTCATATTTTAACGCATCTGCAAGAGCCATGCAAGCCGAATCATCACAACACAAAACAGTATAGTTGCCATTTATAACAGCAAGCTATCAGTTATTCTGCTTTATATTTAGCCATTGTTTCTGCTGCATACATAAAATTTTCCTCCTCATCATACTGATTATTTACTACAAAATCATTTATGTCTAACCGATCTGTCCAAAGTTCACATTGGAGCATTACCGTCTGCACTGCATCTTCCATGCCTTCTGGCGGATATTTATGTTTTTTCAGGAGCTTCTTAATCAGCATACGCATTCTTGCTCTAGCACTCGACCGCTTCTGCCAGTCAATAGTGCGATTTCGCCGCAGGGTATCCGCCAGTTCCTTCGTTATAGCAATAAGCTCTTCATTTTCATAAAAGTCTTTAATCGCCTGCGGCTTGGTCAAGGCATCATAGAAAGCCAACTCGTCAGCAGTCAGCCCTAATTCTTTTCCTTCCTGCTGTGCCTTGGATATTTGCTTGGCGAGATTCAATAGTTCCTCTATCACCTGTTCGTTGGTCAGCATACCATTAAGATACGCATTCATTGCCCGTTGAATGATTTCGCTGAACTTTTCTGACTTCACCACATTGGTACGACGATAAATCTGTACCTGCTCGGCAATAAGTTTTTTCAACAATTCCACCGCCAAATTTTTCTCTTTCATCTTGGCGATTTCTTCCAAAAACTTAGGGTCAAACAGGGAAAACTCCCGCTCTACATCTGAAAAAAGATTAATAACACCATCACTCTTGATGCTCTGTTGCAAAAGGTCATTAATCCGTTGATTCATTTCCGGCAAAGAAATCTTCTGCCCTGTCCCCTGATGGGTCAACCGCAGGACAAGAACCCGCACCGCTTCAAAGAACGCTGCCTCAAACCGTTCATTCTCCGGTGCAATAGACGAACAAAGCGAAAGTGCTTGATGGAGAAGCATCGCCTCCTTGATGAAGATATCTTTTTCCTTGTCCTTCTCCCGGTCAACGATGAAGTTCACCGCACCGGTTATCGTTTTCGCCCTTTGCAAATCGGAACCAGTGGAAAATTTTCTGTAATCATACCCATAGAACAAATCCCGGCAAACAGATAATTTTTCAAGGAATTTTGGATAAGCCACCTTAGCAATATCCGTATCACCATAATTCTTCTTATCCCGCACAGTGTAATCATTCATAGCCTGTTTGAGCGCAGATGCAATCCCCACATAATCTACCACAAGGCCGCCTTCTTTGTCCCTCCACACCCGATTGACACGGGCAATGGCCTGCATGAGATTATGACCACTCATTGGCTTATAAACGTACATGGTAGCCATAGACGGCACATCGAACCCCGTCAGCCACATATCGACCACGATCGCAATTTTTAAAGGACTATCATTATCCTTGAACTTCTGCGCGAGTTCATCCCGCCGATGCTTATTGCCAATAATTTGCCGCCAATCTTCCGGATCTTTGTTGCTCTCGGTCATAACCACGGCAACTTTTTCCGTCCAGGCAGGACGCAATTCCAAAATACGCCGATAAATCTTCATGGCAATAGCACGGGAATAAGCGACAATCATAGCCTTGCCCGTCAGCAAATTTTCCCGGTAGTTTTCATAATGGTCAAGAATATCCTCTACTAAAGAATTAATGGTTTTATCGTTCCCCAGAACGGCCTCCATCTGCCCAAGCTCACGCTTGCTTTTTTCAATAGTAGCAGCATCCGCATTCTGTGCCATCAAATCATACTCAGCATCAATGAGTTTCAATGTCGCCTCGTCCAAATGCAGTTTGATAACCCGGCTCTCATAATACACAGGCCGAGTTGCTCCATCCTCTACCGCCTGCGTCATATCATAAATATCAATATAATCGCCGAAAACCTCACGGGTGCTTCTGTCCTTGGCAGAAATCGGTGTACCGGTAAAACCTATATATGTCGCATTAGGCAGGCTATTGCGGATAATCCGCGCCGTACCTACCACGCGCTTGGCAACTTCCTGACCTTCCTCATTATGAGTCATCACAATTTTTTCTGTCAGTCCATACTGCGAACGGTGTGCCTCATCAGCCATTACAATAATATTCCGTCGTTCTGACAGCGGTTCTTCTGATTCCTCGAACTTCTGCATGGTCGTAAAAATAATACCATTGGCCTGTCGTCCTGCCAGCCAGTTTTTCAAATGCTCCCGGTTCTCCGCATGAACAGGTTCCTGTCGCAGAAAAGCCTTGCACTTGGCAAACTGTCCATAAAGCTGGTCATCCAAATCATTCCGGTCTGTTATCACCACCACAGTTGGACTGTTCAACGCCGCCTGCAGCAGATGTACATAGAATACCATCGACAATGACTTGCCACTCCCTTGAGTATGCCAAAACACGCCACCTTTACCATCGGTAACTGTAGCGTGTTTTGTTGAGTCAATCGCCTTACGGACAGCAAAATACTGATGATACCCTGCCAAAATTTTCACCTTTGACAGTCCATCATTAGAGAAACAGATAAAATTTTGCAGGATATCCAACAATCTACTTCGTTCAAATATCCCTTCGAAGAACGTGTCGAACTGGGCATACTGGGTATTCTCATAACTTCCGTCCGTCGTTTTCCACTCCATAAAACGGTCTTCGCCTGAAGTAATCGTACCAGCCTTGGAGGTCATCATATCGCTCATCACGCAGATGGCATTATAAATAAACAGCGATGGAATCTCCTGCATATAATTCCGCAGCTGCAAATACGCTTCGCTGGCATCCGTCTCCTCACGCGATGGAGACTTCAACTCAATAACCACCACTGGCAAACCATTGAGAAACAACACCACATCAGGACGCTTTTGGCTGTTCTCGATATATGTCCACTGATTAGCCGCAATAAACGAATTGTTAGCCGGATTCTGATAGTCCACCAGATAAGCAATATCTGAACGTTCTTCCCCTTTGACCATATAGCGCACAGGAATGCCATTTTGCAGATAATCCATAAAGACTTCATCGCGTGAAACCAGCTCACCATTATCAAAATTCCGCAGCTTATACAAAGCATCTGCCAGCGCATCCTCCGGCAGCTTTGCATTAAGCCGCCGAAGGTAATCTTCCAGCACTTCATCATACAAAGGGCTGCGCTGGTCACGTTCTATATCCGGGCCATAAACAATATGGTATCCCAGACCGCTGAATAACTCCATAACAGAGTTCTCATAGTCAGCTTCGGTATATGCGTTTGGCATTACTATCATCCCTTTAGCTTTATTACTTCCAACAATTCATAAAATCCTTAAACATATCTGCATGGTCACGTATAAGCCATCTCTTGAAGGCTGCAAAAGGCGAACCAGGTGAAAGCTCTTTCCTGATGGTAACGTATAGTTCCTGCTTTTTTCGTCCGCTGACACAAGCATACTCACGCACATAATTTTTGAACCTGCTCAATTCATCACGGAGCTGCTTGCGAATGAAGTTCCCCTCTACCTTCTTTTGCGGTGTATCTCCGTAATAGACTTCCCTGAGCAGTTCGCACGTATGCTCTGTCAGTTCATCATGCACGAGTGGTACGAACTCCAATTTCTCTGGTACGCCAAAATAACCAACCTTACGAAAAGCTATCTGTTCATCTACATCTACCTTTGTACAATCCAAAATTGGCGTGTACTTATCTCCTTTGATGTTGTTGCAATGCGCGCATGCCAGAAAAAGATTATCCCATGAAAATTTCAAGTCTTTGTCCTCTTTATGGGGTATCAAATGTTCTATCTGCCAAGAACTAACCTGTTTGCTTTCGCAGATATAGCATTTCTCACCAAACATTTCCTGCAAAGCATCGTTAACGGCAGGCGTATTGCAGGTTCCCGAACTTTTTGTCTTTTCTTCTGCCAATGACTGTTGCGCCGCTATGGCTTTCTCCGTATCTTCTCGCTCTATTTTTACCATGTCTTATCCCTCAATGCTTGCAAATTCGCTTTGAATACGCGAAGCCAACTTGCCCGGCACATTCTTAAATTTATGCGCAAGTTCTGTTTTCTCAATCATTTCAGCTTCGGTAAGATTCTGCTTAGCAAAAAGCTCTTTATAGCGTTCAAGCATATTCCCCATCTTCACAGAGTAATCATCAGCATCGAAAAATGCTTCAGCCACATCATCAACAGAGAAATTCGTCATATCTGTAAACGTAACATGCTTTTCCAAGTCATAAATTACAGCGTTGGGTATAGAAGTCAGTATATATGGTGAATGGGTGGTAACAATAAATTGTATACGAGGGAAGAAGGAAGTCAAGAAGGGCAATATTTTGCGCTGCAGCTCAATATGAAGATGCGTTTCCAATTCGTCAATTAGTGCCACACCTTCTATATCATAGTGGCTGATAGTTCCTCCCAAAAGCCAGTTTTGCTCCATACGCAAAATCAAATCCGCAACAATACGAATAATAGAAGAATACCCATCTGACAAATCATTAAACCCAAAGGGCTGTTTTCCTTGTTGATGAATAAGAAAATTATATCGTTTATAATCATATTCCAGCTTGATACTGTTATCTCCTAACAACTCACGCAAAGCAAGCTGAAATCTTGCAAACCAATCTTTTATACTGTTCACCACAGCATTATCATTTTCTTGCATAGCATACGCTTGTTGCGTCTTTAGATGAACCATATATTTTACTAGCAGTTGCGCAGGATCATCTAAAATTGAATATGCAGAAGATAACTTTACATCTTCCACGCCTTTTGAAATGTTTATTTTTGTCTGACGAGTTGCTGCAAAATAAGCCGTAATGAATCGTCCAGAGGCAAATTCAGCATCTAGGTCATCATCTACATTAAATGAAACAGATATTCCATTTACTACGCCTTGTCTCTTATTTACAAGCCAATTACTTTTATTTATAGCTATAAAATTATCTCTAATTCGTTCCAGTAACGAAGTTTTACCTGTACCATTCTTACCTGTTATAAGTAAGTGTTGTCTTGTATCAGGAGAAAGTGCAATGTTTATGTTTTCTAAATGTAAAAACCTTGATATATATATATTCTTTACAAAGTGTTCCTTTATTGCCACTCATTCCATCTCCTTGTTTTACACAATTACGACAATCATTTTTTATACCCCAAATCATCTCATATACTCACGATCAATTATATATTGTTCATAAATTTCAATTGTATACGAACATATTTCTGAAATAACATTACACCTTTTCAACAGGTCGCTCTTTGTATAATTTCTACCGACTTCTTTTGGTGTTTGATCGCCATGCGCAATATGGTTTCTATTATCTACCAATTCCTCAAGGAACCCTCTGAGATTATTTTCAGGGATAACCTCCCGCCTCATCCCAAAAGTTTTTGCTATACTCTCTAACTGCTTATATCGTATATTTTTACCATCAGTAGGAAAAGTTTCACTTGGAATATTTAGCAAAAATTTCGATGATAGCTTTTCAGATATTCCCCAACGTTTCTCCCATTTATGCTCTCTCCCAACATTTTCTATTCCATCATACTCTTTTGAAAAACCTAGCGAGTATAATTCGTATACACATTCACAAATAGGTATTTTAGCCTCGTTTAGCATACTAATTGTTTGAAATACTATCTTTTGAATAATTTTCTCATACAAGCCATATGCGTACACAAAAAACAACCCTCGAGATATTACAAAAAAATCTTCATCTTTTGTTCTATCAGGAATTCTCAACACCCAATTCCTCAGTTCTAAAAAATCACGAGTTGTTTCTTCTTTTATATCATCAAACATCATTTATGCCTCGAATTTTTCACGGCAAAATCTAATTCTTCCTTCCACACGTGGCTTTGAATTTGTTGCCCCGGATATATACTTCATAAGTTCCTTATCAGTTATCCACTCATCAATTTTCGATGTATTAATCTTGCCAGTATTAATATATGCCAATGCAGCCCCTATAGAAACTCCCTCAAACAAATTTAGAGGTGTGTTTTTCCTACCTCGTGTAATTCCATTTGGAAGCGCATTGTTTAATACTTCAAATACATGTTTAAAAAGCTTTTCATTTTTACTATATTGAAATTTTTCACCTACTTTTTCCATATAATCATTCAAAAATTCTCTTACGCTATGTGAAAAATTATTTAAATCATAAAGATAAGCAAAAAATCTAAGGACTAACTCTTCACGCGTACCATCAATTTCTTGTTTTTCTGAAAGGTGGACACATTTGATAAAATTTTCATCTTTAGCTAGCTCTTTTATAAAATCATTAAATCCGCCTCTATACACACAGCTTCTAATTTCTTGATCCGATAAAATAACCCCTCCGCGATTTAATCGTTCAAAAAGATCGAATCGTACTTGAGAGTCACTCTTATCACTTAAAGTTGTAATTTTTAGACTTGACAATTTAAATTTTATCTGAATATCTATAGGTAAATCATCAAAGCATTTATTATTAAATAAAGATAGTTTTTTTAATCCACGTAATTTTAGCTTTTGCTTGTTCTTACCAGTTATATTTTCACGTTCATCATCATTTCCTGCAAAACATAAAATAGTACTGATTCTCTGCACTCCATCTATTAATTCCCATGTACCATTCGCATTTGTAGCCATAAAAACAGATGGTATAGGTATTCCCAAAAACAATGATTCTATAAAAGATGACTGTCGCTCATTATCCCATCTAAACTGTCTTTGATAGTCTGGCGCTATATTTATAAGATTATCATTTACCATACTTATCAATTCTTTGACTGAAAGATCATAAGTATTAAAATCAACTTTCATTTTTTGTTCCATTAATTGTGTATTTAAATTATTATTCATAATGCAAATATCCCCCATTCATATAAATACTATTTACCAATATAAAAACATTCAAAACATCACTACAAATTAAACAAGAATTTAGCGGCTTAAATCTTTACGGATGATACATTGACTTCACCAGATATTAATCGAGGAAGTAATGTATCTCGAAGTGATGAAAGGTTTGAGTTTTCCATTGTGTTTCTATAAATATCATCCAGTATCGGCATAGCTATCGCATTATACTCATCTAATTCATCATTAGTTGGTACATATATAGGATATGTCATAATTTGCTGTTTGTCTCCACGTGGCATTTTTGTACCTTTGGATCCTGCAACCATAAAATCGAAGAAGCTATCTGAATATAGAACTCCGTATAAAAAAGCAGATAACTTTTTTGAACTTGGAGAGATGCATAACACATCACTCGAACATCCACCTTCACGATGGCAATATATTATTTTCTTGAAATAAGGTCTAATATTTGATATAAGGACATCACCTATATGACACTTAGTAGTTTGTGCTGTAGATGGCAAACTCGTGGCAGTAGTTACACCAGCTTTGTTAGGTAGCATATTTTCTGTAGAAAAATATGCATCTAATGTTAAGTCATCTACTGATATACGATCCTTGGAATACATGCAAATATCAGACAACATTCTTTGACATTTTGATGTGAATCGTTTCTGATATATCGTTTGGATTAACACAGATAAATTTTTGTTTATATAATTATTATTTATTATTTTACTATCTAACGATTCTAAAATATACACTATCTTATCTTGAATTTCTCGATCAGGAATATTCAACCGTATAGAGTTAAGATTAACCTGATTTAATTTGGGTTGGGCAGACCCCGTTATGTACCCAGATATATCCAGGTTATTGATCGCATAGCATAGATATTTCGTGTTACACAATTCATTTCCTTGAATTATATGCGCGTGATTATTAACCCAAAATTTACCATCTATCACTTGCGCTATGGGCTGTTTGTGCGATTTTAAGTTTTCTCCATCCTCAGCCACCAATAAATATTCACCATCAAAAATATAATCATCTACATAATCAATAATACCTTGAGCGCCATAGTATCTATAGCGCCCCTGTCTTTGTAAACGTTCCATTTTCGACAGCGGAATCCTTTGTTTGTCGTAGTTTATAGCTAAGTCTTTTAACTGATATTCTTTCCACTCACACTTCATACCCAATTGCCTCCAGATTCTTCCGAATCTTATCTTCCAGTTCATGGGATTTGGCGAACAGGCCGGAAAGTTCACCTGTGAGCCGTTTCATTTTTTCTTCGTAGGGTTCGCCGTCATCTTCCTGTTCGGCTATGCCGACATAGCGTCCCGGTGTAAGGATATAATCCTGTTTGGCGATTTCTTCCGTAGTCGCAATGGCACAGAAGCCTTTGACTTCTTCCAGTTGTCCTTTTTGGAAATCTGCCACGGTATCGGCGAGTTTGGTAATGTCTTCATCGGTGAAGTCGCGGTGCTTGCGGTCAACCATATAGCCCATATCACGGGCATCTATAAAGAGCGTCTTGCCTTTTTGCTCCTTGTTCTTGGTGATAAACCACAGCGTTACCGGGATGGTTACACTGTAGAAAAGCTGGGGAGGCATGGCAATAATGGCTTCCACCAGGTCATCTTCGATAATGTTCTTACGGATTTCGCCTTCGCCCTTGGTCTGCGTGGACAGGGCACCGTTAGCCAGCACCAAGCCGATTTTGCCGTTGGGTGCGAGGTGGTGAATCATGTGCTGAATCCACGCATAATTGGCATTGCCTGCAGGGGGCAGACCATATTTCCAACGTTTGTCTTCTTTCAGCTTGTCCTGTCCCCAGTTGGAGAGATTGAAGGGAGGATTCGCCATGATGAAATCTGCTTTTAAGCTGTCGCCGTGAATATCATTGAAGAACGTATCCGCCTGATGTTCACCGAGATTGGCATCAATGCCGCGGATTGCCAGATTCATCTTTGCCATCTTCCACGTGTCGGCATTGGATTCCTGCCCATAAACGGAAATTACGCCGCGCCTATTGCTGTGTGCCTGAATGAATTTCGCACTCTGCACGAACATCCCGCCACTGCCACAGCAGGGGTCATATACCCGGCAGTTGGAAAAGGGACGAAGCACCGCAACAATGGTTTTTACAATGCTGGCGGGAGTGTAGAACTCACCGCCCTTTACGCCTTCATAGGCGGCAAACTGAGCAATGCAGTATTCATAGGTACGTCCCAAAAGGTCTTTGCTTTCCTCGGTGTCATCCATATTCATGTTGGTAAAGAGGTCTACCACATTGCCCAGTACGCGCTTGTCCAAATCGGGGCTGGCAAAGTTCTTGGGCAGAACATTTTTGAGCTTTTTATTATCATCTTCAATCGCCCGCATGGCGTTATCGATAACCGTGCCAATCTCAGGCTTATGCGCAGCTGCAGCAATCTTGCTCCAACGTGCATCTTCCGGCACGAAGAAAATATTTTCTGCCTCATAAGCATCGGGGTCATCTTCAAAACCGTCCCCTTCTGCTACCAGTTTGTTATACTGTTTTTCAAAAGCGTTGCCAATATAACGCAAAAAGATAAGTCCGATAATTACCTTACGATAATCAGCCGCAGGGATATGCCCCCATAACTCACAAGCCGCATCCCATATTTGTTTCTCAAAACCGATATTGGCATTATTATTTTTCGCCATCTGACGTTTCCTCCTAGGACATTATTCACTTTTTATTGTAACACGATATCTATCTATATGTGAATTTTTCTGTATATAAAAGATAATAAAAATATGCGGTCTTTTAGAATAATGCATAAACAAAACATCATTAATCTAAAAACCGCATTACAGAAACACTACTTGAGTATCTTCTTTATCAAAATATATACATATTTGTGTAGTAATCTATCCAGGCATGTCAGTACCAAAATATTTTCCCACTCAGTATTCTACCTTGTATAGATAAAGCCCGCAGGCTGGCGCTGTGGCACTAGCCTGTTTGCGATCAAGGCTATTTAGTATCCGCTGGAAATCCTTGACCGTAAGATTCCCGAGGCCCACATTCACGACTGTGCCAATGATGTTGCGCACCATATGATACAGGAAGCCGTTGCCATGGATCGTAAACTCCAAAATGCCGCCATCTTTGGGCTCGACCCTGGCTTCATACATCGTGCGTACCGGGCTCATCGGCGCCCCGCCAGCGGCGCGGAACGCACTGAAATCATGCGTTCCTATGATGCAGTCTAATGCCTGCTGCATGACTGCGACATCGAGCGGCCGCCGCACATACCAGGCATAGCGCTGCGTGAACACCGAAGGGACCTCCCCCTGCTGGATGCGGTAAATATACGTCTTGGACTTCGCACTATGACGCGCGCTGAATTCGCGGCCGCCTTCATGGGCCTCGGTCACGACGATATCCGGCGGCAGCAGGCTGTTTACCGCCCGCACGATGCGCTCCGTCGGTATCGTGCCATCAGTAAAGAAATTGACGACCTGTCCATACGCGTGAACTCCTGCGTCCGTGCGCCCTGATGCTGCCAGCTCGATGGTATCACCAAATACCGTCTGGAGTTTCTCCTCCAATACATTCTGTACGGCCACCACTGGCGGCGTCTGCCGCTGAAAGCCATGATATGCCGTGCCATCATAAGCCACGGTCAATACGATATTGCGTGCACGGCTCTTCATCTCCGTTTTATGCTCTGGTTTCATTCCCATTCCTTTCCCCTATGCTCAGGCCATGATCTGGATGGCCGCCAGCCCGGCAGTCAGCAGGATAAATACGGCCACTGCCGCATAGTCGATAGATAATAGCTGCAAAGCCTTCATCTGCGTGCGGCCGACACCGCCACGATAACAGCGCGCCTCCATCGCCAGCGCCAGTTCATCTGCCCGGCGAAACGCCGACAAGAACAAAGGCACAAGTATCGGCACCATATTCCGGAGCCGCGTCAGCACATTGCCATGCGAAAAATCCACGCCACGCGACTGCTGGGCTTTCATGATCTTATCGGTTTCGGCGATAAGCGTAGGAATAAAGCGCAAAGCGATCGTCATCATCATCGCGAGCTCATGCGCTGGCAGACCAAACCGCCGGAATGGTGAAAGCAGGCTCTCGAGCGCATCGGTAAGTTTCAACGGACTCGTCGTAAAGGTCAATAGCGAGCTTGCCAGAATGAGCAGTACGAGACGCAACGACAAGAAAAAACCTTTCTGCACGCCCTCCCAGGTCATCGTGAAGATCCATACCCTGACAAGCGGCGTCCCCGGATTGCTGAACAGATGAATGAGAAACGTGAACAGGATAATCCACCACAGCGGTTTCAGCGAACGCAGCATCATGCGCATTGGCACACCCGAAAGCAGGATAAGCAGAAACGTTACCACCGTCAGCACGGCATAAGCGAGGGGATGACTGAAAACAAACACCTCGATAAGGTAGACAAGCAGCAACAAAATCTTGACGCGCGGGTCAAGGCGATGCAGCACACTGTCGCCTGGAAAGAACTGCCCCAGCGTGATATTACTTAGCACGAGCCAGCACCTCCCTTATTGCCTGTACGCCATCCTCGATCGTGAGCGCTTCTGCTCTTACCGGGATTCCTGCGGCCTGCAATTTCTGCAACAGTGCCAGAATATGCGGCTTTTTGAGTCCCGCCGCCTGTAGCAAATCATCCTGGGCGAAAACCTCTGCCGGCGCTGCCTGCATAGCCAGCTCCCCCTGCTTCATGATGATGACCGAGTCAGCCAGCCGTGCAATATCTTCCATGCTATGCGAGATGAACACAATCGTAAGCTCCCATTTTTTCTTCAACGTGCAAATCGTCCGAATCAACGCCTCACGGCCGCACGGGTCCAGTCCGGCCGTCGGCTCATCGAGCACGAGATAACGCGGCTGCATGGCCAGCACGCCGGCAATGGCCGCCCGCCGCTTCTGCCCGCCGCTGAGCTGAAACGGGCTGCGGTCTTTATATTTGTCATAGTCCAGCTCGACAAGCTCCATCGCCTCGCGCACGCGCTGCATGAGTGCTTCCCCGCTAAGCCCTTGGTTCTGCGGGCCAAACGCTACATCAGCTGCAATCGTCTCCTCGAAAAGCTGCTGTTCAGGATACTGAAAGACCATGCCGACCTGCTGCCGGGCCCGGCGCGCCTGCTCACGACCTGCCTTGCTGCTATCGGCAAGGTCAATGCCATCGACCAGCACCTGACCGCTCGTCGGCGTGAGCAGCCCGTTTAGATGCTGTACGAGCGTCGACTTACCCGAACCCGTATGCCCGGCAATTGCCGTAAAACTGCCCTCGGCTATCGTAAGCGATACCTCACGCAGCGCCTGCCGCTCAAACGGCGTTTTCGGCATATAAGTATAGCTGACTTGTTTCAATTCGATTGACACGTATATGCCTCCAATGCCTTCAGTAATTCCTCGTCGGTAACGATATCCGCTGGCAGTTCAATGCCCTTCTGCCGCAGCCGCCAGCTGACTTCTGCTGCCACCGGCACATCAAGGCCGCGTTTCTTCATTGCTCCCGCATCAGCAAACAGCTCCTGTGGTTTTCCGTCTGCCACTACCTTGCCTGCATCCATCACCACCAGTCGGTCAGCCTGTGCCGCCTCCTCCATGAAATGCGTGATATAAACAATCGTGATGCCCTGCGCATCATGCAGCCGCTGCACGGTACGCATGACCTCTTCCCGCCCCTGCGGATCGAGCATAGCCGTCGGCTCATCGAGCACCAGGCAGCGCGTGTGCATCGCCAGCGCACCAGCAATGGCAATGCGCTGCTTCTGCCCGCCAGACAGAAGATGCGGCGCATAGGTGCGGAATTTCGTCATATGTACTGCTGCCAGCGCCTCCTTGACCCGGCGCCGGATTTCCTGCGGCTCCACCCCCAGATTCTCCGGCCCAAAAGCCACATCGTCCTCGACTACCGCCGCAATCAGCTGATTGTCTGGATTCTGGAACACCATGCCAATCTGCTGCCGTATCTGCCAAAGATCCTGCGCCTTGCAGGTATCCAAGCCATCGACAAGACAACGTCCCTCCGTCGGCAGCAGCAGGCCATTCAAATGACGTGCTAGCGTTGACTTGCCTGAGCCATTCGTTCCGAGCACGGCCACGAACTCACCAGCCGCAATGGACAGATTCACTTTGTCCAGCGCCACGAACTCCTGCGATGTGCCCGGATGATATTTATGTGTAAGGTTCTCTACCTCAATAAATGCCATCTGGATATCCTCTTTCCCCAAAATCATACATGAACCATTATAACACAAAAAACAAGGCGGTCTGTGCAAAATCCTGCACAAACCGCCCAGCTTTTTATTGCTCTTGCTCAAATATCTGTTTTCCACAAACCATGCAGATTGCAATATGCAAATACGCGCACCGGCGCATCCCCATCTGCAACCTTGAACACTGCCTCCGGCTTATCCTCAGATGTCAATTGCCGCATAAGACCGCCCAGCTTCGTCTGCACATGAATCCACTCGATGAAATGCTCAGGCGTCATGGGATGCGCTGCCGAGCCGACAGCTACCGTCAACACGTTGGTGCCCGCATCATATTCTGCCACTGGCACATGTTTTTCCTGGGCCGCATCCGTCGTATTTGCCTTCAGCTCCTCCATCGGCTGTCCGCAACATACCAACGGCCCTCCACCATCATGAATCAGACCGATAAGGTTACCACATTTACTGCAACGATAAAATTTACTGGCCATACCTTCTCCTCCATATTCATAATACACACAAAATTCATACTTATATTGTACAAAAAAAAGGCAGGAAACACAAGGATTTCCCACGAAATAGAATACTAAAGTTTTCTTTGACGATAGGAGTATACATCATGCAAAAAATCATTTTACTGCTCTCATTTTTCCTGCTGATACCAGGCATGGCATCGGCCCGTTTTGGCACAGGTATCGGCATCACGTTCCCAGCCTCGTCAGCAGGCAGCTCAGCTCCGCAAGTTACCTATGCCTCCCTGACCTATGAGAATATCGCCGAGGAACTGACTATCCAGGAAACCCACGGACGCCTGCAGCTTGAATTCAAGATCACCAACACCAGCAGTGTTCCCTACACACTCCAGCAAAAAACAAGCCAAATCTACGACATCATCATTACCGATAAAAATGGAAAAAAGCTTTGGCAATGGTCTGACAACATGGCCTTCACCGAGGCCCTGACCACCGTCGTCATCTCCCCGCATAGCGCAACCGTCTATGAAGCCGAACTCGATAGCAAAACCTACCGCGGCATAAAAGAAAAAGCCGTACTCGCCACCGCCTATCTCCTAAACAGCCCCTGCAAACTGTCCACAAAGCTCCCCACCCGCATCGCTACCCATAGCACGCCCATCCTCATCCACGGCGGTGTCATCGTCGGCAACTGACAGATAGCGCATTACCACAGCTATTGTAGGTCCTGCTGACTGCTAAAGTAACTTATGGTAAATTGTTGAAAGCAGATTGCGGCTGGCGTGAGCGGTCTTCTTGTATTCCAGGCGATTCCCACCGCACGCTTGCATACCGGAAACGACACGGGAATATAACAGACTCCCATCTGCTCCGTACAAGGGATATGCGGCAAAAGGCTGACGCCTAGTTGTGCAGCCACGAGCGAAATCAGATTATGAACCTCGTCTCCCTCAAAAATCACCTGCGGCTGGCTCTCAGCCAGATCCAACAACTGATTGACCTGTTGGCGGAGATTATACTCCGGCTTCAGCGTAATGAATGCCTCGCCATCGATTTCTTCCAGACGAACTTTTTTCTTTTGTGCCAACGGATGCGAACAAGGTACTACCAGGAAAAGTTCCTCCGACCACAGATACATCCAGGCAATATCCGCTCCATTAAGCATCGAGCAAAGACATATATCGGTATCACCTTTCATGAGCGCCTCTGTCAGTGCAGTGGAGTTCTGCTGATTCAGCGTGATTCCGATATGCGGATAGCGGATATGAAACCTGCTGAGGATCAACGGCAGATATGTATCCCCCAATGAATGAAGAAACGACACACTTACCGTGCCCTCACCCCCATTATCCATTTTGAGTTCCTGCCTTGCTACCTCCATTTCACGAAGTGCCCGATCCACATGAAACAAGAATTTTTCGCCAGCCTCTGTAAGTTTCGTCTGCTTGCCCTGACGGTCAAACAACGTCACGGAAAGTTCTGTCTCCAACTTTGCAATCGAACGGCTGAGTGCCGACTGGGACACCATAATGGATTTTGCTGCTCGTGAAAAACTCCCCTGGCGCGCTAATGCCTGAAAATATCTCAACTGTGTTAATTCCATAATGGTCAAGGCCTCCCTATTCTCCACCCAGCCAGCATTTCGTTGTATATCATGCATAATGATTTATTGCCAAATTCATTATACGCAGTAGAATCAAGGCTTTCAAGAAATATATCTTTTTTTCGATGATTTTTATGCATAGATACTGTGAAATTTTTTCATATTTGCATTGTTTTGTGATAATTCATCCCTATTATGCATTTTTTGCGCATTCCCCGTGCATTTTACACATTCGACATCTTTTTTCTACCCTCCTATAATAGGTTTCTGTAAACTTATTATAGGAGGGTAGAAATGTGTAATCATGCGTAACCAGGTTTCAAAAGATTACATGCACGAACTGAGCGTAACCGCTCATATCCATGCATCGGATGCAGCAGATTATCTTCAGACATTATCCTTTCCCGTCTGCTCTTCCATCCGCCATCATCACGTAATGCGAAAGGAGACGTTATCTATGCCAGCTGTTTCAGAGCAAGTTCCCGTCACTTTATGGAGCAAGGATTATGTTTTCGACATCATCATCAACTTTTTGGTTTACAGTGTTCATTTCCTGCTAATGCTATGGTCCACCGCCTATGCCATCCATACTTGGCATGCATCCATTGGCATGGCAGGCCTAGCTTCGGGCCTATTCATTGTCGGGGCACTTGTTGCCCGCATCCCCGCGGGCCGTTTCATCGACTTTATCGGCCGCCGCAAATTATTCCGTGGTGGCACGGCTATGTTCTTCCTATTGGTTCTCTGCTACGAACTCGCACCGAACCTCATTTCCTTCATGGTTGTGCGTTTTCTCCATGGCCTTGCCTTCGGTACAACCTCTACAGCTGCCAGCACAGTTGTAGCCGCCCTGGTTCCGCTCAAACGCATGGGAACAGGCATTGGTTACTTCACACTTGGCGTCACACTAGCCTCAGCCATCGGCCCGTTCCTGGCCATGAACATCACCCAGGCTGGCCGCTTCGATCTGGGAATCGAAATCTGTACAGCTGCTACTTTTGTGATTTTCCTGCTCTCCTGTTTCCTCAAAACACCCGAACGTACCATTCTGCCTTCTGAGCGGGAAGATTTGCACCATATTTCCTTCGATCGTTTCTTTTCCTTAAAGGCCCTTGGTATATCGAGCATTGCCTTCATGGGCGGAATCTGTTACTCCACGGTACTGAGCTTCCTGGGGGCTTATACCAATGCCATCGGCGTAACCGGAATCGGTGCTACCTGCTTCTTCCTCTGCTTTGCTGCCACCTCATTTATCAGCCGTCCACTCACTGGTTTCCTGCTCGACAATTATGGTGGCGACATTGTCGTCTATCCATCACTGCTCTGCATGTCCATCGCCATGAGCATAATTGCCCGGTCAACGACAGATATTCCTCTGCTGGTTGGCGCTTTGTTCCTGGGCTTCGGCTACGGGACTTTGACTGCCTGCTGTCATGCACTGGCCGTCCACTGTGCTCCTATGCATCAAGTCGGCATCGCCACCAGCACTTATTTTGTCCTCCTTGACCTTGGCATCGGCGTAGGACCTTACACATTGGGCAGCTTTGTCCCTGACTTTGGCTTCCAGATCGTATATCTTGGTGCTGGAACGATTTCTCTCCTGGGCATTGCTCTCTACTACTACTTACTAGGCCGCCACCATCGCTTCACCCGCCATCAGATGGATCGCGATAGCGAAGCCAAGACCATCGTTGCCGAGCGCCGCCAGCATTTCTATGAAAAACGCCTGGCCCATCAGCACGGCTAAACCTGCCGTCCAATAGGCCAGGACATATTTTCTCCAATATTTTCTTGCTGCAGCTAACGCATTCGCCGTTAGCTGCTTTCTTTATTTCCGGTATTATAACGCCATCGTTCCAACAAGACGGGAGATATATGCTCACCGCCTGTTAGTAAATAAGGAGCTCGCTACCTATAGAGGTGGGAGATATCTTCTTCCGAATTATATTTGCTGCACCACAGATAAGACGAACTCCTGACAAACCTTTGCCGTGTCTGGCTGGAATTCTTCCGCATGGAATTCGGCATTCGATATCATACGAATGCCTAAAAAAGGAATCGCATACTGCCTGCATATCTGCGCTGCTGAATGGACTTCCATCTCCTCACAGGAAGAACCAAATCTATCATGGAGGTATTGCAGCCGTTCCTTTTGCCGGTTCCAAGTATTGCAGCTGGCAATGCAGCCATCCACCACCCGGCCACGGAGATATCCAGCAGCAGCTTTATGTGCAGCCCCCAGGAGTCTTTTGTCACCGGGATAATAAACAGCCTGCGGCACAAACTCTCCACTAGCTGGCGCATAGCCATATGTCCCCATGAGTTCCATATGCTCCCAATCTGCCCTATCTTCCTGTGCTGTACGGTATGAACTGGCATCAAAAGATTGCTTGCCCAGAACGATATCAAAGACATGCAAACCTGGATCATGAGCACCAGCTGTCCCCTGGCTGATAACAGCTGCAGGTTTAAATCTTTCGATTCCGAGAGCCGTAGCCGCGGCTGCATTAGCCGCGCCGATAGACGTCACGGCCACCACAAGCGGCCTCTCTCTATACCGGCCTTCCACAAACTTCCAAGTTCCCAGCAGATATTCCTGCGGCTGTTCCAGCACCTCTAAGAGAACCTTTGTCTCCATATCCATTGCGCCTTCAATCATGATTTTCTTATCCACTAAGTCATCTCCCTCCTTGCAATACTATAGAAAAAGCCCTGACCATACGGTCAGGACTTCGTAGTTGCAATATGCGATTAGACGAGCTCGATGATAACCATCGGAGCAGCATCGCCACGGCGTACGCCGAGCTTGAGGATACGCGTGTAACCACCCTGGCGGTCAGCGTATTTCGCTGCGATCTCATCAAACAGTTTTCTTACAACATCTTCATCAGACAGGGCTGCGATAGCCTTGCGACGAGCGCTGAGGTCGCCACGCTTTGCAAGCGTGATCAGCTGCTCAGCAAACTTGCGGAGCTCTTTTGCCTTAGCTTCCGTCGTCTCAATGCGGCCATATCTGAAGAAGGAAGTAAGAATGCTAGCAAACAGCGCCTTACGGGCTGCGGAGTTACGTCCTAATTTTCTGTAGCTCATTTATTTCCCTCTTTTCAATCGTTGTTTTCTCTCAGAGCCAAACCGAGTTCCTCGAGCTTCTTCTTGACTTCCTCAAGAGATTTGCGTCCGAGGTTGCGGACCTTCATCATATCATCTTCGGTCTTTTCAGCAAGGTCAGCGACCGTGTTGATGTTAGCACGTTTCAGACAGTTGAAGGAACGTACCGAGAGGTCGAGGTCTTCAATGGTCATTTCGAGGACCTTCGAAGAATCATCCTCTTCCTCCTCTGGGAAGGATGCCTCCTCCTCCTCAATCTCATCCGGCAGACCGTCCATGTTCTGGAACAGTTTGAGGTGCATGACGAGAATGCCAGCAGCCTTGCTGACTGCCTCTTCCGGACGAAGCGAACCATCGGTCCAAACTTCGAGGATCAGGCGGTCATAGTCCGTGACATTGCCGACACGCGTATCCTGTACGGTGTAGTTCACACGCTGTACCGGAGAGAAAATCGAGTCGATTGGGATAATGCCAATCGTATCTTCCGGCTTCTTGTTCTTGTCAGCCGGAACGTAGCCGCGGCCACGCTCAACGGTCATCTCAATCTTGAGCTTGCCCGTCTCGTCAACCGTAGCAATATGGAGGTCCGGATTGAGAATCTCAATGTCGGCATCACAGATGATGTCGGCAGCCGTAACTTCCTTCTCGCCTTCCACATCAATGCGGATGACCTTCGGCTCATTGCCTGCCATCTTGAGGCAGAGCTGCTTCAGGTTCAGAACGATGTTGGTTACGTCATCCCGGACACCCGGAATCGTCGAGAACTCATGGAGTACACCATCGATCCGGATGGAGGTAATTGCAGCACCCTCCAGCGAAGACAGCAACATACGGCGCAGGCTGTTGCCAAACGTCGTGCCGTAGCCACGCTCGAGCGGCTCGCAGATGAATTTACCATAACGGTTATCTTCACTGATTTCCGCAATTTCAATTTTCGGTTTCTCGATATCTATCATCTGAAATGAACCTCCTCAATAATCAATCGAACACTATGCACATAGGCACAAATATTCATTATTTGGAGTACAACTCGACGATAGCCTGCTCGTTGACAGGAACATCGATCTCTTCGCGGTTCGGGAAACGAGTTACCGTACCCGTGAGGTTGGCCTGATCAGCCTGGAGCCATGCCGGAGCGGAAAGGGCATTGCTGCTCTCTTTGAGCTCTTTGAAGAAGGCATTGCTCTGGCTCTTCTCGCTGACTGCGATAACGTCATTGGCGGAAACAAGTGCGGACGGAATGTCTACGCGCTTGCCGTTGACCGTGAAGTGGCCATGACGGACGAGCTGACGAGCCTGACGACGCGTGTTGGCAAGGCCAAGACGGAAAACGACGTTGTCGAGGCGGCGCTCAAGAAGACCAAGCAGGTTTTCACCCGTTACACCCTGCATCTTCTTTGCTTTATCATAGTATCCACGGAACTGTTTCTCCAGTACACCGTAGATGAACTTTGCTTTCTGCTTTTCTTTCAGCTGCAGACCATACTCGGAAACCTTACGGTTCGTACGGCGCGGCTGACGTTTCGATTCTTTGGAACGACCAATAACAGCCGGCTCAATGCCAAGTGCACGGCATCTTTTAATGGCTGGTACTCTATCAATTGCCATCTAGTAATTGCACCTCCTATTAAACTCTTCTACGCTTCGGCGGACGGCAGCCATTGTGCGGAATCGGGGTAACATCTTTGATCATGTTAACCTCGAGGCCCGTTGCCTGCAGGGAACGGATTGCGGCTTCACGGCCAGCACCAGGACCCTTAACGTAAACCTCGACCTGCTTGAGGCCGTGCTCCATAGCTGCTTTAGCAGCCGTCTCAGCAGCCATCTGAGCTGCGAACGGAGTGCTCTTACGGGAACCACGGAAACCAAGGCCGCCTGCGCTAGCCCAGGAAAGTGCATTACCGCTCTTATCCGTGAGCGTTACAATCGTGTTGTTGAACGTAGAGCTGATGTGCGCTACGCCATATTCTATGTTCTTACGAACTTTTTTCTTCGTGCGAACTGCTTTCTTAACTGCCACCAGTTAACCCTCCTTTATTAGTCTTTCTTCTTGCCTGCTACAGCCTTTTTCGGGCCTTTACGCGTGCGGGCGTTGTTCTTAGTGTTCTGTCCACGGACAGGAAGGCCAAGACGGTGGCGACGACCACAGTAGCAGCCGATATCAACGAGTCGTTTGATGTTCATCTGACGCTCACGACGAAGGTCACCTTCGACGATAACGTTCTTATCGATGGCATCACGAAGTTTTACAACTTCATCCTCCGTGAGGTCACGCGTACGGGTATCCGGATTGATGCCAGTCTCCTTCAGAAGATCCTTAGAAGTCTTCAAACCGATACCAAAAATGTACGTCAATGCAATTTCAATTCTCTTGTCACGGGGTAAATCTACACCGGCAATACGTGCCATTAATAAAGCACCTCCTTATTCAATAATTAACCTTGTCTCTGTTTATGTTTCGGATTTTCGCAGATGACCATAACACGGCCTTTGCGCTTAATGACTTTGCATTTCTCACAAATCCGTTTTACTGACGGTTTTACCTTCATCTTGTGGTTGCCCCCTTTTCTTTATTGTCAGTCTCATTTTGCTAGTATACCATGTTTATTCCGTCCTGCCTAGTAGCAAACGAAAAAAAAGGTAAATATTTTATAAACCCGCAAAAGCGGAGATGACTTATTTGAATCGGTAGGTTATACGGCCACGCGTTAAGTCATATGGCGTGAGTTCGATAGTGACTTTGTCACCGGGAAGAATGCGGATGAAGTTCATACGAATCTTGCCGGATACATGCGCCAGTACAACATGACCATTCTCAAGCTCAACCTGGAACATCGCGTTCGGCAGTGCCTCCAGGACTTTGCCTTCTACTTCGATAACATCTTGCTTCGACATGTTTTTTCTCCTTTTATGGAAATTGGTTGGGCCAAAGTCATCTAAGGAGCTTCTGCATTTTCTATCAATGCCATGCCCAACAACAGGTTGTCAATCATTTTTTCATAATCATTGTAATGGGCGGCAAGTATTTATGCCGCCCTTTACAATAACTTCTATCGTTCAGTGAATCTCACCAACGGAACTGACTTAGCCCTTCAGGGTCTCAACGAGATCCTTCGTGACCTTGTCAATCGCCTGTCTGCCATCAACTTCCGTATAGATGCCAGCTTTCTGATAATAATCAATCAGCGGCTTCGTGGAAGCTTCATATACGGAAAGGCGATTCGTCATCGTCTCAGCCGTATCATCTGCACGCTGGAAGAGCTCGCCACCACATTCATCGCAAACGCCTTCTTTATGGGAAGGATTGAATTTGACATGATAGGTAGCACCGCATTTCTTGCAGATGCGGCGTCCAACTGCACGCTCTACGAGGTCAGCAGCCGGAACACTGATGTTCAGTACACGCGTCAGGCTCAGTCCGAGATCAGCCATGATACCGTCGAGAGCATTTGCCTGCTCAACGGTACGTGGGAAACCATCGAGAATGAAACCTTTTTTGCAGTCGTCCTGAGCTAAACGATCGCGCACAATGCCGACCGTAACGGAATCCGGAACAAGATTGCCTGCATCGATATACGACTTGGCAAGCTTTCCCATTTCCGTACCTTCCTTCATTGCCGCACGGAACATGTCGCCCGTGGAGATGTGAGGAATGTTGAACTCTTTGACCAGTTCAGCCGCCTGCGTGCCTTTGCCGGCACCCGGGGGGCCCATCAACAGGATATGCATGGTTTTGCCTCCTCTTATTTCATGAACCCTTCGTAGTGACGCATTACAATCATGGACTCTATCTGTTTCATCGTCTGCAGTGCAACACCGACAACGATGAGCAGTGCCGTACCGCCGAAGTATACACCCTCAATATGAGTTGCACCCGCGACCAGATTCGGCAGGACTGCGATAAAGGCCAGGAATAAAGAACCAGCAAGCGTGATACGAGTCATGACATGATCTAAATAATCTGCCGTTGGCTGTCCCGGACGGATGCCCGGGATGAAACCACCGTATTTTTTCAGATTCTCTGCCATATCCGATATCTTTACAGTAACCGCAGTATAAAAGTAAGTGAAGAAGATGATCATACCAACGTATAACGTGGTCTGAAGCGGCTTACCCCACTCCAAATAACTGGCAATTGTCTTTACCCAGGGAATATCAATGAACTGGGCAATGGTTACTGGAAACATCAGCACGGATGACGCAAAGATAATTGGGATTACGCCCGCCTGATTTACTTTCAGGGGGATGTGGCTGGAATGACCGCCATAAGCTTTCTGCCCTACCACACGTTTTGCATAGGAAATCGGGATACGGCGGAAACCATTCTCAACATGAACAACGAATACAACCATCGCAATAGCAATGACCGCAAACATGAACACGCTGAAGTAGCTGATCGTACCAGCCTGGACGTAACGGTAAATCGTTCCAATGTTTTTCGGCAATGCAGCCACGATACCAGCGAAGATGATAAGGGAAATACCATTACCAACGCCCTGGGCCGTAATCTGCTCACCGAGCCACATCAGGAACACCGTACCAGCCGTCAACGTGATTGCAATAATCAGGATGTTGACTGGATTCGGATTCAAAATGGCAGCCTTCAGGCCGATGGACATGCCAATCGCCTGAAAGAATGCCAGCACTACCGTAAGATAGCGCGTTACCTTGGTGGTCTTCTTATGGCCCTCCTGGCCTTCCTTTGACCACTGCTCCAATGTCGGGATGACAACATTCAAAAGCTGAATGATAATCGCCGCATTGATGTACGGAGTAATGGACATCGCAAAGATGGAGAACTTACTGAAAGCACCACCAGAAAAGAGGTCTAACAGGCCAAAGAGATTCCCGTTGGCGAATAATTGCTCAATCGCCGTCGGGTCAACTCCTGGAACCGGAATATGGGTACCCATCCGGAAGATAGCAAACATGATCAGCGTAAACGTGATTTTTTGCCTAAGTTCCGGAATTTTCCATACATTGCCAAGGGCTGAGAGCACCTCAGATCACCTCAACTTTACCGCCTGCTGCCGTAATCTTTTCTTCTGCGGATTTCGTAAAGCCGTTAGCGCGAACCGTCAGCTTCTTCGTGAGCTCGCCGTTACCAAGGATGCGGATACCATCCTGAACGTTCTTCAGGATACCGGATTCAACGAGAGCAACCGGATCAACCGTTGCACCATCCTCAAAACGATTCAGGGACTCAACGTTAACCTCAGCATAGCTCTTAGCCCAGATATTCTTGAAGCCGCGTTTCGGGAGACGACGATAAAGCGGCATCTGGCCACCCTCGAAGCCGGTGCGTACGCCGCCGCCGCTACGGGAGTTCTGACCCTTCATGCCTTTACCGGAAGTCTTGCCGTTGCCGGAACCAATACCGCGGCCTACACGGTTGCGGACTTTACGGGAACCAGCTGCTGGCTGTAATTCATGCAATTTCATCTAGTACACCTCCTGTTCTATGATTAGTCTGCGATTTCTTCTACAACGATCAGATGCTCAACTTTGTGAAGCTGACCACGGATTGCCGGGTTGTCTGGCAGCTCAACAACGGAGTTGATCTTGCGCAGGCCCAGAGCGCGAACCGTCTTGCGCTGGGTTTCCGGGCGGCCGATGAGGCTTCTTTTAAGCGTAACTTTAACTTTTGCCATTGTACAGCCTCCTATTAACCTAAGATTTCCTGAACCGTCTTGCCACGGAGCTCAGCAACAACCTCTGCCTTCTTGAGGGCTTTGAGGCCTTCCATCGTTGCGCGAACCATGTTGTTCGGGTTGGAAGAACCGAGGGACTTCGTCAGGATGTCCTTGATACCTGCCAGCTCGAGTACGGCACGTGCCGGACCGCCAGCGATGACACCAGTACCTTTTGCAGCCGGCTTGAGCATTACGCGGCCAGCGCCGAAGATACCAACCATCTCATGCGGAATCGTACGCTCGTCAAGGATAGCAACCTCAACCAGGTTTTTCTTCGCATCCTCAACGCCTTTACGGATTGCCTCCGGAACCTCAGCAGCTTTGCCGAGACCAACGCCAACTTTGCCTTTTTTGTTGCCAACAACAACAAGGGCGCTGAACGAGAAGCGGCGGCCGCCTTTGACGACTTTAGCTACTCGATTGATATATACAACTTTCTCCTCGAACTCTGGAGTTTCGTTGTCCATATTTCTAGCCATTCATTTACCTCCTTATATCAATGATTTAGAACTTGAGACCAGCTTCACGAGCGGCCTCTGCCAGAGCAGCGACACGGCCATGGTAAACATAACCGCCGCGGTCGAATACGACCTCTTTGATGCCCTTCTCGAGAGCACGTTTAGCAACAGCAGCACCAACAGCTTTTGCTGCCTCAATGTTACCACCGTAGTTCTCGAAACCCTTATCCTGGGAGCTGGCGGACACGAGCGTCACACCGTTCTCATCATCGATGACCTGAGCGTAAATGTTTGCCAGGCTGCGATATACGTTGAGGCGCGGACGAGCTGCCGTACCTGCGATATGGTTGCGGACACGCAGATGACGTTTCTGACGTGCCTTATTCTTATCTGCTTTAAGAAGCACAGAACTTCACTCCTTTCTCGAATCAGTGTCTTATTTCTTACCCTTAGCGCCGGCTTTACCCTCTTTACGACGGATATGCTCGCCAGCATATTTGATACCCTTGCCTTTGTACGGCTCCGGCTCACGGAAGCTGCGGATTTCAGCAGCGATCTGGCCGACAACTTCCTTGTCGATACCAGAAACCGTGATAGCATTAGCCGACGGGCACTCGAACTTGATGCCCTGCGGCGGCTCAACAACTACCGGATGGGAGAAACCAAGGGAGAGGTTCAGCGTGTTGCCCTTGAGCTGAGCACGGTAGCCGACACCATTGATTTCGAGATTCTTGGAGAAACCTTCCGTTACGCCAATAACCATATTGTTAATGAGCGTACGGGACAGACCATGGAGCGATCTGTGGTTCTTATCGTCGGACGGACGCTCAACCTTGCAGACCGCGCCATCGACGGTTACTTTCATATCCTGATGAATATGGCGGGAAAGTTCACCTTTCGGGCCCTTTACTTTGACCAGATTGTCCTCGCCAACCGTAACAGTTACGCCAGCTGGGATTTCAATCGGTGCATTACCAATTCTTGACATCTGTACACCTCCTGACTACTTCGATTACCAAACGTATGCAACAACTTCGCCGCCGAGACCAGCTTTGCGAGCCTGCTTATCGCTCATGATACCCTTGGACGTGGAAATGATAGCGATGCCGAGGCCGCCGAGAACGCGCGGAAGCTCATTGTGTTTTGCATACTGACGAAGACCAGGCTTCGAGATGCGTTTGATACCGGAAATTACCTTCTCACGGTTTGGACCGTATTTGAGGGAAACAGAGATAACACCCTGTTTGCCATCCTCATTGAAGGTGTAGTCATTGATGAAACCCTCTTCCTTCAGGACCTCTGCGATAGCGGTCTTGACTTTGGAACCCGGGATTTCAACACTCTCATGGAATACATTGTTTGCATTGCGCAAACGAGTCAGCATATCTGCAATAGGATCAGTCATTGCCATTGAATCGATATCCTCCTTTTATCTTTAAATACTTACCAGCTGGCTTTGGTTACGCCAGGGATGGCACCTTTGTAGCTCTGCTCACGGAAGCAGATACGGCACATATCGAATTTACGCATGTAGCCGTGCGGACGGCCGCAGATTTTGCAGCGATTATAAGCGCGCGTGGAGAATTTCGGCTCTTTGCTCCACTTCTCTACCATAGACTTCTTAGCCAAATTTCCTTACCTCCTTATGCACTGAACGGCATACCCATGAGTTTCAGGAGCTCTCTGGCTTCTTCATCCGTCTGTGCCGTCGTAACGATAACAATGTTCATACCACGGATCTTGTCGATTTTATCGTACTCGATTTCCGGGAAGATGAGCTGCTCTTTGAGACCGATAGCGTAGTTGCCGCGGCCATCAAAAGCCTTGTCGCTTACGCCACGGAAGTCACGAACGCGCGGCAGAGCAACGTTCATGAACTTGTCGAGGAACTGGTACATGCGCGTGCCGCGAAGCGTTACTTTGCAGCCGATTGGCATGCCCTCACGCAGTTTCCAAGCAGCGAGGGATTTCTTTGCACGAGTCAGCAGCGGCTTCTGGCCAGCGATGATCGTCAGATCAGCAACAGCAGAATCCAGAGCTTTCGGATTGCCGACAGCTTCGCCAACACCCATGTTGATGATGACTTTCTCGATTTTCGGAAGCTGCATGACATTCTTATAACCGAACTTCTCCGTCATAGCCTTGCAAACTTCATTCTGATATTTTTCCTGTAATCTATCCACTTATGCTCCTCCTTTCCTGATTATTTCGTCTGGTCGATAACTTCGCCGCATTTCTTGCAGGCGCGAACCATCTTACCATTGACTTCTTTGTGAGCAACGCGCGTTGCTTTGGAGCAAGCCGGGCAAACGAGCATAACTTTGCAAGCATGCATCGGAGCCTCTTTCACGAGGATACCGCCCTGCGGAGCTTTCTGGTTCGGTTTCGTGTGACGTTTTACTTTGTTGACGCCCTCGACAACAACCTTACCTTTTTTCGGCATAGCCGTAACGACTTTGCCCTGTTTGCCTTTATCTTTACCGGACAGCACAACGACCGTGTCGCCCTTCTTTACGTTCATCTTAACGAATGCCAAAATCGCACCTCCTCACAATTAAAGTACTTCAGGAGCCAGAGATACGATCTTCATGAAGTCTTTATCGCGAAGCTCTCTAGCTACCGGTCCGAAAATACGCGTGCCTTTCGGAGTCTTGTCGTCTTTGATGATAACTGCTGCGTTCTCATCGAAACGGATGTAAGAGCCATCGCTGCGACGCAGGCCCTTTACGCTGCGGACAACAACTGCCTTAACGACATCGCCCTTCTTGACCGTGCCGCCAGGAGCAGCCGATTTGACTGCAGCTACGATGATATCACCAATGTTAGCGTATTTGCGATAGGAACCGCCGAGAACACGGATGCACATGATTTCTTTTGCGCCAGTGTTGTCGCCAACATTCAGGATTGTTTGCTGTTGGATCATTGTTTGACCTCCTTCTTCGATTTTTTTGGATTATTTAGCTCTCTCGATTACTTCAACAACTCTCCAACGTTTCGTCTTGGACAGCGGGCGCGTCTCCATCAGGGAAACCTTATCGCCAACATGAGCATCGTTTTTCTCATCATGGGCATGGAACTTAACCGTTCTCTTTACCGGTTTTTTGTACAGTTTATGCTGCTCGAGTTCCTCGATAGCAACAACAACCGTTTTATCCATTTTATCGGAAATGACTTTACCGATTCTTACTTTACGTACGTTTCTTTCGCTCATTAGGGAGCCTCCTTCCTTCTGCATATCAGTTTGCGATTAAGCCTTAAGCTCAGTCTCGCGCTGGATCGTCTTGATACGGGCGATCGTCTTCTTTACTTCTTTGATACGCATCGGGTTCTCAAGCTGGCCAGTAGCGAGCTGGAAACGGAGGTTGAACAGTTCCTCTTTGAGCGAAGCAAGTTTCTGGTTAAGCTCGTCAGCACTCATCTCACGAATCTCATTAACCTTCATTTACTTCACCGCCCTCTGCTTTAGTCTCTTCTTTGACAACGAACTTCGTCTTGATCGGCAGCTTATGGCCTGCAAGACGCATTGCTTCCTGAGCAACTTCACGGGATACGCCATCCATCTCGAAGAGGACGCGGCCCGGCTTAACAACTGCAACCCAGTACTCCGGCGAACCTTTACCGGAACCCATGCGGGTCTCAGCCGGTTTAGCCGTTACCGGCTTATCCGGGAAAATTTTGATCCAAACCTGACCGCCACGTTTGATGTAACGGGTCATAGCGATACGAGCAGCCTCAATCTGGCGATTCGTGATCCAAGCCGGCTCAAGAGCGACCAGACCATACTCACCATGGCTAACCGTGTTGCCGCGATGAGCTTTACCCTTCATACGGCCACGGAACTGTTTGCGATATTTTACTCTCTTTGGTAATAACATTAAGCTTCGCTCCCTTCAGCTACAGCCTTGCGCTGCTTTCTTTCCGGAAGAACTTCACCCTTGAAGATCCATACTTTTACGCCGATGTCGCCGTAAGTCGTATGTGCCGTTGCCGTACCATAGTCGATATCAGCACGCAGCGTGTGAAGAGGAATGCTGCCTTCGCGGTAGGACTCCTTACGAGCAATCTCTGCGCCGCCGAGACGACCACCGAGTGCAACCTTGATACCTTTAGCACCAAGACGCATCGTGCGGCCAACGGCCTGCTTCATTGCACGGCGGAAAGCGATGCGGCGCTCCAGCTGCTGAGCGATGTTCTCAGCAACGAGAGTAGCATCCATATCCGGCTGTTTGATTTCAGCAATATTGATGTCAACACGTTTTTCCGTGTATTTCTTCAGACCCTCTTTGATCTGCTCGATGCCCGAACCACCGCGGCCGATTACCATACCCGGCTTAGCCGTATGGATCGTGAGCTTCAGACGGTTTTTGCTGCGCTCCGTCTCGATTCTGGACACACCGGCTGCCTGAAGGCTCTGCTTCAGATAGTCACGGATTTTAATATCTTCATGCAGGTTATCTGCAAAATCTTTATCTGCATACCACTTAGCATCCCAAGTCTTGACGATGCCAAGGCGAATACCATGCGGATTTACTTTCTGACCCAATCCGTTTCCCTCCTTCTTAGTTCATCTCGTCTACGACGATGGTTACATGGGACGTGCGTTTCAAGATTTTGAAAGCCTGTCCACGGGAACGCGGATGGATACGCTTGAGCGTCGGACCCTGGTCAGCGAAAGCCGTCTTGACGACCAGCTTGTCGACGTCCATATCAAAATTGTTCTCAGCGTTTGCAACAGCAGAACGCAGAACCTTCTCTACAACATCAGCGCCAGCTTTCGGCGTGAATTTCAAGATCGCAAATGCCTCTGCAACGTTCTTGCCACGGATAAGATCCAGGACTACACGAACTTTGCGCGGAGTGATGCGAACATATTTAGCTACTGCTTTAGATTCCACAAGTATGCTCCTTTCGCAAAATTATTTCAGTGAAGTCTTGCGCTCTTCGCCTGCATGACCCTTGAACGTGCGGGTCGGTGCGAACTCGCCGAGCTTATGACCAACCATATCTTCCGTGACATAAACCGGTACATGTTTGCGGCCGTCATGAACGGCAATCGTATGACCGACGAAATCAGGGAAAATAGTGGAGCTTCTCGACCAGGTCTTTACAACTTTTTTATCGTTAGCTTCGTTGAGAGCCTCGATTTTCTTCATGAGGCTTTCTGCAACGTAAGGTCCCTTTTTAATAGATCTTGACAAAGTGTCTCCTCCTTTCGTCAGGCGGCATCAGGCTGCCTGTCGATTTCTATGATTATTTCGTACGTCCTTTGACGATGAGACGATCCGAAGCTTTCTTGCGACGAGTCTTGGCACCCATAGCGCATTTGCCCCATTTCGTAACAGGGTTCTTGCGGCCGACTGGGGAACGACCCTCACCACCACCATGCGGATGGTCATTCGGGTTCATTGCAGTACCACGGTTCTCCGGACGAATGCCCAGCCAACGGTTACGGCCTGCTTTACCGATCGTGATGTTCTCATGCTCGAGGTTACCAACTTCACCGATCGTTGCACGGCAGTTGATATGAACCTTGCGGAGCTCGCCAGACGGCATGCGGAGGAGTGCATAATCGCCTTCCTTAGCCATGAGCTGAGCCGAAGTACCAGCACTGCGGACGAGCTGTGCGCCCTTGCCGATCTTAAGCTCGATGTTGTGAATCGTCGTACCAACCGGAATGTTCTTCAGCGGAAGAGCGTTACCGACTTTGATGTCAGCGTCCGGACCGGAAACAACCTTGTCACCAACCTTGAGACCATTCGGTGCGAGGATGTAGCGCTTCTCACCATCCACATAGTTGAGGAGAGCGATGCGTGCGCTGCGGTTCGGGTCGTACTCGATGGTAGCGACGCGAGCCGGGATACCGTCTTTCGTGCGTTTGAAGTCGATCACGCGATAAAGACGCTTATGGCCGCCACCCTGATGGCGAACGGTCAGACGACCCTGCTGGTTACGGCCGCCTTTTTTCGTCAGGCGCTCAGTCAGGGATTTCTCAGGCTTGCTTGCCGTGATCTCGTCGAACGAAGCGACGGTCATGAAGCGACGGCCTGCAGAATATGGTTTAAAACTCTTTACTGCCACTTAAATGTACCTCCTTTTCTCAATTATGCTTCGAAGAACTCGATGCTTTCGCCAGCAGCGAGCTTTACGATAGCTTTTTTATAGTCAGAACGCTTGCCCATCGTGCGGCCCATGCGTTTCGTTTTGCCCAGTACGTTGACCGTGTTGACTTTCTCAACTTTGACGTTGAAAACTTCAGCGACAGCTTTAGCAATCTCAATCTTGTTGGCTGCTTTCGCAACAACGAAGACGTATTTGCCCTCAGCCATGAGCTGAGTCGTTCTCTCAGTGATCAGCGGACGGATCAGGATATCACGTGCTTCCATTATGCGAATACCTCCTCGATGCGGGTGATGGCATCCTTCGTGATGAACAGCTTGTCATGATTCAGGATATCAAAGACATTCAGGCCCATCGTATTGATAGCTTTTACACCCGGAATGTTGCGTGCGGACTTCTCTACGTTCTCAGCTTCATCACAAGTGATGAGGAGAGCTTTGGAGTCAACGCTGAAATCGCCAAGCATCTTGACGACCTGGCTCGTCTTCGGAGCATCGAAATCGAGGCTGTCGAGGACTACGAGCTCACCGCTCTTAACTTTATCGGAAAGTGCGCATTTGATAGCGAGACGGCGCTGTTTGCGCGGCATCGTGAAAGCGTACTTACGCGGATGCGGACCGAAGACCGTACCACCGCCGACCCACAGCGGGCTGCGCGTCGAACCAGCACGAGCACGACCCGTGCCTTTCTGCTTCCAAGGCTTGCGGCCGCCACCACGAACGAAGCTTCTCGTCTTGGTTGCATGCGTGCCGAGACGCTGTGCTGCAAGCTGCATTACAACGGCCTGATGGAGAAGACCTGCGTTCATCTCTACGCCGAAGATGCTGTCATTCAATTCGATATCGCCAACCTGTTTGTTGGTGATGTCATAAACTGCTACTGTAGCCATAATTTAGGTTATCCTCCTTCCAATTAGTTTTTGCCCGGTTTAACGGTATTTTTGATCACAACGAAGCTCTTCTTCGGGCCCGGAATTGCGCCCTTGATGAGAATCAGGTTGCGGTCTGCATCAACACGGACAACCGTGAGGCGCTGAACCGTAACGCGCTCGCCACCCATGCGGCCCGGCAGTTTCTTGCCTTTGAGCACGCGTCCGCCAGGACCGGAAATCATTGCACCAGTCGAGCCCGGCTCACGGTGGGATTTGGAACCATGTCCCATAGGACCACGGGCGAAGTTGTGACGTTTGATACCGCCGGCAAAACCTTTACCTTTGGAAGTACCAGTAACATCGACTAATTCTCCAGCACTAAATATGTCAACGCCGATGGAATCACCGACTTTGTATTCAGAAGGATCCTGAAGACGCATCTCGCGGATGAATTTGACCGGCTTAACACCAGCTTTAGCGAAATGACCCTTCATTGGTTTATTTACTTTGAATTCCTTAACTTCACCGAAGCCAAGCTGAACAGCGTTGTAACCGTCATTCTCGACCGTCTTGTTCTGGATAACGATGTTGTTACCAGACTCAACAACCGTAACAGGAACAACTTTGCCCTCTTCCGTGAAGATCTGAGTCATGCCCAGTTTTCTACCTAAAATTGCTTTAGACATTCATTCCACCTCCTCGGATTATAATTTGATTTCGATGTCTACACCAGCCGGAAGGTCAAGGCGCATCAGCGCATCTACCGTCTTGTTCGTCGGCTGCAGGATGTCGATAAGACGCTTATGCGTTCTCATTTCGAACTGCTCGCGGGAATCCTTATTGACATGCGGGGAACGCAAAATCGTGTAGATATTTTTCTCCGTTGGGAGTGGAATCGGACCGGATACCATTGCACCAGTCTTCTTTGCAGTATCCACAATCTTTACTGCGCTCTGATCGAGGGCTTTATGATCATAAGCCTTCAAACGGATTCTAATCTTTTGATTCTTAGACAATTGTTTTTCCTCCTTATCGTCCGGACTCTCGGCCCAAACATTTCTCCGTAACAGTTCCCTCGGACAATGCCGAGCCATCTGCCACGTCATCGCATTGGGGGGTACCATATTATTTTAAACCTTTAAATAAGAGCGACGCGAGCGCCGCTCTTACTTATTGGTTTAATTGACTTGAAACTTATGCCTCAACGATATCCGTTACGCGGCCAGCACCAACCGTGTGACCACCCTCGCGGATAGCGAAGCGGAGACCCTTCTCGATAGCGATCGGGGTAATGAGCTCAACATCCATCTCGATGTTATCGCCAGGCATAACCATCTCCGTGCCTTCCGGCAGGGAAACAACGCCCGTAACGTCAGTCGTACGGAAGTAGAACTGCGGACGATAGTTCGTGAAGAACGGCGTATGACGGCCACCCTCTTCTTTCGTCAGGACATAGACCTGAGCTTTGAACTTCGTATGCGGATGAATCGTGCCCGGCTTAGCGAGAACCTGGCCACGCTCGATCTCTTTGCGGTCGATACCACGGAGCAGAGCACCGATGTTATCACCAGCAACAGCGCTATCGAGCATCTTACGGAACATCTCGATACCCGTAACAACCGTGGATTTCGACTCGTCCTGAAGACCAACGATCTCAACCGTATCGTTCAGTTTCAGCTCGCCACGCTCAACACGGCCCGTAGCAACCGTACCACGGCCAGTGATCGTGAATACGTCCTCAACCGGCATCAGGAACGGTTTATCCGTGTCACGCTCCGGCGTCGGGATGTACTCATCAACAGCGTTCATGAGCTCAACGATCTTAGCCTTCATGTCAGCATCGCCCTCGAGAGCTTTCAGAGCGGAACCAGCAATGACCGGAATGTCATCGCCAGGGAATTCGTAGCTGGAGAGCAGCTCGCGAACTTCCATCTCTACGAGCTCGAGGAGCTCATCATCGTCAACCTGGTCAACCTTGTTCAGGAAGACAACGATTGCCGGAACACCGACCTGACGAGCGAGCAGGATGTGCTCACGCGTCTGCGGCATCGGGCCATCAGCAGCGGAAACAACCAGGATAGCACCATCCATCTGAGCAGCACCAGTGATCATGTTCTTGACATAGTCAGCATGGCCTGGGCAGTCAACGTGTGCATAATGACGTTTCTGCGTCTCATACTCAACGTGTGCCGTGTTGATGGTGATACCGCGCTCACGCTCCTCCGGAGCCTTATCGATATCAGCGTAATCCTCGAAAGCAGCCTTGCAGCCTTCCGTCTCGGACAGAACTTTCGTGATTGCAGCCGTCAGCGTCGTCTTGCCATGGTCAACGTGACCAATGGTGCCGATGTTAACATGCGGTTTAGTTCTCTCAAACTTTTCTTTAGCCATTGTAATTTTTTCCTCCCTTATTCGCCTTTGTTTTTAGCAATAACCTTTTCGGCTATATTTTTAGGAACTTCATCATAGTAAGCTACTTCCATGCTGTAGTTCCCTCGGCCCTGAGTTTTGGAACGGAGATCCGTGGAGTAACCGAACATTTCGGAAAGAGGCACGAACCCGTTGATTACCTGAGCACCGTTGCGTGCTTCCATACCATCGATACGGCCGCGACGGGAGTTCAGGTCGCCGATGACATCGCCCATGTATTCTTCAGGAACGGTGACTTCGACTTTAACATACGGTTCAAGAAGAACCGGATTTGCCTTCTCTGCACCGCTCTTGAATGCCATGGAACCGGCAACCTTGAACGCTGCTTCAGAGGAGTCAACTTCGTGGAACGAACCATCGTAAACGATAGCTTTGATGTCCACCATCGGATAACCAGCAACAACACCAGTTTCCATAGCCTGCTTTACGCCGGCTTCGATCGGGTTGATGAATTCCTTCGGAATTGCACCACCGACAACTTTATTTTCAAAGCTGAAGCCTTCACCCGGTTCCTGCGGAATGAGTTCGAGCCAGCAATGACCGTACTGACCATGACCACCGGACTGGCGTACGAACTTACCTTCGGACTTAACCGTCTTGCGAATCGTTTCACGATAAGCAACCTGCGGTTCGCCAACCTTGCAGTCCACTTTGAATTCGCGGAGCATACGGTCAACGATAATCTGGAGGTGAAGCTCGCCCATACCGGAGATGATGCACTGACCAGTTTCCTGATCGGTACGTACACGGAAGGTCGGATCTTCTTCAGCCAGTTTCTGGAGAGCTACGCCCATCTTTTCCTGGTCGTTCTTCGTAGCCGGTTCAACAGCAACGGAGATAACGGGATCCGGGAATTCCATGGATTCGAGGATGATGGGATGTGCTTCGTCGCACAGCGTGTCACCAGTCGTGGTGTCTTTAAGACCAACAGCAGCAGCGATATCACCGCTGTAAACCTTTTCGATTTCCTTACGGTTGTTAGCGTGCATCTGCAGGATACGGCCGATACGCTCTTTCTTGCCCTTCGTGGAGTTGAACACGTAGGAACCAGCATCGAGCACACCGGAGTAAACGCGGAAGAATGCCAGCTTACCAACATAGGGGTCGGTCATAATCTTGAAGGCCAGGGCCGAGAACGGCTCGTCGTCACTGGACGGACGATGGTCTTCTTCACCGGAATCCGGATTGATGCCCTTGATAGGCGGAATGTCTACCGGAGCCGGCATGTAATCAACGATGGCATCGAGCAGGGGCTGAACGCCCTTGTTACGATAGGAAGTACCGCAGGTTACCGGAACGAGTTTGCACTCAACGGTGCCCTTACGGATGACTTTCTTAATCTCTTCTTCAGTGATTTCTTCGCCACCGAGATATTTTTCCATAAACTCGTCATCGAGTTCGGAGAGAGCTTCGAGCAGCTTTTCGCGATACTCTTCAGCTTTTTCCTTCATGTCATCAGGAATAGCAACTTCGTCAGCAACTTTGCCGAGGTCGTCTTCATAAACGATGGCTTCGTTCTTAACGAGGTCGATGATGCCCTGGAAGGTATCTTCAGCACCGATCGGCAGCTGGATAGCTACTGCATTGGCCTGGAGACGTTCATGCATCATGTTGATAACATTGTAGAAATCTGCGCCCGTGATGTCCATCTTGTTGACATAAGCCATACGAGGAACATTGTACTTCTCAGCCTGACGCCATACGGTTTCAGTCTGAGGCTCAACGCCACCGCGAGCAGTCAGAACTGCTACGGTACCATCGAGTACGCGCAGGGAACGTTCAACTTCTACCGTAAAGTCCACGTGACCCGGAGTATCAATGATGTTGATACGATGGTCTTTCCAATGACAGGTGGTAGCAGCAGACGTAATCGTGATGCCGCGTTCCTGCTCCTGAACCATCCAGTCCATGGTAGCAGCACCGTCGTGAACTTCACCGATCTTGTGGTTTACACCGGTGTAGAAGAGGATACGCTCAGTAGTAGTCGTCTTACCAGCATCGATGTGAGCCATGATACCGATATTACGAGTTTTTTCAAGGGAATACTCTCTTGCCACTTTTAATATCGCTCCTTATATAATAGAAAAGATTACCAACGATAATGAGCGAATGCCTTATTGGCTTCGGCCATCTTATGCGTATCTTCCTTCTTCTTGATTGCTGCGCAAGTGTTGTTGGCAGCATCCATGAGTTCACCGGAGAGACGCTCGTCCATAGTCTTTTCGCCACGGAGACGTGCATAATTCACGATCCAGCGAATACCGAGAGTCATACGGCGGTCCGGACGAACTTCAACCGGAACCTGGTAGTTAGCACCACCGACGCGGCGAGCGCGAACTTCGAGAACCGGCATAACGTTCTTCAGAGCCGTCTCAAAAACTTCCAGAGGATCCTTGCCCGTCTTAGCGCGGATCGTCTCAAATGCATCATATACGACGCGTTCAGCAACACTCTTCTTACCGGAGAGCATTACCTTGTTGATGAATTTTGTAACCGTCTTGCTGTGGTACACCGGATCCGGCAGTACGTCACGCTTAGGTACGGCACCTTTTCTTGGCATTGTTTTACCTCCTTATCATAGTCTTCATTTGCGAAGCTGTATTATTTCTTCTTAGCGCGTTTCGCACCATACTTGGAGCGGCCCTGAGCACGATCCTGCACACCTGCAGTATCGAGAGAACCACGGATGATGTGGTAACGAACACCCGGCAGGTCCTTAACACGACCGCCACGGATCAGAACAACACTATGCTCC
>SVBZ01000053.1 GCA_015058575.1 Pseudoselenomonas ruminantium
CTTACGGCCCAGTCCTGCTGCGCAGGACAGTCGCTCCAGACAGAAAGAACCACTACCCCGTTCGCCCCTGACATTCGTATGAACAAGTTTGTACGAACCGTTTCTCACGTAACAAGCACATCGATGTAATTCGTTCCCTATAGCCGCAGCAGAGCAGACTTATCCAAACCTAGCAGAGGGCGGGGGCGGGTACACTTTCTTCGTAGCGGGAGCGACTGCCCGAACGCAGTGAGGGATGGCCCGCGGCAGGTACTTTCTAGAACGACACGATGTATTGGCGTGCCGCTGGCCTGCCCGGCACATGTCGCTAGATACGTACGAAAGCATCCGCGCGGGTCATTTAGCGGGAGCGGAGAAAAAGTGCACCCGCCCCCGCCCAAGCTGAGCTTTTCCAAATTTATTTTAAGCACGTACTAATCGACAAACTGCAATTTGCTTGCGGCAAAAACTATTTTGTTGCGTTATAATGGAAGAATGAATCGGTGAGATGGGAGAGGGCGGAATGATGGCTGGTAGATGGCGGGCGGCTGGTGTGCTGGCTTTGTTTTTGGTGTGTATGGTGTTTGCTGGCTGCGGGCGGCAGGAGCCTGTGCGGCAGACGGTGTTGGTTATGGATACGGTGGCGACGCTTACGGCGACGGGGCCGGAGGCCGAGGCGGCTGTAAACGAGAGCGTAGCGCGGCTGCGTGAGCTCGAGGCCATGGCTAGTCCTGCTGGTGCAGATAGTGATTTGGTGAAACTTGCGGCGGCTGCTGGAAATGGCCAGTGGGTGAAGCTGCACCCCGAGGTCTATCATATGCTTGCGGTATCGCAGCAGTATAGTGAACGCTCGGGCGGGGCCTGGGATGTTACGGCAGGGCCGCTTGTGGCGCTCTGGGGAATCGGCACGGAGAAGGCGCATGTGCCTTCTGCCGCAGAAATTGCGGCGGCACGGGCCAAGGTCGGCTGGCAGAAATTGGAACTTCTGCCGCAGACGCAGAGTGCCCGTCTTATGGAAGCGGGCATGTGCCTTGATTTGGGCGGCATTGCCAAGGGCTATGCGCTTGATGAAGTGCGCAGGATTTATGCGCAGCATGGCATCAAGGACGGGCTTATCAATTTGGGAGCCAGTTCGCTCTATGCTGTGGGCAGGAATGATAAAGGGCAGCCTTGGCGTATTGGTATCCGTGATCCGCGTGCGGAAGACAAGGATACTAGGCTGGCTGTCGTGCCACTTTGTGATGCGGCGCTTTCGACCTCGGGCGACTATGAGCGTTATTTTGAGCAGGATGGGGTGCGGTATCATCATATCATCGATCCGCGTACCGGTGCGCCGGCGAAGAATGCGGCGATGAGTGCGACCATCGTTGTCGCGGGCAGCTGCGCAGATGCCGGCATGCTGTCCGATTTGCTGACGACGACGGTGTTTGTCCTTGGGCCCGAGCAGGGCAAGGCTTTCCTGCAAGACCTGCCGGATGAGGTGCAGGGTATGCTCTGTGACAAGCAGTACAAGCTTTGGGCAGCCCACGATTTTTTAGACCGTTTGCAGGACTTGCAAATCAATAGATAATAGACAGAGAGGTTGACAACAAGTATGCGTGAGGATTTACAGAAGAAATTGACGGCGCTAAAGCAGCATTTGCAGGCGCTTGGTTCAGCCGCAGTGGCGTTTTCAGGTGGTGTTGATTCGACATTTTTGCTCAAGGTGGCCCATGATACATTGGGTGATCGCTGCGTGGCGTTCACAGCTGCCTCGGATTTCGTGCCGCAGCGTGATGTCGAGGCGGCAGCGGCTTTTTGCCAGGCGCAGGGCGTGCGCCATATCGTGCAGCATTTTGATGTGCTGGCTATCGAGGGTATCGGCCATAATCCTGCCGATCGCTGCTATCGTTGCAAACACGCGTTGTTCAGCCAGTTCGTCGCCATGGCGGCAGACGAGCAGCTAAGCTGCGTCGTCGATGGCTCGAATCTTGATGACGATGGCGATTACCGCCCCGGGCGGCGGGCCTTGCGGGAGCTCGGTATCGTGAGCCCGCTGCATGCGGCAGGGATGACGAAGCAGGATATCCGTGATCTGTCGGCAGAAATGGGGCTGGCTACCTGGGATAAGCCTTCGTTTGCCTGCCTGGCTTCGCGGTTCGTCTATGGCGAGGAGCTTACGGCGGCGAAGCTGGCAGCCGTCAATCGCGCGGAAGAATATCTTATGGCGCAGGGGTTCCGGCAGTTCCGTGTGCGCCAGCATGGCAGCCTCGCGCGCATCGAGCTGCTGCCGGCGGATATCGAGCGTTTCCTCGCCGCAGATCTGCGCGAGCAGGTGACGGCAGAATTCCGCCGCCTGGGTTTTTCTTATGTGACACTGGATTTGTGCGGCTACCGCACGGGCAGCATGAATGAAGTCCTGGGCAAAGAGGAGAAGGTATGACGATGGATAGGAGCAACCAGACAACGCTTTGCTATATTGAGCGCGAGGGCAAGTATCTTATGATGCACCGCGTCAAGAAGCAGCACGATATCAACAAGGATAAATGGGTCGGCATCGGCGGCCATTTCGAGCCCGACGAGAGCCCTGAGGAGTGTCTTTTGCGCGAGTGCCGCGAAGAGACGGGCCTCACGCTTACGGATTATCAGCTGCGCGGCGTCATTACCTTCATCTCGGACCGCTGGCAGACGGAGTACATGTTCCTGTATACGGCCACGGGATATGAGGGAGCGATCGGAGAATGCAATGAGGGCACGCTTGCGTGGGTGGCCAAGGACAAGGTTTACGCGCTGCCGCTCTGGGAGGGCGATAAGCTGTTTTTCCGCTTGCTGGAGACACGCACGGCATTCTTTTCGCTCAAGCTGCGCTATATGGGCGAAAAGCTCTGCGAGGCAGTGCTTGATGGCAAGCCGTTGGATTTGACAAAAAGGCTTGAATTTTTCAAATGAAAGTACTATACTAGATATTGTTTGCGGGGGTTATTCCGCAGGCAATCTGGATGGGGACGTAGCTCAGCTGGGAGAGCATCAGGTTCGCAATCTGGGGGTCGAGGGTTCAATCCCCTTCGTCTCCACCATCGACGATTCAGGTCAGGCTTATGCCTGGCCTTTTTGTTTATTTCTTATTATTTTATCGGAGAATATAGCAGGAAAAAAACAGGATAGCGCGAAATATAGCAGTAACGAGCCAAATTATATTAAGGATATTCTTGCGCCTTGTGATGATATCATAAACGAAACTAATAGTGGATACTATTCGGAATAGATATGGCTTTTTATTATTTTTTAGCGTATAATAAGAGTATTCACTATGTAGGGACCTTCTGCCGGCTGGTATTGAGCCACCAGCCTGAGGGATTCTATCGCAAGTATCCGCAAGGATAACATGAGGAGGTAAAAAAGTGGACAAACGGGAGAGTATGTGGGATTTATATCTCAAAAAAGGCATGAGCCGCCGCACGTTCGTCAAGAGCTGCGTGGCGCTGACGTCTCTGATGGGACTCAGCACGGACCAGGTGTCCAAAGTCGTTGAGGCTGCGGAGAAGAAACCGCTGCCGGTCGTTGTCTGGATTCATGGCCATGAGTGCACGGGCTGCGATGAGTCGTTCATCCGCTCGGGGGCACCGTTGGCATCCGATCTGGTGCTGAGCCAGATCGCACTCGAGTACGACCATCTGCTGAGTGCAGCAAGTGGTGAGCCGTTCGAGGCCCATCTCGAGGAGACCATCCAGAAGTACAAAGGTCAGTATATCCTCTGCGTCGAGGGTGCTGCCTGCACGAAGGACAACGGTGTTTACTGTATGTCCGGCGGCCATACGTTCACGCATACGCTGCAGCATGCGGCTCAGAATGCTGCGGCAGTCATCGCTTATGGCACGTGCGCAGTATCCGGCGGTATCCAGGCCGCGAAGCCGAATCCGACGGGATCTTCGGGCATTGCCCAGTTCGCAGGCAGCACGCCGGTCGTCAATGTACCGGGCTGCCCGCCGATTCCGGAGGTCATGACGGGTGTCGTCATGCATGTTGCCCTCTTTGGCACGGTACCGCCGCTTGATGGCGAGGGCCGTCCGAAACAGTTCTATGGCAATCGTATCCATGATACCTGCTATCGCCGTCCGTTCTTCGATGCCGGCATGTTTGCAGAAAGCTTCGATGATGCTGGGGCGAAAGCTGGCTGGTGCCTTTACAAGCTGGGTTGCCGTGGGCCGGAGACGTACAACTCCTGCGGCAATCTGCGCTGGTTCCAGGGCATGAGCTATCCTATCCAGTCCGGTGCTCCGTGCATCGGCTGCTCCAATGCGCACTTCTGGGATGATGGTGCGATGACCGAGCGCTTGCCGAAGTTCGGCCAGCCAATCGGTGATGTCGATCGGATCGGTGCCGTCATGGCTGCCGCTACGGCTGTTGGCGTAGCTGGTCATGCTGCGGCCAGCGTCGTCCAGAAGAAGAAACGTATCGCTGATGAAAAGAAGAATGAGGGAGCAGGTGAATAAATGAAACACGTAGTAGTAGATCCAGTAACCCGTATCGAAGGTCATCTTCGCGTCGAGGTTCAGGTTGATGAAGCAACGGGCAAAGTTACCGATGCCCTTTCGTCCGGTACGGCATGGCGCGGCCTTGAGCTCGTCATGAAAGACCGTGATCCGCGTGATGCCTGGGCATATATCCAGCGCATTTGCGGTGTCTGCACGACGGCCCATGCACTGGCTTCTGTCCGTGCGGTCGAGGATGCTCTGGGCATCACGATCCCGAAGAACGCCAACTATATCCGCAACATCATGGCAGCAACGCTGACGGTGCAGGACCATATCGTCCATTTCTATCATCTGCATGCGCTTGACTGGGTCAGCCCGGTTGAGGCTTTGGCTGCCGATGATATCGCTACGGCTAACCTGCAGAACACGCTGCTGAAAGACTATACGCTGCCGTTCCGTGCACCGGGCACGTCGGTGACGGAGGCCTATGAGCATGATTTCCCGGCAGCTACGCCGCAGTATTTCAAACAGATCAAGGAGAAGGTCAAGGCCATCGTCGAGAGCGGCCAGCTCGGTATCTTCTCGGCGAACTGGTGGGATCATCCGGACTACAAGCTGCTGCCGCCAGAGGTTCATCTGCTGGCTGTAGCTCACTATCTCGAGATGCTCGACAAGCAGCGTGAGCTCGTCACGCCGCATGTCATCTTCGGCGGCAAGAACCCGCATCCGCACTATGTTGTCGGCGGTATGCCGTGCTCCATCTCGATGGAAGACGGCAATGCACCGGTAAATACGGCCCGTCTCGACATCGTCGACCGCGCCATCAACATGGGCCGTTCGCTGGTCAACAATTACTATCTGCCGGATCTTCTTGCTATCGGCTCGGCCTACGTCAAGGCTGGCCGCGTCGATGGCGGCGGTATGGCCAAGACCTGTGTGCTCGGCTATGGCGCTTATCCGGAAGAGCCGTTCAGCGGCACGAAGAATGGCGGTTTCTTCAAGAACCTGCTGATCCGCTGCAATGGTGTTGTCGAGGACTTCGGCAAGGGACTCGCTGGCTGCAAGGTCACCGAGGTCAATGGCGAAGACTTTGCCAACCGCAAGGTCTTCACCGAGAGCGTCGGCCACTCCTGGTACGAGTATCCGGCTAAGAGCGAAGATGCACTGAACCCGTGGGATGGCGTTACCTCGCCGAAATACACGGGCCCGAAAGAGGGTACGGCTACCGAGTGGAAAGCACTCAATGAGACGGGCAAGTACTCCTGGCTCAAGACGCCGAAATGGAATGGCAAGCTCTGCGAGGTCGGTCCGCTGGCCCGCTATATCATCATCTATGTCAAGGCCAAGAAGGGCCTGCTCGGCGAGCTGACCTGGGCAGAGAAGATGATGATGGATCAGATCGATGCGGTATCGAAGGTACTGGGCCTTGCTCCGGAAGTCTGGCTCCCGACGATGGTCGGCCGTACGGCTGCCCGTGCACTCGACTGCCAGCTGGCTGCCGAAATCAACAAGTATTTCTTCGACAAGCTCATCGCCAACATCAAATCTGGCGATACGAAAGTCGCTTCGAACGAGAAATGGGATCCGTCGACCTGGCCGAAAGAGTGCGAGGGCGTCGGCATCTACGAGGCTCCGCGCGGCGCATTGTCCCACTACATCGCCATCAAGGATGGCAAGACGGACAACTACCAGTGCATCGTTCCGACGACCTGGAGCGCTTGCCCGCGTGATGACAAGGCCGGCCACGGCGCCTATGAGATGGCTATGATGGACACGCAGGTCAAAGTTCCGGATAAGCCGCTCGAGATCGTCAAGGTCGTCCGTTCCTTCGACCCGTGCATGGCTTGTGCTACGCATATGTTCAATGCCAAGGGCGAGAAGATAAACGTCATCACCACCGATCCGTATTCTGGCACGCACGTTGAGAAATAAGCCGGGCTACCGGATGGAAAGGAAGGGAACAGTAGAATGAAGGAAGAAAAACGTAAAATCTACTACCTGTTCAGTCCGTATCTGCGGATTTTCCATTGGATCATGGTGCTGGCAATCATCGTGCTCTTCGTCACAGGGCTGCTGGTCACGAAACCGGTAACCGTGCTGGGCATTGAACCAACCTACACATCCATGTCCATGGACTGGGTAAGAAATATCCACTTTATTGCGGCATTTGCGTTCTGTGCAGCGTTTATCCTGCGCATCTACGGATTTATCGTGAACAAGGGCGACCGTCTTTTCCCGCGTGTTTGGGAAGGCCACTTCTACAGTGAGACCATTGACGTTGCGCTCCACTACATGCTTTTAAAACCGCATCATGCGCCGTTTTTGCGCAATCCGCTGGCGCGTGCATCGTATGCTGGTCTTTATTTCATGGTACTCGTCGAGATCCTCACGGGCTTTGCGATGTACTATATGACCGAGCCGTCGAATATCGGCGGTATCCTGTTCGGCTGGGTCAATGTTGTCCTGGGCGGCGAAATGATGACGCACTGGGTGCATCACATCTTTGCCTGGCTCATCATCGTCTTCGCTATTGGCCATGTTTACATGGTGCTGCGTGCCGACATCATGGAGGCCGAGGGCGAGGCATCCTCGATGTTCTCCGGGGTGAAATTCCTCGAGCATGTCCCGAAGGATGCGAATGAGGTTGAGCCGCCGAAAGCGCAGAAATAAGGGCCGGCTGGTCAGAAATTCCATTTCGTTCAGTACAATCAAAGGAGAATCAGATTATGTGTAAAGAATGCGGCTGCGGCGAGACGAACGGTAACACGCGTCTCCAGTTCTTTGTCAAAGGCTATACGGACGAGAATGCCAAGGAAGTAGAAAAGGCACTTCTCGGTCTTCCTGGTGTCATGTTTGTCCATATTCATGCGCACGATGGCGAGACGGTAGTAGACTACGCGCCGGCTAAGACAAAGCTTATGGATATCGTCAGCGTGTTCAGCGCACGTGGTCTTGAGGCTGCTTTATAAGCTGGTGAGCTAATCTGAGGGAGCTGTCATTGCCAGCCCTCCCCAAGAGGGATGGTGCCAGACAGTTCCCTTTTTATTATGTGCTTTCAGGCCGCAGGAGGCCTTAAGGCAGGAGGAAAGCAAATGCATGAAATGGCTCTGGCTGAGGGAATACTCGATATTGCCCTCGATTACGCAAAACAGAACAACGCGCAGAAAATCAATGAGGTCGGTCTGCTGATCGGCGAGATGTCCGGGGTCGAGCAGGAATCGCTGCGATTTTCGTTTGCGATGCTGGTCAAGGGGACGATTGCCGAAGATGCGGTGCTCAAGATCAAGACAGTGCCGCTTTTGGGGCAGTGCTCCAAGTGTGGCAAGAAGTTCCATGTCGACCATTATGATTTCTGGTGTCCCGAATGCAAGGACGGTGTCCTCAAGACGATTTCGGGACGTGAGATGCAGGTAGAGTATCTGGAGGTGGATTGAATGGCTGAGATTCAGGTCATGAAAAATATCCTGGGAGAGAACGACCGCGTAGCGGCTGAGAACCAGGCGATGTTTAAGGAGAAGGGCGTCTATGTCATTAATCTGATGGGGTCGCCGGGCGCAGGCAAGACGTCGGTGCTCGAAAAGACGATGGAGAAGCTCAAGGATAAACTCAGAATGGCAGTCATCGAGGGCGATCTGTTCACGAGCAAGGATGCGGATCGCATCGAGCGCCATGGCGTACCGGTCATCCAGATCAATACGGCTGGCGGCTGCCATCTCGATGCGCCGATGGTGCAGAAGGTGGCCAAGCAGATGGATTTAGACCAGCTGGATTTGCTGATTGTCGAGAATGTCGGCAATCTCGTCTGCCCCGCTGAATTTGCCGTGGGCGAGGATGACAAGGGCGTCGTGCTTTCGATTACGGAAGGCGACGATAAGCCGATGAAGTATCCGCTGATTTTCAAGGAATCGGCGATTGCCCTGCTGAACAAGGTCGATATCCTGCCGTACTGCAATTTCGATATGGCTGCTGCCAAAGAGGACATCACGACGCTGCATCCAGGCATGCAGGTGCTCGAGGTATCGTGCACGACAGAGCAGGGAATCGCGGAATGGTGTGAGTGGCTGCGCAAACGAGTGGCGGATAAAAAGGCTGGCAGCAGGTAAGGGGGAGCATCGAAGGCGCGCGGACAGCCAAGGCATGCCAACGCTGCGCTTATAGCATCCCTTGCCTGCCCTCGCTTATGTAGAGCAAAAAGCCTTCCCCTCTGGGGAAGGTGGCAGCCGTAGGCTGACGGATGAGGGTTTAGGAGAGGTTTAATCATATGGCTGATGTATTTGGTAATGGCTCGGAGGCTGTGTCGAGCCTTGATAATGTCCTGCATCCGGCGGATGTGACGATTTTGGGTGTGGGCAATGTGATCCTGCGCGATGAGGGGTTCGGGGTGCGTGTGGCAGAGTTCCTCGATGCGCATTACGAATTCCCGGAGAATGTGCAGATCGTCGATGGCGGTACGCTGGGCATCGAGCTCACGCAGTATGTGACAGGGACGAATAAGCTTTTGGTCATCGATTCGATCAATGGCGGGGCGGAGCCGGGGACGTTGTTCCGGTTCCATAATGATGATGTCATGAGCCATTTTCAGGAGAAGATATCGGCGCACGAGGTCGGTATTCAGGATGTGCTGGCACTTCTGACAGTGACAGGACACAAGATTCCCGAGGTCGTGGTGATTGGCGCGCAGCCGTATGATCTTGAGGCTGGCGTTGAGCTGTCACCGGGGATGCAGAAGCTTATGCCGCAGGTCGCGGGGCAGGCGCTCAAGGAGCTTAAGGCCTGGGGCATAGAGCCGCGGGAGAAGGAGAATGCCGCAGCGCTTGATTTTGGAATCGTAGCCGAAGAGGCAATCAGGAGGGATTCATAATGTGTCTGGCAGTACCAGCGAAAGTATTGGAAATCGATAATGCTATTGGCAAGGTGGAGATTGCCGGCGTCAGCCGTGAGGTCTCGATGATGCTTCTGCCGGAGGCCAAGCCTGGCGATTTCGTGCTTGTGCATGCGGGCTTTGCGATGCAGATCGTCGATGCGAAGGATGCCGAGGAGACGAATGCACTGCTGGCCGAGATGAAGGGAGCACCGCGTACTGTCGGCACGATTGAGGAGTCGGTCAATCATGGATAAAAAGGAAGAACGGGAGCTTGCCCGGCGGCTCGTGGCCGAGATAACGGCGCTGGCGGAAACGACAGGACGCAGGCTGCGCTTTATGGAGGTCTGCGGCACGCATACGGTGGCGATTTTCCGCGCGGGCATCCGCCAGCTGCTGCCGGCAAGTGTCGATCTCGTGTCGGGGCCAGGGTGTCCTGTATGTGTGACGCCGGATGATTATATGGATAAGGCCATTGCTTATGCGCAGCATTCCGATGTCATCATCACGACTTTCGGGGATATGCTGAAAGTTCCGGGCACGAAGTCGAGCCTTGGCGAGGCCAAGACAAATGGTGCGGATATCCGCATCGTCTATTCGCCGCTCGATTCCATCCAAATAGCGAAGGATAATCCAGAGAAAAAAGTCGTGTTCCTCGCTGTCGGTTTCGAGACGACAGCACCGACGGCGGCAGCTACAGTGCTGGCGGCGGAAAAGCAAGGTGTAAAGAATCTCTTTATGCTGTCGGCGCAGAAACTCGTGCCGCCGGTCATGGAGGCACTGCTAAGCGATGAGCAGGTGCATGTCGATGGCTTTATCCTGCCGGGGCATGTTTCTGTCGTGACGGGAACGGGTATCTATGAGCCTATCGTGCAGAAGTATCATGTGCCAGGCGTGGTCACGGGCTTTGAGCCGCTGCAGATCCTGCGCGCGCTCTATCGTCTCGTCAAGCAGGTCGCAAATGGCGAGGCCAAGGTCGAAAATGAGTATGAGGATGTCGTGCGCCCAGAAGGCAATCCGGTATCGCAGCGCATCACGGCTACGGTCTATGAGCCTGCGGATACGGGCTGGCGCGGCATGGGAATCGTGCCGCTGTCAGGGCTTAAGATGCGAGCAGAATACGCTGCCTTTGATATTGAGCAGGTCATGCCGTTGCCGGCAGGCGAACTGCCGCCAGCCAAGAAGACGGCCTGCCGCTGCGGCGAAGTCTTGCGCGGCATCGTGACGCCGCAGGAATGCCCGTTGTTTGGCAAGGCCTGTGTGCCGACGCATGCTGTCGGGCCTTGCATGGTATCGGTTGAAGGCGTCTGCGCGGCTTGGTTCAAGTATGGACAGGGGAGATTCGAATATGGTAAGTGATAAGGTGACACTCGCGCATGGCGCGGGCGGTAAAATGAGCCAGGAGCTCATGGAGGAAGTCATCCTGCCGGCCTATGGCAATCCGCTGCTGGAGGAGATGCACGATGGTGCGCAGGTGCAGATGAGCGGACAGGTGGCGTTTACGACGGATTCCTATGTGGTCCAGCCGCTGTTCTTTGCCGGGGGCAATATCGGCAAGCTCGCGGTTTGTGGTACGGTCAACGATCTTTCCATGACAGGTGCGATCCCGCGGTATATCTCGGCCGGACTTATCATCGAGGAGGGTTTTCCGGTAAAAGATCTCAAGGAGATCCTGGCGACGATGCGCCAGATGGCAGACGAAGCAGGCATCTATATCGTCACGGGCGATACGAAGGTCGTCGAGAAGGGCAAGGCCGATGGCATTTTCATCAATACCGCTGGTATCGGCGATGTCATCCGGGGGACGCATATCTCGCCAAAGAATGTGAAGCCAGGCATGAAGGTTATCTTGTCGGGCTATATTGGCGACCATGCGGCGGCTATCCTGGCTGGCCGTCATGGCCTTACCCTTCCCGATACAGTCAAGACCGACTGCGCGCCGCTCTGCCATATGACTAAGGCTATGCTTGAGGCAGCGCCGGATATTGCCGTGCTGCGCGACCCGACCCGCGGTGGCGTGGCAGCGGTGCTCAATGAGATAGCTGTGGCTTCGGATTGCGGCATCCTCATTGACGAGGAGGATTTGCCCATTCATGAGGAGGTACAGGGGGTCTGCGATATCCTAGGCTTTGATCCGCTTTACTTGGCCAATGAGGGCAAATGTGTGGCGTTTGTGCCGGCTGACGAGGCACAGGGAGTGCTTTCGGTCATGCGGGCCAATAAATACGGCCGCGATGCGCGCATCATCGGCGAAGTCACGGAGACAGCCAAGGGACAGGTCGGCCTGCGCACGGCCATCGGCGGCATCCGCGTCGTCGATATGCCGCTCGGGAATCTTGTGCCGCGCATCTGCTGATCTTTGCGGTAAAGCAAATCTTAATCTTGCAGCTATTGACGCCTGTGCGTCTGCTCCTCTATAATGAAAGGCGTTCAAAGATTTTAGTATAGAGGGAAGCGAAACATTGATGATAAAAAAGCGTGTCCTGCCAGTATTGCTGGCAGCTTTGCTGCTCTTCAGCGGTACTTGCCTGGCAGAGAATATGCAGTTCGTGGATGCCAACGGTGCCACGGGTTACTATGTCGACGTGGATTCGATTGAGTTTTCGACCGATAAGGTCTGGATCCAGCCAGATCCAATCCCGGCGCAGGAGCCGGGGAGGCCGGCCGTAGTGCCGCAGGGGTATATGGCAGATGTTGAAATCGTGACGGCCCGCGTCGCCGTCATCAAGGCGCGGCAGAACCGCCGGTTCATTTATCGCATGCGCTTCAATCCGACGCAGTCGACATATCAGATCCTGTCGTCGGTTACGCAGCAGTATGATACGCGCACAACCCTGCAAACGAACAATACGCCGCTTACGGCAACGGGGTATTCTGTCTCGTCGCCGATGCATGAGATGGTAGACTTCATCTATGAGCAGCCGCGCAAATAAGGAATCAGAGCTTCCTCTGTCTGGAGGAGGCTCTTTTGCATGGTGACGCTAGGAAAGATTTCACAAAATAACAGGAGGGATTCTTATGACGGAACATGCTGCGCTCAAGCAGCGGACGGCCTGGCTGTCCATCTTTTCGAATACGACGCTTGTCATACTGAAGCTGATTGTCGGTCTTTATGTTGGCGCTGTGAGCCTTGTTTCTGAGGCTTTGCATTCAGGTGTCGATCTCATTGCAGCACTCATTGCGTTCTGGGCGGTAAAAAAATCGCTGGTACCGCCGGATGAGGAGCATGATTATGGGCATGGCAAGTTCGAGAACCTGTCGGCGGCGGTCGAAGCCCTGCTGATTGTCGGGGCGGCTGTAGGCATTGTCTATGAATCGGCGCAAAAGTTCCAGTCTGCGGAGGTTCCTGAAGAACTGGGCTATGGCATCCTCATTATGCTCGTATCAATAGGTGTCAATATCCTGGTCTCGCGGCGGCTGATTCATGTCGCCAAAATCACGGGGTCGCAGGCGCTTGAGGCTGATGGCCTGCATTTGCAGTCCGATGTCTGGACCTCGGTCGGTGTCCTTATTGGCTTGGCACTTATGCAGCTTACGGGCTGGGCCTGGCTGGACCCTGCCATTGCTATCCTTGTTGCTGGGATTATCTTCCGTGCGGGCTGGCGCATGGTCACGGAATCGGCCATGGAACTTACGGATGCGAGCCTGCCGGCTGAGCAGGAGCAGCGCATAACCCAGATCATCGAGAGCGTTCCCGAGGTGCGCAGCTGCCATTGCCTGCGTACGCGCAAATCGGGATCGTACAAGCTGCTTGATGTGCATGTGCTGTTTGATGGCAATATGCATCTGTCGCATGTCCATGCGGTCTGTGATGAGCTGGAAGAGCTTATCCGCGCGGAACTCGGCACGTTCGATATCCTGATTCATCCGGAACCTGACGGTTCCCATGCCCCCGAGACGAAATCAAGCCATTATGAGGAATCCCAGCAAAAGATTACTGCGGATGATTTAAGCCGGCATTAATCGGTATTTTAGCAGGATTTCAAGTTTTTTATCCGGAAGTATGGTACAATAGATACCGAGTTCATTTTGAAACGGAGGAGATAGTAATGAGATTCCGCAAAGTATGCAGTATGTTTTTGAGCGCTGTGATGCTGGCATCGTCCATGAGCATGGCTGCCGCTGCAACGCCGGCCACGGTACAGGACAAGCTGGCCATGATTGAGAAGGATACCTACGGGGTCGAGCAGACGGGGGCCATCACGGAGCGCATCAATAAGCTTGAGCGTGACTTCAATGGTGCACATCGCTCGGGCAGCATGATGGCCCGTGTCGATGCCATATACCACGAGCTATACACGAATGGTTCGTCGCCATCGACCCTTGCGGAGCTCAATGCTATCGAGTGGAACATCGATCATGAGGTCAGCATGAATCCGGTCGAGAAACGCGTGGCGGATATGGAGATGTCCATTAGCGGCAAGACGTCGGAGGGCACCTATGACCAGCGCATCAAATCGCTTGCGAAGCTGTCGTTCGGTTCTGAGACGCTGCCTGTAGAGCAGGTCAATGTGCCGGCCAATACGCTTATCAAGGTAGCGCTTGTCGATCCGGTCAATGCCAAGAACCTCAAGGCAGGCGATATCGTCCGCTTCAAGGTAGCCCAGGATGTTATCGTGAGCGACCATCTGGTATTTGCCAAGGGGGCACCGGGCGAAGGCAAGGTACAGAAAGTCGAGCAGGCCAAGAACTTCGGCCGCAATGCGGAAGTGAAAATTGACTTCTATAAGACTAAGGCCATCGAAGGCACGGATGTGGAAACGCTGCTGGGAGCTGAGGCCGAAAAAGAGATGAAGAACCTCGCCATGGCTGCTGGTGCCAGCCTCGCCGGCATGGTAATCCTTGGACCTATCGGCATTATTGGCGGTGCGTTTGTCAAAGGCAAGAACATTGACCTGCCTGAGGGCACGGAGTTCTATATCCAGACCAAGGCCGATACGCTGCTTTACGGTGTAGCTACGACGGCGGCCGAATAAGTGAGATGAATATGGTAGAGGTCCGCTGGCTCTGAATAGGGCCGGCGGGCTTTTTCCGTTAAGAAAATTGCAGTTTGTCGGTGAGTGCGTGCTTAAAATAAACTTGGAAGAGCTCAGCTTGGGTGGGGGCGGGTACACTTTTTCTCCGCTCCCGCTAAATGACCCGCGCGGATGCTTTCGTACGTACCTAGCGACATGTGCCGGGCAGGCCGGCGGCACGCCAATACATCGTGTCGTTCTAGATAGTATCAGCTGCGGGCCATCCCTCACTGCGTTCGGGCAGCCGCTCCCGCTACGAAGAAAGTGTACCCGCCCCCGCCCTCTGCTAGGTTTGGATAAACCTGTACAGCTGCGGCGATAAGCTATGAATTACATCGATGTGCTTGTTACGGGAGAAACGGTTCGTGCAAACTTGTACATGCGGATGTCAGGGGCGAACGGCCCATTTAAGCGGAAACAGAAAAAGCACTACCCCGTGAACCCCGCGCTTCGCAGTATCGGGATTCCATACGGACGCATACACCTCATCCGAGCGCTTCGCGCCCACCTTCCCCTCGGTAAGGGGAAGGCTAAAACTGACCGGCAAACTGCAATTTGTGGCAATTATGAGGCGGGGATGCTGGCGGCCCCTTTTTATTGCGGGAAATGCATTTCTGTTATATTATTAGAGTGGTGTGTTTAAATTCAAACGAATGGTACAGAAGGAGATCCTTTTGATGAATAGTAACCAGAAATTACTGGCCGGACTGGTGGTGGCAACCGCTGCACTGCCGACTTTGTCCGGGACAGCTTATGCTGCGTATTCGGCGGATTCGGATACGGGCATTCAGGCGCTGGATTATATTGAGAACAACCGTATTGATGAGCGACAGCGCCGGTTGACCGAGGAGCAGAAGAAGCTGCTCGAAGATGCAGCGAATATGGAAAAGCATCTTCAACAGCCGCTGGCTAAGGACAAGCCGATGCCGGTGGCCTTTGAAGGCGAAGACCTTACCTATGATCAGCGTGATGGCAGCTTCATTGCCAAGGGCAAGGTGGATATCCTGCAGATGGATGCGCATCGTTTCCAGGGCGAGAAAGTCACGGGAAATACGGAAAGGCAGGAAATCGACATTCCCGGCAAGGCGCATATCCTGCAGATGACGCCGGGGCAGATGCGAATAACGCTTGATGGCTATAAAGCGCATTACAACTATGGCACCAAGACGGGGACAATCGATAATGTCCGCGGTAAGGCCGATGCGCACTATATCACGGGTAAGCGGTTTGAGTTCTATCCGGACCATATCGTGGTTTATGATGGCACGCAGACCAAATGCGGTGCTAAATCACCGGATTACCATCTGCAGGCGAAGAAAATCACTATGTACCCGAATGATAAGATTGTCTTGGAAGATGTCTCATTCTGGCTCAAGAAGATAAAGCTCTATTCACGTAAGCGTTATGTTGTCGACATCAGTCCGGGAGCGGATAAAGCGAAATATCCCTATCCACGGGTGGGGTATAATACCGACGATAAGCTGACTTTCAGCTGGGATCTTTCATTTCCTGTGGCCAGCAATGTTGCGGTCAATACGAATATTTATGTCACAGGGGCCGATGGCTGGCGCGGCAACTATGATGTGACCTGGAAGAATAAGAAGATGGCGACGGGTGTCACCTATGGTTATTTCGAGGATAGCGATAATCGCTGGATTCGCAAGCAGCCAGCTGTTTTCTGGCGCTATGGCGATCATATCGGCGACAGTCACTTCACGTATAAGCTTTATACCGAGTACGGCCGCTGGTATGGAAAGGGCATCCATAGCAATCATAGCTATTATTCAGCAACCCTTGGCTATGATCCCATCAAATTCAGCCGCTATACGCTCTATCTGAGCTTGGGCTACAATATCACGCGGGAGTCGTACGATAATTCGCGTGTAGCTGGCATCAAGGCCGATGCTGTACTGACGAAGGATTTCGATGAGCGCTGGGCAGCCTATGCAGGCTATCATTATAGCCAGAAGGATGCGGCAAACTCCTTATTCAATTTCGGTACGGATGATTACCGCCGCAAGCTTGAAGGTGGTTTCAGCTATCGCGTGGATGAGAAGAACCGTCTGGCAGTCGGTACGAAATACGATCTTGACCATGGCAAGTGGAAGAATATCGATTACTATTGGTATCATGATATGCATTGTGCGGAGTCGATTGTGCGCTATAAATCGCTGCATAATCAAATCAGTATACGCTTCCAGTTCACGCCATGGTAAACAGGAATATACGCAAGAATGATTGAGGATGTTTGACTTATGAGAAAAGAACTGGCACCAATCCTGGAGGAAATCCAGGGACAGAATATATTGGTCATTGGCGATATGGTGGCCGATATCTATCTGGATGGCCGCATTTCGCGCATTTCGCGCGAGGCTCCGGTGCTCGTGCTCGAGCAGGCGGGCGAGAAAATCATTGCGGGCGGCGCGGCCAATGTCGTCAACAACGTGGCAACGCTGGGCGGCAACGTCTTTGCCGTAGGCCTTTTGGGTCTTGACCATGCGGCACGCGGCCTTAAAGAGGCCTTGGAAAAAAATGGTGCGCATACCGAGGGCTTGTTCTGTGATGAGAAACGGCCGACTATCTCGAAGACGCGCGTCATCGCGGGTGGCCGGGCAACGGTAAGCCAGCAGATTGTGCGCATCGACAAGGAGAGCCATGAGCCGATGGCTCCGGCTTTTGAATCACAGCTCATGCAGTATATGCAGGCCATGCTGCCCAAAATCGATGGGGTGGTCATCAGTGATTATGGCTCGGGAACGGTTACGCCAAAACTGCAGCAGCTTTTGATCAGCTGGTGCCGGGCGCATGGAGTTCCAAGTATTGTGGATTCGCGCTATGACATCCACCGCTTCCGGGACATTGGCTATGTCAAGCAGAACGATGCGGAGCTCGCAGCGGCTGTGGGCCGGGAGCTGTCATCTGAGGAGGATATCTATGCGGCGGGGCAGGAGCTTCTGGAGGAGCTCGCAGCCGATGGCGTGCTCGTGACGCGCGGTGAGCTTGGCATGGTGCTGCTGGAAAAAGACGGTGCTATCCATAACATTCCGGTTTCGGACAAGAGCGAAGTGTTCGATGTTTCTGGTGCCGGCGATACCTGCGTGGCAACGGTCATCCTGGCGCTGGCGGCTGGTGTGGAGCCGGCTGATGCTGCCGAGCTGTCCAATATCGCCAGCGGCATTGCCGTGCGCAAACTGGGAACGGCAACCGTCAGCAGTGCGGAGCTTAAACGCGCGTTGGGAAAGGAAGAAGTGAGATGCTGATTTCTACGGATGATATCGCGGCATTCTGTGAAGTCTTGCGCAAAGGCGGCCAAAAGGTCGTCTTCACGAATGGCTGTTTTGATATCCTGCATGCCGGGCATGTGACTTATCTGGAAAAGGCGCGCTCCTTTGGCGACTGCCTTGTGCTGGGCCTCAATACCGATGCTTCCGTACGGGCGAACAAAGGCCCGGAACGGCCAATCAATCATGAGCTTGACCGGGCCAAGGTGGTCGGCGCGCTAAAGGCTGTGGATTATGTGGTCTTGTTTGGCGAGCAGACAGCCGAGGCGCTCATTGCCAAGGTAAAACCTGATGTTTACGTCAAGGGGGGCGACTATACGCTCGCAACTCTGCCTGAGGCTAAGATTGTCATGAGCTATGGCGGCCGGGTCGAATTCGTGGATATGGTCGCGGGACGCTCGACCAGCAATGTCATCAAGAAGATAAAACAGGGAGAGGGCTGAGAAAGTTCATGAAAAACATACTTGTAGTGAAGCTCAGCGCCATCGGCGATGTCATCCATGCACTGCCGGTTTCCTATGCCATCAAGGAAACATATCCTGATGCGCATCTGACTTGGGTCGTTGAGCCGCCGGCCTATGATTTGCTGGCGATGAATCCTTATATCGATGAAATCATCGTCTTTGAAAAGAAAAATTTCAAATCCATTGGCGGCTTTTTGCGTGGCTATGGGCCGCTTAAACGCAAAATCCAGCAGCGCAGCTATGATGCAGTGCTCGACTTGCAGGGGCTGTTCAAGTCGGCGGCTATTGCCCGCCTTGGGCAGGCTCCCGTGAAGCTGGGCATGTGCAATATGCGTGAATTCAGCGATAAGATTTCGAAGCCGGTCATCGGGCCCCATGCCCAGGGGCATATCGTCGAGCGCTATCTCGATGTCGCGCGGGCCATTGGCTGCCGCGTCGAACAGGTGCGGTTCCCGCTGGAGGTACCAGAGCGTGAAGCAGAGCTTACGCAGCGGATTTTCAGCCAGGCGGGGGCCAATATGGGCAATCCTTACGTGGTGTTTGCCATTGGGGCAAACTGGCCGAACAAGCGCTGGCCGGTCGAGTATTTTGCAGAGCTTTCCGACTGGCTCTACGAGCGCCGGTTGATACCTGTCCTCGTGGGCGGTGGTGTCGTCGACGAGCAGCGGGCGGCTGAAATCTGTGCGCAGACAGACATCCCGCCACTTGACCTCGTGGGCCGTACGAATTTCAAGCAGCTTACCTATATCCTGCAGAATGCGCAACTCGTCATTGGCGGCGATACGGGGCCCGTGCATCTTTCTGCTGGTGTCGGCACGAAGACCATCATGCTGATGGGGCCGACGGATGCCAATCGCAATGGCCCGTATGGGCAGGGGGAAAATGCCATCGAGGTTGACCGTACCTGCAAATACTGCTGGAAACGTGCCTGCCCGAAAAAGCTTGATTGCCTGGCCAATATCCAGGTTCAGCAGGTTTGTGAACGAATGGAAAGACTGTTGCATTTATGATACGATTGCAAAAATTTTGGGAGAATATCCAACAGGATTTGAAACTGTTTGCTGCTTTATGGCTGCTGATTTGCATATTCCGTCTGGTGTTCATCGGCGGGATGGCAGGATATCTTTCACCAGCGGCCGATGCGGGGGAAATCCTGCTGGCTTTGTGGACGGGGGCGCGGCTTAGCCTTAAATCCGCTGGAGCGATTACATTGCTGGCGTTTGTGTTCTGTTCCTTACTGGGGATCTTTCTGCCTCGTTTGGAGTTGGGGCGGCTAAGGCTATGGGTTGGCACGGCTGCGGGCTTTCTGCTGGCGGTGCTCTTTGAGGCACGGTTTCCGTACTATCGTGAGTTCCGGATGACCTACAATATGCAGGTTGTGCAAGGATGGCAGGATGACCGTACGGCACTCTTTTGGACGATGGTGCAGGAATATGGTCTGCCCTGGCGGCTGGCCATTGCGGTTGCTCTGGCCGTGCTATTCTGGTATGTCTTGAAAAAGCTTTTGAAGACGCCGGTTTTTTTGTTGCCGGCTTTTAACAGCAAATGGACCGTGGCACTTGTTTCATTGGGCTTGACGGTTGTGATTTTTGTGTTTGGTTTATTTGTCCGCTTTGGTGCCAGTTTCAATTATGAGAAGGGGATCAATTGGGAAAACTGCGGGGTTACCAATGATGCGTTTCTCAATGAGTGTATCCTGGACGATGTGCAGGCACTTTATCGGGCCCGTGATTTTGCGATCAATATGGAGGCTGGACACATTGCTGGTGTAGATCGGGAGAATATCGGCAGATATTTGCGTCAAATTGCAGGGCATGAGGATTTGCAGGCCAATGAGATAAAGCCATATCTTGCGCGTACAGCGCAGGGGGCTAAAATCCCGCGCCCCAGGCATATCTTCATCATTTTGGGTGAATCGTGGGCGCAGTGGCCGATGCTGGATCAGTATGCAAACCTCCGGGCGGCAGAGGGAATCCGCAGCCTGGCGGCAGCATCAGACGGATATTCTACGCAGTCGTTCATGCCCAATGGCGAGTATACAGCAATTGCGATTACTGGTATGATAACGGGACTACCCGAAATCCATATTGCGCCGCAGTATCAGTTGCGGACGTTCAAGGAAGTCTATCCGACAGCGATGGCACCTCAGTTCAAGCAGTTGGGCTATCAGGTTGATTTTTGGTATGGTGGGGTTCCATCCTGGGATAGTATCAACCGGGTTTCGCTGGCGCAGGGATTTGACCATTTCTATGGTTATCCTGATTATAATGCGCCAAAGCAAAGCGCTTGGGGGACAAAGGACGGCTATATGTTTGACGCTTTGGAAAAACATCTTGCCGATGAACCGCCAACGGTGCATCTTATCATGACGGTGACCAATCATCCGCCGTATAATCTGGACTTGGAAGCTGAGGGCTTTGACCTTGAGCGGGAAAAGGCTGAGACAGCCAAGCTGCCGCAGGCAGATAATCCGGATGAATTGGCTGTTGAACTGGGGCATTACTGGTATATGGACAAAGTGGTGACGGAATTTATCCGCAAGACGAAGGAAAAATATCCGGATAGCTTGTTTGTCATCACTGGGGATCATGCGGTACGCATGGATCCAGGTACGCAGCCAACGCTGTTTGAACATCAAAGTGTGCCGTTCGTGCTTTATGGGCAGGGAGTTACCAAAGATATCCTGCCGGCTCAGGCTGTCGGCGGTCATCTAAATATTGTTCCTACGCTACTCGAGCTTATTGCGCCGCAAGGGTTCCAATATTATTCGCTGGTGCCCAGTATGACACGCGGATCGCAGGCAGCGTTCAATGGGTCGACTTGGCTGGCTGATGGAATGATTGGCCAACTGGAAGGCGGTAAAGCGTCGCTGCTAACGGGGCAGGATGCAGCCGATGCGTCTGCGGCCAGGCAGAAAGTAGATAGCATCCTGCCGGCTGTGCGCACGATAGCCTGGTGGCTGTTGCAAAAGGGGAATTTAATGGAGGAGTAATCATTCGTGTATCAAAATATCCTCGTAATCAATCTCATGCATATTGGCGATCTGATGCTGGCGACGCCGGTCCTGCGCACCCTGCGTGCGAATTATCCGGACGCCCGCATCAGTCTGCTCGCGGACAAGAAGCTCCGCGACCTCGTCGAGCAGAATAAATACATCGATGAATGCCTGCTTATTGACAAGAAGGGCAAGGATGACCATTTCGGTTCGTTGTTCCGGTTTATCCGGGGGCTGCGGCAGAAGCGATACGATTTGGTCATCAACCTGCACCGCAACGAGCGTGCCTCGGCGATTGCGGCCTTTTCAGGGGGGCGGCGCATTGTCGGCTATAGCAAGCCGGGCTTTTCGCTTTTTTTTGACAAGGTCATGCAGAATCCGTCAGTGGCGCATCATATCGGGCGGGGGCCGTTCCATATGTTTCCGCCGCATAGATATGTGCCGGGATGGAAGCATCAGGTGCATGCGCATCTGGAAGTCCTCAAAGAGGCCGTAGGCGTAGAGAAAATTGATGATGGCGGCCTTGAGATGTGGCTGCCCGAAGCGGCAGAACAGGAAGCGCAGGAACTCTGGCAGCAGCATTTTGCTGCGGAGGATAAAGTTATCGCCTTCAACATTGGCGCAAGCTGGCCGACTAAGCGCTGGCTTGACAGCTATTTTGCCGAGTGTGCCGATGAACTCATCGGCCGCGGCTATCAAGTAGCATTCTTTGGCGGCCCGATGGATCTATCCATTGTCAATCGCTGCTTTGGCCAGATGAAACATAAAGACAGCAAAGCGCTGCATATCTTTACGGGCAAGGTCAGCCTGGCCGTATTAGCGGGATTGCTCCGGCGCTGTTGCCTGTTCTTGACGACAGACAGCGGTCCGATGCATGTGGGTGTGGCTATGAATGTCCCCATCGTCACGATGTTTGGGGCAAGTCCTGTGCCGGGGTTCTATCCCTATGATGCGCGCTCGGTGCTCATAAAAGCACCGGTGGCCTGCCATCCCTGCGGCATCCATAAATGCCCGCATACGGGGGAAGAAAATCTGGCCTGCATGAAGAAAATAACGCCAGCTGTCGTCATGAAACAGGTCGATGCGCTGCTCGAAAAATATCAAGGGGTTCCGGCGTACCAGCTGCCCGCACATTATGGGGCATACGAATGCCAGGTCGTGGAAGCCTAGTCAGTGGGGCAAGGAAGGAGAATCTGCAATGGATAAGCAAGCGATGCATGATTTTATTGCCAAGGGTACAGAGGGCTGCCGCCTGCTCGTCGTTGGCGATGTCATGCTGGATAAATATTTCTATGGTGAGGTTACGCGTATCTCGCCGGAGGCGCCAGTGCCCATCACGCATGTGCTGTCTTCGAAGGAGACGCTGGGCGGTGCGGCCAATGTGGCGCATAATCTGGCCTTGCTGGGATGCAAGACGGATATCGCTGGTTTTGTCGGCGAGGATTACCATTGCCAGAGCCTGCTCGATAAATTCACGGCGCGCGGCATCAGGTACCAGGGTCTTATCCGCACCGACCGGCCGACGACGACAAAGCTTCGGATTATCGGCGGCCATCAGCAGATGATGCGTCTGGATTTTGAGGAGGCCGAGCCCGTCGAGGGCGCGTATGCTGACCGGCTTCATGGCTATGTGCAGGCGGCGCTCGCGCAGGGGATTGATGCTATCATCATCTCGGACTATGGCAAGGGCTGCTGTACGCCAGCGACCTGCCAGGCCATCATAAAAGCGGCGCATGAGCAGAAGGTGCCGGTCATCATCGATCCGAAAGGCAGCGACTGGGATAAATATGCCGGTGCGGATTTTATCACGCCGAATCTCAAGGAAATCAATGAGATCCTGCCAGCGCGCATCAAGAATGAAGATGAAGCTGTCGAGAAAGCGGCGCGCTATGCGATGGAAAAATATCAGCTGAAAAACATCATCGTGACCCGCTCGGAAAACGGCATGACGCTGGTAACGCCAGCGGCAGTCACGCATATCCCGACGAAGGCGCAGGAGGTCTACGATGTCTCGGGCGCGGGCGATACCGTCATTGCCGTGTTCACTGCCGGCCTTGCCGGCGGCCTGATGCCGGTGGACAGCGCCCGCATGGCCAATCTCGCTGCCAGTGTAGTAGTCGCTAAGCTCGGCACCTATGCCATCAGCAAAGACGAGCTGTTAGAGGTATTGAAGTAACAGGAGGTATATAGCATGATTATCGTAACCGGAGGCGCCGGTTTTATCGGCAGCAATATCGTCAAGGAACTCAACCGCCGTGGCCGCACGGACATCCTTATCGTTGATGATTTAAAGGATGGCCAGAACTATAAGAACTTGCGCGGCCTGCAGTTCATCGACTATCAGCATAAGGATGATTTCCTGCAGAGCATCGAGGAGGATGACTTTGACGGCACGGATATCGATGCGGTGTTCCATGAGGGGGCATGCTCGGATACGATGGAGTACGATGTCAACTTCATGATGCGCGTCAACTACGAATACTCGAAATCCCTGCTGCATTTCTGCCTGCAGCACCGCATTCCGTTCCTCTATGCTTCATCGGCATCGACCTATGGCAGCGGCAAGAACGGTTTCCGCGAGGGCGATGCATGTGAGGATGCCTTGAATCCGTATGCGTTCTCGAAACTGGCTTTTGACCGTTATGTGCGCCAGGTCATGCCGGAGGCCAAGAGCCAGATTGTCGGCCTCAAGTATTTCAATGTCTACGGTCCGCAGGAGCATCACAAGGGCAAGATGGCATCCATCTTCTATCAGCTCTACAATCAGATCAACGAGACGGGCAAGGTCCGCCTGTTCAAGGGCTGGGGCGATATCAATGGCACGCCGGTCAAGGATGGCGAGCAGCGCCGCGACTTCGTCTATGTCAAAGATGTCGTTAATGTCAATCTCTGGTTCTGGGAGAACAAAGGGAAAAGCGGCATCTACAACTGTGGTACGGGACATGCACATAGCTACAATGAGGTTGCCAAAGCTGTTATTGCCGCGATGGGCAAAGGTGAAATCACGTACCGCGAGTTCCCTGAGGTACTCAAGGGCAAATACCAGAACTACACCGAGTCTGATCCCACAAACCTTCTGGCCGCTGGCTATGACGAAGGCTTCCATGAGATGAGCGATGCGGTAAAAGAATACGTCGGGTTCCTGGATGCCGGTGGCTATTTTGTCTATGGACAGGACTAATAGCCTTCCCCTGGAGGGGAAGGTGGGCGCGAAGCGCTCGGATGAGGTGACGAAAGCCGTCTTCTTCGATCGCGACGGTACGCTCAATGTCGATGTCCACTATCTGCATCGTCCCGAGGATTTTATCTGGATACCTGAGGCGAAGGAGGCCATCAAATACGTCAATGATTTGGGGTATCTGGCTATCCTCGTTACGAATCAGAGTGGTGTGGCGCGCGGCTATTATCCCGAAGAAGATGTAAGAAAAGTCTATGATTGGATGAATGCAGAGCTTGACAAGATTGGAGCGCATCTTGATGCGCTCTATTTCTGTCCGCATCATCCGGCGGGGAAAGTCCCGCAGTATACCAAGGCCTGTGCTTGCCGCAAGCCGCAGACGGGCATGGTTGATAAGGCCTGCAGCGATTATGGGATTGACCGTAGCCAGTCGTTTTTTGTCGGCGACAGCGATGGCGACATGGAATGTGCGCAGCGGGCAGGTCTTACGGGCATACGCTATGCGGCGGGCAGTTTGCTGGCCCGGCTGCAGGACATTATCTGCAAATAGACAATTTCCGATACAGGAATTGCAAAATCATCGCCCCGCAGAGTATCGCCATCGGCGTCGCAGCCATTGGCGTCGCCGGGCGCGGCAGTGAAAGCCAATTGCTGGCCTTGGCGATGAAGATATACCTGCCGTTTATCCTGCTGCTGGGATGTTTGGTTTATATCGGACGAATATGGTTATAATGGAAATTTACAGCTTTGAAACTTTTCAATCGTAGGAGAAACGAAATCCGCACAAAAGTGCGGATTTTTTTTTCTATGTATAGTATAATTAAATGTTAGTAGTCTTTGGAATACAGGAGTAATGATGTGGATAAATGGCTAGTCAAGAATGTACCACCAATTGAGGCTTATGAAGAGGAAAAAGTAGTCTTTGCCGCTGGAAATGAGGTCGGTGCCGCTGAAAATGAGGTCGGTGCCGCTAAAAATGAGGTCGTTGCTCTTGATAATCAGCTAAAAAGAAGTAAGGTATCTAAAATAATGCGGACCCATATTATGATGGTCTTTAGTAAAACTATGACAAATGCTGTCTTTTCTCGCAAAGATATTGTAGAATGGTTAGGTTTTTCAGCTGCTTCTGCAGGCGGGCGGGTATTGGCGAAAATGAAAGAATTGAAGCTTGTGGAGCCTGTAACAGGATCGGGTAATGGGAAATATCGGTTTCGAGAAGAGTTGTATGGAGAATAAGTGCGATGGTGAGACTGGCAGTTATCATTCTGACCAAGAATGAAGAGAATAATATTGAGGAATGTATCCAAAGTGCGTCGTTTGCTGATGAGATTGTCGTAATAGATTCTGGCAGCACCGATGCGACGCAGGCCAAGGCCGAGGCCTTGGGAGCACGCTTTGTCGTGCACCCGATGGGAGACGATGGCTTTGCTGGACAGCGTAATTTTGCCTTGATACAAACTGAGGCTGAATGGGTGTTTTTCCTTGATGCGGATGAGCGTATTTTGTCAGAGACAAGTTTTGAAATACGCAATGCTATTAATGAAGATAGGAATGTAGTATATCGTATCAAACGTATGAATATTCTATTTGGAAAATTGATGCGGCATGGAGCACATGCTCCGGATTGGTGTATACGATTATTTCCGCGTAAAGAAGTATGTTGGAAAGGGAAGGTACATGAACATCCTGAATTCAAATTGACTTGTTTAGATTTGAAGGGATGTATGCATCACTATACTTATAAAGATTGGGGTCGCTATTTTTATAAGCTAGGTCAGTATACGGATATGATGGCGGATAAGATGCATCAACGAGGAAAAAAAGCAGATTTAGTGGATTTGATTCTGCGTCCAAGCTACGCTTTTATTCGGGCGTATTTTTTTAAGTTAGGATTTTTGGATGGAGAATTAGGATTTATTTTTTCTGTTTTGCATGGTTATTACACGTTTATGAAATATTTAAAACTTCGGTACATTTATAGTAGTAAGGAATTAATAAAATGAAAGTAGCGATACTAGAGACTGTTAAGGCTAGTGCCGGATTTGAACTGGAATTTGATAGGATTATCATTGAGGCATTGAGGGAATGTGGTCATAATCCGGTCATGATGCTTCCTGAGGGGGCCAAGCTCGATTATGATTTTGATGTTCCTAAGTATTACTTATCAGGTGGCGGAATTATCTCTTATGATGGTGTTAAGGGATTGAAAAAAATATGGTATTCATATTTACGGGAAAAGCGTCGTGTAAAGTGGTTCGATGCAGCAGTCGGTATGGCCAAAGAAAAAGGTATAGATGCAATTGTATTGACTACGGCAACTTATCGATATATGCGTGCGCTAAAAAAAAGTAGATTGCGGAATATTGACATACCGGTATTTTTTATTTTTCTAGGAGTAAATCCTCAAGAAAAACCGAGATTTTTATCTAAGGCAAATGATTGCTTGCCATATAAGAACATACATCTGTGCGTGACGACGTTAAGAGATGATTTCGGAGAAAATCGTCCTCGAAATGTTAAATTAATAAAGCCGCCAGTAATGATTCCTAAAAAATGTCAATGTCAAGCTGAACATAATCCGTTACGGATTGGTTTTTTTGGACATTATCGGAAGGGCGAAAAAAATATTGATTGGCTGCTGAGACTTGCAAATGAAGCAGTTTTTAATCGACCAGTGAAGTTCGTTATCCAACTAGTACCAACAACAGAAGAAGATCGTAGGGAAGTTGAACAGATTGTTGCTGGGTATAAAGAAAACCAAGTGGAATTTATCACACATAAGCTGTTGAATGATGACTGGTATAATGCAATACAATCTGTTGATATAGTGTATTTGCCATATACCGCGGAACGTTATCTTTATAATTGGAGTGCTATTTATTTTACAGCTATTGGTGCCAAAAAACCAGTGCTCACAACGAATGTTCTTAATCCGGAAGTAATGAAAAAATATTCTATTGGTGCATACATAGATGTAAATGATTTTTCTTTATTTAGACATGAGATGGAAACGTTTGTTGATGGATATGAAAAAGAAAAAAATAAGTATGCATTAGAATTAGAAAAAGCGAACATGGAATATGGAAAGATGACATTTATCAATAATTTGTTAAAAAATGATACATAAAGGTTTTTGTTGATAGATGTATTCTTATTGAATTAGGAAATAAATAAGCTTGTATTTGAAAATGCGTCGTGAATAATGATGGTTTTTTTATATGTTGTAGATGAATGGATAAGTATCAATATGGAGAAAAATTACGATGAAACAATATAAGAATATACTCGTTAATGCCTTAATTAATTTAGGGGATGTAGTAGTTAGCACAAGCGCTATTGCTATTTTGAAAAAAGTATATCCTGATGCAAAAATAACGATGCTAGTTAAACCTGTAGTTGTAGAAGCATTGGTGAATAATCCGCTGATTGATGAGGTTATTCCGTTTCAATATAAGGCTAAAGAAAACTCAGTGAAAGCCATGTTAAAGATGGTTAGATTGCTGAAAAATAAAAAATATGATTTATCGATTTCATTTGACCGTAAATTGCGCCCTGCATTGCTTTGTTATTTAGCAGGGATTCCGGTAAGAGTAGGTCCGGATCGCGTGTTTGGTGATACGCCGAGTAAAGTTACTTGGCTTTATACAAACGTTGTTCATTTAGAGCATGATTTAAATAATACGCTACAAGCTGAGACATATCAATCGATAGTCCGAGGTTTTACTGGGAGTGATATTCATGAAAATCCAGTATTTGCACGAATAACAAAGGAATCGCAGAACAATGCGCAAAAGCTTTTACAACAGCTGCCATACAAGAAGAAACGTATAGCATTGTGTGTAAAAGGGACATTTCCATTAAAAACTTGGCCAAAGGAATATTTTGTACGGTTGGTTGACATGTTGGTGGAAAAGTATGATGCATCATTCTATATTATTGGTGCACCAAATGATCGGGAATATGCTGATGAAGTAATAGAGGCGATGCATCAGAGCGTTTTGAATTTTTGTGGGAAAACATCGTTAGTAGATCTTGCTGCAATTATGGAGCAGACGGATTTATTCGTTACAGTTGACACAGGAGCGACGCATATTGCTGCAACAACTGGTGTAAAAATGGTTACGATGTATGGGTGTACGAGTCCTAAGCGTTGGCGTCCTATTAACGCCAACGCAAGAGCTCTTTCAAGTGAAGAAAAATGTTGTCCTTGTAGTGTTCGAGTAGGTGAGTGTCCAAGCGCACCAAAGCCTGATTGTTTATGGCATATTACTCCAGATATGGTTTTGAACGAATGTATAGCGTTGTTGGATTAGATTGATGCTGCCTGAGAAACTGTACATAAATATTAAAAGCTCATATTTTGAGCTTTTAAAGAATGGAGAATCTATGTTAGGTTATATTGATATCGGAAGAAAAATATACAATATGCAGAATCCTAGGGAAGTTCATCGCTTCGTGGTGTTTGCCATCCGTTGCTTGTTGCACCCTTTTCGGATGAAGCGCTTGGAAAAATTTTTTCATAGTACGCCGCTTATGGAAAAGATTGCAGCAGAATATGGCTTTGTTTATGAGCAGCCGACGCGAGCTTTCTTTTATAACAAATCTACTTTTTCTGAGCGAGCAACGCTGGTGGAAGAGCATATGGAATATTTGGCGGAACATGTAAAGGAACAGGATTTTCTGGATTTGTATGCAAAAAAAGAAAAGTTGCTTTGGCAATCGACGGATGAAGGTGCTGGTTTAAGGCTTGTTCTTTCTTATCATCCGGGACAACGTAAGGAAGGTCTGTTATCGTTAGTTCTATCTTGCGATGAGGGAGAATTATATCAGATGATTTTCTGGATTGCTAAAGATAGGCAAAGAGAATGGTCTTTGTGGATTGGCGCGATGCAGGGGCCGAATATGGAGAATGCACGGGAGATTATTAAAAAGGTAACAAAACGTTGCCATGCATACAGGACAAAAAACCTTATCTTGCATGTGACACAGGAAATTGCACGGGCTTTGAGACTCAAGCATATCTATGCAGTGACTAATTATGGATATTATGCAAATAATCATATCCGTCGGGACCGTAAACTAAAGACAGACTTCAGTCAGTTTTGGCAAGAATCGGGAGGAACGCCTTGCAAAGATTTGCGTTTCTTCGAATTGCCTTTGAAAGAGTATCGTAAGACCATGGAAGAGATACCAACTCGGAAAAGAGCAAACTATCGAAAAAGATTTCAGATGCTGGATGAAATCGATGAATCGATTTTAGTGCGTATGAAGCGGCTAATGAAGTGAGAAGAGAAAATATGAAAAATATACAGAGAAATGCCCAGAAAGAGATTATATGTCGAAAAGGTGGATTTTAGGATGTATGAACAGGACTTAAAACGGATAATCAGCAGTGTAGAAAATATAGGAAGGAGTCCAAATGCTGAAAATTTCAATATAGCTGTAGGCGTTAACGAAAAATTCGTTGCGCCATTAGGGATAATGCTTACTTCGCTGGCAATCAATAATCCGAAAAGGGAAATAGATGTAAATATCGGAACAAGTGACATTTCTGCTGATAGTATAGACCGCTTGAAGAAGTTTGTGGAGCGATACAGTAATATATCGATTAATATATATCATATTGATGGAGAAACTCTGGCCGATTATGTGGGGAGAAAGAATCCAACAGCGGCATATTATCGGGTGGTAATGGCAACTGTATTGTATCCGGCTGTTAAGAAGTTGCTTTATATGGATGTAGATACATTATTCTTAGGTAAAATAGAGGACTTTGAAGCGATAGAATTTGGTGATAAAACATTCTTTGCGGTAGAAGATACCTTGCGGGGCATCTCGTTGAAAGAACATAAAGAAGAATTGGGATTGGGAAAAGAAGATAAATATTTCAATTCTGGTGTTATGTATATTGATTTGAAGAAATGGCATGAAAATAATATTTCAGAAAAAGTTATTGAGATGTTGCATGAACGAGCTATGGGGATAAGAACGTTCAGCTTTATGGACCAAGGGGCAATGAATAGTGTAACTGTTGGTTTATGGGGAGAGCTGTCGGATAGACTTCACTTGATGATTCCTGTACTGAGAGAGAAGTATAAAGGAAAACTACTGGAAGATACAGTTATATTACATTATGCTGGAGCGTATAAGCCGTGGAAATTTACAAGTGAAGGTGAGCTTGCGGAGTTGAGTGAGAATTGTGTTGATGTCGCATTGTTTGATAAATACAGAAAAGAATCGTTATGGGCAGATTTTTATGGATATCAAAAGAGGTACACAACGTTAAGACTTATTTCGCGATGGATGATGATAAAGGGTGAGTGGGGATTATTTATAAAGTGGTATATAAAGTATTTATTGTGTAAATATAAAATGGATTGATTGGTGAATGACTGTCAGAAAATAGGTGTTCCCTTGTGAAAAAATATTGCTCATGATTTATATGTTGTGATGAATGGAAAGGAGCTGTAAACTATTATGTGTGGGATTTGTGGCTTTGTGTCAACAAGGAATACTGACGTAAATAATTTAAAGTATATGAATGACAGCATAGCGCATCGTGGACCGGATGATTGCGGTGAATATATTGCTAGAATGGGAAGAATGACTGTCGGCTTAGGTCATAGAAGACTATCTGTTTTGGATTTGTCTCAGGCTGGTCATCAACCAATGTTTTATGGGGATGATGTGGGGATTGTTTACAACGGAGAAATTTATAATTTTAGAGAAATACGCGATAGACTAATAGCAAAAGGCTACGTTTTTCATAGTGACTGTGATACAGAGGTGATTCTTGCCGCTTATTTAGATAAGGGGATTGAATCTGTTGATGATTTTAATGGAATGTTTGCGTTTGCGTTACTGGATTTTCGAACACAGGAGATTTTCCTCGTACGTGATAGAATGGGAAAGAAGCCTCTTTATCTTTATGATGATGGCAAGGATATTGTATTTTCCTCAGAATTAAAACCAATATATCGGTATCCTCATTTTCGAAAAGAGTTAAGAACAGATTTGATGGCACGATATATGTATCGTGGATATTTTGGTGGTAGAGATACAGTTTTTCATAATGTTGAACGTGTCCTCCCTGGTCATATTATTCGGTACAAGATTCAAGATATAGGACATTCTAAGCAAGATATTTGTTATTGGAATGTTCCTGAAGTGTATGATAAGTATAAGAATTGTGGTCCTGATGATTTTGCAACTGCAAAAGAAGAGTTGCGGGAATTGCTGTGTAAAGCTGTAAAACGCCGACTTATTGCAGATGTTCCAGTTGGAACTTTTTTGTCAGGAGGTATAGATTCGTCGTTGATTACAGCCATTGCGCAGGCAGTCAGTGATCAGAAGATAAAAACTTATAGTATTGGTTTTTATAATGACAAGGATAATGAGGCAAATTATGCTTCGAAAGTTGCAGATGCTTTAGGCACAGATCATCATGAACTCTATGTGGATGAACATAACTATCGTGAAATGCTGGATGATATGTGCTACTATTTTGATGAACCACATGCAGATAATTCAGCGATACCTACGATGCTGGTCTCTAAATTTGCCCGTCAAGATGTAACGGTAGCACTTTCTGGTGATGCGGGGGATGAACTTTTTTGTGGATATGATTCATACGATAAAATGGCTTATATGGATAAGATGTATCCGTATGCGAAGGCAACACAATTCCTGGCAAGGGGAATCTATAGAATAACTGGCAAACATATAAAGTCCAAAAGGTCGGATAAAATAAATATGTTTTTTGGACAGCCATTATCTGTCACGCAGCTGTTAACAAAATATGATGTTGATGAAGCAGAACAATATGTATTGGGGGAACAGGCGAGAATCGCTTTTGACGAAGCTGATTTAAGAGAAGAATCCTATCAGATTCGGAAGATGCTATTAGATCAGATTACGTTTATGACTGATGGTATATTGGCAAAAGTGGATAGAGCGAGTATGCGTTTTTCATTGGAATGCAGAAGCCCTTTGCTTGATCCTGATATTATAAAATTTTCCTATAGCATTCCACAAAAATTTAAATATAAGGACAAAAAACATAAAAAATATATTTTGCAAGAATTATTGGCAGATTATGTTCCTAGAAAATTATTCGAACGTCCTAAACATGGGTTTTGCATGTCGGTTCGATCTTATTTAGATGACAACGATGACTTGAGAAAGTATATAGAACCAAGTTATTTGAAAAAACAAGGGTTATTTGATGCAGAGGCAATAAAAAATTTATATAGTTCCTTTTTAACTCATAGTTATAGAGAGGCACATAATGTGTTGTGGAAATTCTATGTATTTCAAATGTGGTATGAACGCTTCATGACCTAAAATTAAAGAGATGAAGTATTATCAAATTTGTAGATGATTCAATGAGATGAATATGTCAGAGAAACGAGGATGTATTAGTGAAGAAATACTGTGATATAAAGTTATTGGTTTTCATGTATACGAGTTCAACAATTATCACGTCGTTGGCAATGAAGAACTTCAGCTTGAAGCATACTACTTTTTTGCTTGTGGCATCGTTGTTGATTGTGTTGCAACGAAAAATATATGTTTATAAGAATTCGTATTATCGGATGCTTATTGCCTTGCTGGGGGCATCTTTTTCCGTTTTCATCGTCAGGTTCTTGGCGCCAGGACAAATAAAAGTATGGGATGTTGATACTTTTATTGCTTTTGCGGTGGCAGCTGTCAATATAAGTTTACTGATTGTATCGCTTATCAACTCTAAGTGTGTTCGCAATATAGTTGCTGTGTTGATGGGGGCAGTTTTTGTCCTGCCATTGTTGCTGATATGGGGAAATTACTTTTCGGAACATACTTGGATAAATGCTGATGCAATTTCGGCTATCTTGCAAACGAATCCTTCAGAGGCAATGGATTACCTTCGTGATCGTATGGAACTTAAAGTGGCCTTTGTTTTTGCGGGAATAGCGGCATTGGCAGCGTTCTTGTATAAAAGTCTTCATCGGTTAGAGATTAAGAAGGCAAGGAAGAATTACATTCTTATAGTGTTACTGATTGTTTTAAATATTGTATTGATGGTAAGGACAAATGACAATTTTGTAACTTGGGCTGCGCATGAAGCTCGTGACTATCAGGAAAGCTATGCAGAATATGTTCGCGCTAAGCAGGAACGCAATGAGAATGTCTTAAAAAATATGTCATTTATAGAAAGTGGCAATAAGGGTATATATGTTTTGGTAATTGGCGAGTCTGAAGCACGTAATCATATGTCAGCATATGGATATGGAAGAGAAACAACACCTTGGCTGGATTCGGTAAAAAATCAAGAAAATGTGATTCTTTTTTCTAATGCATATGCTTGTTATTGTGATACGGGGCATGCCTTGCCGTATGTATTGACCGCCAAAAACCAGTATAATGATATGGAAATAAAAGAAGCTGTATCTATCGTTGATATGGCCAAAGCTGCTGGCTTCAAGACAGTATGGCTTAGCAATCAGGTTCGTTTCAGTGGTTGGGATAACCCCATCACGATTATTTCTGATGAATCGGATCAGCAGATTCGTATCAATACGCATATCGGCAATACACTGGATACGGATTATTATGATGGAGAATTGGTTAATCGCCTGGATGATATCGATTATTCAGATAAGATGCTGATTGTTATTCATTTGATGGGCAGTCATTTATCCTATCATAGCCGTTATCCTGTAGAATTTGAAAAGTTTACAGGAGAAGGATATCTTAGTGAGTACGATAATAGCGTTTACTATACGGATTATGTCGTCAACAATATTGTTGATAAATTGTCACAGAAAAAAGATTTCAAGGGCTTAATCTATTTTTCTGATCATGGAGAAGGGATAGACAAAGATTTATCGCATAACTCGGCAAACTTTGTATATGATATGGTATATATTCCGTTCTATATGTATTTGTCGCCACGCTACATGGAAGAAAACAAAGAAGCTGTTCGGATGTTGAAGAGCAGAGCAAATGATTATTTCACGAATGATTTGATATTCAATACAGTTATGGGCGTAATGGGAATCAAGGCGGAAAGTGTTTATGAACCAGAAAATGATTTAACCAGCCAGGATTATGATGGCAATCTCGGACGCTTCCTGACTATGTATGGTACAAAGAAAATCAGCGATGATCCGGGGTTGGAGAAAGGAACTGATTAGTGTAATATTTTGTATGGAAGGATAGCTTTATTCTATATAAACGTATTTTTGCGTGAGTTGGTTGAGTATGTTATTATTTATATATTTTATATATGCATTTATGTTTATGCTGTGTCAAATAATAAGTGGGGTATATGATAATGAAACGAGAATGTTGAAATTTCGCGACAAAGTCTTTACGCGATTTATTTATAATATATTGATTATTCCTAAAATACAAAGGTTACAAAGAAAAATATTATTATCATATTATAGATTCTATGAAAAAAGATTATTGATACATCTGACAATTATAGAGGCATACGCCTTGATTGTACCTTGGTTTAGTGGGCGATTGATGGGGGGTATATATGAGGTGTTGCTATTAGCATATATATATTGGTGGCGGAACATAAAGGTAAATAGATGTGTAATAAATGATTTTATTGTGCATAGTATACCGATTTTGTTAATGATATATATGTGGGCTGTGAAATTGTTGAAAATAATTAATGAGCTAGCAATGGATGGGGAGAATAAATATATATCAACGCTTTTCTTTTTTATGATAGATTTGGTGGTTGTTATTGCTATTGGAATGATGTGGTGCTGGGAAATTAATATGTATTATGGTCCTTTTTCTAGGATGAAAAGGAAAGTGATTTGGATGAGTATGCTATCATTACATATAGCGATGATGATTTATTCTTTCGGTATTGTTAATATTATTCAATCTGAAAATGGTACGATGATTATGGAACAATTAAAGGAAGATAGTGGGAGTGAATATATGATTCGTATAGCAAAATATTCTGTAGCTCCTGTGTTAGGATGCAATGAGAATGTGGGGGGGTTATTTAAGTATAATTATAGTGTAAAAAATATGATAAGTGGGGATTCTTTAAGAGAAAATGATGCCCTTTTATTTGAATCTTTGTTTGCTATGGGAGTTGTATACTTTTATTCAAAAATATTACCAGATGTATAATTGGTTATCATTAGATATTAGTGGATGATTTGTCGAATCTTTTAGTGAGATAAAGAAGGTAAAACATTAGTTGAAGGGATGGTGTATAAATTGAATCTTGGAGAAGAGAACGAACAAGTTGAGTTTAAAAAGAGCACTAGCGAATTGAAGGAGGCCGTATATTCAATTGCCGCCATCCTTAATAAACATGGGGCTGGTGATGTGTATTTTGGTATCCGTAACGATGGAACCGTGGTGGGACAAAATATTACCGATCATACGTTGCGTGAGGTAAGTCAGGCTATCCGAAGACATATTAAGCCGGTAATTTATCCGGAAATTACTAAAGAGATGATTGATAATCGTCAGGTTGTGCACGTCAAGTTCAAGGGATACGCGCAACCCTATTTGGCGTATAATATTCCGCGGATTCGTGTAGCAGACGAAGATTTGGTTATGGATCAGGACGCTTATGCAGATATGCTTAGAATTCGTGAGGACAAGGGGCGTAATTGGGAACAACGTGAGTCAGAGTATCAGATTTCGGATGTAAATACAGGGGTGTTAAAAGATTATTTGCAACGTGCGAAACAGGTGGGACGAATCACGTTTTTGGAAGAAAATCCCACTGTAGTGTTGAATCGGTTGAATCTTGTTCGTGGCTCGAGATTGCTCAATGCAGGCGCAGCATTGTTTGTGGAAAGCAATATAAACGAAATTCAAATGGCGAAATATGCCTCGGATGAGCGGTTGACCTTTACGGATATTCGTAGAGAGACAGGATCAATTTTCAAATTGGTTCGTATGGCGGAGCAATACTTAGTAGATGCTATGGATTGGCGTGTAGAATTCAATGGCAGTATGAAGCGGGTAGAGGTTCCTGAGATTCCAGTTGGTGCATTACGTGAAGCGCTAGTCAACGCTTTTGCGCATCGTTCCATTGAATCCGGGGAAAGTATTGATGTAGCTGTTTATCGCAATCGGATAGAGATATATAGCCCTGGGGAGTTTCCAAATCGCTTGACGCCACAGATGTATATTGAGGGAAATGAACGTCCCATCAGGCGAAATCCGTTGATTACGCGTGTGTTATACTATTCGCAGGATATGGAGAGTTTTGCGACAGGGTTGAAGCGTATTCAGCACTTATGTGATGTGGCAGGATGTAAGGTGGATTATCGTAAGGATGCGTATGGATTTACTGTAGCTTTTTCGCGTAGAAAAGAGCATCACTCCCAAGTCACCCCCCAAGTCACCCCCCAAGTCACCCCCCAAGTAGTATTCGATGACCCTAAAATAGTTCGCTTGTTGGCATTTTGTGAAACGCCTAGGTCATTGCAAGAGATGATGCAATGCTTAGAGTTGACAGATCGTAAGCATTTTCGCCGTCGGTATCTGAATCCATTATTAGAATCGGGTCAGTTGCGTATGACAATGCCGAATAAGCCACGGAGTAGTTTGCAGAAATATATTGCTGTACCTGCTGGACAGAGGGAGTGAAAAAGGATGGATTTACCAGAAAAATTATTGCGGGGATAAAAGAGCTGGCTAAGGAGTATAATGTCCAAAGGGTAGTTCTGTTTGGCTCGCGGGCGCGTGATGGAGTGACGATTTATGAAAAAGTATGAAACCCATATCAGCAATTTGCGAGCAAAGGTAAAATGAGGTGAGTTTTTTTGCGTGGTAGTTACGATGTGGTGATAAATAGCCGAAGATTGCAGTATAAATTTACCATCCGGCGGAATGTGACGATTATCCGAGGTCAGAGTGCCACGGGAAAGACTACGCTCGTGGAAATGATTCGGGATTGCAATGAAAATGGTATCGATAGTGGCATTACGATAAGTTGCGACAAGGAATATTCCGAGAGAAAACTTGCTGGATATGCTGGCGAAGCCTTATGCTTATATTGATAGCGAGAAATATTTCAGTTGGGAACAGTTCTTTACAGAAGTTTTGCAGGATAGTACGAAAGGCACGATTTATCAGTATACGAAAAGCAAGCTGAATCCTGTGTATTTGCATGAGAATAACAAGATGAAGATATTGACGGCGATAAGACCGCTGGCAGATCGGTTGGGATGGTGATTCAGGTGTTGCATGTCTTTTATGGCGATATGCCAGGGGCTATTTTTAATACAGCAGTGTTTTTTAAAAACAGCTATGATGATGATTGGATTGTGGATGATTTTTCCAAGCGGATGATTGCTGATGTAGATAAGTCTGAAGTTTTGGGAACAGGGGTTATTGACAGTCCTGTACTGGGGAAGATTGCGCCAGAGCGGTTGTCGGGAGGCGTGAAGACTTTGATGCTGGTGAAGTTCATGCCAGAGATGGTTTTCAATGCTTCGGCTTGTGGAAATAATTGCGCCAAGTGGCTGCTGAAAATTGCGGAGAATGAGGATCGGACGGTGAATTTGCGCAATATCATGAACTTTGGTGAGGAGCCGTTTGCTATCCATGTAATCAATACGGACCAAGTGGTACATAGCATGCAGGAACTGGTGCCTATTGCGGTCAGATATGTATAGCAATATTAGAGGCGGGGCGCTTTTGTCCTATGAAATGTTGGGGGTTAGGTAATGTTTTTAGCGTTTTGGGCAGGGTTGCAGCAGGATATCAAGCTGGTACTTTTGGCTCCAGCGGTTTGTGCGATTTTTCGGCTGGCGTTTATATTGGTTTATGGGCCGAAGAAAAGTCCCGTGGGGGAGTGGCGTAAGTGGTTTACGTGTTTTCGCTATGGCTTTTGGTGGGGCATGGATTTCAATGCGTATGTATATCTGTATCTATTGGTGCTTGTTTCACTGCCGGCGGCGTTTATCCCTGCGTATTATGCTGTAGGTGACACGGTACGGCTGATTGGTGTTACGGTATATCTGGTGGTGCTGTATACGGCCTTTATGGGAAAGATGATTTTCTATTATCATTTCCATGATACCTTCAATCCGACGATGAAGCTGGGCGTCAATGCAGATAAGATGAACTTTGTCGATATTTTTTTCAATCAGAACTATGGGGCATGGATTCTTCTTGGCTATATTCCCTATACCTGGCTGAGCTGGCAGGTGGGCAGCTGTTTGCTGCGCCTGCCAAGCCTGCCATATCTGTCGCTTTCATCGCCTTGGTTGCAGTATGGGCTCAATACGGTAGTATTTTTGGCCTCGGTGTTGTTTTTTTATTGGCTGCGCTATGGTGGTACGTTGCGGCATCGCCAGAAACCTGAGTGGGATGAAGTGCCACCAATCGTAAAGAATGATATGTTCATGGGGAAGGCAACCGTGGATGATTTGATTGCGTTTGAGCTGGCGTGCAAGAGTACTGTCAGTGAGGCTCTTTTGCATACGGATGCAGAGTCGCTTGAGGTGCTGCGGCCGGTTCTTTCTTCGCCGCAGATGTTTTCCGAGAACTTGTGGGCACCCTTTCAGCATCAGACAAAGGGGGCACGCATCCGTAAGCCTAAGCATATCTTTTTCCTTTTGGGTGAGAGTCATGGGCAGGCGCCGTTCGATGCTCCGTATGAATATCTGAATCTGATGGAAGCCAGCCGTCGTTACCGCAGCCAGGCACATACGGTAGCCATAGATAATTTCCTGCCAGCAGGCATGATTTCACAGCCAGCATTGACTAGTTTGTTGGCTGGTGTTTATGATGCCGGCATGGAGCTTAATGAGAATAAGGCATTCTGGTATGGCAATATACCTATATCGCTGCCGTTGCAGCTGAAAAAGCTTGGTTACCGGACGGAGTTCTGGTACGGAGGCGGTCTGAACTGGGGCAGTCTCGAGCACTTTGTTCCCGCAATCGGATTTGATGCCTGGCATGGCGGCCCGGATTTCTGTCCGAAAGGTTCGCCGAAGACTTGGCTGGGGGTTTATGACCATATTTTCCTGGAGCAGGCCGCTAAACTCATTCAGCAGGATGATACGGAGCAGCCGGTGTTCCACTTCCTGTATACGACATCGAATCATGGCCCATATAATATGCCGTATGCGGAGTATGGATTCTCAGCGGAGAAGGTTATGCCTGCGGCGCCGGAGGCTTTGCTGAAACATGGCAAGATGATGAAACAGATGGCTGGTATCTGGTATGCGGATCAGGCACTGATCAAGTTTGTTGAAAAGATGCAGACAGTTTATCCAGACAGTCTGTTTGTTGTCACAGGGGACCATACCACAGGGCTTATTCCGTTCCAGTGTGGTGTGGTGGGCCGTACGGAGCCGAATCTGCGTGAGCGGGTATTGACTTCCTTTGCGATATCACATCCGGAGCTTACTGCGGATATGCTGGCCGGAAATACGATTGGCGGGCATATGAATATTATGCCGACGCTATTTGAGCTCATTGCACCGGCGGGCTTTACGTATTATTCTATTGCGGAGCCGCTGACAGAGCCAATCCATCGTGTGGTTACGCCTTACTGCTGGCTGACCCATGACAGGATTGGCGATTATCGGGATGGCTTGTCGCAGCAATTGGCAGTTTCGGAAGATTTGCTGCCGTTTGAGCGTGACAGCGAGCAGTTCCGCGAGGAGCGCGATGCATGGTGTGAGCTGACTGGCTGGCTGGTTCGCCATCCAGAACTTCTCGATGATGCCGGGCGGGGGAAAATGGTGTAAGTGTGAATATTTATGCGGAAGTGTTTTCATCGCATGACAGACTGAGTATAAGCGTGTATAATAGGTTTTGGCCCGGTGCTTTTGGCGCCGGGCTTTTGCAGGTAGTTTACAGAATCAAGGATTAGGATAGGAGAAAGCAAGTTATGCAGGTTTCGGTGCTGGCCAGTGGCAGCAAGGGCAATGCGGTCTATGTAGAGATGGATGGCTGCCGGCTGCTTATTGATGCAGGTATCAGTGCGACGCGGATCAAGAAGGCGCTTTTGGCGCTGGGGGTGGATGCAGCAACGCTCGATGGTGTGCTGATTACGCATGAGCACCGCGATCATATTGCAGGACTCACGACGTTGTCGAAGTGGTATCATTTACCGATTTTCACGCGGCGGGCAACGTTTGCGCATATGAGCTGCCAAGCGCAGCTGCCAGCGGACTGCCTGCATCCGATTGAGGATGGTTTCCGGCTGGGCGGTGTGCAGATCATGCCGTTTTCGACTTCGCATGATGCGGCAGATCCTGTCGGTTACCGCGTGCAGGGCTCGAAGTGCATGGCATTAGCAACGGATCTTGGGTTTGTGACGGCGAGCGTACAGGCGGCCATTGATGGTGCGGATGTGCTGGTGCTGGAGGCAAATCACGATCCTGAGGTGCTGAAGAATGGCTCATATCCATGGCCACTAAAGCGGCGCATCCTGTCGAACCGCGGTCATCTGGCCAATTCGGATGCGGCCTGGGCGCTTGCACGCTTGCGCAAGCAGCCCGAGAAGGTGTTCCTTGCCCATTTGTCGGAGGAGAACAACCGGCCGGAGCTGGCGCAGGATACGGTACAGGGCATCCTATCCCGGCAGGGGATTGCGCTTGATTTTGCGGTGGCTAGCCAGACGGAAACCGTATCAATGGTAAGAAATTAATTCGGGAGGGATTTTGCATGAAATCGTTCTTTCAGGTAAATAGCAGTAAAAAACAGAAAAACATTATCGGCGCTTTGCTGATTGCAATGTCGGTGGTATCGTTCTCGGGGTGCTCGGCTGGTACGGCGGGGAATAGCGATAGCTCGCCGTCGGGAGCGGCTGCAGTGGCACAGCAGACGGCAGCCAATGAGGCAAACCTTTCAGATGCGCGCAATACGCCGGTCGTGCGTGCGGCCAAGGCGGTTGGCCCGGCGGTAGTCGGCATCACGAACAAGGCCATTGCGCGTGACTGGTTCAACAATCCGGTCGAGACCGAGGGCGTGGGCTCGGGCGTCATTTTCAAGAATGATGATGGCAAGAGCTATATCGTGACGAATAACCATGTCATCAGCGGTGCTAAGGAAATCATCGTTTCGCTGGCCGATGGCCGCAGCCTCAAGGGCAAGCTGGTCGGTGCGGACGAGATGACGGATCTGGCGGTTGTACGTGTGGACGACGGCAAGCTGCCAGCAGCTGAGTTTGCGGATTCGGATAAAATCGTGGTCGGCGAGCCGGCCATCGCCATCGGTAATCCGATGGGCCTGGAGTTCCAGGGCAGTGTGACGAGCGGTGTTATCAGTGCTTTGAACCGCACGCTGGACATCAGCGATAAGCGCGTCAAGCTGCTGCAGACGGATGCGGCTATCAACCCGGGCAACTCGGGCGGTGCGCTCGTCAATGCTGACGGCAAGGTCATCGGCATCAACAGTGCCAAGGTGGCTGCCAGCGGCGTCGAGGGTATGGGCTTTGCGATTCCGACGAATACGGTGCAGAACGTCATCGATGAAATCCTCAGCAAGGGCTATGTGGCCCGGCCGTATCTCGGTGTGACGGTCTTCGATCCGCAGACGGCTGGCCGTTATGGCTACCAGCTCAACATTGACAAGGGCGTTTATGTATTCCAGCTCACGCTCAATGGGCCGAGCGGCAAGGCTGGCCTGCAGCGCGGCGATATCATCCTGAAGCTCAACGGCGAGGAGACGAACAGCGTCTCGGATCTGCGCGCCAAGATTGCCGAGCATAAGGTCGGCGATACGGTCAAGGTGACGTATGACCGCAACGGGGCAGAGCGCACGGTGGATGTGGTGCTCGAGGAAATGCCGCAGGACAATAAATAATGAAGATTACGATTGTCTGCGCGGGCAAGATCAAGGAAAAATATCTGAGTGCGGGAATCGCGGAGTTCATGAAGCGCCTGCGTCCGTTTGCTCAGGTGGAAATCAAGGAAATCCACGAGGAAAAGATGCCTGATGAGCCATCGGCAGCGGAGAAGGAGCAGGTGCTTGGCAAAGAGGGCGAAAAATTGCTGCGGCTCGTGCCGGCGGGCAGTTATCTGTTTGTACTCGATGTGTATGGCAAGGAGATGCCGTCGGAGAAGCTGGCGGAGAAAATCGACCAGCTCGGCATTCAGGGACGCAGCAATATCACCTTCCTGATTGGCGGTGCGTTTGGCCTGTCGAAGGAGGTGCGGGCGGCGGCGGATGAGAGGCTCAGCTTTTCGCAGCTGACGTTCACGCATCAGATGGTGCGCCTGCTGCTCGTTGAGCAGATATACCGCTGCTTCAAAATCAATCGTGGTGAGAAATATCATTGGTGAAGAAAGCCTTCCCCTGCGGGGGAGGGCTTTTCTCTTGGTGTTGTTTCGCGATGTTTTGTGGTATGATATAAATGTCATAGTTTACTAGTTTTTTTCGTGAGACGGCAGGGAGGAATTGTCGCTATGCGGAATCTATATATAGGGTTGGGTGTGCTGTTTTTGGGCGCAGGCATATTCTGGGTAAGCGGCGAGTATCCGCGGCTCGGTATGGCGGCGCTGTTTGCCGGCGGCTGGTCGCTGGTGCAAGGCGTGCGGGCCGGCCGCGAAAGCGAGGGACGCAGGCTGCGGACCGAGGAGCTATCGACAGAGCAGGCGCGGGCGGCTGAGGCGAGCTGGCAGAAGGCACTGGCAGATTATGACCGCATCGAGACTGTGCGGCGGCAGATTCATGATGTGGAGCTTAGCCGGCAGCTAACGGCCATCCAGCAGGAGTCCGCGTGCATGCTGAATTATCTGGAGAAGCATCCCGACCGTGTGTCTGTGGCGCGCCGATTCATCGATTACTATCAGGACCGGGCGGCAAGCCTCAGCGAGGAGTTCCATGAGCTTGAGCAGACGCGGCTCGAGACGGAGCAGGTGCGGCAGGTGCGTACGCGGCTCAAGGAGACACTGGCGGCTTTTGATGAGGCCTATGCCGCTGAGTTCGAGAAGGTCATGGGCGCGCAGCTCATGGATATGGATGCGGAGATGACTGTGATGCAGCGGCATCTGGAGTCAGAGGGGATTGCCGATGATCCGGGCCGGCCGCAGCCGCAGGCACGCACGCAGCAAAAGGCGCAGGCTAAGCGGCTGCGTCAGGATATCCCGTTTATGGCGGCCGGCAATGGGCGCTTGGGCCGCAACAAGAGTGGGAAGGGCAGCTATAGTATCGTGCCACCAGCTGTGCGTGGCGAGGTCATCAAGGAGAAGATTATCCTGAGTTTGCTGGCGATATTCCTTGGCTGCATCGGTGCGCATAAGTTTTATCGGGGCAAGACGTTGGCAGGCATCCTGTATCTGGTCTTTTTCTGGACGTTTTTACCGGGATTCATCGGTTTTATCGAGGGCGTCCGCTATCTCTTTATGCCTGTGGATGATTTTTATGAGAAGTACTACCGCTGAGTTTTGAGGTGACGACGATGGACATCAATCTGGAAGATCTCATGAAGGCAAAGCAAGAAGCGGGGGAAAAAGCCCCTGTGGTATCGGAAGAAGCACTGGCGGCGCAGGTCGAGCAGCAGACGCTGCAGCTGACGCCGGAGGAGCGGGCACAGGCCGATAAGATAAGGGACAGTATTGACCTTACGGATTCGGCGACGGTGCTGGGCTTTGGCGCACCGGCACAGCAGAAGATCGCTGCGTTTGCTGATGGCGTGCTTGCTCAGGTGCGCACGAAGGACAGCGGTCCCGTGGGAGAGCTCTTGGGCAGTCTGGTGACTGAGGTGCGTGGCTTTGAGGGGCATAAGCCGGGCGGATTCCTAGGCAAGCTGCCATTTATCGGCGGCCTGGCCAGCAAGGCAGAAGACCTCAAGAATGGCTATGATAAGCTCTCGGTGCAGGTGGAGCGCATCCAGGGCAGTCTTGAGCAGGCGAAGGTCAAGATGATGAAGGATGTCGTGCTGTTCGATAAGCTCTATGATGAGAATCTGGCGTATTTCAAGCAGCTGCAGGTCTACATCCAGGCTGGTGAGGAGAAGCTTGCGGAGATGCGTGAGGTGACGCTTCCCAAGCTGCGCGCGCAGGCGGCAGCAGCCAATGATCCGATGGCGGTACAGGTCGTAGCTGATTTCGAGGGCAGCGTCGAGCGCTTTGAGAAGAAGGTCCACGACCTCAAGATCAGCAAGAACATCGCCATTCAGACGGCACCGCAGATCCGCTTGATACAGAACAACGACAAAGCGCTTATCGACCGCGTGCAGACGGCTATCTACAGCACGATACCGCTCTGGAAAAATCAGATGGTCATCGCCTTGGGGCTGTCGGCACAGCAGCAGACGCTGCAGATGCAGCGGGCTGTGACGGATGCGACCAATGAACTTTTGCGCCGTAATGCGGAGCTCTTGCAGCAGAATACGGTGGCGACGGCCCGTGAGAACGAGCGCGGCGTTGTCGATATCGAAACGGTGCGCGAGGTCAATGAGCGGCTGGTGGCAACTATTGAAGAGACAATCAAAATCCAGCAGGAAGGCCGGGCGAAGCGTCAAGCGGCTGAAGCTGAGCTGGTACAGATCGAGGGGCGCCTGCGGGATACGCTGCTGAAAAGCAGCGGGCGCCGGGAGTGATAAAAGGGAATGAATAAGAGACGGTACACGACACAAAAGCATATTACCTGGCTGGCGATGCTGATGCTGCTTGTGTTGGGGGTGGTTGTTCTTCGCTATGGCTGGCTGCAGCTCATACAGGGCAACGAGCTTTCCGAGCGCATGAAAAATCAAGTCGGGCATGATTATGCCATCCAGTCGCCACGCGGTGCAATCCTTGACCGCAACGGCCGGGAACTGGCGGTCAGCACGATGACCAAGTCGCTCTATGTCGATCCGAACCATGTAGAAAATCCGGCTGCGCTGGCAGCCGATTTGGCGACGGCCATTGATAAACCGGAGCAGGAAATCCTTGATGATATCAATGTCGGCGGCGGCTTTGTCTGGGTGAAGCGGCGCATGGAGCAGACTGAATATGAGGCTGTGCGCAAGCTGATCCGCGAGAAGTCGTATCAGTCCTGCCTGGGATTCCGCGATGAGGCGAAGCGTTACTATCCAAATGATGCGCTGGCGGCTAATGTGCTGGGGTTTGTCGGTACAGACGATAAGGGCTTGGATGGTGTCGAGCAGGCGCTCGATGGGCTTTTGAAGGGTGAGATAAAGGAGAAGTATCTGACGACTGACCGTCAGGACCGCCCAATTCTCGACTCGATCTTCACGAGCAGCCGCCGTTACCGCGGCGATTATTGCAAGACGGTAGAGCTTACGCTGGATAGCGGCATCCAATTCATCGTGGAGCAGGAGCTTGACCGCGCCGTGGCTGAGAATAATCCAAAGTCCATTACCTGTGTTGTCATGGACCCGAAGACAGGCGAGATACTGGCGATGGCTTCGCGGCCTTCGTACAATCCGAACAAGTTCTGGGATTATCAGCCGGAAGTATGGAAAAACCGTGCGGTGTCGTTTATCTATGAGCCAGGGTCGACGTTCAAGTCGGTGGTGGCTGGTGCGGCCCTGCAGGAGAAGGTTGTCACGCCGAATCAGGTCTTTGTCGACCCTGGTTATGTCATGGTGTCGGGCCGACGCATCCAGAACTGGAGTGGCACGAGCTTTGGTACGGTTACGTTTACCGATGTCGTAAAACAGTCGCTCAATACGGGCTTTGCGCAGGTCGGCTTGCGGCTGGGGGCGGAGAAAATCACGGCCTATGCCAAGAAGTTTGGCTTTGGCGAGGCGACGGGCATCGATTTGCCGGGCGAGGAGAGCGGTATCCTGTTCGAGCCGGAGAATATGCGTGACTCGGATATCGCGACGATGTCCATCGGGCAGAGCATCGCGGTGACGCCACTGCAGCTTGTGACGGCAATGTCGGCCATTGCCAACGACGGTGTGCTGCTGCATCCGCATATCGTGAAGTCCATCCGCAATGCAGATGATTCGATCTACGAGGAGCGGCAGACGCAGGAGGTACGCCGTACGATTGAATCGGCGACTGATAAGACACTCGTGGGGCTCTTAGAGCAGGTCGTTGCCAGCGGCGGCGGCCAGAAAGCCAGTGTGCGCGGCTATCGCATTGCCGGTAAGACTGGTACGGCCCAGAAAATCCGTGAGGATGGTGCCGGCTATATGGAAGGGCGCTATATCGCTTCGTTTTGCGGCTTTGCACCAGTCGAGGACCCGCGGATTACCGTGCTGGTCATGATTGACGACCCGAGCACGGGCAACTACTATGGCGGTCAGATTGCGGCACCGGTGGCGGGACGCATCTTTGCGCAGCTGTTCCGCTATCTGCATATCGCGCCGTCAAGCGATCCTTTTGCCAATATGGAGCCGCCGAAGAATACGCCGCAGCCCAAGCCAATCAAACCTTATGATGGCGAGGTGCCCGAAGGTAAGATCGTGATGCCGGACTTTACAGGCAAGAGCCTGCGCGAGGCGGCAAAACTTGCCAGTGAAAAAGGGCTGAGCTTTACGAGTGAAGGCTCTGGCTACGCGACGGGGCAGAGCATCCCGGTAAATACACTCGTCGATCAAGGAACGGGCATCGTGGTTTACTTCAAACCGGATTAGAGAGATACATATAAGATACGTATGAGTCCGCTGACGCAGGAAAGTGTCAGCGGACTTTTTTGCAAATTGCAGTTTGACGGTCAGTTCCAGCCTTCCCCTAAGAGGGCAACGAAGCGCTCGGATAAGGTATATGCGTCCGTATGGAATCCCGATACTACGAAGCGCGGGGTTCACGGGGTAGTGCTTTTTCTGTTTCCGCTAAATGGGCCGTTTGCAGAGTTTTACGGACTTAGTTACCTGCTCCCGTTACCTGGTCGCGACGTACATCTCTATATCTAGCTTATGCGCTTACGGCCCAGTCCTGCTGCGCAGGACAGTCGCTCCAGACAGAAAGCCTGCAAATAAAAAGTCA
>SVBZ01000054.1 GCA_015058575.1 Pseudoselenomonas ruminantium
CTGCGGCAGTGTATTCGGCACAGCCTTAACCCAGGGAATCAGTTCATCCAAAGTCATGGCCGTGGCCTCAGCCAAATTTTTCCCGGCCAGTCTGGTCGAGCGCACCTTCGCCGAGAGCCGCGTACCCTGACATTCCGGGCAAGCGGCTTCATGCAGGAATTTTTCGACCCGCTTCATGCCCTTTTCATCCTTGACCTTCGCCAACGCATTTTCTACCGTATAAATCGCATTGTAATAAGTAAAATCCATTTCCGCAGCCACATTGGTCTTTTCATTGACATAGAGGATATGCTTTTTCTCCGCCGGGCCATGAAAGACGATCTCCTTTTCTTCCGGCGTCAAATCGCGGAAGGGCACATCAATCCGCACACCCATTTCCTTGGCGATATCCTTCATCAACGACCACATCAGCGTCTGCCATGGCGCCACCGCCCCCTCTGCAATGGACAGGCTTTCGTCCGGCACAAGACTCGTCTCATCAACCGTACGCACAATCCCTGTCCCGGAGCAATGCGGGCAGGCTCCTTCTGAGTTAAACGCCATGGCCTCCGCTCCGGGACCGTAAAACTCCTCGCCGCAGACCGGGCATTTCGTAGGCAGCATCAGTGCCACATCCATATTGGGCGGACAAAGATGTCCATTGGGACAGGTATGGCTGCCCAGACGGGAAAACAACAACCGCAGGCTGTTCAAGAGTTCCGAAGCCGTACCAAAGGTACTGCGCACTCCGGGAATGCCCGGGCGCTGATGAAGAGCCAGCGCCGCCGGTACATGACGGATTTCCTCCACATCGGCTTTGCCGGCCTGCGTGATGCGGCGGCGCGTATAGGTAGACAGCGCCTCCAGATAACGACGTGAACCCTCCGCGTACAAGGTTCCCAACGCCAACGACGATTTTCCCGAACCGGACACACCGGCAATGGCCACGAGTTTGCCCAAGGGGATATCCACATCGATATTTTTCAGATTATGCACGCGGGCGCCCCTGACGATAATATTTTTAGGGCGTTCCTTATTGTCCATTTCTCAATCCTCCCCTATTTCTTTTTTGGAGATATTACAAACATTTACCGCAATGACTGCAGCCATTGCAAATCAACCTGCTGCCACAGGCCTGGCAATGCGGTAAATCCTGTTGATGTTGTTTCTTTTATATCATACAGGTAAATCCACGATGCTTGTAATTGGATGTCACTGCATATTATCTAAATACAAGATAAAACGCTTGACGACAAATCTCTTGCATGCGAATATCTCGCATTATACAAGCCACCCCAGGTCATCAACCGTTTCAGATACCTCCCACAAAGCAAAATTCATTCTAATTTTAAAATGACTAAATTTGACTGGTCAACTTATGCTATAAGGTTTCAGTTATAATCATTTCCTTTTCCCCTGTCCTGCTTCCTTCATCGCGATAGATTCCAATAAATCGTCAAGGGTAACCTTCTTGAAGTCAGCCAGCATGTGTTGTCTGACTTCTTCGAGCCTGTCACCTAACACTCCATGGATATTCCGCCCTATCGGACAGGCCGGATTAGGATTCTCTTGAAAATGAAATAAATCTTCATCTTCTTCCACAGCCCGAAAGACATCCCACAAGGTGATGTCTTTCGGGCTTTTGGTAAGTTTTGCCCCACCGACACCAGCTGCCACTTCCACGAGGCCGGCAGCTTTAAGCTGGCCCAATGTTTTCCGGACAATAACCGGATTGACATTGACACTGCCCGCCAAAAAAGTAGATGTGGTCTTGTACTCATCCTTGAACCGTTCTATACAAAGCAATATATGCGTTGCTACCGGCAGACGAAATGAAAACTGCATGAAGGAACCTCCTAAAACCATTATTTCTTACTATATAAGGTTGTAGCCTATCATATTACATCACTTATAAAATGTCAATCTTACCTGCTGATATGCCTTTATGGCATCCACTGCGAAAACTTCATAAAATTCTTCATTGTAACCATTGACATTACATCGATAAAATGTTATCCTCTCATTGTAAGCGATGTTGTTACAATGTTTTAGGAGGAATTTCACATGGCAAATTTCAGCAAAATCAGTGTGGCAAATGATGCAAGAACGGAACTGCATGACAAATTGAATCTGACGGGAGCAGAAATCAGCGTCAACAACCTGCCAGCCGGAGCCGGTGTTCCCTTTGTACACTACCACAAGAAAAATGAGGAGATTTACTTCATCACGGCCGGCAAAGGCACCGCTGTAATTGACGGGCAAACCGTAGAACTTTCTGCCGGTGACTGGCTGCGCATCGCCCCGGCGGCACGGCGTCAATTCTCGGCGTCTGCCGATGAAGGCATCAGCTATATCTGCATTCAGGTACGCGAAAAATCCCTGGAGGAATACACCGCAGCTGACGCTGAAGTAGAACAGTAAATCCGTTATTGTGATAAGCAAAAGCCATCCATAAGCACCGATTAATCAGCTGACTTATGGATGGCTTTTTTTGTGCCCATTATTTCACTTCGATATCCAACACTTTCTCAATGGCTCCCGGCTTTTCCTGAAACAGTTCCAGCACCAGGCCATCGGGAAGCTTCACCCATTTTTCCGGCTTCCCTTCCAAGGGACGTACACCTTCATAGGCCAGCATTTCCTGCAAAGCCGCCTTGAAATCCTGCACCACAATGCCTAAGTGGTGCCCCCGTCCTGCTGCTGGATCTTCCGGAGCAGCCACCAGTTGCAGGCCGCCTTTCAGCCATACCTGCTGTAAAACGCCATCCTTTTCCTTACGCCTTGTCTCCGTCATGCCCAATACCGTCTGAAAAAAATTCAGACTCCATTCGATATCTGCCACGGTCACTGCCGCATGTTCAAGATAAGATGCTTTTGGGGTCATCATCGTTACCTCCTGTTCTTAAGACCTATATTCTTATGGCAATTATCTTCTTCCTTGTCACTTTTTTATGCACCATCTTTCCTATACACAACCACTAAAGAAAGGGCATGAACAATGTTCTTTGCAAGAAATCATATTTAGGAATTAACGCTCAAGCAAACTTTTCCCTAATTCATAAGCCGCTGCACATTGCTTGGGGAACATCTCCTCACGATAGGCTGCTTTGGCCTTAGGATCGAATATCGAAGACTCATATTTGTCATAGTCGGTAAACTGGGTCGTATTGTACGCATAAAGCGTCTTGGTTTCCGCCCGCAGGATTTTGCTCGCAAAGCCTTCGTGAACGGCAAATTTTTCCCGCATGCCAAACTGCTTGACATACTCCTCGGTCATATTCATGGTGTAGATAAAGGCATTGTGCAGAGACTTCGGAAATACCGTCGGTATTTCGTTGCTGTAAATGTAATTGGAAAACAGCAGCCGCTCGATAAAGGCGCTCATGCCGGAAGAAAGATTCATAAAGTAGACCGGTACGCCCATAATCAAGGCATCGGCTTCCTTGATGTGCTCGATGACCGGTGTCAAATCATCCTTCATTGCACAGGTACCATGCTCCTTGTCCTTGCGTTTGCAGTAAAAACAGCTGATACAGCCTTTGAAGTTCAGGCTGTAGAGATTTATGAGTTCCGTTTCCGCACCAGCTTCCTGCGCGCCCTTCAAGGCCTGCTGCAAGAGTTCGGCCGTATTGCCGTTGCGCCGCGGGCTGCCATTTATGGCAATCACTTTCTTCATCGTTAAATCCTCCCATCAACCAATACACAAATACCTAATGTATTCTTCGACACCAGCCAAAGATTACCTGCTCTGCAAAAAATAGCCTGACAAAGCTATGCGCCCTGTCAGGCTATTTTTTAGCGTTTGATTTCCTGATACTCAGCCACCCGGCCTACGCTGAAGTGGAGAATCCATTCCGGACGCTCCGTAATCGGCGTCCAAAAGTGTTATACTTTGTTAAACTTATCTTTACTCAGTCTTTCAGCTTAAATACCTTCTTCGGCTGGCCGCAGAGCGGGCAGGCAAAATCATCCGGTTCCGCGTTCAAATCGCCTACATGCTCATAGCCGCAGACCGAGCAGACATAGATTTTCTTGCCGGCAGCTTCCAAAAGGCCCGGGCAATGCTTTTCCAAAATCTTCGCCAAAACAACGCCATGATGGCCTTCCTGCTTGGCAAAGATTTCCATTTCATCAGCAGCTTCGGCAAGGCCTGCTTCGCGGAATTTATCGGCCATAGCTTTGACCTTCTTTTCACCACTGGTTTCTGCACTCATCAAGCCGCGCACGAGCTGCCAGAAATCCTTGGGCAGCATGCCGTTTACGGTCGCATAGAAACCGGCATGGACAGCCTCCTGATTTGCCGCCTCGATAAACTGCTCAGCCACATCGTCAAGCCCCTGCTCTTTAGCCAGGCGCGCCAGCGTATAATACATCATCGTGCCCTTGGCTTCGCCCAAAGCCATCATTTCTGCCATTTTCTCCAGCGGGGTTCCCTTCGTGATACCATGTAAGCTCATTTCACTCTCTCCTTTATCCTATCATACACATAATCGTGACTACCTATAACACGCTTTTGATTATACGCCCCCTTTGTGACCTCTATGTGACTTTTATTTGGTTTTTTACAATCTTTTTGTAAAAGTTTTATTTCCGTGGTATTGAAAGCAGACAGGTCTTGCTGCTGTCCAGCGGCAAAGCCACAATCATCTCTGTGCCCTGCCCTGGCTGGCTTTGACAGGCAATCTGACCGCCCAATAGCTCCATAATGCGCTTGACAATGGAGAGCCCCAGCCCATGGCCTTTTTCCTGATGCGATTCATCGCACTGATAAAACCGTTCAAAGATATGCGTCTGTTTCTCTGCCGGAATGCCAATCCCTTCGTCGCGAATCCGCACGCAAATAGAATCCACGCCCAGCTCACCTGTGATATGAATGGTACTGCCTGTTTCCGAATACTTCACCGCATTGTCGATGAGGTTGAGCCAGACCTGCTTCGTCAAATCCGGATCGCTTTCAATCGGCAGGGACGGCAAATCAATGGCAAAAGAAATATCTTTGACCTCCCATCGCTCAGCCAGCAAAATCACGCACTGACGTATCTGCTCGTCCACGGCAATATCTTCATGCCGCATGACAATAGCCTGGGCATCGAGACGTGAAAGCCGCAAAAGATTTTCTGCCAGCCGCGAAAGCCTTAGTGCCTCCTCATGAACCAGTTCCGTATACTCCCGCCGCTCCGTCTCGCTCAGCCCGCCTTCGAGCAGGATTTCCGAAAAACCGACGATCGAAGACAGCGGTGTCTTAAACTCGTGGGACACACTGCCGGTAAAGCCTTTTTGCAAATGGTCAATGCTTTGTAGTTCCTTGGCCATGCGGTTGAAATTAGCCACCAGCTGGCGGCCTTCTTCTGTGGTCACCCTGCTTTCCAATTGTGGCACACGCACCGTAAAATCGCCCTTGGCAATACGACCTGTCGCCGCCACCACGGCCTGCGCCGGACGAATGTAAAAACCAGCTTCCCAGGCCAGTAGCAGTGCCCCGGAAATAATCGTCAACAGGCTGCAAACAATCAAGGCCAACGGCAGCTCTAAGGCCACCCCCAGCAAATCATCCAGCAGGTAAACCAGCAGACTGGACACGCCACAACACAAAGCCAGCGTGAGCAAAGTCGTCAGGCTGTGATAAAGCCGCAGGGGCAGAATAAACTGTTTTTTCATGACGTTTCTTCCTTAAACACCGCCTTATACCCTAACCCCCGCACCGTTTCAATCGCAAAGTCGTGATTGTCGGCAAAGCGGTGACGCAGTTTCTTGATATGGGCATCCACATTGCGGCTGTCTGTGTCCTTGTCTACGCCCCAAATCTCGTCTAAGAGCTCCTGCCGGGTAAAAATCTTCCCCGGCTGATTGAGCAATTTGAACAAGAGATAGAACTCCTTGGGCGGCAAAGCATCTGTCTGCCCGCCTGTCTGTACCGTCAAAGACGCATAATCAAGCACCGTACCGCGAATAGTCAGCCTTTTTTCACTCATCAGCTGCGCCCGCCGTAATAGCGCCCCGACCCGCAGCATGAGTTCCCGCAATTGAATCGGTTTTACCATATAGTCGTCTGTCCCGGCGCGGAAACCTTTCTCCATATCCTCCATCTGCCCCTTGGCAGTTATGATCAAGATGGGCAAATCCATCTTCGCCCCCCGCAGGGCAGAAGTGAGTTCCAATCCATCCATACGGGGCATCATCACGTCGCTGATGACGAGATCGATATGCTCCCGCTCCATGATATCGAGCGCCTCCTGCCCATCAAAGGCCGGAAAGACATGATACTGCTCCTGTTTCAGCTTTGCACAAATCATGCGGTTGAGATTCTTATCATCCTCCGCTACCAATATTGAAAACATAGGCCGCCCCCCTTCACATAGAAAAGCCATCGTACGTTTTAATTCTATTCCCTCTATGTGACTTGTATATGACCTTATTTCGCCCCATCAATATAAAATCCTGTTTTCTTTCTATCCCAATAACACGAAAAATCCACGGTGCGCAGCAATGCTCCCGTGGATTTTTAACGTATTTTCTGCTTACTTTTCTGGCACGATTGGCACTAACAGATAACTGTCATATTTGCCACCCACATGGATAAGGTGTTTCCCTTTGTTGCGTGTGGCTGGTGCCTTGACCGCAAGATCCGGGTGAGTGACTTCGGTATGATTGCCGCCCAAGATTTTCATGGCCGGCTTCTCGCCTGGCATAAAAGTATACCCCTTTTCAGGCACAGCAATCTTTGCCATACCAAACGGCGGTACACTGCCGGCCTTAGGCGGCTGGTAGGCCGCTATGGTCAGCTGCAGTTTTTCGCCGGCATGGTATTTCATGCCCATCGGCCAGATGCCAATATCCACCGGCACAATCTCGCCTTTTTCCAGCAAATCCTCATGGGTATGTTTCAAGACCGGCTCAGCAGGTGTGGATTTATGCTTATCCAAGGCCCGCTGGGATACTCGCAGATAGCCCTCGGAAACGGTGGGCATATGCGTGATGGGGTCAGCGATAACCTTGCCATCCTTATCGAGTTTTTGCACCGTAACCTGCAGTTCCATATCCTCAGCACCGTCTGCCTCTACATACGTATGCAGGTTCATATAGCCAGTCAATTCCGTATCCTGCGCAAAGGTCAGGACAAAATTGGCAGCAGGCCGCTCAGCCTGCGTATCGTAGCTGACCACCTGTTCTTTGGCCGCTTTTTCCCAGCTAAGTGTCTGCTGACCGGTCAGATATAATTTCTTATACTGCGTTCTAGCCAAAGGAAATTCCTGCTCGACTCTGTCCACCACATCTTTATGCCCAGGGTCAAGGACCGATAGCCGCACCCGCGGCGTCTTTTCCCAGTCATTGGCTACGCCTTTTAAATAATGATCGAAGAACTTGCGCAAATCTTCCACATGTTCCGGCTGATAATAGTCAGCCCACTCATTGGTATTGTGCACACGCAGCCATTTATCTTTGCTGGGAATCTGACGGAAACCGGCAAAGGTACCGTGTGTATGCACCGGATTGGTGAAGCTGGCCACCACATAGGCCGGAATATGGATATTCTGCAGTTTGGCAATCTTATCCTGCCAATAGGCATCGAGCAGTGTATGCGTTACCACCATACGCGGCTGGTCCTCAATATAATTTGGGCTGGCGAAGGTTTCAAAAATCCCCTCTGGGAATACGGGATTCGGAATGCCGCCACGATTAGCCGTTTCGCGAAAATGATCGACAAAGCCCTCCCATGGTGCAATCGCCGCTAAATGCGGCGGCTGCTCGCCTGCGATAAACCACTGCGAAACCGTCAGCCAGGAATTGCCGGACATGCCTATTTTGCCATTGCTCCAAGGCTGCTTGGCTGCCCACTCGATCGTATCATAGCCATCCTGGGAATTCTGGCTGCCCCAATAGTTTAAGTTGCCCTCCGAATGGTATGCCCCACGACTGTCGGGATTGATGATGACATAGCCCTGCGCCACCCAATAGGCCGGGTCCGGCGCTTCGAATTTTTCCAAGCCAGAAGTTGCCGCCTGCGGGACACCAGCCCGTCCCGGCACATCGTCAAGCCATTGGCCGCCGATTTCCTTGCCGTAAGGACTCCAGGCCATGATGGCCGGATGCTTTGCCTCATCTGCCGGCCGGAAAATATCCGTATAGATAACCGTGCCGTCACGCAAAGTGACTGGCACATCTTTTTCAAACAAAATATCGCAGGTAAGAGGCTTGGAACCCTCCCGGCGGATCGAACCTGCTTTCAGAACCATCTTTTCCTGTTTTAATCCGGCAGCACGGGCACGCGCTGCCGAAACCGGCAAGCCTTTACGATAATAAACCTCTACGGTTTCACCACCGGCCATCTTCTGTGGCAAGCTGATGGCTGCTTTTTCTGCCGCCATTGTTCCCGGCACTACTATCCCCATGGATAAAGCCGCCAATCCCAGACAAAACATTTTACGCATAAATCCCCTCATTCTATGGCCCCCCTATATTACAGATATTTATCTTTTTCCCATCATACATTATAATACTTTTGTATTGTTTTGTTAACTTTCTTATCTATCATAAAGCAGGGAGAACATTATGACCACTTACGCTTTTTATCAAACTCCATTCGGCCTGCTGAAAACAGGCATAGCTAATGAAACACTTATCCGCATCAGCCTTGTGTCCCAACAGGACGAAAAAAATCATCCCACCTGCCTCAGTGACGAAGCCTATGCCCAGTTGCAGGCATACTTTGCCGGCAAGCGTACAGATTTTTCCCTGCCATATGAACTTACCGGTACACCTTTTCAAAAGCAGGTCAGGGCTCAAATTGCCCGAATTCCCTATGGACAGACAGTTACCTACAAAGATATTGCCCAAGCTATCGGTAAACCACGTGCCTTGCAAGCAACAGGCCAAGCTGTAGGTGCTAATCCCCTGGCCATCCTCATCCCCTGCCACCGCGTTATCGGCAGCAATGGCTCATTGACTGGTTACGCCTGGGGCCTGGAAATGAAACAAGCCCTGCTAAAACTCGAGCAGGGCTGCGCAGAATAACACTGCAAACTTTATACACTCACTTTTCTGCTGATATGCCACGCAGTAAATCTGCGGCTTTCACCTCTTTATGCCTGTACCGTTTACGCCCCTTGGTTATGTCGCCATAGTCAATAGCTTTGACCGGACAGATATGCAGGCAGCCCAGACATTCTACGCATTTATGCTGCCATACAGGCTGACCATTGGGGCGTTTTATATTATCCCTGGGACAGATTTTTTCGCATAAGCCACAAGCCGTGCATTTCTCCTTGTCACATTGGAAGTTTTCATCTATCGACTGCTGCCGGGCCTGCCATTTATCGTGATAGCTCTGGCAGAATTTTTTGAGCAGCTGCCAGGTATCATGATGCTCTCTGCCAGCAATAGCTTTGGCTATTTTCCTTATTTTCTTCTCCGCCAGCCATGCCCGTATCGCTATTCGCCAGTCAGCCGCAATGTCCCGATAAGGAATGTAGTTCGATACCAGCCGTACATACCATTTCGCCTGAACCTGACAATTCTTAGCCGCCAGTATCTTTTCCATATCCATAAATGGTGTGCCCCAATAGGGCACACCGCAGGTCGCAACGGCAAAAACATACGGCGAATTTGCCAGCGTCAGCTTTTGTAAAAACTCCTCCACTTGCAGGGGCAGGCCAAAATAGTGCATCGGAAAGACAAAGCCCACACAGTCAGTATCAACCACTGGTGCTTCTTCCTGCCCAGCGGTCACCAATGACCGCAACTCTACGTCCGGCAAAGATTTTTGCAATTCTCTGGCCACATAAAGTGAATTACCTGTCGTTGAATAATAATATATTATCATACGGATTTCTGCCGCCTCCTAACATGCTTCAGAATAAATAAGCAATTATAACGCCGTTGTTCCAGGTTTGCCACAGGCAAGACTTCTTCTTCCGAGCTATATTCTTTTCTCTACAGATTCACTGCATTTGCCGCAATGACTGCAGCCATTGCAAATCAGCCTGCTGCCGCAGGCATGGCAGTGCGGTCCATCATAAACCGGTTGATAGCGATCTTCTGGTGGAACCGGCAGGCCAATACTGTAGCATAAAGCAAAGTTCATGGGCCTGCCTACATAATTCAATCCTGCCCGAAAGGCTTGCTCAGCCTGTTTCTGCTTGCTGGTCAAGCGATAATGCCTGCCATCTTTTATGAAATGCGAACCGATTTCTATAAACGAAAAGGATACATTAGCCGACCGGCACTCTTGGTGCAAAGCCAGCACCCAATCATAGCTGCAGGGCCGTGCCCCCTCATAATTCTCGCCGCCACAGATAACCTGCTCGATAAAACCTTCCTCCAGATACGGTTTCAGGCTTACGGCCCCAACCAGCGGAGCGCACATCACGCCTTTATGCCGGAAGGGCAGCTTCTTAAGCAACGGCAGCCGGATATCGGCCATCTTTTGATTCTCACAGGTGACATTGAACCAAATATTCTCCCAGCCGCTGCCAAAATCCTGCGGCAGGCAATCAGCCACCCGTTCTGGGCGCTTGGTCAGCAGATAAAAGATAACATCCGGCCGCTGGCGCATGATTTCCCAGGCATCTGCCCGCCATCTATCTGCTTCTGCCAGAAAGAAATCCGAAGTCATACATACCCGGATGAGTTCGCCGCTTTTTATTTTATAGCTGCCATGACGATCTTTTTGCAAGGGATAGTTAAAATTCTCTGTCCGGTAAATGTCCGCCCCATCTTTTCCCCGTTGCTTATCCAGCGTGTACATATAGCAGTTGGCGCAGCCGGGACTGATTTTTTTGCAGCCATGCCACGGATTCCATATATCATGCATCTTTGACGTTCCATTTACGATTCATTGACCAATTTGCCGGTCATATGCTCCGGCATCAGCGCCAGACATTGCACGCGGGGCAGCGCGTGCTTCAATTCCTGCTCCAGATACGCTTCATCCGCGGTAAATTTTCGCACCAGCGAGCTGCAAATTTGGCGAATCTTTTCCTCATCCGTCACCAGCTGCATCCGCCCAAAGACGACCACGCTCCGGATATTGAGCGCCCATTCCCCAGGCTTTTGCCAGCCCTCATCGTAAGCACAATAGCTCACCTTGTCATAGGCCCGTATGGCGTCCATCCGGTGTCCTTCCTTGGCACTATGGAAATAAAGGATACCGTCCTCCTCGCAGTACCAATGATTCATGGGGATACCATAGGGATAGCCGTCGTCACCCAGCATGGACAACACGCCCCGCTTCGCATCTTTTAACACTTCCCTGCATTCTGCCTCCGGCAGTTGCTGCTTGAATCTTCGCATCTTCCGAAACATAATTTCCCTCCTACAAAAACAGCGCCACTTTCTTATCTGCCAAGACCTAACGATAAGAAAATGACGCTTTTCCCATTACCCGGTGGCAACAGGTGTCAATTCATATTCTTTTTTTAGAATAGAGCAAAAAAACATCTTTGTCAATCCTAATTCTGCTTCACTCCGTCACAAGCTGCACCGTTACGCCATCGCGGTTCAATAAAGCAGTCAATTCCTGTTTTGACATGTCAATATGTCCCAGCCGCGTATAAGCCCAGGAATTGGAACCATAAAAGATAACCAGCTTATTTTCTGCATAGAGGACAATATCCCCGTATTGGGTAGTTATCTGCTTATCTGCGCTGGTAATATTTTGACCGATATCGCCCACCTGTTCAAAACCACCGTAAGGTGACATTTTTATAGTCAACGGCAAAAGTTTCTGCAATGCCGCCGCAGAAGCATTCTGTTCCCAGGTAACGGGAACAACTTTATCATCAATGATGAGTTTCATCGCCTGCTCCTTCTTTGGTTCTGCCACGGATTTATTTTCCTGTGGGATAGCCTCGCCCGCCTTACTGCCAGTATCCGCAGTAGTCTCCTGCGCACCTGTGCAGCCGGATAGCAGCAGCATCACCGACAGCATGACCACACTTATGATTTTCCGGTTTGACATTGCCCTCTCTCCTTATGCAAATACAGCTGTAAGGCATTATTTTGCAGACTTCAAATATTCCTGCCAGCCTGTCGGGCTTTTTCCAGTGCGACATTGCCGGCAATATCACCTGCGTCCGTCACACCGCCACAGAAAATCGTCTCCTTCAATTCGACCTTGTCAAAGCAGTCTACCCAACCCTGCACGCCGACGCGGGTTCCGGCTACGGTATCTGCTTCATCCTCTGCCGCCGTAGCCAGCAGATAAACTTCACGGAAACGATAATCCGAGGGAAACAACGGATTGGCCCGGTCCAGCAAGGTCTTCAGCTGGCCACACATACCATAATAATAGACCGGCGTTGCCAGAACGACCACATCCGCCTGACCGATTTTAGCCGTGATTGCATTGGCATCGTCGTTTATCACACACTGCATGGTCTTTTGGCAGGCCAGACATCCCTTGCAGAAATTTATGGTCTTATCCCGCAGGGTAATCTGCTCCACCGTATGACCTGCCTCTCTGGCCCCCTCGGCAAAAGCCGTGGCTAAAGCCTCGGAATTGCTGTTTTTTCTTAGGCTCGTAGATATAACAATTACCTTCTTGCTCATAAGCTCTCCTCCATACACATGTTTTTATTTTACTTTAGCACTTGAAGTATACTCCAAGTCAAGTGCTGCTAAAAAATGCCCTGCAAAATCTTGCACATTTGCAGGGCATTTTGGATATTACTTCAGATTCTTATCAAAGAAGGCAAACAGCTTGTCGAAAGGAATCTTGTCCATCTGATCATATAGGTCTACATGGGTAGCACCGGGAACGACGATTTCTTCTTTCGCGCCTTTGATGGCGGCATAGACATTATCGGAGAAATATTTGGAATGTGCCTTGTCGCCGGTAATCAGCATGACCGGGGTATTGCCCAGTTCATCAAGATTGCTCATGAGTTTGAAATCAAAGAAGCCGTATGGCGTCACCGAATCCCAAGCCAGCTTATTGGAGTTGATGGCGCGCGGATGGAAGGCACGGCCTACATAATAGCCAAAGAAATCCTTGATGACAGGGCTGGCATCGGCAGGCAGTTTATCCGGGAACATGGTATCGAAGGTTTCCACATTGCCCTTGGCATCTACGCCCAGCTCATGCGCACCACGGATAGCCTTGCCACTCTTGGCTTCTTCATTGCGCATATTAGCCAGATGCTGTTTCACGATTTCCCGCTGTTCCGGCGTGTAGTAAGCGCCATTATAATGGTCGCTGATGCTTTCACTCATATCATACATAGCTGAGGTTGCCACGGCCTTGATACGGCTGTCACTGCCGGCAGCCGTGATAGCCATACCGGACAGACCGCAGATGCCCATGGCACCGACCTGATCCGGGTTCACAAATTTCAGATTGGAAACGAAATCCACAGCAGCATGATAGTCTTCCGTGAAGATTTCTGGGGAGCCCATATTGCGACGGCTGCCACTGCTCTCTCCTGTCGTGGAGGGATCAAAGGCTACGGCCACATAACCATGCTTGGCAAACTCCTGCGCATACAGACCGGAGGACTGCTCCTTCACCGCACCAAAAGGCCCGGTAATCACTACGGCCTTGTACTGCTTGCTGGCATCAAAGTCTTTCGGCAGATACAGATGACCGGCCACTTCAAAGCCAAAACGGTTTTCAAATTTCACATTCTTGGCTTCAATTGACTTGTCAATCTTGAATACACGGGTGTCATTGTTAAGCTCGCTGATGGATGAACGCTGCATCTGCGAAGCTGTTGCTAAAGTTTTAGCCGGCGTTGCTGCTAGCGTCACATCACTCCCCATAATGCCAAAGGACATCACGCCTGCCACCAGAGCAGCCAAAACCATCTTCTTGTTTTTGCCAATTTTCTTCAACATTTCTATTCTCCTTTACTTCACTTACATCTCTATGTCATGTTATCGTGACTTTACCTTATCACTTGAAGCAGACTCCAACTCAAGCATTTTATTTTAAGTTCTGCTGAAAGAATGCCTCAATTCTCGCAAAAGGAATCTTGGCTTTGTTATCGTAGAGGTCAACATGAGACGCACCGGGAACAATCACCAGTTCCTTGTTATCGCCCTTGAGCTTTTTGAAGGCATCTTCGCCAAAGTAACGGGAATGGGCTTTCTCACCATGCAAAACCATAACGGCATTCTTGATTTCATCGGCATAGGACAGGATCGGCATATTCATAAATGAAAGAGCCGAAGTCTGATTCCAGCCGCCATTGGAGTTGAGTGAACGGGGATGATAGCCGCGTTCCGTCTTATAGTAGGCATAATAATCCTTCACAAACTGCGGCGCATCAGCTGGCAGCGGGTCAACTACACCACCGGAATTTTTATAATAACCGGCCTTATAATCCGCCGTACGCTGGGCATTCAGGGCCTCGCGGTTAGCATAGCGTTCTTTTTGCAGCGTTTCCTTGTCTTTTTCATAGTCAAAGTAACCATTGGCGGTAACTCTGGTCATATCATACATGGTCGAAGCCACCGTGGCTTTGATACGCGTATCGCTGGCCGCCGCATTGAGCGCCATGCCGCCCCAACCGCAAATGCCGATAATGCCAATCCGATTTGCGTCTACATTATCCTGCGTGGACAGGAAATCAACGGCTGCAGAAAAATCTTCCGTGTTGATATCCGGCGAGGCGACATAACGAGGCTGACCGCCGCTTTCCCCGGTAAATGACGGGTCAAAGGCAATGGTCAAAAAGCCGCGTTCAGCCATTTCCTGCGCATAGAGACCCGAAGACTGCTCCTTTACGGCACCAAACGGGCCACTTACCGCAATGGCAGGAAGTTTTCCCTTAGCATTTTTCGGCACATACATATCCGCCGCCAAGGTGATGCCATAGCGATTGACAAAAGTCACCTTGCGATGGTCCACCTTGTCACTCTTGGGGAACACCTTGTCCCATTCCTGCGTCAGCTGCAATTTTTCGGCTTTAATCATTCTGTCGCTTTTAACTTCTGCCGACTTCATCCCTGCCACTCCTTTATCTGCTGCCTGTGCACCATTTCCCATGATTCCCAAAGACATCACGCCTGCCACCAGCGCGGCCAAGACCATCTTCTTGTTTTTGCCGATTTTCTTCAACATTTCCATTCTCCTTTGCCTCACTTACACCCTTTATCCTCTTACTTGCTTTCATTATAACGATTCCGTTTTATGATTACCAATACTTATAAAAAATATATTGTTATGCTTATCAGGCATATGAATCAACCTTCTCAATGCTCAGACTGCACCATCAGCGACGTATGCACCTGCATCCGATAACATTGTGCCCAAAAGGTCAACGCCGCCAGCAGGCAGAACAGCAGACCGCCCAGCACCACATACTGCGTGCCCCAGGCATCAATAAAATGACCGCTGACCGTAGTTCCAAGCACGCAGCCCATATTAGCCGCCGTCAGGAACAGGCCGTTGGCAAAGTCCGGTGCTTCCGGAGCGGCACTTGCAATCCAGTACTGATTGATATTGGCATTGATCCCGCCCAAAATGCCCCAAATGACTACGATAAGCCCCATCAACGGCCAAGCGCTGCCGCCGCCCAGCAGGGCAATATAGATTACGGCTACCGCCAGCGGAAAGATCTTGACCACGGGCAAGGGCCGCACCGTCAGCAGATGTCCCGCCAGCATACTGCCCAAAATATTGCAGATTCCATAGGCAAACAGCAAAATGCTGATCAAGGATGGAGCTACGTCAGCGACAACACCCAGATATTCGGTCAGATAGTTGAACACGCCAAAAATCGAACCGTTGAGAAAAATCACGGCCATAATAGACACCCAAAGCATCGGCTTGCGCAAGACCGCCAACTGGCGGCCATAACTCATAGCCGTCTGCACCGGCATGGATGGTACCAGCCAAATAGTCAGCAGAAGCACCACCAAGGTCGCCAATGCGAAAAAGGCCATGGATGCCGCGAGCGAAAACTGCTCTGCCAAAAAGTTGCTGATGGGCACACCGGCTACCATCCCTGCTGCCACTCCGGCATTGATTTTCGCCACAGCCTTAGGTTCTTCGCCCGGTTTAGCCAAAGCCGCCGCCACCGTAAACGCCATGGAACAATAAACCGGATGGAAAAAAGCCGGCAACACCCGGACGGTAAGCAGTACCCAAAAGCTTTCTGCAAAGACGGCAATCACATTGCACAGCGTGAACAGTCCCAGGATAAAGACCATCAGATGTTTGCGATCAAAGCGTGACAACAATAGCGGCATGGTCGGCCCCGCCACGGCCACGCCCAGCGCAAAGAGACTAATCAGCCAGCCGGCCTGCACAACTGTTACTTGATAATTTTCAGCAATATAGGGCAGTATACCGATAAAGCCCATTTCCGTATTCAAAATGCCGAACACGCCTGTGGCCAGAATAAACAGCAGCACTTGTTTGTTCTTTATGTTTTCATGACTCATATCCCCACTTCCTCTCTGCCTTCATTATATATTCTCCGCGTATCCAATACTAATGCTTATATAAAATCTCGATCTATGCTTTACAGTAATAGATTTCTCATAGTAAGATAGAGAAAAAACTAGGCAAAGGAGTGGAACCATATGGAGCTGCGAGTACTTAAATACTTTCTTACCGTGGCACAGGAAGAAAGTTTTTCGCGGGCAGCAGAAAAACTTCATCTGTCTCAGCCCACCTTATCCCGCCAATTAAAAGAGTTGGAAGACGAATTTGCAAAGCAGCTGCTTATCCGTGAGCCACGGCGCATACTGCTGACAGAAGACGGTCAGCTGCTGCGCCGCCGCGCTGAAGAAATCCTGTCACTGGTGGATAAAACCACTGGCGAGCTTTTGCGCCACGACGAAATCAGCGGCGATATCCGCATTGGCGCTGGCGAGTCCATTCACTTCGGCCTCGTCATGAAGGTGGCACAACAGCTGCGGCAGAAATATCCGGGCCTACGCTTTCATATTGTCAGTGGCGATGGTGCCACCACCATGACACGGCTGGAGCGGGGTTTGATTGATTTTGCCTTTGTCTATGGACGGCTCGACCCGGCTAAATACCAGGAACTGCCCTTACCCGTCCGTGACCGCTGGGTGCTGGTCTTGCGCCAGGATGATGCTCTTGCCCAAAAGGAAGCCATCCAAGCCGAGGATTTATGGCAGCAGCCCTTACTATTCTCCCGCCAGACGCTTTCGAACAGCACCCATGGCGATGAACTGCTGGCCTGGCTGCAAAAACCGCTCGCAGAACTAAATATCGCAGGTTCCTATACGCTGCTCTACAATGCCACTTTGATGGTCAAGGAAGGCATGGGCTATGCCCTCTCTTTCGATGAACTCATCAACACCAATGGCACCATTCTCTGCACCCGCCCGCTGAAACCAGCTATTTTCACGGAACCCTCTATCGTCTGGAAAAAAAATCAAGTTTTTTCCAAGGCTTCCCAAGCATTCCTTGCCGCACTGCAAGAAGAATTCGACGTTTGAGCCAAAAATGTGCAGTCCCACGCCATAGGTGGCAGTATTGTAGCCATCTACATAAGACCGGCGATCGGCACTCCGCGCTGAAAAACCTGCGTATTCGTGTAAGTCTGCCCATCTCAGAAGCTCGGCCCATTGTCTAAAGGAATTGTCCAACCCTGCTTTGATGTTATTGTGCAGGGTATAGGTCAGAAACTCGTTGTCCGTTGACTACGATTTAAAAAGTTTAACCGCAGGCGTGCCGCGATCCTCCTGACCATAGTAATACACAGCGAACATCGGCTTGCCGTCATCGTCAATCCAGCTGGTGGTCAAGGCCTCCACCTGACCAAAGCTGCCCCAAACGGCCAGCTGCAGCAGGATTGCCACTGCTAGTTTTTGTCTTTTTGCTCGCTTTCTCATTTCCGGCACTCCTTCTGCAAAACTACACATCTGTGTTACCGTTATAACAGATATTCGCCAATGTTAACTCGGTTTCCTGTCACGAAGATAAAAACGCCATACAGTATCCTTTTGCTTCATATACAAAAATTTTCCGCTTGACTTCGAGTCCACTCCAAATGCTAAACTTACAATATATGATAAAAATTTGACAACGAGGTGATTTTATGACCATCAAGGAAGTCAGCGAAAAGTACGATTTGTCTGCCGATACCATCCGCTACTACGAGCGCATTGGCCTCATTCCCCATGTCCCCCGCAAAGAAAACGGCATCCGCGATTTTGACGATGCCGCCTGTGGCTGGGTGGAGTTTTCCAAATGTATGCGCAATGCCGGTGTGCAGGTTGAAGCCCTGATTGAATATGTTGATCTGTTTTTCAAGGAGGGCACTGAAGAAGCCCGCAAGGAAATCCTCGTCGAACAGCGCGCCCGCCTGCAGAAGCAGTATGAGCAATTAAAGGCCACCATGAAACGGCTGGACTACAAAATTGCCCATTATGAAGAAATCATGACCAAGAACTGCCCAAATCACCAAAAATGATTTCCCACGAAAAAAACCTCTTATGACATTTGCCATAAGAGGTTTTTTCACTCATTTACTTGCCCCTGCAATCGGACAATTACCAACTTTTTGCTGATACTTATTCCATGCAAAGTAACCCCCAGCGGCCACCGCAATGACGCCTGTGCAGATTACACTGTACATAAACGTATAGCCATAGCCAGCCGCGACCAATCCTAACAAGCCAGCCGCAAGCCCGACACTGATATCCAGCGACCAGAAATACGTTGCCGTTGCAACACCACTACGCGATAGTGGTGCGCTCTGAATCGCCAATGTCTGAAAAGCAGGACTCAATGCGCCAAAGCCACAACCAAGAACTGCCGCCGACAGCAAAAGTCCCGTCATCGTTGAAATCTGACCGAAAAGCAGCATTCCCAATGCAAAACACAAGAAGCCAGGATAGATCGTATAATCCGGGCCCTTGGCATCAAATATCCTGCCCACCACAGGCCGAGTCAACACAATCACAGCAGCAAATACGGCAAAGAACATACTAGTTTCCTGCTGCAATCCCAAAGATTTCGCATAAAGCGGAATGAACGTCAGCACGCCGCCATACGCAAAGAATACCAGACCACCAATAGACGACATCACCACAGACTTGCGTTCAATAAAGTCATGGATACTTATACCCTGCCGCGTTTTTTTCACCGGTAAGATAACATGATCCGGCAAGCGCCGATGATTTGCCACCCAAAACGTGAATACGGCCAGAATCACCATGAAAAGGAAAAAAGCCTCTACCCCCCAGCTGCCGATAATAACCAGTCCCAGCAAGGGCCCCACGACCATGGCCAGATTCGTCGTCAAAGCAAAATAGCCAATTCCCTCCCCTTTACGCGCCACAGGCAATACCATAGCAGCCATTGCCGCCGCTGCCGTAGTCGCCAACGCAAAAATCACACCATGCAGCAGGCGCAGACTATAAATCCCTGTAAGGGTTTGGAAAAAATTGAACCCCAGCATGACAAGCCCAAAACAAAGCGTAGTCACAAACAACAACGAGCGTTTATTCACGCTGTCGATAAGCCGTCCAGCCAACGGACGGCAAACTACAGTCCCGATCTGGAAAAAGGTCATCGCCATACCGGCTTCCAGTTCTCCGCCCTGCAAATCATCCATAATAAAAATCGGCAACGCTGCCACCATAATATACTGGCTCATAAAAACCAGGAAATTACAGCCTCCCATACTCAAGAATTCCGGTGTCCAAAGTTTGTTCATTCGCGAATCATTTCCTCAATCTGTACTAGCATTTTCTTCATATTGGCTGTAGCAGCCTCCCCTAATTCCCGCTCCAGCTGCCGGTTTTCCCGCTCATCTGCTACAGCCAGTTTATCCACCAGCGACTGTCCAGCTATGGTCAGCCGCAGCAGGAAAGCCCGGCGATCAGCCGGATTGTGCTCTCTTCTTACATAATCTTTCCTTATCAGTCGATCTACGATTGCCTTGACCGTATTAGGGTCTTTTTTCATCTGCGTGGCCAGCTCTTTTTGGCTGACATCCGGTTTTTCGGCTAATATCTTCATCGCCACCCACTGCTCTACCGTCAACCCATAGGGACTGAAATTTTTTTCGATATGGCGGTGAACCTTCCGAGCCGTTCGGCATATCAGATAGCCCAGCGTATCATCAATCCGCATCGTCATTCCCATGCTCCTATCGCAATAAAATAATACGTTAACGTATTTAATATTAATACGCTAACGTATTATTGTCAATACAGCTATGGGAGCTAGATCATAACCCCAGCCCATTAAACCAGCTCTTGATTTCTTCGGCTTTAGCCTGCGGCGAGAACAGCTTGCCCGGCTTCCACTCAGCCTTACCCTTGGTCAGCTTTTGCAGATAGTCGGCACTCGTGCCGATATCGCTGCCACCGGAAGTGCAGATGGCCGTCAGCTTCTTGCCCGTAAAATCATAGCTTTCCACGAAAGTATCCACGATGCGCGGTGCCTGTCCCCACCAGATGGGATAAGCCAGTACGATGGTATCGTAGTTTGCAATCGGTGCATTCTTATCCGCAAGTTTTGGGCGGGCGCTGTCGTTTTTCTGCTCCACTGTAGCGCGGGTGCTTTCATCATTATAGTTCAAGTCCTCTTTGCTATAGGGAACTTCCGGACGGATTTCGTAGAGATCAGCATTCAGAGCCTTGGCCGTATTCTCGGCGAGCGTGCGGGTATTGCCCGTGGCCGAGAAATACGCCACGAGGATCTTGCCTTTGGCCGCAGGCGCCTTGCTGTCCGCCTGTGCAGTCTGCGCTGGTGCAGCCTTTTCTGCTGTCTTGCCCGACTCGGTGCCGCAACCCACCAGGCCCAGAATCATCAACACCCCCAAGCAGGCAATCCATAGTTTTCGCATAATGTTATCCCCTTTCATC
>SVBZ01000007.1 GCA_015058575.1 Pseudoselenomonas ruminantium
CGGCAACAAAGGCGGAACGATTGTTGCCGAGGGCCGTCCCGAAGATATCGTCAAGGTCAAAGAATCTTATACAGGAAAATTCCTCAAGCCGTTGCTGGAGGCGAAGAATGAATAAGATAAATTGCAGTTTATTTGTTGGTGCGTGCTTAAAATAAACTTGATAGAGCTCAGCTTGGGCGGGGGCGGGTGCACTTTTTCTCCGCTCTCGCTAGATGACCCGCATGGAGGCTTTCGTACGTATCTAGCAACATGTGCCGGGCAGGCCGGCGGCACGCCAATACATCGTGTCGTTCTAGTTAGTAGTAGCTGTGGGCCATCCCTCACTGCGTTCGGGCAGCCGCTCCCGCTGCGAAGAAAGTGTACACGCCCCCGCCCTCTGCTAGGTTTGGATAAGCCTGCTCTGCTTCGGCTATAGGGAACGAATTACATCGATGTACTTGTAACGGGAGCGACGGTTCGTACAAACTTGCGGAAACAGAAAAAGCACTACCCCGTGAACCCCGCGCTTCGTAGTATCGGAATTCCATACGGACGCATACACCTCATCCGAGCGCTTCGCGCCCACCTTCCCCTCGGTAAGGGGAAGGCTAGAACTAACCCGTCAAACTGCAATTTGACGAGAAAAAGCCGGTTGACCTTTTAGGTCAACCGGCTTTTTAGCAGTGTATGTTGTTCTTTATGTCTCCTGTGGGTCGGAGTAGTGATCGGTATGCAGGTATTCGCGGTCGACAACCTGCCCGTCTTTTTTCCAGATGCGGTACAGCGAAGGATTTTGTGCGGAGCCTTCGGTAACGAGCGCGATGGTCTGGCCTTGCAAGTCGGCTTTGGTGCCGAGTACGTAGATAGTCAGTGCAGAGCCTGTGTTGGCGACGCGCAGGTAGACGGGATGGGGAAGCGGATTACGGAAGGCGAAGTCCAGCAGATTGTCAGCAACTGTGGCATCGCGGCCTACTGGCACATAGGCGGAAGGCAGGGAATGGTTGGAGCGTTCGGTGGGGGTCATGCCGGCGAGCAGGATGGCATTGTAAAGTGTACTGCTGACCTGGCAGACGCCGCCGCCGACATCGGTGCGATGCTCGCCGTCGATGATGACGCCGGCATCTTTGTAGCCAGCGTCATAGGTGCGTTGGCCGACGATGTTGTTGAAGGAGAGCGTCGATTGGCTGCGGATGAGCGCGCCTTGCAGATGGCTGGCAGCAAGGCCGATATTGTCACCGCGGTCACCAGGATAAAAGCGCGTGGTGTATGAGGCAAGTACGCTATCGATTGCAGCCAGATCTGCGTCCATGATGAAAGGCGGCTGCTCTTTAGGCTGTAGTGTGACCTTGGCGGTCAGCTTCAATGCCTCGAATTGCGGTGTGAGCTCGGCGGCTATCGGGGCCGTATCGAGTGTAAGGCCGGTAACGCTCGGTGTTTTCTTGATGGTGCCGTTCTTTTGCAGCTGCGCTTCGGCATTGACCGGTTCGGTATGGAGCTGCTGCTCGATTTTGGCAAGCTGGGCTGCCAGTTTATCTTTGTCGAACGATGCTGTCATCGTGATGTTGCGGCCGAAAAGGGCGCAGGTCATCTGGGTGATCATGTTCGTGATGCTGTCTTGGTCGCGGCCGATGGCATAGGCGGCTTCGGCTGCTTCATTGACGTTGCCATGCAAGTCGATATCAGCAGGGGCAATGTTCCAGTGGCGATTCTTATAGGTCAGCACAGCTGCTTGACGTTTGAGTGCCTGCTGGGCCTCTTTTTGGAAGAATTCGTGGACTTCTTTCCGGGTCATACCAGCGATGCTGGTGCCATGTGCCTGTACCCCCATGGCGACGCGGTTCTGATTGGTGACTGAGACCGATACGCTGCCGACGACGACGACCGTAAAGGCCATGCCGATGGTCAGGATGGCAACTATTTTGCTAAGGGATATCGACGAAAAATTCATAGCAATCCAAACTCCTACGTACAATACTAGTTATAGTATAATCGCTTCGCATATACGTTTCAATTATTAAATGATAAAATTTCGGGCGTTGCAAATATGGGACAGGTATGATAAAATTAACGGCATCTGAATCATCAAATCGCGAACAACGAGGAAGAAGAGGAGTACAGCAATCGATGCCTCAGAGAGGAGACGGCAGGTGAGAGTCTCTGCATCAGATGTTGGAAGGTAGCTTCGGAGTTGCCCCGCTGAACGAGTAGTAGGCAGGGCCGTCAGCCACGTTACGGCTTTGAGTCATGCTGCTGGCAGGCAGCATGGGAAGATTGGTGGTACCACGAAGGCAGGCGCTTTCGTCCTTTTGGACGAGGGCGCTTTATTTAGTTTTAGGAGGTTTATCATGGCAGAAGAAATCCAGGAGCAGGGAAATAATATTCCCAAGGTTTATGATCCGCAGTCGTTTGAGAAAAAATGGTATCAGTATTGGGAGGAAAACAAGTTCTTCCATGCTGAGGTCGATAAGAGCAAGAAACCGTACAGTATGGTTATCCCGCCGCCGAACGTCACGGGCCAGCTGCACATGGGCCATGCGCTCGACAATACGCTGCAGGATATCCTGATCCGTTACCATCGCATGCAGGGCTTCAATACGGTCTGGGTTCCGGGCTGTGACCATGCCGGTATTGCAACGCAGGCCAAGGTCGAGGGCGCACTGCGCGAAGAGGGCACGAACCGTTATGAGCTCGGCCGTGAGAAATTCCTCGAGCGCGTCTGGGATTGGAAAGAGCAGTATGGCAACCGCATCATGTACCAGCTGCGCACGCTCGGTTCCTCCTGTGACTGGGACCGCCAGCGCTTTACGATGGACGAGGGCTGCTCGAAGGCTGTCCGCGAGGTATTCGTGAGCCTCTATGAAAAAGGTCTCATCTATCAGGGCACGCGCATCACGAACTGGTGCCCGGACTGCAACACGGCAATCTCGGATATCGAGGTTGAGCATGAGACGGAGCAGGGCCATCTCTGGCATCTGCGCTATCAGGTCAAAGGCACGGATCAGTATGTCGAAATCGCTACGACGCGTCCGGAGACGATGTTCGGCGATACGGGTGTTGCCGTTCATCCAGACGACGAGCGCTATAAGGACATCGTCGGCAAGACGCTGATTCTGCCGATTGTCAACCGTGAGATTCCGCTGTTTGCCGATGAATATGTCGATAAATCCTTCGGTACCGGTGCCGTCAAGGTAACGCCGGCCCATGACCCGAATGACTTTGAGATGGGGCAGCGTCATCACCTCGAGGAAATCAAAGTCATCAGCAACACGGGCAAGATGATGGCAGGTGCCGGCAAATACGAGGGCATGGACCGCTATGAGTGCCGCAAAGCCCTGGTCAAGGAGCTCGAGGAACTCGGCGTTCTCGTTTCGGTCGAGGAGCATGAGCATGCTGTTGGCCATTGCTCGCGCTGCCATAGCACGATTGAGCCGCTCGTTTCCAAGCAGTGGTTCGTCAAGATGGACTCGCTGGCCAAGCCGGCAATCGAGGCGGTAAAGAGCGGCAAGATCCAGTTCGTGCCGGAGCGCTTCTCCAAGATTTATATCCAGTGGCTTGAAAACATCCGCGACTGGTGCATTTCGCGCCAGCTCTGGTGGGGCCATCGCATTCCGGCCTGGTATTGCGATGACTGCGGTGAAACGAGTGTATCGCGTACAGACCTTACCGAGTGCCCGCACTGCCATAGCAAACATATCCATCAGGATGAAGACGTGCTCGATACCTGGTTCTCGTCAGGCCTCTGGCCGTTTGAGACGATGGGCTGGCCGGAAAAGACCGAGGAGCTTGAGCATTTCTATCCGACGGCTACGCTCGTTACGGGCTATGATATCATTTTCTTCTGGGTTGCCCGCATGGTCATGATGGGCCTCGAATTTGGCAAGGATATCCCGTTCAAGCATGTATTCATCCATGGCCTCGTCCGCGACAGCCAGGGCCGCAAGATGAGCAAATCGCTCGGCAATGGTATCGATCCGGTTGAGGTCGTCGAGAAATACGGTGCCGATACGCTGCGCTTCATGCTGATTACGGGCAATACGCCGGGCAATGATATGCGCTTCTATTGGGAACGCGTCGAGTCGGCGCGCAACTTTGCCAACAAGATCTGGAATGCATCGCGCTATATGCTTATGAACCTCGAAGGGTTTGACAAGGACTTCGTGCCGGCCGAGGAAGATTATACGCTGTCTGACCGCTGGATTCTCTCGCGCTATGCCTGCACGGTCCGCGATGTCACGGAGAATCTCGATAAGTTCGAACTCGGCGAGGCTGGCCGCATGATTTACGAGTTCCTCTGGAATGAGTTCTGCGATTGGTATATCGAGCTGACGAAAGCTCGCCTTTATGATACGGAAAATGTCCGGGCCCGCAATACGGCACTCTATGTCCTCTCCCATGTCCTCGAGGGCACGCTGCGTCTGCTGCATCCGTTCATGCCGTTCCTCACCGAAGAAATCTGGCAGAAAGTCCCGCATGCGGAAAACATCAAGAGCATCATGATTTCCGCGTGGCCGCAGGCTGATGCAGCCCGTATCAGCGATGCTATCGAGGCCCAGATGACGGCTATCATGGAGAGCATCAAATCTATCCGCAACATGCGCGCAGAAGTCGGGGCGGCACCGAGCAAGAAGAGTGAAGTCATCCTGAACTTCAAGGATGAGTCCCTGCGTGAGGTATTTACGGAAAACACGGGCTATCTTGACAAGCTGGCTTCCTCGGAGCCGGTTACGATCCTGCCGGCTGGTGCTGCTGCACCGGAAAATGCCATGGCGGGTGTCGTGAATGGCGTCGAGATTTATCTGCCGCTCAAGGGCCTTATCGATGTCGAGAAAGAAACAGCCCGCCTCAATAAGGAACTGGAGAAACTGGAGAAGGAAATCAAACGCCTTACGGGCAAGCTCAGCAACGAAGGCTTCCTCAAGAAGGCTCCGGAGCAGGTCGTCGCTGGTGAGAAAGAAAAACTTGCCGGCTATGAAGAAAAGAAAAAATCGGTGGAGAGCCGCATTCAGGATTTAGCGAAGCTCTAAGATAGGAGAATCGTAACATGAATTATCAGGAAGCTCTCGCCTATTTGGAAGGGCTGAATATCTTTGGCATCAAGCTGGGACTTACGCGTATCCAGCGGCTGCTGGAGCTCCTGGATGTGCCGCAGGACAGGTATCGCACCATCCATGTGACTGGTACGAATGGCAAAGGTTCGGTGTCGGCGATGCTCGCCGGCATCCTGCGCCGTTCGGATATCCATACCGGCATGTACAGTTCGCCGCATCTTGTTTCTTATACGGAACGCATCCAGGTGGATGGCCAGCCCATAAGTGAGCAGGAATTTGCCGACTGTCTGAGCACCATCCGCACCTATGTGGAGCAGATGGTAGCAGAGGGGGACGAGTGCCCGACACAGTTTGAGGTGCTCACAGCACTGGCTTTCTTCTACTTTGCCATGCGCCATGTCGAATACGCGGTTATCGAGGTCGGTCTTGGCGGTCTGCTCGATTCGACGAATGTCATCACGCCGGAGGTTTCGGTCATCACGAACGTGACCTTTGAGCATGCGGACCGCTGCGGCGGAACGCTGGAGGGTATTGCTCACCATAAAGCTGGTATCATCAAAGAGGGCGTTCCCGTTGTCACTGCGGCTGCGGGCATTCCCTTGGATATCATCCGCCAGACGGCTGAGGAAAAAAATGCTGATGTTTTTGTATCGGGCGAGGATTTCCAGATGGAATACCTGTCCTGTGATGGGAATACGCAGCAACTGCGATTCACATCGGCGCTCCTGGGCGTAGCGAATGTGCCGTATGAGCTGCGTCTTTTAGGGCGGCATCAGGTGGAGAATGCTGCGGTGGCAGTCATGACAGCGCAGCTCATCCATAATATCGATGGACGTGTTACAGAGAAAACCATTGGTGAGGCTTTGAAGATTGCCAGCTGGCCTGCCCGCTTCGAGCGCATCGTGCTTGGCCATCAGCCGGTGATTGTCGATGGGGCGCATAATCCTGCCGGCATGCGAGCATTGCGCACGAGCCTTGACCTGTATTTCCCGGCTGAACAGCGCGTATTGCTGCTAGGTATTCTCAAAGATAAAGACATCGAGACGATGCTGGATATCCTGCTGCGGCCCAATGATACGGTCGTAGTGACTGTTCCCGATTCGGAGCGGGCGGCTGAACCACAGGAACTTGCCAAACGGGTGGCCCCCCATGTCCAGCATGTCGAGGCCATCGCAGATAATGGTGAAGCATTGGAGCGAGCGTTGGAGTTGGCCAATGGGGAAAAACTGCTGATCATGGCGGGGTCGCTGTATCTGGTCGGTGGTGTCCGTCAGCTCTTGCTGGAACGGAAGGGGGTAATGTGATGGCAGTGGAGTCTGATTCCATGCGAGAAATCCATCAGCGCCGCCGTGACGCCTTTCGGCAGAAATGGTGCAAGCGGTTCAAGGATTGGTCCTGGTATGCTGTGCTGGCTGAGGTATTCCTGTTGGCGCTTTGGCCGACAGGGGCTACGCTGGCTCTGCTGGCAGGCGTCGTGCTTACGGTACTGCGCTTCCGCACGGATCGCACATTCAAGTTCCGGCAGCTGCCGCTTGATGTCCCTGTTTGCCTGTTCCTGCTGCTGAGTGGCGTCTCGATCCTGGCGTCGCCAGATCGTGGTTTCAGTTTCTATAACTGGTACAATCTCGTGGGTGTTTATGCGCTGACGTATTTCCTGGTCGGCCAGCAGGTACGCGATGGGCAGCAGGTCCGGCAGATCTTGCTGGCCATTGCGGGGGCGGCTGTGCTGGTCGTGCTTTATGGTATCTATCAGTTTGTCTTTGGCATTGATATCAGCGCGATGAAATGGGTCGATGGGGAAGCATTCCCCGAGCTGCGTAAGCGTGTTTTCTCCACTTGGGAGAATCCAAATATCCTGGCGGGTTATCTCGATATCATCATCTGTTTGGCCTTTGGACTGTTTACCAAGGCTGACAGCAGAGCAAAGCGTATCCTGTTGGGCACATTCATGGTGGCTGCGGCAGCCTGTCTGGCCATGACATATGCGCGTGGTGCCTGCCTGGTTATTGCGGTTATTTTCCTCGTGTATGGCATGTTCAAGGATTGGCGGGTATTATTGGGGTGTGCTGTAGTAGGCGGAATCCTGCTGCTGGCTGATCCGGTTCTCTATGAGCGGCTGACTTCCGTATTCACGAAGGTTGATACTTCGGCTGAAATGCGGCTGGCCTTTTGGGAAAGCACCGTGGCAATGATACAGGATCATCCCTTCCTCGGCATTGGCTGGGGGGCGTATTGGATGGTTTATCCGGAATATGATTTCTACTTGCAGGGAGCGGATATCCGCATCGTGCATGCGCATAATCTTTACTTGAACTATGCAGCGGAAATCGGCATTCCAGGAGCCTTGGCGTTTCTGTGGTTCTTTTTCGGCACGATGTTTTCCGCTCTGCGCCAGCGGTTCGCGCCGCCGGCTGCCGAGCCGGCAGAAGCCACGCCTTTTGATTTACGGGAGGATGCGGCAGCTGATGTTGAGCTGCAGCGTGTCGAGCAGAGCATGCAGGCAGCAAGGGAACAGCCGGAGGTTCCGTTTTGGCAGGATTGCCGCGATTGGCAGGATTATCGCCTGTTGGGCGGCTTGTCCTTAGGGCTGGGCCTGGCTGTTTTGTCGGTGGCCCTCAATGGTTTTACCGATGATTTGCTGTTCAATATCCCCTCATCGATGTTCCTCTGGATGATGGCGGCTTTGGCAGCAGCTTTAGCGCTTATGCATGAAGTGAAAGAACAAGAAGAATAGGGAGGCGTTTTATGAAAGGTCAAGTGAATATATCCAAGGCAACAATCGACCGCCTTCCCTTATATTTCCGGACATTGCGGCTGGCACAGGATGAGGGGATCGATATCATCTCATCCGATGAGCTTGGCCGCCGGCTGGGGATTACGCCGGAGCAGATCCGTAAGGATCTGGCTTCGTTTGGCCAGTTTGGCAAAAAGGGCGTTGGGTATTATGTCAATGAGCTCAAACGCAATGTCGGTGAAATTTTGGGGCTTAACAACCATTGGAATATTGCTGTGGTTGGCATTGGCCATCTGGGAGCGGCACTGGCGAACTATCAGAACTTCGTGACGCTGGGCTTCAACCTCGTGGCCTTGTTCGATCAAGCCCCCAATGTCATTGGGACGACGGTCAATCATGTCAAGGTAGAAGATATCCGTGATATGAAGAAAATCGTCAAGGAACGCAATATCCATATCGGTATCATTGCTGTGCCGGCAGCCTTTGCACAAGGGGTGGCGGATAAGCTTGTCGATGCGGGGGTCAAGGGCATCTGGAATTTTGCCCCAATCAAGATGGAAGTTCCTGAGACCATGCATATTGTCAATGAAGATTTATCAATTGGTCTTAGTAGCTTGTCATATCATATTACCCGCAAATAAGCAAAAAAATAATATATGTGAAGTATTGAACGAATTCTCGTCAAACGCCGTCAAGACTATCTTGACGGCGTTTTCTTTTCGTGCTATTCTTAGTCATGGGACATAATCAGAGCATAGTGTTACAATAATCTATGATTATAATTCATGGTGTTGATAACTTCGTGTTATACTTCCACATATCATGAATCATAACAAGGAATTCGAAACAAGATGCAGCGTCCCGAACGTTAAAATCTGCTGCCGGAACCGAAAATGGGTCGGCACTGATGAGGGAGGATTTTCCATGATTGACATTCTCGATCGCGTACGCAATAAAGCATTGCAGGCGAAAATCGTAACGGCTGAAGAAGCAGCAGCTTTCTTCAAACCGGATATGAACGTTGCAATGAGCGGTTTTACCGCATCCGCGTATCCGAAGGCTGTTCCACTTGCACTTGCTGAACGCATGAAGAAGGAGCCATTTGCGATTAATCTGTGGACGGGAGCTTCTACTGGCCCCGAACTGGATGATGCATTGGCATCAGTTCATGGCATCAAGCAGCGTCTGCCGTATCAGACGGATAAAGCTCTGCGCAATGAGATCAACGATGGTTCGGTTGATTACCTTGATCTGCATCTTTCTGAGTCAGCCCAGCTTAGCCGTTGCGGTTATCTGGGGCATGTTGATGTTGCCGTTGTCGAGGCGTGTGCAATCACGGAAGAGGGAAATATCATCCCGACGACTTCCCTGGGTAATGCTGCATCGTATGTACAGAGTGCAGATGTCGTTATCGTCGAGGTCAATACCTCGCAGCCGCTGGATCTTGAAGGCATGCACGATGTCTACATCCCGATGGACCCGCCGAACCGCCTGCCGATTCCAATCGTCAAGGCCAATGATCGCGTGGGCACGACTTATATCCCGTGCACGCCGGAAAAGATCAAATACATCGTTCCCTGCGATATCCCCGATCACACGCGTCCATTGAAACCAATCGATGAAGATTCGAAGAAGATGAGCGAGTTCACGCTCGAATTCCTCAACAAGGAAATCGAGGCTGGCCGCATGCCGAAGAACCTGCTGCCGCTGCAGTCTGGTGTCGGCAACGTTGCCAATGCTGTTATCGCCGGCTTCGTCGATTCAGACCTCAAGGATTTGACGGTCTATACCGAGGTCATTCAGGACGGCATGCTCGATCTTATTGATGCGGGCAAGCTCAACTTCGCATCGGGCACGGCATTCAGCCCGTCTCCGGAGGGCATGGCTCGTTTCTATAAGGATGTAGCGAAATACAAGAAATATCTGCTGCTGCGTCCGGAGGAAATCTCCAATAGCCCGGAAGTTGTCCATCGTCTGGGCGTTATTGCCATGAATACGGCCATTGAGGTTGACATCTATGGCAACGTCAACTCGACGCATATCACAGGCACCAAGATGATGAATGGTATCGGCGGCAGCGGCGACTTTGCCCGCAACGCTTACTTGACCATCTTCTACACGCCGTCGATTGCCAAAGAGGGCAAGATTTCGGCAGTAGTTCCGTTCTGCTCGCATATCGACCATACGGAGCATGATGTCGACATCATCATCACGGAGCAGGGCATTGCTGATTTGCGTGGCAAGGCACCGCGTGAGCGTGCGCTGGAAATCATCAATAACTGCGCACATCCGGATTACCGCCCCATCCTGCTTGACTACTTCAATCGGGCCACCGAGGCGACGAAACATGCCCATACGCCGCATATCCTTGAGGAAGCACTTTCCTTCCATGAGCGTTTCCTCAAGAAGGGCAGCATGGCAAAATAAAAAAATCATATACAGAGAAAAGATATATAGATTGACTGAATGAATCAGGAGGAATTCCCAAATGAGCAATGAGAAAATCCAGGCTGAGCTCGCCAAATACGAGGCCAGTGTCGAAAAAGCAATTGCACGTTTCCCAGAGCGTGATCATCTGCCGGAAAAACGCCTTTATACGCCGATTGACATCAAGGATACGGATTACGCTGATGAAATCAGCTTCCCAGGTGTTTATCCGTATACGCGTGGTGTCCAGCCGACGATGTATCGCGGCCGTTTCTGGACGATGCGCATGTATGCTGGTTTCTCCACAGCTGAGGAGTCCAATAAACGCTATCGCATGCTGATTGAGAACGGTGCAACGGGCCTGTCCTGTGCCTTTGACCTGCCGACGCAGATCGGTTACGATTCCACGGACCCGATTTCCGAAGGTGAGGTCGGCAAGGTCGGTGTTGCTATCGACTCCCTGGCTGATATGGAGACGCTGTTCGATCAGATCGATCTCGGCAAGGTTTCGACGTCGATGACGATCAATGCACCGGCTTCGGTCCTCTTGGCTATGTATATCGCTGTAGCTGAGAAACAGGGTGTGCCAGCTGACCAGCTGCGCGGTACGATCCAGAACGATATCCTCAAGGAGTATGCCGCTCGCGGTACGTATATCTTCCCGCCGCGTCCGTCCATGCGCCTTATCACGAATATCTTCGAGTATTGCTCAAAGAATGTACCGAAATGGAATACGATTTCCATTTCCGGCTATCATATCCGTGAGGCTGGTTCGACGGCTGCACAGGAAATCGCCTTCACGATTGCTGATGGTATCGCTTACTGCGAGGCTGCTATCAAAGCGGGCCTCAAGATTGATGATTTCGCTGGCCGTCGGTCCTTCTTCTGGAACGCACACAACAACGTTCTCGAAGAGGTGGCGAAGTTCCGTGCTTCCCGCCGTATCTGGGCAAAAGTCATGAAAGAGCGTTTCCATGCGCAGAACGATAAGAGCATGAAGCTGCGTTTCCATACGCAGACGGCAGGTTCGATGCTGACGGCTCAGCAGCCGAACAACAACATCGTCCGCGTTGCCCTGCAGACGGCAGCTGCTGTCATGGGTGGTACGCAGTCCCTGCATACGAACTCCCGTGATGAGGCACTTGCACTGCCAACGCAGGAATCCGTTACGATTGCACTGCGTACGCAGCAGATTGTTGCTTATGAGAGTGGCCTGGCTGATGTCATCGATCCGCTGGCTGGTTCCTACTATGTAGAGTCCATGACCAACCGCATCGAGGCAGAGGCTTGGGATTATATCAAGAAAATCGACGATCTCGGTGGTGCTGTCGCTGCTATCGAGAAGGGCTACATCCAGAAAGAAATCCAGGATTCTGCTTACAAATGGCAGATGGATGTTGAGTCTGGTGCCCGCACGATCGTCGGTGTCAACAAATTCCAGATGGAAGAAGAACCTCCAAAAGGCCTGCTGAAAGTCGACGAAGCCGTCGGCGAACGTCAGAAGGCTAAGGTTGAAGCTATGAAAGCGAAACGCGATAACGAGGCGGTAAAAGCTGCACTGGCTGACCTCAAGAAGGCTTGCCAGGATGAGAACGAAAACCTCATGCCGCATATCCTCGCTGCAGTCAAGACGTATGCAACGCTGGGCGAGATCTGCAACGTCATGCGTGAAGTATTCGGCGAGTATGAGGCTCATGTCAGCCTGTAAGCGTTCCTATCGCGAACAATCGGACAAGAATAGCGTTTACGTTTTTGGAGGAATTCAAAATGGAAAAGAAAATCAGAGTATTAGTTGCTAAACCGGGCCTTGATGGTCATGACCGTGGTGCCAAGGTTGTTGCCCGCGCGCTGCGTGATGCTGGTTTCGAGGTTATCTATACGGGGCTTCGCCAGACGCCGGAGCAGATTGCCGAAGCGGCTCTGCAGGAGGATGTTAATGTCGTTGCCATGAGCATCCTTTCGGGTGCCCATGGGCATCTGTTCCCGAAAGTTGTCGAGCTTCTCCATAAGAATGGCATGAACGATGTATTGATCATCGGTGGCGGTGTCATTCCTGAGGGAGATATTCCAGCTCTCAAAGAAGCCGGTGTTGCGGAAGTATTCACGCCGGGCACGCCGACTGGTGATGTGGTCAAATTCATCAATGAGCATGTAAAACTCTAAGAAAAAAGGTGCTGGGAAGGAGAGTCAGGAGACAGGTTCCGGTCTCCGGCTCTTGCCCGGCCTTATTTATGTAGAGACTACCGAAAGGTGGTGGCATTTTTGGATATTGCAGAAGAACTGCTCAAAGGCAACCGGTTGGCACTTTCACGGGCTATCACGGCTATCGAGAATGAATACGATGAAGCGACAGAAATCATGAAGAAGCTTTATCCGCATACCGGTCATGCTTATGTTTTAGGTATCACGGGGCCGCCAGGTGCAGGCAAGAGTACACTCTCGGACAAGATTGCAAGAGAGTACCGTGCACAGGGAAAGACCGTTGGTATAATCGCTGTTGACCCGACCAGCCCGTTCACGGGCGGTGCCATTTTAGGCGACCGCATCCGCATGAATGGATTGACACTAGACGAGGGAGTCTTTATCCGCAGTATGGGCACCCGTGGCAGTCTGGGTGGTCTTTCCCATAAGACCGCCGATGCTGTCAAAGCAATGGATGCTTTTGGAAAGGACATCATTATCGTTGAGACGGTTGGTGTCGGACAGTCTGAGGTGGATATCGTCAAGGCTGCAGATACGACGATGGTCGTATTGATTCCGGGCATGGGCGATGACATCCAGGCAATCAAGGCAGGCATCCTGGAGATCGGCGACCTCTACTGCATCAATAAGTCAGATCTTGACGGTGCAGACAAGCTGGTTCGTGAAATCAACATGATGCTTGATCTTGACAGTCTGATGACGGATTGGCGTCCGCCGATTACCAAGGTGGTAGCCAGCCAGAATGAAGGCATAGCTGAATTGTTAGGAACTGTAGATAAGCACAGGACGTATATCGAGGGCAATGGAGAACTGGCCAAGCGCCGCACGAAGCGTACCCGTGATGAGATGCTTGACATCCTCAGCAGCAATATCGGCAGCTACATCAAGAGCAAGATCGTCGATAGCGGCAGGCTGGATGGCTATGTAGAGCAGATCAAGCAGCATAAGACCGATCCGTACACGGTAATCGGTGAGGTTATGGGCGAGATGCTCAAATAATTCATATATCCGAATGGAGGAATTCATTATGTTTAAAGTATTAGGCGTAGATCATATTGGTGTTGCTGTTTCTGACCTCAAGGAAGTTGGTTCTTTCTGGAGTGACATGCTTGGCCTGCCGGCCAACGGCGAAGAGACGGTTGCTGAGCAGAAAGTGACGACGGGATTCTTCCCAACGCCGAATGGCAGTGAGATTGAGCTCTTAGCAGCAACGGATGAGACTTCGCCGATTGCTAAATTCATCGAGAAGAATGGCGGCCGTGGCGGCATCCAGCATATTGCCCTGCGTGTAGATAACCTTGAGGCAGCTTTGGCTGATCTCAAAGAGAAAGGCGTCCGCCTGATTGATGAAACGCCGCGTATCGGTGCTGGCGGTGCCAAGATTGCCTTTGTTCATCCGAAGGCTTCGCATGGTGTTCTGCTCGAACTCTGCCAGCGCGATTAATACCTGGTAATAAATTAGTCTTGCAATTTTCACACAAATAGTGCAAAATAGAGATTGCAGTACATGAGTATTTTGTCATTGACAGGGTGCTCACAAGCTAATTATAGGAGGTATATAATGGCTACTGTTCAGGAAAAGATTGAATTAATGCATGCAAAAAAAGAGCATATCATGCAGGGCGGCGGTCAGGCTCGTATTGACAAGCAGCACGCCAAGGGCAAACAGACGGCCCGTGAGCGTATCAACAAGCTGTTTGATGAAGGTACGTTCGTCGAACTCGATATGTTCATGAAACATCGTTGCTCGAACTTCGGTCAGGAGAAGAAAGAACTCCCAGGCGAAGGCGTTGTAACGGGCTATGGTACGGTTGACGGCCGTCTGGTTTATGCTTATGCACAGGATTTCACCGTTGAAGGTGGTTCGCTGGGTGAGAAGCATGCCCATAAGATTTGGAAAGTCATGGATCTGGCCATGAAGATGGGCGCTCCGTGCATCGGCATTAATGATTCGGGCGGTGCCCGCATCCAGGAAGCCGTCGATGCCCTGTCCGGTTATGGCGGTATCTTCTACCGCAATACGGCAGCATCGGGCGTCATCCCGCAGATTTCGGTCATCATGGGACCGTGCGCAGGCGGTGCAGTATACAGCCCGGCTATCACGGACTTCATCTACATGGTCAAGAACACAAGCCAGATGTTCATCACGGGCCCGGCTGTCATCAAATCGGTAACGGCTGAGGAAGTAACGGCTGAAGCTCTGGGCGGTGCTATGACGCATAATACGCGCAGCGGTGTTGCTCACTTCGCAGCTGAGGACGAGGATGACTGCATCAAGCAGATCCGCTATCTGCTGTCCTTCCTGCCGAGCAACAACATGGAAGATGCACCGATTCTGGAGACCGGCGATGATCCGGATCGTCAGGATGAAGAACTCAATACGGTCATTCCGGACAATCCGAACGCGCCGTATGATATGAAAGATGTCATTCGCTCTATCGTCGATAATGGCGAGTTCTATGAAGTTCATGAGCATTTTGCTACGAACATCATCTGCTGCTTCGCCCGCTTTGATGGCCGCAGCGTAGGTATCATCGCCAACCAGCCGAATGTCATGGCTGGCTGCCTCGATGTTGATGCTTCGGATAAATCGGCTCGTTTCATCCGTTTCTGCGATGCCTTCAATATCCCGCTCGTCAACCTCGTCGATGTACCGGGCTTCCTGCCAGGTGTCGATCAGGAGCACAACGGTATCATCCGTCATGGTGCCAAGATGCTCTATGCATACAGCGAAGCTACGGTTCCTAAAGTCACGGTCATCACGCGTAAGGCCTATGGCGGTTCCTATATCGCTATGTGCTGCCGTGAGCTTGGCGCAGATCAGGTCATGGCTTGGCCGACGTCGGAGATCGCTGTCATGGGCCCGGCTGGTGCGGCAAACATCATCTTCCGCAAAGACCCGGATAAGGATGCCAAGACGGCTGAGTATGTCGAGAACTTCGCTACGCCGTACGTTGCTGCTGAGCGCGGCTATGTAGACATGGTCATCGAGCCGAAAGAGACGCGTCCGCGCATCATCACGGCTCTCAATGCACTGGCCAGCAAACGTGAAGTTGGTCCGGCGAAGAAGCACGGCAATATTCCGCTTTGATCGGAGGGTGTGCTATGAAAACAGAAGCAAAAGGCGTATCGCCTGAGGTAGTAGCTGCTATCACGGCTGCTGTCCAGATGATGATGTCGAATAAAGTCATCGCTGTCCGTATCAAGCGCAGCGATGTATGGGCTCTGTCCGCTCGTGGCGGTCTGGCCAAACAGTTTTGATTGATTCCGAAGTTGAAGGTATTTGGAGGAATTATTAATGAAAAAGTTCAATATTACCGTTAACGGCAATGCTTATGAAGTAGAAGTCGAAGAGGTCAAAGCCGCTGCTCCGGCAGCTCCGAAGGCTGCTGCACCGGCTCCGAAAGCTGCTCCGGCACCGGCTCCGGCTGCACCGGCAGCTCCGAAGAAAGAGGCTGTTGCCGCTGGCGCTGGTGAGCATTCCATCGATGCTCCGATGCCGGGCAAGATCGTCAAACTCGTTGCCAGCGAAGGCCAGGCTGTCAAAGCCGGCGAGACGCTGCTGATCCTCGAGGCTATGAAGATGCAGAACGAGATTGCTGCTGATGCTGATGGCGTTGTCAAGAAATTCAACGTCGATGCTGGCCAGAGCGTCAAAGCTCATGAGTCGCTGGTGATCCTCGGCTAAGCCATACAGATCGGATATTGCGTGAAAGCTCCCTTCAGGATTTTCCTGAGGGGAGTTTTTTGTTGCCGGTGATGCCGGGATGTTTTTCACGTGTCAAGCAGGGAAAAACTGTCATTTTGGCGAAATCCTAAGGATAACAGTGGCATAAACTGCCTTAGGATCATGATGTAGAGGAGCGCTGATCAACGTGCGTAAATGGAGTGTAGAGGAGCTGCCAGCCGGGCAGCAGGGAAGTCTTCGCCAGCTGTATGGCGCACAGCTGGATGAACGCCGGGGATATACGGCCCATCGGATACAATATGTCAGGGACTTGACGGAAAGCGAGCGGCAAGTGGTGACGTATGGGGAGACAACGCCAGTGAGTCCCCTGCGGCAGAATCTCTATAAGCTGGAGGGGAAACTGCTGCCCCTGCGCTTCAATCTGGCAATCCGGACGCTGACTGAGCAGGAGGATGTCCTGCGGACGAATTACTGTGTGGCCGGAGACAAGATGCTGGCTGTGGTGTTCAAGGAGCGGCGGAATCTGCCGGTGATCATCTATCGCAATCTGGAACAGACGTCGGGAAAGGATCTGGATGAGCAATTGCGGCGCCTGATGGAGGCTGATCTGCGCCAGGGCTTTGATCTGCGCTATGGCAGCCTGCTGCGTTTTGCGGTCTATCATACGGGGGCCTCGGAGTATGCGGTAGTCGTGACTGGTGTGCAGGCCGTGATGGATAATTTCGATGTCCGCAACATTTTCCGCTATATACACAACCTGCCATTGGAGAAGGCGCCGGCAGCGGCGACTGCCACGGCAGGGGGAGCCGAGTCCATCCGCAGCTATTGGCGGCAGCTGCTCAGTGACCTGCCAGGGCTTTCCCGCCTGCCATATGAAGAGACAGGCGCTGGCGGACAGGATGCCGGACAGGAACGCCAGGAGCAGAATTATCTGACGCATATCCCCAGTGACGTGCTGTCTGATCTGAAGGAATTGTCGAAGGACAACAAGAAGGTCTTGATGTCTGTCCTGCAGACGGCCTGGGGCTTGCTCCTGCAGGGAGAGAACGACTGCCGCGATGTGGCCTTCTGCCTGCTGGCACCGGGCAGTGAGGCGGGCCGTGGCAGTCAGAGCATGCTGCCGCTGCGCGTCCGTGTGGCAGAGGATCCCAAGGTGCAGGAGCTGACGGAGCAGGTGTTCAAGCAGTTTCTGGTCTCGACTTCGTATGCGGCGTTGGCTCGCAAGGATATCCAGGCGGTGCTGGACCAGCAGGAAAAGGGCTTTTACCATGTATTGAATTTCGGTGATTTCCTGCAGGATGAGGAAAGCTATTCGCAGCGCCAGGGCAAGCGGGAAGGGCGCATCGTGACGCAGGAGGTATGGGATACGCGGGAGCTGCATCTGGGTGTGCGTTTCCGTTATGCCGAATGGGAGATTGCCATAACCTTTGCGTATGACTGCCGGTATTTCCAGCCAGCCGGGATCGAGAAGCTGGCGCAGGATTATATCCTGATGCTGCGCCAGATGGTCATGGATTGGCAGCAGCCTTACAGTGCCTTCCGCGCGAACTGGAGCCGGCGGCGGTCCCAGAGCATGGCGGCCAAGCCGGTGCAGCAGCGGACGAACCTGCTGGATGCACTGCTACAGCTGGAGCTCCTCCAGTCGTGCGACAAAGGATTGGTGCAGGCCTTTGCAGGGACGGCTAAACTGCTTACTTGCTATGAGGGCGACAGGCTTTTCGGGCAGGATGTGGAGGAGCAGCTGCTGTTTGTCGTGCGGGGCAAGCTGGCCCGCAGCATGGAAACTGGCGATGGATGGTATAATACGCTGGATATTGTCGCGGAGAAAGCCTGGGCAAATGATAGCGTTCTTTTGCCCAAGCGCAGGAATCAGCTGGCTTTGGAAGTATTGACCGATCAGGCACTGTTGCTCGTCATTCCGCGGATCACCATGGAAAGCGTCATGCGCAGAGAGCCGGCGATGGCACAAAGCATCATCATGCATTTTGGCCGCCAGCTGGAAAAATACCAGCGGCTGTGGCTGCAGTCCTAAGCTTGGCTTGACACGTTTGCTACAATGAATCTGTAATGGCAGAGGAAAGTAGAATCAGCCCATCGGGCTAAAGGAGGATTTGTTTGAAAAAAATAGCAGCATTGCTGCTCGTACTGGTGCTGGCCTTTACGGCTGCTGGTTGCAGTTCTTTACAGCAGAGTGGCAATAAGAAGAATTTTACGATCGTGACTTCGTTCTATCCAATGTATATCGATGTCATCAATATCACCAAGGGTGTCGATGGCGTGGAAGTCATCAATATGACGAAAGCGCAGACGGGCTGCCTGCATGACTATCAGCTGACGACTGAGGATATGAAGACGCTGGAGAAGGCGGATGTGTTCGTGGTCAATGGCGCGGGCATGGAAAGCTTCCTCGATAAAGCTGTGAAGCAGAACAAGAAGCTCAAGGTCATCGAGGCAGCGGATTATAAGGATATCCATCTTTTGAAGACTGGTGAGGAAGAAAATCCGCATGTATGGACGTCGGTGACCTACTCGATTGCACAGGTCAAGGCCATCACGGCCAAGCTCTGCGAGGCGGACCCTGCCCATCAGGATGCGTATCGCAAGAACGCGCTCGAGTATTGCACGAAGCTTGAAGCGCTCAAAAAAGAGATGCATGCGGCGCTCGATGAGCTGCCGCATAAGGATATCGTGACATTCCATGAGGCATTCCCGTATCTGGCCAAGGAATTCAAGCTCAACATCGTCAGCGTCATCGAACGCGAGCCCGGTACGGAGCCGACGCCGCAGGAGCTTGAGGATACCATCGCGAAGGTCAAGGCACTGCCTGTCAAGGTTTTGTTCGTCGAGCCACAGTACTCGCCGTCGGCGGCTGAGACTATTGCCCGTGAGACAGGTGCCAAGATCTATACGCTCGACCCGATCGTAACGGGCGAGGCAAATGAATCTGCTATGGATGCATACATAGATACGATGAAAAAGAATATGGAAACCCTCAAGACTGCACTGCAATAAAGTCTTCTCTAAGGGGAAGGTGGCAGACGAAGTCTGCCGGATAAGGCCATAAAGGAGCTGCTCGGTCAGCTCCTTTTTCGTTGCCATATTTTCCCAGTAGCAAAATCTGTGCAAAGGCGCTATAATAGAATAAGATAAAAGTCAAATGGTCAATTATAATAGAAGGTGATTAACGTGAGCAATATCGCAGATTTGATAGAGGCCTATATCCTGCGCCAGCTGGCGGCACAACAGGATGGCAAGGTAGAGCTGCGGCGTACGGACATTGCCGATGAGATTTCCTGTGCGCCGTCGCAGATCAGCTATGTGCTGTCGACAAGGTTTACACAGGATAAGGGCTTCGTCGTGGAATCCCGCCGTGGTCTGGGTGGCTTTATCCGCATCGTACAGGTGCCGACGCGCAATATGGTCTATCAGGACATGCTCGATAAGATAGATAAGGATACGGAGCTGCCGATGGTACAGTCCATGGTCCATTATCTGCTGCAGCATCAGATGATAACGAATCGTGAGGCGGCACTTGTGATGCAGGTCGTGGTATCGGCATTCGAGTCGCCGAACTGTACGGATGAGGAACGTGTGCATCTCTTGAAATCCCTGCTGCTGACACTGGAGAATTTCTCGTAGCAGGTTGTGATTTCCGCAAAGGAGGAATAGTAGATGTTATGTGACGATTGCGGCCGCAACGAGGCGGTCGTTCATATTACCCAGATTGGCCCCGACGGGCGCGTGGAGAAGAATCTCTGTGAGAAATGTGCGGCTGCGTACGGTGAGTTCATGGCAACCGAGCATCATACACGCAATGTATCGATGGATGATTTCCTCAAGGGAATCTTCAGCAATCATACGGATGCAGAGGAAGTGCAGCAGGCGGGGCAGCGGGAGCTGGTCTGCCCGAGCTGCGGCATGAGCTATCGCGACTTTCAGCAGTCGGGCAAGATTGGCTGCGCAGACTGCTACAAGACGTTCCGCCAGCAGCTTGAGCCGCTTTTGCGCCGCATTCATGGCTCGAGCCTGCATCGTGGCAAGATCCCGCATCGCACGGGCGGCACGATTGAGCTCAAGCATGAAATCGGTATGCTGCGCCAAAAGCTGCAGGAAAGTGTGGCCCAGGAAGAATACGAGCGGGCTGCAGAACTGCGCGATAAGATACGGGCGCTAGAGGCACAATTGGCGCTGAAGGAAGGAGGTGCCGCTGATGGCAATCAATGAACTGCTGCGGGATAAGGATATTACCTGGCTGAAGAGCGGCGGCACGGATAGCGATGTCGTCATTGCCAGCCGCATCCGCCTGGCACGCAACCTGCGCGGTGAGCCGTTCCCGAACCGGGCCGACTTCAATCAGCTGGCAAAGGTGCTTGTAGCGACGGATGGTGTTTTGCCGGAACTCGAGAAATCGATGGGCATGCCGTTTGACCGTGTCGATGTCGAACGGTTGTCGACAGTACAGCGTGAAGTCTTGATTGAAAAGCAGCTGATTACGGAGAACCTTGTCAAGAATCCCCAGCATCGGGCCGCTTATGTGTCAGATGACCGCTGCATCAGCATCATGGTCAACGAAGAGGATCATTTGCGCATCCAGTGCTGGGCGCCGGGGCTCAATCTTGACCTGCCGATGAGTACAGCGTCGACGCTCGATGATCTCATCGAGTCCAAGCTCGATATTGCCTTTGATGAGAAGATGGGCTATCTTACGTCGTGCCCGACGAATCTTGGCACGGGCCTGCGGGCTTCGGTGCTGCTGCATCTGCCGGGGCTGGTATTCACGCGTAATGTCGGCAGTATCATCAATATTTCGCCGCAGCTCGGGCTGGCCGTGCGTGCGGTATACGGTGATGCGAAGGAGCCGGTGGGCTGCCTGTTCCAGATTGCCAACCAGCTGACGCTGGGCTTTTCGGAGGAGGAGCTCATCGAGAACCTCAAGAGCGCTGTGACGGAAATCGTTGCGCATGAACGCCGGGCCCGCAAGGCATTGGCACTCTATCGCAAGGAGCAGCTCGAAGATGAAGTATGGCGCGCTTATGGCACGCTGGCCTATGCGCGGCTGCTGTCCGAAAAGGAGACGATGGAGCTTTTATCGAAGGTTCGTCTCGGCATTGACCTCAAGCTCATCAGTGAGGTAACAGCTGACTGCTATGCGGATATCTTGACGGTAAGCCGCAAGAGTTATCTGCAGAATCTGGCCGAGAATGCGAACATGTCCAAGAAAGAAATCGACCGGCTCAGGGCCCGCAAGACGCGGCAAGCGCTGCTGGACCATCGCGTGAGCGCGGAGGAACATCCATGAATTTTCGAAATCACTTTACCAATCGCGCCATCAAGGCGATTGAATTTGCGCAGTATGTGGCGCAGGATTTGGAGCAGGACTACATCGGTACCGAGCATATCCTGCTCGGCCTGCTGCACGAGCGTGAGGGCGTAGCAGCCCAGGCGATGCAGGCGCTCGGAATTACTTTTGAGGCAGCTGTGAGCCAGATCCGCAGTCTCGTGGCCAAGGAGGCGGAATATCCATCGGATAATCCGTACTATACGCCACGGGCCAAGCGTGTTATGGAAGGGGCTGTTGAGGAGTCACAGACGCTGGGACATAACTATATCGGCACCGAGCATATCCTGCTGAGCCTGCTGCAGGAAACCGAAGGCGCGGCCGTTGAGGTGCTCGATCGGCTAAGCGTCGATCCCGATGCCTTGCAGAATGAGGTCATGGACCGCATCGACCAGCCGCATTCGGAGGATGACGGCCCGCAGGAGACGCGGGCGCGCGGCCGCAAGGAAAAAGGTGCGCCGCTGCTCAAGAAATACGGCCGCGACCTCAATCATATGGCCGAAGAGGCGCAGATGGATCCTGTCATTGGCCGGGAAAAGGAAATCCAGCGCGTGATTCAGATTTTGTCACGGCGCACGAAAAACAATCCCATCCTGCTCGGTGAACCTGGCGTCGGCAAGACGGCAATCGCCGAGGGGCTGGCCCAGCGCATCATCGAGGGAGCCGTGCCCTATATGCTGCAGGACAAGAAGGTTGTGTCGCTGTCGATGGCTTCGCTCGTCGCCGGCGCAAAATACCGCGGCGAGTTTGAGGAGCGGCTCAAGGGCATCATCGAGGAAATCCAGCGGCTGGGCAATATCATCCTGTTCATCGATGAGATGCATACATTGGTCGGAGCTGGTGCTGCCGAAGGCGCGCTCGATGCGGCCAATATCTTGAAACCGGCGTTGTCGCGGGGAGAAATCCAGATTATCGGCGCGACGACTCTCGATGAATACAAGAAATATCTGGAAAAAGATGCGGCGCTTTCCCGCAGATTCCAGACCATCGTGGTCGAGGAGCCGGCACCGGAGGATGCCATCAAGATCCTGCATGGTCTGCGTGGCAAGTATGAGGAATTCCATCGGGCAACCATCGAGGATGCAGCCATCGAAGCGGCTGTCCGTTTGTCACAGCGCTATATCACCGACCGGTTCCTGCCCGACAAGGCCATCGACCTGATGGATGAGGCGGCCTCCAAGGTGCGCATGCGGCAGGTCGCGCCTCCCGATAAGGTGCAGGAGATCCGTGAGCAGCTCGGCAGGCTGCATACGGAGAAGGAAGCAGCGGTCGCTTCGCAGGACTATGAGCGGGCGGCCAAGCTGCGCGATGCCGTGCAGACGGCCGAAACTGCGCTCGGTGAAGCGCGGCGCAAATGGGAAAAGCGTGGCAATAACCACATCACGGTCACAGCCGATGACATCGCCGATGTCGTAGCCCTCTGGACGGGCATTCCTGTCCGTCAGCTGGCTGCCAAGGAATCGGAACGACTGCTCAATATGGAGAAGATCCTCATGCGGCGTGTCATCGGCCAGAGTGAGGCCGTGACCGCAGTAGCTAAGGCCGTCCGCCGGGCAAGGGCAGGGCTGAAAGATCCAAAGCGTCCGATTGGCTCGTTCCTGTTCTTAGGCCCCACAGGTGTTGGTAAAACTGAGCTTGCCAAGGCACTGGCAGAAGCCTTGTTTGGCAGTGAAGATGCGGTTATCCGCTTTGACATGTCCGAGTACATGGAAAAATACAGTGTATCGCGCATGGTCGGTGCGCCGCCGGGCTATGTCGGCTACCAGGAGGGTGGCCAGCTTACCGATGCGGTGCGCCGCAAGCCGTACTCGATCATCCTTTTGGACGAAATTGAGAAAGCCAATCCTGACGTGTTCAATATCCTGCTGCAGGTGCTCGACGACGGCCGTCTGACCGATGGCCAGGGACGTACCGTGGACTTCCGCAACACGGTCATAATCATGACCTCGAATGCGGGCGCAAGCTTCCTCAAGAAGCAGAATACGTCCTTAGGCTTTGCCATCGGCAGTGCTGCTGATGAGGAGGCACAGGCTGAGGAGAATGCCCGCAAGCGTGTGCTCGGCGAGGTCAAGCGCATCTTCAAGCCGGAGTTCCTCAACCGTATCGATGAGCTGCTGGTATTCCGTCCGCTTGGGCGGGCTGAGCTTGCGAAGATTGTCGATATCCTGCTGCGTGATGTCAAGAAGCGCCTCGAAGAAAAGGAAATCAAGCTCGAAATCAGTCCGGCGGCGAAGAACAAGCTCGTGGATGCCGGTATGGACTTCAAATACGGTGCGCGGCCACTCAAGCGCGCTTTGCAGAAACACATCGAAGATGCGATTGCTGAGCGTTTGCTCGCGCGCAGTTTCAAGGCGGGCGATACCATCTATGTCCGCAAGAATGGCGACAGCCTGGACTTTGTAAAGAAGGAACCGAAGGCGGCCAAGAAGGAGCAGGCTGATGCCGAAAAATAAACTGGCCCCCAAAAGCCTTGGCGGCAGAGTGCTGGATTTCATCCTGAACCTGCTCTGGGCTATCATCTGGCTGGGCCGCTGGACCATTCGCCTGCTGAAAAGGATAGGAAAATGATATGGCAAAGAAAAAGAAAACGGTCTACGTCTGTCAGGAATGCGGCTACGATGCGCCTAAGTGGCTCGGCCGCTGTCCCGGTTGCGGAGCGTGGAATACGATGGTCGAAGAGACCATCACGCCAGAACCGGCTGGGGGCGGTGGCCTGCGGCTCGGACTATCGGACGCCGTAAAGCCGCAGCCGATTGCCGAGGTGCAGGTCGAGGATTTGCCGCGGTTTGCGACAGGGTCGGGCGAACTTGACCGCGTGCTGGGTGGCGGCGTGATTCCTGGCTCGATGGTACTGATTGTCGGCGATCCCGGCGTTGGCAAGTCAAGCCTCACGCTAAAAGTCTGTGCTGATGTGGCACGCGGCGGCCGTCGTGTGCTCTATGTGACCGGTGAGGAAAGCACGCGGCAGGTGCGCATGCGTGCCGACCGGCTGCAGGCAATCGCCGACACCCTTTTTGTCGTCAGCGAGACGAATCTGGAGACGATTGAAGCTCACGTGGCCAATATCAAGCCGGATCTTTTGGTCATCGACTCGATACAGACCATCTTCAAGCCCGACGTACAGAGCGCGCCGGGCAGTGTCTCACAGGTGCGTGAGTGCTCGGTAGACCTCCTACGGATTGCTAAGACGAACGGCATTGCTGCTTTTGTCATCGGCCATGTGACCAAGGAGGGCAATCTGGCTGGACCGCGTGTCCTTGAGCATATCGTCGATACGGTGCTTTACTTCGAAGGCGAGCGCAATGCCGAATACCGCGTGCTGCGGGCGGTAAAGAACCGCTTTGGCAGTACGAATGAGCTCGGACTGTTTGAGATGCGTGAGGTGGGACTCGTCGACGTGCCGGATGCATCAAAACTCTTTTTGTCTGATCGCGTGGGCGACAGCGGTACGGTCATCATACCGACGGTGGAGGGGACGCGTCCGCTGCTCGTCGAGCTGCAGGCACTTGTCGCGCCGACGCCGTATGTGCCGCCGCGCCGCACGGCCGATTCGGTCGATATCAAGCGCATCCAGCTCTTGCTGGCCGTGCTCGAAAAGCGTGTGCATCTGCAGATCGGTGCCTGTGATGTCTATGTCAAGGTAGCGGGCGGCATCCGCATCGACGAGCCGGCTGCTGACCTTGGCATCTGCGTGGCCATGGCGTCAAGCTTTGCCAACCGTCTGCTGCGGCCTAAGACAATCGTCTTTGGCGAGGTGGGCTTATCGGGCGAGGTGCGCGCCGTCGGCCAGGCTGACATCCGCATCAACGAGGCCAAGCGATTAGGCTTTGAGCATGTCGTGCTGCCGATGAAAAACTACCGCCAGCTGGCCCGTGAGACCGACGGCATCCATCTCTATGGCGCTGAGACCATCAGCGATGCGCTGCGGCTCGCCATGCCAAAAGATTGATTGGCCTCGGGTGCATAATGGCAGATATCGTGCTATAATAATAGAGCCTTTCCAAGCAGGAAGGCTCTATTTTTTATGAGGGAGTTGGGAGAATTTTGAGGTTTTTTCGGAAAATCCTGGCAGGTATTTTGACCGTTTGCCTGCTTAGTATACAGATGCCCCTGGCTGGCGCAGAAGATGGCGAATTGGAGCCGCAGATCAAGGCCAGAGCGGCGATTCTCATCGAGGCATCGACAGGCCGCGTCATCTGGGAGAAAAATGCTGACGAGCGGCACTACCCGGCAAGCATGACGAAAATCATGACGGGAATCCTCGGGCTGGAAAACATCGGCCCGCATACGGAGATTTTTATCTCGCCGACGGCGTCGGCCACCGAGGATTGTCCGCTGGGCATCAAGGCAGGGCAGCGCTTGACTGCTGACGAGCTGCTTACAGGTATGCTGATGGTATCGGATAACGGCGCTGCCGTAGCTGTGGCTGAGCATATCGACGGCAATGTTGCAGCCTTTGCCACGCGCATGAACCAAAAGGCGCACGAGCTTGGCATGAAGGATACGAATTTCGTTAATCCGAATGGCCTGACGAATGGCAATCATTATTCGACGCCGCGTGACATGGCCAAACTCGCGCGCTATGCGATGGAAAATCCAAAGTTCCGCGAAATCGTGGGGCAGAAGAACGGCTATATCCGCTGGGCATTTCCGAGTGGTCACGCCTTGCCAGTAGAGAATACGAACCTGCTGCTGGGAAAATACGAAGGCATGACGGGCATCAAGACAGGCTGGACACAGGCATCAGGCGGCTGCCTCGCGGCGTCAGCCAAGCGCAATGGCGTGGAACTGATCGCTATAATCATGCAGACTCCGACATTGGATGACCGCTTTACCGATGCAAAGGCAATCCTTGACTACGGCTTTGACCATGTGAAGATGGTCAAGGGACTGTCCAAGGACCGCGTAAACCGCCGCGTCTGGGTAAAAGGTGCCAAACAGGCAACCGCCGATGTTTATCTGGCCAGTGACATCAACTATCCGCTGCTCAATGGTGAGGACGCTTCGCATTACACGGTCACTTACGACCTGCCCAAAGTGATCGAAGCCCCCCATAAGGACGGCGATGTAATCGGCAAAGCCATTATCAAATACGATGGCGAACAGATTGGCACCGTCGACATGACCGTCGGCAAAGTAGAAAAAGGCTTCAGCATTGGCTCCTGGCTCGTAAAGCTTTTTGAACCATTGCTGGTGCGGACGTGAAAATTGACAGATTAATGCAAAACATGATATACTATTAAAGTTCCTGCGGATGTGGCGGAACTGGCAGACGCGCTGGACTTAGGATTCAGTGTCTCACGACGTGCAGGTTCGACCCCTGTCATCCGCACCACTTGAAGATAAAGCCCGTTGTATCAATGACGATGCAACGGGCTATTTTTGTGCTTAAAATATAGAAATATCCAAAAGAGCATGGAAACACGATAATGTGTACCCATGCTCTTTTTTGTGCAATAGATATGGCTGGATAAATAATGTGCCGTCTCAAAAAGTGTACTTTTTGAGACGGCACATTAGCAAGTTTTATTGTAGCACATAGCAGTGCAAGTGTCTATTTTTTTCATCATTTATAGAAGGAATTCAGACTTTTTGAGACAGTATGATGATTTTTCATACGGAATTTAA
>SVBZ01000055.1 GCA_015058575.1 Pseudoselenomonas ruminantium
ACTCTGAAAAAGGCCGTAATCTCCCTGCGTATAAAAAAGCCGCTCCTTAGCAAAGCCTGCGCGTTGGAACTGATGGTCTACATTTGTCGTCAGGACAAAATAATCCTTATCTTTTACCAATGCCAGCAAATCCTGATACACCGGCTTGGGTGCATCAACATAACGATTGAAATAAATGTGCCTTGCCCACCATGCCCAACGTGTTTCCTCATCGGGAAAAGGATAGAAGCCACCCGAATACATATCCCTTATGCCAAAACGCTCTTGAAAATCAAAGAAATACTTTTTGAACCGTTCACCGCTGTAGGTAAAGCCAGCAGCAGTCGAAAGCCCTGCCCCAGCACCAATGACTATTGCATCGGTAGCTTTAAGCTCATTCCTAAGTCTGTTGATGTTTTCTTCCCGGCTACCGGTATCATTGGTAAAACCGCCAGCAAGGGTACGCACAAAGGCGGCTCCCTTTTGCAGCGTCCAGGTATAATCATCGGCTTGACTGCCGAAAAATCTTTTCATAGATATCCCTATCCTCATCGGTAAATACGTTAAAAATCACTCGGTCTATCACGCCGCCATGTGCAGCCAGCCACTGCTTTACACTGGAAAAAGCAATTTGCGCCGCCCGTTCCTGCGGAAAATGAAATACACCTGTGGAAATACAGCAAAACGCTACGGAGCGCAAGCCATTTTCCATGCACATGGTTAGTGAATTGGTGTAGCAATCTGCCAGAGCCTTCTCCAGTTCAGGCGTCAACATGCCGGAAACAATCGGCCCCACAATATGAATAACCTTCTTAGCCGGCAGATTATAGCCATCGGTCAGCATAGGCACTGCGGTGGGCTGTTCATAATCTTCTCCATAGCGCTGCTGCAGTTCCTGCATCTGGCGATGACATTCGTTGCGCAGCTGAATACCGGCAAAAGTATGAATGCAGTTGTCAATACAGGCATGCAAGGGAACAAAACAGCCCAGCATTTGCGAATTGGCCGCATTCACAATGGCGTCAACAGCCAGCCGCGTAATATCCCCTTGCCAAAGTGACAGCCCATCCTCCCTAAGTGGAATATCTTTAAGCGTCACAATACCTTTCTCCTTGGTACGGCCTTTTAAGTATTCATCCTGCAGCTGCAAAACCTCCGCTGGCATATCGCCCGGCTGCCTTATATTCATAAGCGAACGCAGCAGACGCTTCCTGCCCTCGTCATCCTCCGGCGTTTTTACCTTTGCATATTGGCCGGAATCCGCCTTGAATACCTCGACCAGTCTGGCCAGGCGCTGCACTTGTGTTATTCTTGCATTCATAAAGGTCATCCTTTTAATATCTGACAAAATTTCAGCCGCCAGCTACTGCCACAAGGCAGAAACTGGCGGCTGATTACTTATCCTGCCTGCTTGATTTTTTCGCGGATATCCACTGCTACATCAGCGATGGTCGTCTCTTTCATCTTTTGCTCCATCACCGCTTGTATATCCTGTAGCTTGCCTTCCATTGCCATTTGGATATTTCTTCCTACAGGACAGTTCGGATTGGGATTCTCGTGCATGTGGAACAATCCTGTTTCATTGACGCAATCCGTGACCTTGTAGACATCATAAAAGGTTATTTCCGTCAAAGGACGTGCCAAGGTCATGCCACTTTTTCCCTGACTTATGGCAATAATACCTGCTTCTTTCAGTTTTGACATAACTCCCCGGATTATCACAGGATTCACACCGACACTGCCAGCCAAAAAACTACTGGTGACAGGCAGCGTGTCCTTGAAATAATCTATGCAGGTGATGATATGCACTGCTATAGTGAACCTGGTCGATATCTGCATTTCGAAGCCTCCTTGCTTGTAATTTAACATATTACAGGCAGTTTGGCAAGACAAAGTCACATACTTGCGTATTATTCTCTGACAACGCTGATTCTCTTCTTGATATTGCTGCCCTTTTCAATTTCATCCACCATGGCAATGGCATAATCGGCATAACTGATGATGCTCTCTCCTTTGGAATTGAGAGTAAGTTCCTCTCCGGCGAGAATATACTTGCCGGTACGTTCCCCGTCTGCCTGAAAATCTCCGGCAGGGCTGATGAATGTCCATTTTACGTCATCACGTTTCCTAAGTTCCTCTAATTCCTGTCCCTGGGCATTTGCCAATGGCAGGAACATCTCCGGGAAGTTCGGATCATCCTTGACCTGCGCAGTATGTTCGGCATTTACATAGAGGCTGCCGGCACCGCCTACAATCAAAAGTCTGGTATCTGAACCGGAAAGTATATCGCAAAGGTGCTGGGAAGTCTTGATGTGCATGGGCTGGTCTTCGTCTTTCCAAGCACCGAAGCCGTCAACCACGGCATCAAAACCTGCCAAGTCTTCCTTGGTCAAGTCCATGATGTCCTTCTTTGCAAACTTTGCTGCGCCGGACTTGTTTTCCTCCTCGCGGGCAAAAGCCGTAACCTCAAAGCCCCTTTCCTGCGCTTCCTTGACCACCTTCTGGGCAACACGGCCATTAGCTGCTACAACTGCGATTTTCATAACATACATCCTCCTCATGAAATTGATCTGCAATATGCACATTGATCACTTATATGTGTTGTATTCTCATCAAAAGTATTACTTTGCAGGAAACAGCATACCTGCACTCATTTCCAGATAGTTCACGCCCTCGTAATCCGGGAATGCTTCCTTCACATTTTTAATAAAGCTTTCCTTGTCCGCACTGGCAAAGACCAAATCTTTGACCTTGCGGAGATATTTGATTTTTTCCGCTACAGCCGTCTGTCCTTCCGGTACATAATGACTGGTAAGAATCATCCTATAGCCTTCCTGCTGATATTTTTTCATGTCAGCAATTTCAGCATCAATATAATCTACACTGGGCAAAATGTTATGCACAGTGGAGCCTAACATATGACGGTAAACGGCTTTGATGGCAGGTATTTCAACACTGTAGTTGCCCTCGACATCCGGAGTAGATAGTATCTTAAAATCAATCCCCGCAATTTTTACGGTTTCTCCCGGTTTTACAATCACTGCTGTGCCGGGCAGGTCAGTCGCCACCTTTTCAGCCCCAAAACCTTGGACAAAATTGTTGGTAAGGGCACGAACACCGCCCTTTTCTCCCCAACTTGCCAGAGCGCCTTCTGTTGCATAAATCGGTGCCTTGCTGTCATAGGTGCTGTAGCCATTGGGATGATAGGAAAGCAGCTGCCCCTTCAGCGGTTTTTTGAGGGATTTAAGATATGCGTCAAACTCACTTACATTCGCCTTGAAAGCTCCCGATTCCAGAAGCACCAGCCCATCTTTTGACTCAAGAGCATAAAATTCATCTGCAAGTGGGTCGCCTGTATTGTAGGCATGGAGTTTAACCTTGCCAAAGTCATAAACCGTTACCGTACCGATTTCCAGTTTGTGCAAGTTCCCTGCAGGAATATCTGCCTGTGTCTTGGCTGCGTAAACTACAGCCGAAGTCAGACCGATGGGGGTGTCTGGCAATAAGGCAGGGAAAGAAAATACCGTTGCAAACGCAAAAGGAAGAGCTATTTTCAGATAGTTCTTTTTCATTTTGAAATCCTCCTCAAGAATCAAACATGTAACTATATCGCTTACATGTTTGATTCTACCACCCTCTTCTGAGGTTGTCAACATTTTTTTTACATGTTTTTATGTTCACAGTTCATCCTTTTTTAGTATCCTGATTGCTGACAAATGCACCTAGTGTCCCATCCCGGAACACCACGGTCACACCGCCATTTGCCCCCACCGTCACATAGTCCACCATCGAGCCCCAGAGCCGTTCATCGAACTCCGCCACAGGCGCCCTCTGTGCCTCAAGCATCCTGATGAACCCCGCCAGCCTCTCGCTCTTGGCTGACCGCTCGACGATTGTGCCTCCGTCACCTCGTCAAACCGTGCTTTGGCTTTCTCGTACCGCTCCACCAAGTCATTGTAGCGTTTCTGGTACTCCCTTTGGTCTTGGGCAATCCTCGCATTCTCGGCGATACAGTTCTGCGTCATCTCCACCAGCACCGCAAGTTCCTGTTGCAGACTGACTTTCTCCTGCTCCAACTCCGTGGTGTCGCAGAGCGTCTGCCGGACGAGCCGGGCATTGGCGGCAATCTCCTCCGACGCGCAGGATGCGCTAGTGCTGGCGCAGGAGCGTGATGCGACGTTTGCGCCAGCCCGTTCCGTCACCAGCTTGTTGAATGCCGTGACGAAGGCCGTCTTGATGTCCTCCTCGGTCACATGGGGTGTCCGGCACTTATGCCGTCGTATTTGTTGTTGCAACGGTAGATGGTGCGCCTGTACTTGTCGGTGCTGTGCCAGACCTTGGCTCCGAAGAAGCCGCCGCACTCGCCACATTTGATTTTGCCGGAGATTTACCCTTCCGCTGTTCGAAGTATTGTATACGGGGAGCTTTGACCTTGCCATCGTAAAAATGAAACCTTTAGCTTTATAAAGTCCTAACAGGCTCTCGCCTCTATGCCGTCGCCCATTTTACCCCCTGCAAATGGGGAACTACACCTTACAAACGGCTTACCTTCAGCCCTGCCCCCCCTCGAAACAAAAGCGCCGAAAAATTCCCCTGCCTCCCTGCCCTTTGTTTCAGGCCACTCCTTCACAATCGAGTAGGAGGCTGGCCATTAATTGACCAGCTAACCTCTCACACCACCGTGCGTACCGTTCGGTACACGGCGGTTCTCTAGTTTTCACATACTTGCTCGTAATAGCTCGTCAAGCTTATATAGCCTTGACGGGCTATTTCTTTGTTTGTCAGAATTTGGTTCAGCATTAATGCTGCTCTCCATATCCCTTTTCGGCAATTGGCCAGTTCGTGTACCTTCCATTTTGACAGATTGTACTGCTTTATCATTCGGTATCTCGTCTTGACCTTCTTCCATTGTTTCCAATAGATTGCCCGTATTCTCCGTCGTAGCCATTCATCCATCTGGCTCAGCAACTTCTTCATATCCGCCAGCTTGAAGTAGTTCACCCATCCTTTGACATATCGTTTCAGAATAAGCGGCCTTTCTTCCTTGCTTATCGCCTTGCTTCGATTCGTTATCGCCCTCAGACGGTTCTTCATCTTGGCAAGGGATTTCTTATGTACCTTGAACCGGCATTCCCCTTTATAGCGGTAAAAGCCGTAACCTAGATACTTCACCTTTGAGATATGGGCCACACTGGTCTTTTCCCGATTCACTTTGAGAAACAGTTTCTTTTCTATGTACGGGATTATGCTGGATAGAGTCCTTTCTGCACTTCTTCTGCTCTTACAGAGTATCATGCAATCGTCGGCGTAGCGGACAAATTTATGTCCGCGCCTTTCCAGTTCCTTGTCCAACTCGTTCAGCATGACATTGCTGAGCAGCGGGCTTAGCGGCCCGCCCTGGGGTACGCCCTGCTCACTGCGTTCAAATACTCCCTGCCGGATTACTCCTGCGTTGAGGTATTTGTGTATCAGCGAAATTACTCTGCCGTCTTTTATGCTTCTTGAAAGAATTTCTATCAGCTTGCTTTGGCAAACTGTGTCGAAGAACTTTTCCAAGTCCATATCGACTACATAGACATAGCCTTCGTTAGCATATCTCTGGCAGTTTTTCAGCGCGTCATGGGCTCCTCGTTTTGGCCGGAAGCCAAAACTTGCTTCTGAGAACTGCGGCTCGTAAATCGGCGTGAGTACCTGCGCTATGGCTTGTTGTATCATGCGGTCTACGACTGTTGGAATTCCCAGTTTACGGGTTTTGCCTCTTTCTTCTTTGGGTATCTCTACCCGACGGACGGGGTTCGGCTTGTATTTGCCGTCCCGTATCTGCTGAAGGAGGCTCAGTCGGTGTTCTCGAAGATACGGTAGAAGTTCATCTACACTCATCTTGTCGACACCGCCTGCTCCTCGATTGGATTTTACCTTGAAATATGCGGCATTCATGTTGTCGCGTGATATAATCCGCTTCAGCAGACTGTCCGTTGGCAAGTCTGCGATGATGTCGTTTAATTCAGCAATCCGCACAGAAGCAGGCACTCCCGCATATTCTTGCTGTTCCGCAGCTACCTTTTGCGGGCAGTTTTCCTTATGAAATTTTCTGCCTTTGTATTCCTGCTTGGTTACATTCATTTACTGACATCTCCTAAAGTTCAGTCCTTCCGAAGCGGTCTATAGCCCGCTTCGTACTATGACCTCGGCTGACTTCTCACGATAAATCTTATTTCAACCATGACCGCCAATGTTATATGGCTTTGACCATGTCCGTGAGACCTCCCCGGGTAAGAACGCACTCTTTCTCTCCATGTGTCTGCCACATTTACTATCCATGGTTCCTTGTAGCTATTGGACTTCGACCTGTTGTGCGGTCTTATCCCCATGATTTAGCCTGATGTGGTTTCTGTTCGTCAGACCAGAGATTTGCCTGCACCTTCCTTCAGATTCCACCTCGCGATGGACACCCTTAGTGTTCGGCTATGACCTTCCCGCTACCGGGCAGTCTAGGGACTTTCACCCATTAGAGTGCGCCCATGCCGGGCGCACACACAAAAACACCTCGAAGCCCCTTTTTTTATAGGGGTTCGAGGTGTTTCACACTCTATATTCTTGTATCAATTCGGCTATGATTTTGTCCAATAAGTATCGTAAAATGATACTTACTGGAGAAAATACACCTATTATCAAAACCTTCACTATTTTATATTGAAGTTTACGTTTTCCACTATAACGTTTGTATTTATAAACAGTATGCGATATAATGTTTATAAATACAAACGTTATAGTGGAGGAAAAAGATAATGGGCAAAAAAATAGTCCTTACACCAAGTATCCAAAGAATCCTTCAGCGTATGGGAGAGCAAATCAAACTGGCCCGTCTACGCCGTAATATATCGATGGAAATAGTTGCCGAACGTTCCGGTTTGGGCAGGACAACCGTTTGGGCCATTGAAAAAGGTAGTCCTTCTGTTTCCATGGGAGCCTACGCAAAAGTCCTCCATGCTATTGAAGGAATGGATAAAGACTTGCTGCTTATTTGCAAGGACGACGCAAAAGGCCGCTTGATACAAGACTTAAACTTAACTGTTGCCCGTAGAGCACCAAAGAGGAAGAAAGATGATTAATAATAAGACTATATACTGCTACTTGGATGATTACTACCGCGGTCAAATCCATCTTGGGAATTTATATGTACAAAAAGCTCGTGGGAAAGAAGTATATTCCTTTGAATTTACGCCTGATTTTCTGGCAAGTAAGGAACATTTGCTTCTGGACCCGCAACTGCAAGTTGATATTCCTGGCCGTCAATATGCTGACAATCAGATTTTCGGCATGTTTTCTGACTCCTGCCCAGACCGCTGGGGCAGACTTCTCATGAAAAGGCGTGAATCTATCCGGGCAAGAAAAGAAGCCAGAAAGCCCTCGGCCCTGCTGGAAAGTGACTTTCTGCTTGGCGTCCACGATGAAAGCCGCATGGGAGCATTACGTTTTCGTCTGGACCCTCATGGTGATTTTCA
>SVBZ01000008.1 GCA_015058575.1 Pseudoselenomonas ruminantium
CAGGCTTATCCAAACTTAGCAGAGGGCGGGGGCGGGTACACTTTCTTCGTAGCGGGAGCGACTGCCCGAACGCAGTGAGGGATGGCCCGCAGCTACTACTAACTAGAACGACACGATGTATTGGCGTGCCGCCGGCCTGCCCGGCACATGTATTTAAATACGTACTAAAGCAGCCGCGCGGGTCATTTAGCGGGAGCGGAGAAAAAGTGCACCCGCCCCCACCCAAGCTGAGCTCTACCAAGGTTATTTTAACCACGAACTAACAGACAAACTGCAATTTATAAAAAAACAAGCCGTCACCTTAAGCGACGGCTTGTTGCACGTGAAACATTCACGATATCCTCTTATGCTTTTGCACCTGTAGAATACATCGCGATTTTCTCCGGATTATCGTTGATACTCCATACACCACAAGGACAAACACCAGCACAAATGCCACAACCAATGCAGCGGTTCGGGTCAGAAACGTATTCCCAGCTGCCATCTTCTTTTGCCACCCGCGTGATGGCCTTCTCCGGGCAGGATTCCAGACACATCTTGCAGTCACGGCAGGTACCGCAGCTCACGCAGCGCGTATGGTCATCGACCGGATCACCGAGCAGGCAATGATGGCACTTTTCAAAGTATGCTTTCGACAAGCGCTCGGCAGGGATCTGCTGCTTCTCGGGGAAGTCAGCCGTCTCTTTGCCCATGACATACTGATCAACATACCAAGCTGCCTTGCGCCCACTGCCGATAGCATCGGTGAGCCGTCCCGGCTTGATGGTATCGCCGGCCGTGAATACCCCCTCGGCAATGCTCTGATCTTTCTTGGGAACGAGCCAGCTCTTGCGGAAGAACTCGATGTTTTCATCATCTGGCAGAAAATCAAGCTCCGGTTCCTCGCCGATGCTGACGATTACCTGATCTGCCGGAATAAAGCGGCCATCATTACCATAGACACCCTCGGGCGTGATTTTATTGGTGAAGAACGGCCAGACGAGCTTGCCGCCAAGATTTTCGATATACTCGATTTCATCAGCAAAAGCTGCCGGCTTCTGCACATCGACGGCCACGACTGTTTCGGCGCCCATCTCATAAGCACCGCGGCAGGTATCCATACCTGAGTTGCCAGCACCGATTACAACAACATGCTTGCCCGTAGCCGGTTTCTCGCCGCGATTGATAGCCTTGAGATACTCCAGACCCATCGTGAGGTGCTCTGCCCCCTCCCACGGGAAGAAACGGGATTTCGTACCGCCCGTAGCGACTACTACGGCATCGTTTTCTTTGCGCAGGGCTGCAAATTTTTCTTTATCGACCTTGCAGGCCGTGACAAACTCAACCCCCACGCTCTGGATGCGCTTTAGTTCTGCTTCTAGGAGCTCATGCGCCAGACGGCCGCGCGGGATAACCTGCTCGAGCTTACCGCCGATATGATCAGCATCATCATAGACCGTGACGCTATGCCCCTTGCGCGCCAGCTGCCAAGCCGTCGACAGACCAGCAACACCACCACCAATAACAGCGATTTTTTTACCGGTCTTAACTTTCGGCGGTTCAACCGACAAGAAAGCGGAACGATAGCCGAGGTCGCCGATCTGGATAGGCTCATCGATCGAACCGCGCGTGCAGTGATCCATGCACGGGTTTGGACAAACGGAGCCACATACCGAGCCTGGGAACGGCGTATACTCAAGTTCAAGCTGGAAAGCTTCGTCGAGCTTCCCCTGGCGGATAAGGTCATACCGGCGCTGTGTCGGTATGCCAGTCGGACAGTTGAACTCGCATGGTGCCGCAAATTTCGCATTGTCCCAGCTCGGCACACGCAAACGATAAAGCCCCGTAGACAGCGTATTATGGACAGCGAAGTCATCATGAGCTACATCGCTGAAGATACCACCTTTGACCCAGTCATTCTGCCGGAAAGCTCTTAGATCATGACTCTTCTTGCCTTTTTTCTCAGCAGCCGTCAGCGGGCGCAACTTCTTCCACTGGCTCCAATCCGACAGCTCCTGGCGCAAATCTTCGCGCTCGATATGCTGAAGGAATTCATCCATACCACCATCAAGGAATGCAATGTCGTCCGCCTCAAGATCCATGTATTTGATATCTGCTGGATACGTATCGATTGGACCGCGGACATAGACGATGCCGCCGACCATACCGACACAAGCGCGTTCGCCGAGAACCGATGCGAACTGCGCGCAGTCATAGCCACAAACGACAGCACGGCCACCGCCCATGAACTCGAACGAGAACGAGCCAACGTTCTTGAGAATCCAAAGTTCCGGCTCTTCATAAAGCGGGTCATGCTTCATCAGCGATCCCGTACGCGTACCGCCACGGCCACCAATGAAAATCTTGCCGCCAGAAGAACAATGACCTGCCGTATCACCAGCATCACCCTTTACCGTAATCGTACCGCCCGAGTTCAGCCAGCCGACATCAGCAGATACAGAACCATCCGCTACAATCTCCGTTCCCGGCAGGCACATGGAGCCAAGACGCTGGCCGGCATTCGTGACATGGAAATGCAGGGTCTTTCCCTCAGGATGCCATAACGGACCGCCAATGTCGTGCTGGCCGGAAGCCGCGACCTCAAACTCGGTCTCTCCCTGCTTCACGGCATCGCCAATGGCCAGCAGCAGGTCCTGGGTGGACATACGGTCATGTCCCTGCATCGTATCTATCTTAAACATAAATTATTGCCTCCTGTTACGCCATCTTAGCATACATACTGGATACCGAGTTTGTCGGCCACAGCCTTATCCGTAGAAACCAGCGCATCACTGCGGCCGATTGGCAGCGAACTGTTTCCGATTGGCGCCATAAGCTTCTTGAGCTCGGTATCGAAGGCCAATACATAGTCGACGATTTTCTGCGCACCACGATCGATATCGAGGCGCTTGACAAGACGCGGGTCCTGCGTGCAGATTCCCATCGGGCACTTGCCTGTATTGCAGGCATTGCAACGGCCATGCTCGTTGCCTACACAGCCTAAAAGCTGAATCAGCACCTTGCCGACAAATACGCCATTGGCGCCAAGGCACATCATCTTGAACGCATCAGCAGCCGCATCACCAGTCATACCGATACCACCGCCGCCATAAAGCGGAATCTGCCCCTGCAAGCCCTGCTTGACCGCCGCATTGTAGCAGTCGCGGATCTTGGAAACGACCGGATGGCCCGTATGGTCGAGCGAAACTTCATTCGCTGCCCCCGTACCACCCTGAATACCATCAAGGAAGAAACCACCACAGATTTTGTACGGATCACGCAGCAAATTATTATATACAGATACTGACGTTGACGAAGCTGCACACTTGATACCGACCGGTACACGGAAACCGAATGCCGCATTCATCGAAAGATGCATCTTCTGCACGGATTCCTCGATGGAATAGAGGCCCTGATGGTTCGGCGGCGAAGCCAGCGTCGCTTTCGGTACACCACGGATTGCCTGTACATGCTCAGCTACCTTAGCCTCAGGCAGCAGACCACCATCGCCCGGTTTTGCGCCCTGACCGATCTTGATAAGGATACCTGCCGGATCAGTTACCATATGCGGCATTGCCTTGATGATACGGTTCCAGCCAAAATGCCCCGAAGCAATCTGAATGATGAAGTATTTGAGATACTCCGACTCCAAGAGCTTGACCGGCATACCACCTTCACCAGAACTCATACGCACCGGCAGACCACATTTCTCATTGAGGTAGCCTACAGCCATAGCTACGGCCTCCCATGCACGTGTCGACAGCGCGCCGATGGACATGTCGGAGAAAATCAGCGGATAAATCCAATCGACAGGCGGCGTATGACTTGCCTGGACGAGTTTGCCATCCTTGAGCTCAAAGGGCAGCTCTTTTGCCGACAACACACGGCCAAATGGCGAACGGATGTCAAAAGTATGACGGGCAGCATCAAGCGACGGGTCCGTCATCTGTGAAATACGGCCGACTACGATACTATCAAGGGTACGCTGCGCATTAAGGTTCGTACGCCCGCCACGTTTGATGGGGCCATTATCCTTCGAGAGCAGCGCTTTGCGCGTATCCGGATTGCGTACCGGACGGATTGCATTGTTCGGACAGATTTTCTCACACATGCCACAGCCTCGGCAAAAATCGGTAAGGCTGGCGACCTGCTTGATGATAGGCCGTGCCATATGGGTATGTTTCGGTTCGGGCTGACTGCCCTCCGAGACTGTCAGCGAACGGCCCTGCGTCACGACTTTGATTGCCTTGAAGGAGCATGCGGCCACACAGCTACCGCACATCGTACAGCGATCGGCTTGATATTCGATTTTCCAGGGCAGGTCATTTACCCCTACATCCTGTGTTTTTACTGCTTCCATCTCTGTACCTCCAGCTCATTATCGATTACAATGATTTCCCGCTCATTGGGATAGATGTCTTTCGTCTGATCACGATCCGGCATGATCTCATTGATACCACAAACCTCTGACGATATTGCCAGCATGTTATCTGTGCGGCCGATGACGACCGGACGCAGCTTCTTGGAATCGCAACAGGTAATCATGCGATTGTCCGGCAGTACGCCAATTACGGTATTCGGCCCGTTGATTTCAAGATTCGCCAGCGACTGGCGAATCGCCGTAAGTACATCCTTATCCTCGCGCTGCTCGATTTCCTCGAACGGCAGCGGCGTAATGACATGCTTGTAATAAGTAAGCGGCCACTTGAGCTCATGATGGACATAATGGAGCGTATTCAGGAAGCATTGGGAGTCCGACTCAAAACCGATATAACCACGATGCAGGGATTTCTGGAATTCCTTATTCTTCGTATAGAAGGTATTCTCACCGTTAGCACAAAGCGTATAGCCCTGCAGGAAGAACGGATGCGCCGCATAGCGGACGATATCATAGTTCGTATTCTGACGGCACTGTGCCACAATAGATTTCGCAGCGAGGCAACCGTTATCATCCCAAAGATGAAAATATGTAGCAATATCGCGTGGATCGCCGATTTCTTTTAATGTCAGGACATCCGGCCAGAACGAGTAAACAAAACCCTCGCCAGCCTCCTCCAGCAGTTTGCGCAGCGCCAAGCGCGTATCTAGCAGCAGGTTCTCCTTCTGTTCCTGCGTCATTTTCTCGGCGCCTTCCGGATAATCGTAGTTACGGAAAATGTAGTACGGCATTGCCTGGATATCAAGTCCCGGGCGCTTATCCGGGATAGGAATCCATTCAGCCAGCTGCACAAAGTTGTGCGCATCCATGTATTCCTCTACAAGCTGTGCTCCACGCTGCGTGCAGGCCAGGGATAAAAGCGGCTTATCCTTATAATTGGAAAAAATGCCGTAAAGATCCTGCATGACCATGGCAAAACCAGAGTTGTCATGCCCCTCCTGCTGCGGCAGCATCAGACGCAAAGCCGTAGATGGCTGGATGGGTACCTTGCTCTTGATTGAACCGATTCTACACATATCCGTCTCTCCTTTGAGATTGTCCTTCATGTATAATACATTGTCTCTATACAATACATTTTTATTGTAATGTAACTCCTATTATAGAAATACTGTAAATTGATGTCAATATGTATATTCACGCATAAAATTCTGAAAAATATGGCCTATCCCTTGATTTTTCGCCATTTATCGCATAGTGCTTTTGTATTTTAAGTCATTGATTGTATATTTATGCTTACACTTAGTTTACACTTTTCTCATTTGTTATACTTATTACGCCAATAAAAAAGCCCTATGCCGTAATCAGCATAGGGCTTTTAATTATTATTCACTTTTGTTATGTTATGTATTTTTTTACTGTATACATGCATACAAATCTATAGCAAAACTGCCAAAACATATGCTAAAGTATACATTATTCATTATGGTTTGACTATCCTTACAAAACAAATGTCAGCAGACACTTCATCAATGCAAGTATGAAGATGGATTTACTGGTGTACCATTGATGCGTACCTCATAATGGACATGCGGGCCTGTCGAAAAGCCCGTGCTGCCCATATAGGCGATGACTTGGCCACGACGCACATGCTGGCCAGCCACTACCGCTACCTGCATAGCATGGCCATAGCGCGTCATAATGCCATTGCCATGATCAATATCCACCATATTGCCATAGCCACCGCTGTTCCAGCCAGCCGTTGTGACTACACCATCGGCCGTAGCTACGATTGGCGTTCCCATATCATTGGCAATATCTATGCCCGGATGAAAGTCCGAGCCATTCCAGCGCAAACCATATGGCGAACTGACATCACCACGAGCCGGCCAGATAGCCGGAACCGTGCCGCCAGGCACACCGAGCTCATTAAGCGAGGATGATTCCAGCATATCCTGACGTGCCTGAAGCTGCTGCTTAAGTTCCAGCAAAGATTGCCGCCGTACAGCCAATCCCTGCTCTACCATATCGAGCACTTGGCTGACATTATTGAGATCCGGCTGGACTATAGGGCCTCCCTGCCCATCATGCGTACCATCACCGCCACTGCCACTGGCATCAGGATTCGGCTGTGACTGAGCATCGCTTTCTTTCGCTGGCGCTGCTCCCGACATCCGGCGGAGATCATTTTCAATCTGCCTAAGCTGATCCATCTCCTCCTGCAGGGAATTGGCCTTTTTGGAAAGATTCAACAGCTGTTCCTGTTGAATCTTATTCACCTCCCGCAGCTCCCGCAGCTCACTGGCACCATTGCGTACAGCAAAAGTACTGTAAACAGCATAGCTGAACGCACCGACAAACAACAGTGCACCTGCCGCCAGCGTTGCCGCCCCAATTTTCAGTGCCTTTGCCGACAGATGGATATTTTTCACATCCCCACCCTGCGGCGGAATAAACTTGATGGTATATTCCGGGTCTCTCTTTATCTCTGGTCTTTTTTCATCCGCCAAAGTAAAGCCTCCAAACTTTCTCAATAAAAATAAATCCACGGAGCCCACTGTCCCTGGATTGAATCATAACCTCATCATCTGAAAAACGGCTTCAAAACCAACAAAAACCTTATGCCATTATAGCATAAGGTTTTCGTTTTTTAAAGACTTTTCTAGGCATGTATCACTGGGCTTTAGCCATAGCTTCGCGCAGAGCCCGCTCTTCTTCTTCAGTCATCGTGTAAGTAGAATGGCCATCTTCGATTGGCTTGACATAGCTGCGCGAATCCTCGCGACCAAAAATACTCGAAAGGACCACGCCATTATTATGCGAATCCAGCAGTGCTACTGCATAGCTGAGATCACTGCCCATGTCCTCAAAGGCTCGGAAACGCACCACGCCCACCCGTGTTATCGCTGTCTGCAGCAAATCATCCATGCGCTGATTCTCCGCGTCGATGCGCTGATTCTCCTCTACGACATGCTTGACCTCATCGATATGCCCCATGAGCAATCGCTCCAAATTGGCACCATCGACACCAGCCATCATCTTACGATAACGTTTCTTCATATAATTCAACTTCAAAGCCTGATTAATCATGATGACCAGCATAACCAGCATGATAACCGCCATTCCCGTAACAATGAACGGCATATTATCCGTCATAAACTTCATAAACTGCTGAATATCCATTGTTTCCTATGTGCTTCCTTTCTCTTCTCTCTTCCCGGCAACAATTGTTGCACGTGAAACATCTTTATCATACCGTAAATTTCTGTGATAGCGACACTTTGCGCAACGCATCGATACGTTGCTGCTTCACATCCTGCTGCCGTTCAAGTATCGTTCCCATAATACGTTCAAGATCATCCGAAGAATAAAACTCTATCTCTATCTTGCTCTTCTTCTTGCCTGGATGAATTTTGACTTGTGTTCCCAATAAATGTTTTAGCTTTTCGACAGCATCTGTCAGGAATACATCCTGCGGTATATCCTGCTTAGCAGAATTCGCCGATTTCGCCTTGAAATAATCGGGATTCTCTAGCACCTTCTTGACCAAAGCCTCGCACTGCCGTGCCGACAAATCCTCCGCCTGGATATACTCTGCTGCTTCGCGCTGCAAAGACAAATCTTCAAGTGCCAGCAAAGGCTTGGCCTGCCCCATCGATAGCGTACCATTCGCCACATAATCCTGTACCTGTGGGGCTAATTTCAACAACCGCAGGAAATTAGCAATATGCGAGCGGCTGCGACCTACTTTCTTAGCCACAGTCTCCTGCGTCAGCTTGAACTCCCGCATCAGGCGTTCATAAGCCTGCGCTTCTTCCATCGCATTGAGATTTTCACGCTGGATATTCTCGATCAGTGCAATCTGGCCAACCTCTTCATTATTGTACTCACGCACGATAACCGGCACTTCAGTGAGCCCTGCGAGTTTAGCTGCGCGCAAGCGGCGTTCGCCGGCAATGAGCTCATAGCTGCCATCCGTCAGCTTACGCACGAGCAGCGGCTGTAACACGCCAAAATTCCGGACAGATTCCTTGAGTTCTTCGAGAGCCCCCTCGTCGAACTCCAAACGTGGCTGATAGCGGTTTGCTTGTATGGATTCGATAGCTATCGAATGAACTTTATCGCGGCCATCAGCCTCTACCTTCGCCTTGCCAAGCCCCAAAGCACCTAGGCCCTTGCCCAGTCCACCATGCTTAGCCACGGGAAATCACCTCTTTCGCCAGCTTCATATATACGTCGGCTCCCTTGGATTTCTTATCGTAGTAGAGTATTGGCTGTCCAAAAGATGGCGCTTCACTCAAACGTACCGTTCGCGGAATCATCGTTTTGTATACCGCCGATTCGAAGCTGTCACGCACTTCGGCAACCACCTGTTCAGCCAGTTTCGTACGCGAGTCATACATGGTCATGACAACACCTTCGACATTCAAATCAGCATTGAGATTGTTACGCACGAGCTCGATGGTCTTCATCAGCTGTGCCACACCTTCAAGCGCATAAAACTCACACTGTATCGGCATGAGTACAGAATCAGCTGCCGCCAGCGAATTCAACGTCAAAAGTCCCAGCGATGGTGGACAATCGATAATGACATAGTCATATTCATCCCGCACCTTATCGAGTGCCTTTTTGAGACGCGTTTCGCGTGAAATAGCGGTAACGAGCTCAACCTCAGCACCAGCTAAATCGATATTGGCTGGCAGGACATCCACTTTGAATTCCGTCGGCTGGATAACCTCACGGATATCGACATCACCAGTATTATCGATGAGCACATCATAGATAGTCTGCTCCAACGCCGACTTATCGATGCCATAGCCGCTGCTCGCATTTCCCTGCGGATCGCAGTCTACCAGCAGGACTTTTTTCTTCTTGGCTGCCAGGCAGGCTGCCAGATTCACCGACGTTGTCGTCTTGCCGACACCGCCCTTCTGATTGGCTATCGCAATAATCTTTGCCAACTCTTCCACCACTTTCTCAGTATTATAAAATGTTACAGTTTTTCTTGTAAAATTCCGCTAAAACAAATATAATTGTTATGCCATTATATATTTGATAAACAGTTGTTACACCGTCAAAGCGTCTTCCTATAACACGCTTTATAGCTACTATATATAATAATATGAAATGACCGAAAAGCCAATGTTTCACGTGAAACATTTTGAAAAATTTTAAGGAGGTGAGCAATATGCCTGTCTACAATGCGCCCCTATTACGCATAGATGCCCAGGAAACCCGACGCTATGCAGGTCTGATGAAGGCTACGGATTTTGATGAAGCAAAAATTGCCGCTGCCTGTCAAGATGCCCGCCTGCTAGCCACACCGCGCGGTATCTGGCAGGTCTATGACTATGATTGCAAACAGCAGGAAATATTGGCTTCCCCACCCTGCATAATTGAAGGAATGAAAATCGGTTCCCATCTTGCTGGCTGTGACAAAGTGATACTGCTGGCTGCCACCGTTGGCGACGCTATCGAAGAAACCGTGACTGCACAATTTGCTGCGGGCGAATACGCCGCTTCCGTCCTGCTTGATGCAGCAGCCACTGCAGCTGTCGAGCAGATTGCCAATGCCATGGAAAAAGCTATAAAACCCAAAGCCGCCGCAAAAGGCTACGGCATGCGCTGGCGGTTCAGTCCTGGCTATGGCGATTGGCCCATTGAACAACAGCCCGAGCTCATCCGCCTATCACGTGCCACCGATATAGGCATCAGCCTTTCGAGTTCGTTGATGCTCGTTCCGCGCAAAAGCATCACGGCTATCATAGGCTTATATAAAGAAGACAAAAGCACCACCGCCAGCATAGCGAATCCTCTTTATGGCTGCGCAGCCTGCCATAAAGAGGATTGTCCCGCAAGGAAAATCCCACCAAAAAAGCGTATATAAAGGAGGCTTTCCTATGATCCATATCTTTGACGGTGCCATGGGCACCATGTTGCAAGCAGGCGGACTGAAGCCAGGAGCCTGCCCGGAGCTCATGAACCTTGAGCAGCCAGAAGTCGTAAAAAACATCCATAAAGCCTATATCAACGCCGGCTCTACTATTATAGAAACCAACACCTTCGGTGCCAGTGCGTTAAAACTCGAACATTATGGTCTTGCTGACCGTGTTGCAGAAATAAATGCTGCTGCCGTCAAGATTGCCAAAGAAGCAGCCGCCGGCAAAGCCAAAGTAGCTGGCTCCATGGGCCCCACAGGCCGTTTTGTCGTACCGCTCGGCGACCTTGACTTTGAGGATGCCTATGCGTGTTTTGCCGAGCAAGCCAAAGCGCTGGCCGAAGCTGGCGCTGACTATCTGATCATCGAAACCTGCATTGACATCCAGGAAATGCGTGCGGCCCTGCTTGCAGCCAAAGAAAATGCCCCCGATGTCCCCGTCATCTGCCAGCTTTCCTATAGTGAAGATGGCCGCACAGTCACAGGTACTGACCCGCAGTCAGCAGCGATCATCCTCGCCGCCATGGGTGCTGATGTAATCGGTGTCAATTGCTCGCTGGGCCCTGAACAGCTTGTCCCGATTGTCCGCACACTGGCAGAGAACTGCACGGTCCCCATCAGTGTGCAGCCAAATGCTGGCATGCCCTATCTCGAAAACGGCGAAACAGTATTTCCCATGGGGCCGGAAGATTTCGGCCGTTGGGGCACTGAATTGCTCGCCGCAGGTGCCACTTATCTCGGCGGCTGCTGTGGTACGACCCCTGCACATATCGCTGCTCTCGCAGCTGCGCTGCGCACAGCAAACGAGCCCCAGCGTACCTTGAAATCGCGCCGGCTCTGGCTTGCCAGCCGCAGCAAGTCCATCTGTATCGATAAAAACCTGCCAACCAAGCTCATTGGCGAACGCATCAATCCCACAGGGCGCAAGAAACTGGCTGCCGAAATCCGTGAAGGTTCTTTCCTGTCGGTGAAAAAAGAAGCCGTCAATCAGGTCAAGGCTGGCGCTCATCTGCTCGATGTCAATATGGGCGTCGGCGGCATCGATCAAGCTGCAGCTATGAAAAAAGCGGTCACTGAAATCGCTCAACTCACAGATGCCCCGCTGGCCATCGATACCAGTGACGCCCAGGCATTAGAAGCTGGCCTGCGGGCCTACCCGGGACGTGCGCTGATCAACTCCGTCAGCTACGAACCAGACCGCATCGCGCAATTCCTGCCACTGGCAAAAAAATACGGAGCCGCTATCCTCTGCCTCCCCATCACCACCGAAGGTGTCCCAAAAACGGCAGAAGAACGCATCGAAGTCATGCGAAAAATCATCCTGGCAGCCAAAGAACAGGGATTAGAGGAGGGCGACTTCCTGCTGGATGCGCTGGTCATGACCGTATCCGCTGATAAAAATGCCTGCTATGAAGTCCTGATTACCCTGCAGATGTACCGCGAACGTTTCGGCTATCCTACTACCATGGGATTATCCAACATTTCCTTTGGCCTGCCCAACCGCCCGCTCATCAACAGTACTTTTTTTGCCATGTGCCTGGCCGCGGGGCTTGATGCCCCCATCATGAATCCCTACGATGAATCCATGCAACGTACGCTAAAAGCCAGCGCTGCATTGCTCGGCGATGATCCGAACGGCCTGGCCTTCAGTCAGGACGAAGCCAACCTCAGCGTCCCCAAGAAAGCCGCTGCCGCCAAGGAAAGCAATCTGGCAGCACTTCCCGCTATCAAACAGGCTGTCATCGACGGCGAAAAAGATGAGATTGTCGAGCTAGTCGCCCGTGCCGTAGCCGAAGGCCATAGCGCGAACGAGATCACCGAAAAGGCCTTGACGGCCGCCATGACCGATATAGGTGAAGACTTTGGCGCTGGCCGCATGTTCCTGCCACAGGTACTGCTTTCAGCGGAGACTATGCGCGCCGCCTTCAACAAGCTCAAGGAACTGCTGCCAGCCAGCAGCGAGGCCGACAAAGGAACCGTCGTCATCGCCACGGTCAAAGGTGACGTCCATGACCTCGGCAAGAACATCACCGGGGCCCTGCTCGCCAATAGTGGCTTCCGTCTCATCGACCTTGGCAAGGACGTCGACTCCACTGAAATCGTCAGAGCCGCTATCGAAAGCAAAGCGGACATCGTTGGCCTCTGCGCCCTGATGACAACGACGATGGTGCAGATTGACAAAGTCATCGCCGACCTCAAAGCCGCTGGCTGTTCCGCCAAAGTAATGGTAGGCGGTGCCGCCGTCACCCAGGAATACGCCGACAATGCTGGTGCTGATGCCTATGCTGCGGACGGCGTAAAGGCTGTCAAACTCGCCAAAGATATGCTTGGTATCGATTAAAGCAAAAAAAAATCGCGATTGTTTCACGTGAAACAATCGCGATTTTTTTTACTTAGAACAACACCTTTGCCAGATGCAGATATTCCGGATCAAGTTTCTTTTTGTTGTTAACCGAATCATGCAGGTCGATGGATACGACACGGCCCTTGCTGAAACCGAAAACAATGTCGGACAAACCAGAAATCAAAGCCAGAGCAGCCTGCTCGCCGAGCTGGCTGGCACGCACGCGGTCGATGACCGACGGCGAGCCCCCACGCTGGATGTGCCCCAGTACCGATACACGCGTATCGAGTTCCGTCTTTTTAGCAATGTAGTCACCGATCTCCTGGCCGCTGCCAGCACCCTCAGCTACAACGACGAGGATGTAACGCTTGCCTTCCTGATAAGCAACTTTCATATCTTCGCAAATCTTGTCGAGATCGAACGGGGACTCCGGTACGAGAATGTACTCAGCACCGCCAGAAATGCCCGAGACCAGGGCCAGCCACCCCGAGCTGCGCCCCATGACTTCCATAACAATGACACGGCGATGTGCCGAAGCCGTGTCACGCAGCTTATTGATGGCATCGATAATCGTATTGGCAGCCGTATCGCAACCAATCGTATAATCAGAACCCCAAACATCATTGTCGATCGTTCCCGGCAGGCCAACGATAGGAATTCCCGTTTCCTGCGAGAGCAACGATGCACCGCGCAACGAGCCGTCACCACCAATGACACAGAGGCCCTGGATGCCACGATCGACAAGATGCTGATAGCCAAGCATACGGCCTTCCGGCGTCTTCCAGCGATTGCAACGAGCCGTACCAAGGAACGTACCGCCGCGCTGAATGATATCGCCGACATCCTTTGACTTCATCTCAAACATATCTTCTTCAAGCAAGCCATGATAACCATCACGGATACCCCAGACTTTCACACCCTCATAGAGTGCTGTACGAACAACCGCACGGGCTGCTGCATTCATTCCCGGGCTATCGCCACCACTGGTCATGACTGCAATGCTTTTTAACATAATCGAAGTCCCCCTTGAATATGAGAAAATTGTAACATAATACGCCAAAATAAAAATTCTTACCAAACCTTATCATACCATAAATCTGGCAAATCTAACAGGGTTTTTCCCACGAGAAAAATCAATTAACCTAATTTTTTGAGCAGGTTCTGCAACTTGTCTTCTGCTACTTGACAAAAAGTCCGTATGATGATAGATTGACTATTGTAGATGCTGTGCGACTGACGGAAGTGGATTACCACAGGGAGCACAGGGAAGAAAAGCCGACCGTCTGGGCGTATGGCCTGGATTCGTGTCGGCTTTTTTCGTTGTTATCTGGAAAAGGAGAACCTTGCGATGAACGAAATGGAACTCAAATACGGCTGCAATCCGAATCAGAAACCAGCCCGCGTATTCATGAAAAACGGCGACCTACCGTTTCAGGTGCTCAATGGCAAACCAGGGTACATCAACCTGCTAGATGCCATGAACAGCTGGCAGCTCGTCCGCGAACTCAAGGCAGCTACGGGACTGCCAGCCGCTGCCTCCTTCAAGCACGTCAGCCCAGCTGGCGCTGCCGTAGCCGTTCCACTCGCAAAGACACTCCAAAAGGCTTACTTCGTTGAAGGTATAGAGCTTTCGCCGATTGCTACAGCTTACATCCGTGCCCGGGGTGCTGACCGCATGTCCTCATACGGCGATTTCGTTGCACTATCCGACGAATGTGACGCTCAAACGGCATCATTCCTCCAGCGTGAAGTATCCGACGGTATCATCGCGCCATCCTACTCTGCTGCAGCTCTGGAAATACTCAAGAGCAAACGCAAGGGAACCTATCTCGTCCTGCAGATGGATCCAGACTATAAACCTGAGCCTATCGAAACCAAGCAGGTATTCGGCATTACCTTTGAACAGCAGCGCAATGAGATTGCAATCACCGAAGACTGCCTCAAGGAAATCCCGACACAAAACAAAGACTTGCCAGCAGCTGCCAAACGCGATCTGCTGATTGCACTAATCACGCTCAAATACACACAGTCCAATTCCGTTTGCTATGCCAAAGACGGCCAAGCCATCGGCATCGGTGCCGGCCAGCAATCCCGCGTGCACTGCACGCGTTTGGCGGGAAATAAGGCTGACATCTGGTATCTGCGTCAAGCCCCGCAGGTTCTCTCCCTGCCATTCCGCGAAGATATCCGCCGCCCGGATCGCGACAATGCAATCGATGTTTATGTCGGCCCCGAGTATCGGGACCTCTTGGACGGCGATAACTGGAAACGCGTCTTTACAGAAAAGCCTCCGGTCTTTACCGAGGAGGAAAAACAGGCCTGGCTGGCCACACAGGCAGATGTAGCCCTGGGTTCCGATGCCTTCTTCCCATTTGGCGACAACATCGAACGCGCCCGCAAGAGCGGCGTTGCCTATGTTGCCCAGGCAGGTGGTTCTATACGTGATGATAATGTCATCGAGACTTGCGACAAGTATAATATGACCATGGCCATGACGCATATCCGTCTATTCCATCACTAAGGTCTATTCTATCGTTACCCCGTTCTTACACATACACACAAAAGGTGCTGGACAAGAGGAAACTCCCTCTTGTCCAGCACCTTTTGCATTGCCAGGATTCAGTCCAGCACCTCACCTGGAGATACCGGATCCAAACTGCTTACACCATCCATATCGCGCACGCAGGACAAACAGCAGTCGATGCCGCCCAACTTGAACGGTATCAGCAAATAAATTTTAAGCCGCACTTCCCCAGCGTCATTGCGTGAATGGAAAAATGCTGTAAAATGATCACGCTTGATTTTTGCCTGCCGCTCAGCCAGCCGCGTCATATCATAAAACGCCAGAAAGGCTTCCCTTTCCTCGGGAACGATATAGCGATCCGCATAAAGCTTTAGACTGCCCTGTACCGAGTCAACTTCGGTCGTAATACGGTTCTGCGTCTCATCAATGTACACATTCTCCGCCCTTCCAGTACTGGACAGGAAATCAATACGCGTAAATATTGACATTATATGCCATAATGCCGCATGAGCATCCACAACCTCTCGCTGCCGCTGCGCCGAAAGGTTTACTGGTGCCACGACAAAAGCATGAACATCACGTACCGGATCTGTCGCGATATAGCGGCAATGAATATTGCAGAAATTTCCATTGATGGAAAAATCAGCATTCTCCTCCAGTCTCGACTGACGGCACCTTACAAGCAGCCGCTCCATCATCCGGTCACGATGCTCTCGTCCGCTCCGATAGCGTGCAACAACCTCCGTCAGCGTATCGAGCCCGATCCCTTTCAAATACTCCCGATACGCTTCATTCACATAGAGATAATTAAAGCTATCACGCATATTCCCCTGTTCTATGATAGCCAGCGGCACTTGGCTGATATTGCCCGTACGCTCTGTCTCCATATGCAGCGGAAAATTGCTGAGCACATTGACACTGCTTACCTGCTGATAGTATTCCGAGGAATCCAGCGGTTCGAACGTCAGCGTACTATCCTTCTTCGCATACGAATCGGCAGCTAATGCCAAGGGCTGCGGCTTGCCGAAGAGGTACCCCTGGCAGGCTTCACAGCCTATGCGCTTCAGGAACTCATACTGCTCCTCCGTCTCCACGCCCTCGGCCAGCGTATGCATGCCAATCTTCTTCGCCATATCCACCAGCGACTGGATGATGATGCTTGCTTTGCGATTCAGCCCAAAGTCACGCAGAAAACGCATATCAAGCTTTATCATATCAAAATCATATTCTTTGAGCGTATTAAGCGACGAATAACCACTGCCGAAATCATCCATCCAGACCTCATAGCCTGCGGCCTGGAAGCGGGCCACCTGCTCCATCAGATTGCTATCATCCTCGCTCAGTGCACTCTCCGTTATCTCAAGCCGCAAGCGGTCACATCCTACCTTATACTCCTGGCGGATGCGCTCAATATCAGTAAATATATCCGTCAGCTGGAAGTCCAGCCGTGACAGATTGACCGATATGCGTGCCTCCTGCCAGCCCTGCCCATGCTCGCGCACACGCCGGAAATCCTCACAGGCCTCGCGAACAATATACAAATCCAGCTTATGAATGAGATGTGCACTCTCCAATACCTCGATAAAGAAATTCGGCGGGATCATCCCGTGCTCCGGTGACCGCCAACGCGCCAATGCCTCAAAACCGATAACCTGACGCGTCATCGTCCGGATTTCCGGCTGATACCATATCTCGATATCATGATGCTCAAGCGCACGATAAAAATTACTCACAACATAGTTCTTGAGCCGCAGTTTCTCTTCCAGCGAAGCATCAAATACGCCCCAGCCCTTGTCATATATCCCCTTGACATTCTCACAGGCCAATCTTGCCCGGTCCATAATCAATGCAACATCCTGAATCCCTGCCGCAGGTACATAAATTCCCGCCTTGACATCCATCGCGAGATTCTGATCGAAATCATGAACCGCTTGCCGGATATACTCAAGACGACGCTCGATATTCTTGTTCCCGGCAGCAACCATGAAATGGTCATCATTGAGACGGGCCAGCAGCGCGTCAGGGAAAGCATCACGCAAAATGCTGGCTATGCGGCGCAGGAACTTATTGCCGCCTTGGAATCCATACTTTAAGTTGTACTCCTTGAAATTCTCGACATCAAAATACAGAAACGCGATATTACCACTTGCATCTTCGCGTAGTAAATAATGGGCATCCTCCATGAAATACATCATGGTAAACAGCCCCGTAACTTCATCCGTTTGGTTCTTGCGAATAAAATCTTTCATGATGACGCTCTCATTCTCGAAGTTATCCACAAACATATCCACTAAACTGTGGATATGTATATATTTTTGTGGATAAATATTAACAACATTACAGCGATATCCGCAAATATTCCTCGACCGCATCGCGCAGACTCATATTATCTCCGCTTGAACCGCCGATACTTTTTTCTTCCATGACCTTCAATACGCCATGGTAAATATCGTCCTCTATCGATCCTGGTACCAGATTTTCCCAATGCAGCGAGCTGTACGGACGCTCGGCAATGGCATTGTCCGGCCGCCCCGTGACTTCAAGCTCACTCAAGAACTGTATCTGGCGCGTCTTCGGACGGATGTAATAATGGCTGAGGAAATATTTCGGGGGATAACTATACTCACCATCGTCATCCATCTTCACCACACGGATCCAAGCATCCACGATATTTTCAGTCTCCGAATACGGAATCTTTATCCAATGCACATTCTTCGTATCCAGATAATACGCATAGCCATTGTCCCTAAGCAGTAAGACATAGCGCTCTTTCTGCTGCTGTTCCTGGCTGGACTTTGTTGGACGTTGCGCCGTATCCGTTTCTGCAGCCTGCACCGTGACACTGGAACACAAAGAAATCAATAAGCCTAATACGCATATATACGTTAATTTTCTCATTCTACCACCTCAAATTAAGTCATAATCACTACATGTTAAATTCTCTATACAGGCAAAAATTTCCTCTCTTTTTCTGCAACAACATAAAAAAACGGCAGGGATTTTTCCCCGCCGTAAACAAAATTAATATGTTTCACGTGAAACATCTCTATCCCTTTTGCATCCTTTTCCCTATTTCCACTGCACCAGCAGGGCAAATCAGCCGGCACAGATGACAGCCGACGCATTTTTTTACGTCCATTACAGGTAAGCCTTTTCCATCAAGATGCAATGCCTGATGTCCACCATCCTGGCAGGAAATCACGCAGCGTCCGCAGGAAATGCATAAGCTGCGCTGGAATTTCGGATACTCGATAGTCTCGCGGTTAAGTGCCTCTGGCCGGACGATATGTGGCAGTGCGCGCCCGATAAGATTGCTTACCGAGGTCATTCCCATCTGGGTAATATAGTCGGCCAGACCTTCCGTAAGATCTTCGATGATGCGATAACCGTACTGCATGACCGCCGTGGTTATTTGCAGATTTCCACAGCCGAGTGCCAGGAATTCTGCCGCATCACGCCAATTTTCGATACCTCCCATGCCACTTATCGGGATAGCGCTCAGTTCCTTATCCTGCTTTAAGTCATTGATAAAGCGTAAAGCAATCGGTTTTACCGCCTTGCCTGAATAGCCGCCCTCCGCGCATTTTCCCTGTACATCCGGCTCCGAAGCATAGCTATCCAGATTGATGTTCATAATGCTCTTGATCGTATTGATGGCCGCAACACCATCAGCACCAGAGCGGATAGCCGCTCTGGCCGGTACTTCCATATGCGTGATATTCGGCGTCATCTTCGCCAGCACAGGCAGCCGTGTTCCCCGGCGCACAGCTGCGGTGTACATCGCCACAAAATCCGGATTCTCACCGATTTCCGCGCCGAGCTTTTCCCCTACCATCTGTGGGCAGGAAAAATTGCACTCGATGATATCCGCTCCCGCGCGCTCCATATCGGCCGCCATCTGCTCCCATTCTTCTACATTGCGGCCCATGATTGAGGCCACGATGACCTTACTGGGAAACTCCTGCTTGAGCCGATGCAATATCTCCAGATTCTCTTCATAAGAACAGTCCGAAAGTTGTTCAATATTCTTGAACCCTACAAACGGCGTACCATCCTTTGCCAATGCTGCATAACGCGGCGACGCCTCGCGGATATCCAGCTTCGATATCGTCTTATAGCTTACGCCGGCCCAGCCAAGGCGAAAAGCCCGCGCCACCATCTCATAGCTGCTGCCCACCACCGAAGAGGACAGGAAAAACGGATTTTCACAGGCAACTCCCATGAAGTCAAGCGCCAAAACGTTCCCGCTGCTACTGTTATGCTCCTCTGGCTTTCTATCTGCCACAGCCTGCATGACATCCTTGATATGTACCGGATAGTCCAACTGTCCACGGCGGCAGGCGGTTTCACAGGGAGCATCACAATCCTGGCACGTCTTATCGCCAAGGATCCGGCCTGCGCCTGCACTATTTTCAAACTGCACCGCCCGCAAGATACGCCCAGCATCTATTCCCCGCCGGCAAGCTGCCGTACAGGCCGGTTCCAGGCAGAGCAGGCAGCGTCCCGTTTCTGCCAACAGATTCATCCGCATAAAAATCCCCCTCTTCTTACTGGCATTTCCTTTTCTCCTATTATAGCAGAATTTTCATTCTATTATCACTAAAAATAAGTCTTCCCCGCAGGGAAGGCTTATTTTATAACGGATTTTTAGCTGGAGTTCCCGCCTTGCGCGGATAAGCTTTCGGAGTCGGCATCCCCTTCGTGATATCGATGACTGCGCGAACATCATCAAGTCCTGGCAATTTCACGGGGCGCGTCTGCGTACTGCTGCCCCCCATTATTTTAATGGCCTTGACAGCTTCCTGTTCCTCCGCCTGATACTGCATGCCCTTGAGCGCCAGGAAATGACCACCACGTTTGACAAATGGCAGGCAATACTCTGCCAGGATTGGTAAGCGGGCAACAGCACGCGATACCGCAATATCAAATTGTTCACGGTAGGCTTTATTACGCGCGCCTTCTTCTGCTCTCGCATGGACACAGACGACATCCTGCAGCCCCAGCTCATCGACAACCGTCTGCAAGAATTTGACACGCTTGTTCAACGAGTCCATCAGTGTGAGTTTGATTGCTGGCGCGAAGATTTTCAGCGGCAGCCCTGGAAAGCCGGCGCCAGTGCCAACATCGATTACCGCAGTTCCTTCTGTGAAAAGCGACGCATCATAAGCCGTAAGCGAATCAATCATATGCTTGACAGCCACCTCATGCGGCGCCGTGATGGCCGTGAGATTCATGACCTTATTCCACTCGACGAGCAGTTCATAGTACCGATTGAACTGCTCAAGCTGCTTTTCCGACAGCTCAAGACCATAGCCAGCTGCAGCTTTCTTCATTTCCTCGATAAACATATCTTATCCTCCCGCCTGTTATCTTCCCATTCGCCGCTGCTGCTCCAGCCAGACGAGCAATACAGAAATATCTGCCGGCGAAACACCGCTGATGCGGCTGGCCTGCCCCACAGAACGTGGCCGGATCTGCGCGAGCTTCTCGCGTCCTTCATCACGCAGGCTTGGAACCTGTGCATAGTCGATATCTTCCGGCAGCAATTTCTCTTCCAGTTTTTCCATATGTTCGACCTGTTCGAGCTGCTTCTTGATATACCCCTCATAGGTAATCGAAATCTCAACCTGCTGGCGCACCTCATCTTCCAGCTCCGGCAGATCGAATACTCGCTGCAGCTTGGCGTAGTCGACATCCGGACGGCGCAGCAACTCATAGAATGTCGTCGCATTACGGATTGGTTCAATTTCTGCCTCTGCCAGCTTTTCCTTGATTTCCTGCGTCGGGTTGATGGAGTTCTGGCGCAGATAGTCCATGGCATCTTTGATAGCCGCCTGCTTGCGCGTGAAGCGCTCCCAACGGTCATCCTGTACGAGGCCCACCCGGCGCCCCAGCGGTGTCAAACGGGCATCGGCATTATCCTGCCGCAGCAGCAGACGGTACTCAGCCCGGCTTGTCATGATCCGGTACGGCTCATTCGTCCCCTTTGTTACTAAATCATCAATCAATACACCGATATAAGCATCGCTGCGCTTCAATACCAAAGGTTCCTCGCCCTTGACGAACATCGCGGCATTGATGCCGGCGATGATTCCCTGCGCAGCTGCCTCTTCATAGCCCGAAGTACCATTTGCCTGCCCTGCGGAAAAGAATCCCTTGATCGACTTGAATTCCAGCGTCGGCTTCAGCTGTGTCGGATCGATGCAATCATATTCGATAGCATAGCCCGCCCGCATGACTTTAGCATGCTCAAGCCCTGGAATCGTATGCAAGAATTCCAGCTGCACATCCATGGGCATACTCGTCGACATGCCCTGCACATAGACTTCATTCGTATGCAGCCCCTCAGGTTCAAGGAACAGCTGATGTCTCTCCTTGTCAGGAAAGCGCAGGATTTTTGTCTCGATAGACGGGCAGTAGCGCGGACCGATTCCCTCAATGATACCATTGGCCATCGGTGCCCGGTGCATATTATCACGCAGGATTTTATGCGTCTTTGCATTCGTATAGGTCAGCCAGCACGGCGTCTGCTCGCGCGTCTTGACATCACTCATAAAGGAGAAATTGCGGCATTCTTCATCACCCGGCTGGATTTCCATTTTGCTATAGTCGAGCGTACGTGCATCGACGCGTGCCGGAGTGCCCGTCTTGAAACGCATGAGTTTGACGCCTGCTGCCTGCAGCGAATCGGAGAATTTCAGTGCTGCACGCTGCCCGTTCGGACCACCTGTATAGGTATGCTCACCAATGATGATGCGGCCCTTCAAATACGTTCCCGTCGCCATGATGACGGCCTTGCCTTTATAGATTTCCCCCGTCTCGACCTGTACACCCGTTACTTTGCCATCCTCCACCAGCAGCTTATCGATGAGAATCTGTTTGACGTCGAGATTTTCCGTCTGCTCACAAGTCTCCTTCATCGTATACTGATAGAGCTTCTTATCAGCCTGCGCGCGCAGGGCATGGACAGCCGGTCCTTTGCCCGTATTCAGCATGCGGAACTGGATGCAGGTCTTGTCCGCATTAACCCCCATCTCGCCGCCGAGTGCATCAAGCTCACGTACCAAATGCCCCTTAGCCGGGCCACCGACTGACGGATTGCAAGGCATCATCGCAATATTGTCCATCGATAACGTTGCCAAAAGCGTCTGGCAGCCAATACGGGCTGACGCCAGCGCAGCCTCGACACCTGCATGGCCGGCACCGACAACGATGACATCATAACTGCCAGCCGTAAAGATATTCTTTTCCAAGCTATATCACCTTTCCTTACGGAATCTTATTTTCCAATACAGAATTTCGAGAATATCTCATTGATGATATCCTCGCCCACAGTCTCGCCCGTAAGCTCCCCGAGTTTTTCCCAGGCCGAACGCAAATCAATGGAAATGAAATCAAGTCCCAGCCCTGCACCGATTGTCCGCAAGGCAGCAGCCAGATGCTCATCAGCCTGCCGCAGGATTTCGGCCTGCCGCTCATCGCTCAAAAAGCTGCCTTCATTCCCGCTGTCCAGCCCGCTATCGTAAACTTTTTTCGCAATAGCTTCCGCCAGATTATCCAGGCCATGCTCTGTGACCGTCGCTATGGCAATGACAGAGGCCTTTGTGCGTTCCGCCAGCTTTTCCACGGTCAGAACGGGAGCCAGGTCAGTCTTATTCAACAGGACGAGCGCATCTTTGCCTGCAATCAAATCAAGGATTTCCTCGTCTTCAGCCGAAAGCTCACGTGACCCGTCGAATATGGCCAGAATCAAATCCGCCGCATCTACATAGGCGCGCGCTTTGTCCACGCCAATTTTCTCGACGACATCATCAGTCGCCCGGATGCCAGCCGTATCGATGATGCGCAATGGCACACCGCCGATATTGGCGTATTCTTCAATGGAATCGCGCGTCGTCCCGGGAATATCTGTAACAATAGCCCGCTCCTCGCGCAGCAAGGCATTCAGCAGTGATGACTTGCCAACATTCGGCTTACCGACAATTGCCGTCATCAATCCTTCGCGCAGGATACGTCCCGTACGGGCTGTCTTTAAGAGTTTCCTGATTTTGTTGCGCACATCAACCACATTTCGCTCTACTTCGTCGGTCACCACATCGTCGACTTCCTCCTCTGGAAAATCAATAGCAGCTTCGAGATGAGCAATCTGGCCGAGGATATCGTGCCGCATCGCCTTGATTCCTGCAGAAAAATGACCAGCAAGATGTCCCGTAGCCATTTTGAGCGACTTCTCTGTCTTAGCACTGATAACATCCATGACGGCCTGTGCCTGCGCAAGATCCAGACGGCCATTCAAGAATGCACGCTTCGTGAACTCCCCACGCTCAGCAGCTCTTGCCCCCGCCTGCCAGGTAAGCGCTAGCGTCTTGCGCAGCGGCATCAAACCACCGTGGCATTGCAGTTCAACCACATCTTCTTTCGTATAGGAATGCGGCGCACGCATCAGAAGCACCATCGCCTCATCGACGATCTCGCCATCTGCTTCAACGATATGACCGAAGACAGCCCGCTGTGTCTCATAATCGGCCAGCTTGCGGCCACTGGCAGCGCGAAATACCGTGTCGGCCACTGCGATAGCCCGCTCTCCGCTGATGCGGATAATACCTATGCCGCCCTCGCCCTGTGCTGTCGCAATCGCACTTATCGTATCCGACTGTTGCATAATTCCTCCTCATATATACACAAAAGGGCAGCCTCAAAATGAGACAGCCCTTTCACAGCTCTCTGGCAAAATGATTATTCTTCATCGCTGCGCTCGTTATCGCGCCGGCGCGGACGGCGGCGGCGTTTCGGCGCAATGACCACATAGCGGCGCGGCTCATCGCCAGCACTGTACGTCAGTACACGGCGATTCTCCTGCAAAGCCATGTGGATGATCTTGCGTTCATGGCGATTCATTGGCTCAAGATGTATCTCCTCACCAATGCGGCAGGCCTTGTCTGCCAGATGCCCAGCAAGGCGCTGCAGCGTCTCCTCACGGCGCGAACGGTAATCCTCGATATCGATGATGATGCGCGCACGGTTTTCTGAGATGCCGCGATTGGCCGCCAAATTGGCCAGATACTGCAAAGAATCAAGCGTCTGCCCATGCTTGCCAATCAGAATGCCCAGATGATCACCGATCAGATGAAACAGGATGCCCTCCTCAGACTCGCCCCGCTCAATCTTCACCTCAAGCTTCATCGCCGCAAACACATCGCGCAGGAAGTTCTCTGCCCGCAGTGTCTGCTCGTCCAGTGATATCGCATGTTCAGCCGGTACTGATGCGGATTCGCGCACAGCCGGCTCGCTTTCCCTGCGTTCAGCGGCGGTCGCTTGCACCTTTGCCGTAACCCGGATACGAGCGGGCCGCCCTCCGAAGAGACCAAAGAAACCACGCGATGGCTGCTCGATAACCTCGTAGTCAACCTGCGAAGCCTCGACCCCCAGCTGCGTCAATGCCGTTTCCAATGCCGCGTCTACTGTTTTACCGGATGCTTCCAATACTTCTGCCATATCAGGCAGCCTCCTTCTTGCTATCCTCACCACGATACATCCACCACTGCTGGGCAATCTGTACCACATTCATCGTTACCCAGTACAGAACAAGACCAGACGGGAACGACAAGCTGATCCAGCCGATAAAGAGCGGCATGACCGTCATCATGATCTTCATCTGCTGATTCATTTCCGTCGTCGTCATCTTCTGCTGCAGGAACGTCGTCAATGCCGACAGAATAGGCAGGATATAGAGCGGGTCAGCTTCCGACATGCTCGGCAGCCAAAGGAACTTAGCTGCCTCGGCCGAAGGATACGTGAAATTGAACAGTGCATAGTACATGCCCATAAGAATCGGCATCTGAATCAAAAGCGGCAGGCAGCCAGCCAGCGGATTGACACCAGCCTCCTGATAGAGCGCACCGATCTTCTGCTGCATGACCTGCGGATTATCCTTATACTTCTCCTGTATTTTCTTCATCTTCGGCGACAATTCCTGCATCGCCTTCATGGATTTCACCTGCTTGACCGTCAGCGGATACAAGAGCATCTTAATGATGATCGTCAGCAAGATGATTGCCAGACCATAACTGCCAACACCAGCAAGGTCAGTCAGCGAATATAATGTCTCGAGCACAAAATGCAGAAGATTTTCAATCGGTGCAAATATCGTTCCAAAGAAACCCAAACCATCACGTCCTAATCTAAAACTCTAACCAAAAACTTCAACTTATGGGACAGGATCATAGCCGCCCTTATGAAAAGGATGGCAGCGAAGGATGCGCTTTACAGCGAGCCAGCCGCCACGGCATGCTCCATATCTTTCAATTGCAATCAAGGCATACTCCGAACACGTCGGCGTATATCGGCAGGAAGGCGGCTTCAGCGGCGAAATAAAGTTGCGATAGAACTTGATCAGCAGCAATAACGCCTTCTTCATTCTTTTGCCTTCTTTCGTATCTGTGGTTCCGTTCCCGCAAAGATACCGGCTCGTCGTCCCAAGGACACGAACGCCTTCTCCACCACATCGCACTTGACATCGACCATGGCCTTGCGGCCCACGAGCAGCAGCGCCAGTCCCGGCTTTATCTGTGCCTGATTCTTGCGGTAGCTCTCACGCAGCAAGCGTTTGACGCGATTGCGTACGACAGCACAGCCCAGCTTCTTGCCTGCGGCAAAACCTACCTTGCCATCGAGATAGTCCGACGCAAAAACATACAGCACAAAATACCGGTTCGCCCATGAACGGCCTGTACGGTAAACCCGCTGAAAATCATTGCGCCGCTTGAGCATTCGCTTTCTCGGTAATTTAAGCATTCGTAATTTCACCAAAATCTATAAAACCACTTCGGACGATTATCCGAAACTACTTGATAACTAAAAGAAAAGGCCACATAAAGTGACCTTACTGTAAAATTTATGCCGAAAGCTTCTTTCTACCGCGCTGGCGTCTTCTCTTCAGAACGAGACGGCCACCTTTCGTCTTCATGCGCTCACGGAAGCCATGAGTCTGCTTTCTCCAATGGTTGTTCGGCTGGTAAGTCTGTTTCATTCGTTAAACACCTCCTTATTCTAATTTCTGACTTTTCGTATAGAAGCAAAAAGCATCAGATCGTTTTCATGCGAAGTGCAGAGATTTCCCCGCACTAAGAATCACTGTAAATTATATCTTGTCCCCTAGGTGGTGTCAAGATTTTCTCTGTGCATTTTTTCCGCATAATTGTGGATAAAATGAACGCTTGTCGCACTTTATCCCCGAAAAACTGTTGATAACTTACTTTTATTCTGATAAGATATTGTTGATTATTGTGCGGAAAACTCCACAGGAAGCGAATCATAGCCAAAAAGCCTATCTATATATATTATCTGCAATTCCCGCCTCTTCTCCTGGGAATACCTTCAGTTATCCACATGTGTGGATAAAAATGTGGATAAAATTATACACCTGTGGAAAAAGCTTTCTACATATTCTATAAGCAGAAAGGGTTATTTTAATGGAGCAATCACAGTTGCAGGCAGTCTGGGAGCAGATTCTTGACAATATGAAAGAACAGCTCGCAGCATCTGCCTTCAAATGGCTCAATCCGGTCAAACCACTCTCCCTGACCGAATCCGAACTCATCCTTGGTGCACAGAACGCCATGTCCAAGGAGTGGATTACGAGCCATTACCTGACAATCCTGGAGGATGCCGTCGCTGACGTACTCGGTGCACCTCATAAAATTGTCATGAAAGTCATCGAGACCGAAAAGCCGGAAGAACCAGCGACACCAGCCGCGCCAGTACGCCGCCCGGCCAAAGGAGAAAATCCCGATCAGGGAACGCTTTTCCAGGAAAACAATGGTGCCAATATACCAGCCGATACCAACGATATGCACATCATGGCAGCCGGTGACAGCTCCTCGCTGAATCCGAAATATACCTTCGATACCTTCGTGACTGGCAGCAGCAACCGCTTCGCTCATGCCGCAGCCATGGCCGTCGCCGAGTCACCAGGAAAGGTCTACAATCCGTTCTTCATGTATGGTGGTGTCGGCCTTGGCAAGACGCATCTGATGCACGCCATTGGCAACCGCGTCCTGCAGAACCATCCCGAGATGCGCGTACTCTATGTCTCCAGTGAGCAATTTACTAACGAGATTATCCGCAGCATTCAGGAAGGTACGGCAGAGAAGTTCCGGCAGAAATACCGCAATATCGACGTATTGCTCGTCGATGATGTTCAGTTCCTGTCAGGCAAGACCAGCACGCAGGAGGAATTCTTCCATACGTTCAACACGCTGCATGACGCGCAGAAACAGATTATCCTGTCTTCCGATCGTCCGCCGCGCGAAGTTGAGCGCCTTGAAGACCGCCTGCGTTCCCGTTTTGAATGGGGTCTTATCACGGATATCCAGGCACCTGACCTTGAAACGCGTATCGCCATACTAAAGAATAAGGCCCAGCTCGACCATTTCAGCGTACCAAATGATGTCATGGTCTATATCGCAAGCCGCATCGACAGCAACATCCGTGAGCTTGAAGGTGCCTTGACGCGCGTTGTCGCCTATGCATCGCTGATCAAACGGCCAGTCACTACGGATCTCGTCGCTGAGGCGCTTAAAGACGTTTTCCCGAACAACAAGACAAAGGAAGTCACGATGGAAGTCATACAGGAAATCGTGGCCTCCTATTTCAAGATAAAGATCGATGACCTGCATGCCAAAAAACGCACGCGCAGTATCGCCTATCCACGGCAGATTGCCATGTACCTCTGCCGCGAGCTTACCGATACGTCACTGCCGCAGATTGGTAATTTCTTTGGCGGCCGCGATCATACGACCGTCCTGCATGCCTGCGATAAAATCAACAAGGAAAAAGAGTCAGATAAGAAGCTCGGCAGCATCCTGAACGAACTCATCGAACGCATCCAGAAAATGTGATGATGACATGCTTGTTTATGAACAAAATCGTCGTGGATAACTCTGTGGAGAGGTTTGCGAATTTCTTGTTGACAGAATGTGGATAAATGAGAGGGGAGATTATCACCGTGGATTGTGTGGATAACCTCCCCTCTTGTTATAAACATGTTACCCACAGCAAAAACGTTGATAACATCGCCTGATCCCAGCTTATCAACATTTCCACAGGCTCTACTACTACGACGGCTATTTATTTAAAAATACTCCGAGTAATATTAAAAAAAAGAAAGAGGCCAAGCAAAATGAAAATAACCTGTGCCAAAAACGAATTAGTGAATGCCTTACAGATTGTATCCAAGGCCGTAGCCAGCAAGCCACAAACGCCAATCCTTTCGGGTGTTTATTTAAGAGCAGAAGCTGGTGTTTTAGAGCTCCAGGCAACAAATTATGAAATCGGCATGATTTCCCGCATCCCTGTAGAGATTGCCGAGCCAGGACAGATTGCCATTTCCGGACGATATTTCCAGGAAGTTGTCCGCAAGCTGCCTGGGGATAGTGTCACCATTTCCTTCAATCGTGAAGAAAAGATCGTGCATATCTCCTCCAATCAGGCAAATTTTACGCTTCTTAGCATGAATGCTTCTGAATTTCCAACAATCAAGGAAATGGAGGGCAACCTGCAATTCAAGATCAAGGACAATGTCCTGCGTTCTCTTATCAAGAAAACTGTCTTTGCCTGCTCCACGGATGAATCCCGTCCCGTATTCACAGGCTGCTATCTTGAAGTTGCCGATACGAAAGTGACGATGGCAGCAACGAACACGCACCGTCTGTCTGTCAAATATGAGACCTTTGACGAATCCATCGGCAATATCAAAATCATCATTCCTTCGCGCATCCTGCAGGAACTTCTCCACAATATGACATCGGAAATCCCGACGGATGTGACGGTCACCTGCACTTACAACCAGATTAGCTTCTCCTTCGAAAACCTCTATATGACTTCACGTCTGATCGAAGGTGCTTTCCCGGACTACCATCGCGTCATCCCACCGGAATTCGCTACGAAAATCACGCTTAACGCTGCCGAGTTAAACGCAGCAGTTGACCGTGTCTCACTGATTTCACGTGCTGGCGACTACAATATCATCAAGCTCGAATTTGCCAATAATCAGGTACATATCACCTCGAATAATCCGGATATCGGCAATGCAGAGGAGACGATCCCTGCGACAATCGACGGACCGGAGCTGTCAATTGCCTTCAATGCCAAGTACATCATGGATGTTATGAAGACAATAGACAGTGAGACTTGCCAGATCAAGCTCAATCAGCCGCTCTCGCCAGCTGCTATCCGCGAAGCTGATGATGAAGAATTTATCTACATCGTAACGCCGGTCCGTACGGCTCATTGATTTTGGGCAGGAGGTTATACACATGCAGATTGAGGATATCACAATCGATACGGAGGAAATCCAGCTCGACCAATTCCTGAAATGGGCGGGGGTGCTGGCTTCGGGAGGCGAAGTCAAGGCCCTCTTGGCTGAACACCGTATCAAACGCAACGGTGAGACGGAAAGTGCCCGCCGTCGCAAACTTCATCCCGGTGATGTCATCGAGATTGAAGGCATGGGTGCCTGGAGGGTAGCAAAGGACTAAAGCTATCCGTTACCGAACAGGAGATTAGAAATAATGTTTGTACGTTCACTTACATTAAGAAATTATCGGAACTATTCGGAGCTGCACCTGGATTTCGATCCGAATATCAATGTCTTTTTGGGACAAAATGCGCAAGGCAAGACGAATGTCATCGAGGCCGTTTACTATGCATCGCTGGGCCGATCCCATCGCACGCATACGGATACAGATCTCATTCTTTGGGACAAGCCGGCGGCATCGGTACAGCTTGATTTTGACCGGCTTGGTGTCGGCAATCATCTGGAATTTCAGTTTAGCCGTGAGAAAAGGCGGCGGATTCTCTTGAATGAGCATCCCATCCGCCCGAAGGAGCTCATTGGCAGCATCAATACGGTCCTGTTCTCTCCTGAGGACTTATTCCTTATCAAAGGAGCGCCGGCTGGCCGCCGGCGCTTTTTAGACGGTGAGATATCGCAGGCCAGCCCTGCCTACTATCACGAATTGCAGCAGTATACGCGCATCGTGACGCAGCGCAATACGCTTTTGAAGCGCATCCGTGAGCACAAGGCAGCATCGGATATGCTGGATTTATGGGACCCGCAGCTGGTGGATAGTGCGGTCAAAATTACACGCAAGCGGCAGGAAGCTGTGCGCAAGCTCAACATGCTGGCCAATCTTATGCAGCGCCGGATTTCGGGCAACCAGGAAAACCTGGCAATCACCTATGAAATTCACGGCATGGAAGCAGAGGACATGACAAAGGACCTTGCTTCATGGTATAATAAAGAGCTTGCATCTCACCGAGAGGTCGATATCCTGCGTGGTTCCACAAGCCGTGGCCCGCATCATGACGATATCGTCCTGACGGTCAATGGCATCAATCTGCGCTCGTTTGGTTCGCAGGGACAGCAGCGTACTGGCGTGTTGTCCCTAAAGCTTTCAGAGCTGGAGTTTTTACGGTCGGAAACGGGGGAATACCCCATCCTGCTGCTGGATGATGTCATGAGCGAGCTCGATGTGACCCGGCGCCATCAACTTATGGAGTTTATCCGCCGTGAGCGCATCCAGACGATGATTACAGCGACGGACGCGGCCTATTTCCCGCAGGAGCGTATCGGTACCTACTTCCATGTCAAGGCGGGCCGGATCACGAGGTAATAAGATGGCAAAGCGCAATCCAAAGCTGGAGACGGTAAAAGAAATACTCCCACGCTGGGTAAAGGGCAAGGGCGAGGCTTTTGCCAAGAAATTCTATGCGCATTGGGTTCTTTGGCACTGGGCAGATATCGTTGGCGAGTTCAACGCCAAATATGCGGAACCTCAAGGCATCCGCAAGGATATCCTGTACCTTTATTGCGGCAATTCGACGCTGCGCAATGAGCTTATGATGATGCAGGAGCAGATTACGCAGATGGTCAATAATTATGCCGGACAGCGCATGATTGCAGGAATTGCCTTTGGCAGGCGCTGGGAGCATCCGGACACTGAAGAAATCGATGAGATACGTATCGCGCATGCTGTTCCTGAGGAAAATTGGGGGCGTGCGCGGCGCAAGGTCGTGCTTTCGGACGCAGAGAATTCGGCTGCAGATGCTATCGGTGCTGCGGTGCAGGATGAGGAATTGGTGCAGAAGGCGCGGCAGTTGTATAAGAAACACTTACAGATGGAAAAGCTGCGCGCAGAAAGGGACTGGCATCCCTGCGCGGTATGCGGGACGCTTTGTCCGCCAGAGAAACGATACTGTCCGATATGTGCGAAGAAGCAGCGCGATCAGCTGCAGGCGGCTATCCGGCAGGTACTCCGGGATATTCCTTGGGCGCGCTGTAAGGAAGTGCAGGAGTATGTCCCGGCATGCACGCCTAAGCTCTTGAATGAGCAGCGGGCAGCGATGGTTCAGCAATTGGCGTCTGAGGTAGATGTCAATGACAAGACGAGCATCAAGGCGTTGAATCTTGTTATGCTTTGCCGCTGCCTGCCGCCAGAACAGCTCACCGAAGAGGAAATCACGCGCACGCTTTATGGGTTGCGGTTCAATCTGCATCGGCCCAAGGATTACAAGGCGCCGAAACGATACTCGGTCATCCCATTAGGGAAGAAAGGCAAGAGGAAAAGCTGATGTTCCTGCATTTAGGCAATGGAGTTTCCGTGCGGACAAAAGATGTCATCGCCATTCAAAGCTATGCACTTTTCCAGGATGGCCCCGGAAGCAAACTGCTGGCGGCTGGACAGGCTGCTGGCAAGGTCGTCTATACCCTTGACCCCGGTTCTGAGGGCGAAGGCGAATCCATAAAGTCGCTGATACTGACTACGGATAAGATTTACCTGTCAGCTATCTCGCCGCTTACACTCAAACGGCGTTCAGAACTGGCATTTCATACGATAGATACGTCAGATACTACTGACAAACCAGATAAAACAGAGATGCGTGATATTGCTATTACGGATACGGAATGATGGGAGCGTAGGATTTTCATGGCAAATGACAAGGAAACGAAAGTAATTGACCTGACTTTGGCAGAGGAACAGCCTGTGGCCGATGAGTGGGAAGACAAGGATCTCGATACGACTGGTGTCGAAATCCATACGGATGAAGAAAGTGCGGCCGTTACAGCTGTAGATGCTGACTATGGCGCTGAGCAGATACAGATCCTCGAAGGTCTGGAGGCTGTGCGTATGCGTCCGGGCATGTATATCGGCAGTACGTCGGAGCGCGGCCTGCATCATCTTGTCTATGAGGTCGTCGATAACTCCATCGATGAGGCTCTGGCAGGCTTCTGTGACCATATCGATGTCACCATCAATAAGGACAATAGCATCACGGTTGTCGATAACGGCCGAGGTATCCCTGTAGATATGCACGAAAGTGGTATGCCGGCGGTTGAGGTAGTTCTGACGGTACTGCATGCCGGCGGTAAATTCGGCGGCGATGGCTATAAGGTGTCGGGCGGCCTGCATGGCGTCGGTGTCTCGGTCGTAAATGCCTTGTCGACGTCGATGGATGTTCAGGTAAAACGCGATGGCAAGATTCATGAGATTGCATTTGAACGCGGTGTTACGACGAAGCCGCTGACTGTCACGGGGGATACGGAAGTGACGGGAACGCGTGTTCATTTCGTCCCCGACCCGGAAATCTTTTCGGTCACGACGTATAGCTATGAGACGCTGCGTCACCGTCTGCGTGAGCTGGCGTTCCTCAACCATGGCATCACGATTGCGCTGCACGATGAGCGCGGCGAAGAAGTACGCAGTGAGACGTTTCATTTCGAGGGCGGTATCAGCTCTTTTGTCGAGCATCTCAACCGCAAGAAAGAAAAAATAAATCCGCAGCCGATTTATTTCAATGGCTCGAAAGATGATACGGTTGTCGAGGTTGCTTTGCAGTACAACGACAGCTATCAGGAGAATATCTACTCTTTTGTCAATAACATCAATACCGAGGAGGGCGGCACGCATCTGGCAGGCTTCAAGCTTGCGCTTACGCGTGCAGCCAATGACTTTGCGCGCAAGCAGGGGATACTCAAGGATAAGGATGGCAACCTCTCGGGTGACGATGTCCGCGAGGGCCTGACCTGTGTCATCAGCCTCAAGATCCGTGAGCCGCAGTTCGAGGGGCAGACAAAGACGAAACTAGGCAACAGTGAGGTACGTGGTATTGTCGACAGTATCGTGACGGAAGGACTTTCTGAGTACTTTGAAGAGAATCCGGTCATCACGAAGAAGGTTATTGAGAAGGCAATCATGGCAGCACGGGCACGTGAGGCCGCCCGCAAAGCCCGTGAACTCACGCGGCGCAAGAATGCGCTGGAGGTATCGAGCCTGCCAGGCAAACTTGCAGACTGCTCGGTAAAAGACCCGGAACAGGCTGAAATCTACCTCGTCGAGGGTGATTCGGCAGGCGGCTCGGCTAAACAGGGCCGCGACCGCCGCTTCCAGGCTATCCTGCCGTTGCGTGGTAAAATACTGAACGTCGAGAAAGCACGTCTCGACAAGATTTTCGCCAATGCTGAAATCCGTACGATGATTACGGCGTTCGGCACGGGCATCAGCGAGGACTTCGATCTTGCCAAGCGCCGCTACGGCAAGATTATCCTCATGACAGATGCCGATGTCGATGGCGCGCATATCCGCACGCTGCTGTTGACGTTCCTCTATCGCTATATGAGGCCGCTGATCGAGCATGGCCATGTATTCATTGCGCAGCCGCCGCTTTATCAGATCCGTAAGGCCAAGAAGCACTGGTATACCTATAGTGATGAAGAGCTGGCCAAGAAGCTCGACGAGGTTGGCCGTGAGGGTACGACGGTACAGCGCTACAAAGGTTTGGGTGAGATGAACCCTGAGCAGCTTTGGGAGACGACTATGGATCCGACGACGCGTACGATGCTGCGTGTCGATATGGAAGACGCCGAGGCAGCGGATGAACTCTTTACGATTCTCATGGGCGACAAAGTCGAACCGCGCCGCCAGTTCATCGAGGAAAACGCCAAGCTCGTGCGCAATCTCGATATCTAATCAAAATATAATCTGACTTTTTGATATTTATCACTTGTCAAGTTCGTAGAGCTATGCTATATTATATCCATAGCCAAACAACAGAATACTTCCACAAGGGGAGTAGCTGAACGGTCAATTATCGTCAATACGGTGCATGGCACCCGGTATGGCCGGCTAAGATTAGTAAGCAAGACCTTGTCTTACAGGTGGCCTGCGGGCGGCGTGTAGGACAAGGTCTTTTTGTATGAAAAAGAAGGAGTTGTATGGAACGATATGGAAAATATGTTGGCGGGGATGTTTAGCCCTGAATGGTTTGCGGCATTGTCGGGAATCTTATTGCTGGATTTGCTGTTATCTGGTGATAACGCGATCTTGATTGCGCTGGCGTGCAAGAATCTGCCGCATCATAATCGCAAGAAAGCGATACTAGTCGGTGGTATTGGTGCGGTATTTATCCGCATTCTCTGTACGCTGGGGGCCACGAGTGTTCTGGCAGCCCCTTATATCGAGTTTGCCGGCGGTGCAGCATTACTCTACATTGCCGTGAAGCTTGTGACCGACCATAAGGGCGAGAATAAGGAAGAGGGCGAGGCGCCCGCAAGCTTTGGCGCGGCGATACGGACAATCTTGATTGCTGATTTCATCATGAGCATCGACAATATCCTGTCGTTGGCAGGTGTAGCCAATACCGTCCCCGATGGCAAATGGAGCCTTATCATCTGTGGCCTTTTGATTTCGATTCCTATTGTGCTTTTTGGCGCACAGTTCTTCCTGATGATCATGCTCAAAGTACCGGCTCTGATATATGGAGGTGCCGCAATCCTCGGCTGGACGGCAGCGGCACTGATGGTCGGAGACAAGGCCGTAGGCGCATATCTTCTTCCATATGCGCTCGTGCTCAAAATAGTATTCGTCGCTGCTGTTCTGGGCATTGGCTGGTATATCAATCACAGAGATAAAAAATAAAGAGGAGTGACAGTTATGAATAACCTCAAAACACTTATGCTGATGGTGCTGATGGCCGCCATCATGATGTTTATCGGCGGTATGCTGGGCGGAAAGACTGGTCTTATGTTCATGTTGATGATATCGCTGGGCATGAATTTCTTTTCGTACTGGTTCAGTGATTCCATGGTGCTAAAAGCCTATAATGCGCAGGAAGTGACGCGTGAAGAGGCGCCGCAGCTCTATGGACTCGTAGAAAAAATGGCAGGCAATGCCAATTTGCCGATGCCGAAGGTCTGCATTATAGATTCTGATGTGCCGAATGCTTTTGCTACGGGCCGCAATCCGGATCATGCTGCTGTAGCTGTGACTACGGGTATCATGAATGCGCTTGACTACAATGAGCTTTCAGGCGTTATCGGTCATGAGTTGGCTCATGTCAAGAACCGTGATATTCTGACGTCGACGATTGCTGCCATGATGGCTACGGTCATCACCTATGCTGCGCAGTTCATGGCTTTCTTTGGCGGCCGTTCGGATGATGAGGAGAGCAGCAATCCGCTGGCAGCCATTGCTACGATTATCCTGGCGCCGATTGCGGCGATGCTGATCCAGATGGCTATCAGTCGTTCGCGTGAGTATGAGGCTGATCATGATGGTGCCGAAATCTGCGGCAACCCTAACTTCCTCGCAGATGGCTTGGAAAAAATCGAGTATTATGCAACGCATGCACGTCCAATGCAGGATGCCAGCCCGGCAACGGCGCATATGTTCATCATCAATCCTTTAAAGGGCGCAGGCAAGACGCTGGCAAATCTTTTCAGCACGCACCCTGATACCAGTGAGCGTATCGCCCTGCTGCGTCAGCAGGCCAGAGAGATGCGGATAAGCTGAGACGATTTTCTGGAGGAAAAGATCATATGATAAAAGGCAGAGCCGAAAGCAACGAAGCTTTTGGCTCTGCCTTTTTGTTTTTGAGTTATCAGAACAAGGCGGTGAACAGGGCTGTTATGGTGAAGCAGGGGCCATAGGCGAAATATTCGCCGCGTTTCTTCTTGCCAGTGACAAGCAGCAGCAGGGCGGCGATACCGCCGAGGATAAGGCCGGAGATACCTACGAAGAGCAGGGCATCTGTGCCGAGCCAGAGACCGAGAGCAGCAACCAGCTTGATATCGCCGCCGCCGATACCGCCACGCGTGAGCACAGCCAGCAGCAGGAAGACAGCGCCGCCTGCTACAGCGGCCAGCAAATGGTCAAGGACTGGCAAGCCCAGCATCGTTGTGTATAGGGCACCGAAGATGGCAAAGGGCAGCAGCATGTCGTCAAAAATAACTTCTTGCTCGAAATCTGTAAAAGTATAGAGAATGAGGAAATATTCAAAACCAATCACGAAATACAGCCGCAGGGGGATGAGATCTGCATGTTGGAGCGCTGTAAAGGTGAATAGGAATGCGAGCAGTGGTGCCAGAAAGCGTTCACGGATACGGTTGCGTTGGGCCATAGTTTCCGGATAGCTCAGGATAGCTGTAGATTTTGCATAGAGTTTTCCTATCCAGCGGTTGCCGGCAATACTGCCCAAAACAGCTAGGATAATAGTCATGCTGGTCAAAAGAAAAGTAGTCATAATATCTCTGTCCTATCTCATAGAAAAATAATTTATCTATAATCAGTATACGACTAAACACATTGAAATAGCTATAATAATTTAAATTTTTGACATAATTTTTTATAAAAATACATTTTTTATGAAAAAATTACGTTTCGAGAGGACAAAAATTTATCTATGAAAGAAAACGAAAAAAAAGTATTCTGAAAAAAATATTTTACAATGATAAGAATTATGCTATACTCATAAGGGTATTAAAGCAAGATTAATAATAAATAAAGGACTTTTGAACTACTTATTCATGACAGGGAGATTGTTGTAGATGTTGAAAATGCCGAATTCATCGGGGAATTTCAAGGATTTACTGGACAAGATCACTTACCGGCAATGGGTTATCATGGCGGTCATGTTCAGCTGTATGATGGGATTGTTCGTATTCTTTTCGTTATCAGGAGTGGATTCCAATGCGGAAAGTGCGGCCAAAGAAATCAAGGTAAAAGTAGTAGTAGCAAAGCAGGATATACCAGAGCGTACGATCCTCAAGGAGGAAATGCTCAAGGTAATCGAAGTTCCTGCAGATATTGCACCAGCAGGAGCGTTTAGCGAGGTGTCGGAGGCGGCTGACCGCCCAACCTGTGCGGCAATCCAGCAGGGCGATATCGTGACGGATAAGAAAGTCTATACTGATGTGCGCATGGCAGGTTTTACGGGAACGATTCCACCAAACTGCCGGGCGGTATCGGTAGCCATCACAGATATCACAGGTGTATCGGGCTTTGCCAAAGCTGGCGACTATGTAGACATCATGGTCGTAAGCGGCAAGAAGGAAGACGGACTAAAGGGCGAAGTGCTGATGCAGAACGTCCTCTTGCTGGGCATAAATAAGACCGGCGAGCAGGCCGTGAAGGACGACGATAAAAAAGACGATTCAAAGGACAAGTCAAAGGATAAGAGCGAGGGCAATATCGAAGGCTCTAAAGATGCGATGGCTACGGCAACACTGGCATTGCCGCTCAATGAGGCATTGAAACTAGCGGTGGCTTCACAGAAAGGTACGATTTATCTGGCTCTGCGTCCGTATAATCCGACGGATATCTTTACGCTCGATAAGGATTTTTATATGCCTGGTGACAAGCGCGAGGCAGCTCCTGCGCCACAGGCTGCTGCACCGGCACCGGCACCGGCAGCACGTCCTGTTGTATCTGCACCAGCACCAGCTCCAGCTCCCAAATCGGCGCCAGTAAGAGCGGCGGCTCCAAGCTACGAAAGTGGTATTGAAGTCATACGCGGCGTTAAATCAAGCAGAGTGGGGGGGAACTGAGCCGATGGAAAAGTGGAAAAAAGCATTTACCCTCGGTCTGACAGCTATAACAACAGCGGCTATTGCGCCGGCGCCAGCTTATGCCTATGTCCAGCCAATATGGCTTGGGGTGAATCAGTCGTACTATATGAATACAGGCAGCGGTATTACCCGTGTGGCTGTAGCTAATCCGGAAATTGCCGATGTTAAGATTCTTGGTGCAAGTGCCTTGAATGTCGTGGCCTTCAAACCGGGAACGACAACGCTAAATATCTGGACGCAGAACGGTATGCGCCAGGAATACAGCGTGACGGTATCCAAAGAGGATAAGGGACTGGCGGCAATCATTCAAAAGGCCATTGACCTGCCGCATGTCGAAGTGACGATGGTCGGCGACCGCGTCCTGCTCAAAGGACGGGTCAAGAATCAGTATGAACGGGATTTGGCCTTTAAGATCGCTTCGCTCTATGTTGGCGATGATGCAGTAGCAAGCAAGAAGAAGGTTACGAAAAAGGTGCAGAACGGTGTAGCTGGTCAAGATGCAGATATTGAAGGTGAAGAAGATATCGATACGAGTGCCAAGGTCGTGAATCTTCTGGAGATGGTGAATCCCGACCAGATAAACATCGAAGCGATGGTTCTGGAAATCAACTCGAATGATGCGGCCAAGCTCGGTATGGAATATAGTTCGCCGGAAGGTATAACGGGAGAATTTTATGCTGGTGAGACATATGGTGTCCAGCGCAGCAAAGGCAGTCATTGGTACACGCGCAATTGGCTCTACACACATTTCTCGCAGATCAATGCGCGCATCCATGCATTGATATCTGATGGCCGGGCTAGAATTATCTCGCGTCCGAATATCACGACTATGAGTGGCAAGACAGCTGGAATATTGGTTGGTGGGCAGATTCCTGTTCCGGTAAAAAGCGATAACAATGTATCGGTGGAATACAAGCCTTATGGTATTCAGCTGAATCTGGTACGGCCGACGGTGGATAATGATGGGAATATCACGGCGGATATCCAGGCTGTCGTCAGTCGTCTGGACTGGACGAATGCGGTGACGGTCAACGGCTTCAATATGCCGGGCCTTATTACGCGGCAGGCCAATACGATGGTCAATATCCCGACGGGCATGACGATGGCCATCGGCGGCCTGCTGGATTCGACGGACAGCAAGTCGGTCAGTAAGGTGCCACTACTCGGCAATATACCGATACTTGGCGAGTTGTTCAAATATCATAATGACTCGAATCAGAAATCGGAAATCATGATACTGATTACGCCGCGTGTGGTCAATGAGCAGACGAAGGTTGCGATGTCGCAGAAGATGAAGAAGGCCTTCAATGACAGCCGCCGCGAAGTACAGAAGATGGAACCGGTGGATGTCAATGGGACGATACCGCCATCTGAGGAGGAGCTCAAGGCAAAGAAAACTACAGAAGCCGCTGAGATGGCTAAAGACCTGTTGGACAAGCCATCATTTGCTGAGCGCTATGCGGCGCTGCGTAAGGAAATGCAGGCGGCTAAGGCAGCAAAGGAAGCGTCACTCGATAACATCCTGCCACCGGATCAGGTACAGAAATAAGCCAAGCAGAAAGGAGCAGCGGTAATGCTGGAATTAGAAAAAGAAGTCAATGGCGTTGTCATCACCTTTTTCAGTACGGCCTCGGCCGTAGGCAAGACGCTTATCAGCTGCAATATGGCCTCGGAGCTTGCCAGGCAGGGGAAAAGCGTTTGCCTGGTGGATTATGATTTGCAGTTTGGCGATGTCTGCAACTATTTGCAGCTGCTGCCGAAAAATACGATTGCGGATGTGCAGCGCGGTTTCACTTTGCAGGGGGATACCTGTCATGTAGAGGAATATCTGACACCTTATGAGTATCGCGGTGTCCTGTTCTATGTCATGGCTGCGCCGCGAAAGCTCGAAGAGGCTTACAATATCAAGACGGACTATGCCATCAAGGCCATCCGCCAGCTGCAACTGAAATTCGACTATGTCATCGTCGATACGACTTCGATGTTCAGCGTGCTCAATCTCGATTTGCTGGATTTGTCGACTATCGTGACGTTCCTGGGTATCGTGGATTTCATTCCGACCATCAAAAATATGAAGATTGGCCGGAATACGCTCAACGAACTCAATTACGATCGGCAGAAACTGTGGCTGGTGCTTAACCGCAGCAATGCCAAGACGCGTATAAGCATCGATGATGTCGAGAAGTTGCTCGGCGAGAAATTTTATCATATCCTGCCCAATGATTTCCGGGCGGCCAGCCAGTCCATCAAAGACGGGATACCACTGGTACTCAAACAGGAGCACACGGAACTCGGCGAGGCCTTGCGCGACTTGGTATTGCGCTATACGAATCAGGGGCAGATGGATTTTGAAGAGGATCATGTTGAGGATGTTGGAACGTCCTGGCTTAGCAGGATTTTTAGCTGATAACGAGGCAGAAAGGAGGGGAGCGCATGGGAAATCGCGTCATGCTGGTAGAGCGTGACCGCTTGATGCTGGAAAAGCTCACGCAGGTTGTGCAGGGAACGAACGGTTTTGAGCTTGTTGCCCGCTATCAATCGGTCAGCGATGCGCTCGGGCAGGGAACTATCTTCAATCCAAATCTTATCCTGCTCGATATCGAGGCGCAGAATTCTGTGGCTTTGATTGCTGACTTTTTAAAGGTATATCCGAAAGCGGCTATTCTCTGCATGGGCGAGAAATGGAAGGCCGAAAGTGCCAGCCATATCGTCCAGGCAGGGGCTCGTGGCTATATCATCAAGCCGTTTACAGGGCTTGAACTGCAGGAAGCTGTCGATACTTTTGTCAAGCTCGGTACCGAGGCTGGCTGTGAAACGCTGGTATTTTTCAGTCCCAAAGGCAAGAGCGGCAAGACGACGCTGATTGCCAATCTGGCCACAGCACTAGCCCGCAAGACGCATGAGCAGGTAGGTATCATCGATGCGGATTTGCAGTTCGGTGATATGTCGGTATTCTTCAACCTGGCGCCCAAGACGACCATTGTCGAGGCGGCGCGCGATGCCAAGTTCCTGTCGCCTGTCACTTTGCATTCCTACTTTATGCCGGTCATGCAGAATGTCAGTGTGCTCTGCGGTACGGCAACGCCGAATCTTATCGATAAGGTATCGATTCGCCGCTTGGAAAATATCATCAGTATGAGCCGCAGCTTGTTCCGCTATTTACTTATCGATGTACCGCCGGGGTTCAATCCAACGAGTATTGCGGCAGCGGAACAGTCGAATACGACTTTTTTGGTCAGCATGATAAACGATGCCTACGAAATCGACCATATGAAAAGGGCTTTGGAGATTTTCAAAGACTGGGAAGATTATCAAGAGCGGGTAAAGGCAATCTTTACGCGGGTTGAGCCATGCAACAGCCAGTCTCAGCAGGAGCTGGCACGTCAGCTCGGCTATCCGGTAACGGCCATTATTCCGAATGAATATGGCATCGTTTCCGATGCTGCGGATAATGGCAAGATGGCCACCGACATCCGTCCTGACAGTCCGCTCGCGCAGAGTGTTGACCGCCTGGCCGATGAAATCACGGGCCGTGGCCATAGGATAAGGTGGTCGGCATCATGAGATTTTTACTGGCAATATTGGTTACGATCCTGTGTCTGGCGTTTTTTTTGCTGGTGCTGCGCATCAAGGCGCGTGAGCATAAGAATATCGTCAATCGCATGGAATATTTCTCGGGCAGTGCTGTAAAGCTGCGCCAGCAGCAGCTCCGGCAGAAGCGCGGCGCCGCTGTGAAGGGAAAGTTCCGTGATACAGTTCATAGGATGGCGATAAAGCTGCAAAATATCCAGAAGGAAAACCGGATGGATTTCAAGATGCAGCAGGCAGATTGGCCGCTTCTGGGCTCTGAATACGAGGTTATACTCGTCATTTTCGGGGCGTTGTGCGGCATCATCACGCTGGCGGCCACGCTAAAACCGTGGATAGCTTTAGCGGCAGGCTTAGCCGGCGTGATTGTGGGACTTATGTTCCTGGATATATACATAAAAAGGCGGCAGAAGGCATTTACCAACCAGCTCGGCGATATGCTGACCATGGTGGCCAATGCTCTGCGTGCCGGATTCAGTTTCATGCAGGCCTTCGAGCTGATTGCGCGCGAAATGGATGCGCCGATTGGCCGTGAGGTACAGAAAGTCGTCAATGAGGTAAACGTCGGCGCGACGCTGGATACAGCGCTCGAGAATATGCAAAAGCGCGTCGAAAGCCCCGACTTTGAGCTGGTGGTAACGGCCGTGCTGATTCAAAGGCAGGTCGGCGGCAACCTCGCGCAGATTCTCGATACCATCAGCGGAACGATACAGGAACGCATCCGCATGCGCCGTGAGGTAATGGCGCTTACGGCGCAGGGACGGATGTCAGGCGTGGTTTTGGCGTTATTGCCGATTGCCTTAGGTGCTTTCCTGTGCACGGTCAGCCCTGACTATATGCGGCCATTGTTTGAAGAAACGACAGGGCGCATAGCCATTGGCGTTGCCATTGTTATGGAAATCATTGGCTATGTAGTTATCCGCAAGATTGTGGATATCAAAGTTTGAGTATGTGATATCCTTTGGGATTTTACATAAATAAATATTTTTCTATTCAAAGGGAGGATTTATAATGAAAGAGATTCTGGAGTATCTGAAGGCACGTTATCTGAGCGAGAAAGCTCAGGGTATGGTGGAGTATGCCCTGATCGTTGCTTTTATCGTTGGCGTTGCAGCTGTGGTATTTGCATCGAATGGCAGTTTCTCGGATGCTGTAAATGCAGGATTTAATAAAGTTAAAGATTCAGTAAATGCTGTAGGTACTAAAAAGGCTTAATATTATTTAATCATTGGGGAGATGACAGAAATGAAATTGATGCAAAAAGGTCAAAGCATGGTGGAGTTTTCTGTCATCTTTCCTTTTTTCCTTTTTTTAGTGTTGACTGTTGCTTATTTCAGTTTTGCTTTTGCCGATTACCTGCAGCTGACTTATATTGCGCGCGACAGTGCCCGCGAAGCGGCTATTGTTTCAGTACCAGCTAAAGATAGTAATAATAAAACATTAAGTGAGCAGGCAAAGCAGAATCTGCGGGAAACAAAATATCAGGATATTTGCAATAAGTATAAAAAGAAACTGTTGATTTCCGATGTTTATACTATGGGAGATTTTACTATTACCGCAAAAAGCGATGATGTGGTGGTAAATATAAATGCTCCGCTGAATGATAATTCTGTTTTGGGGAGAACGATAAATGAATTATTGAATTTTTTTCCAGCAGAAAATAAAAACGAAAAAAATAGAGTGAAAGCTTTTGATATAAATATCCAGTACAAGATGTATAACGAAAAAAATGTCAATCAAAAATAATGGGAGTTGAGATACGATGTCGCTACTGACGCGCCTGGGGCGCATGGATGGGAAAAATAAACAGGTCATGATTTTCGCTTCGCATGATGAAAGTCAGGAAATGGCCGAAGAAGCTTCCTATCAGAATATCAAGCATCGTATCCATCAGCGTATCGTTGAGGAGATGACGCCGGAGGAACAGGTTGTTCTCTCCACCGTTAGCCAGGATGAGCGGCAGGTTGAGGCGGTCATCCATAAATACTGCAAAGAGGTCATGGATGAGGAGCCATTTGCGGTACCGCGTGGCGAAATCCATCATCTGATTGCCGATATTCAGGATGAGATGCTGGGCCTTGGCCCTATCCAGTCGCTGCTCAATGATGATTCCATCACGGAGGTCATGGTAAATGGGCCGAAGAAGGTGTTTGTCGAGCGGCTGGGCAAGCTGGAGCTTACCGATGTGAAGTTCCATGATAATGCGCATCTGATGAATATCGTCGAGCGTATCTTGACGCCGCTCGGACGCCGCATCGATGAGTCTTCGCCCTTGGTCGATGCCCGCCTCGAGGATGGCTCGCGTGTCAATATCATCATTCCGCCGCTTTCGCTCGTCGGTCCGGCCATAACCATCCGAAAATTTTCGAAGACGCCACTTAGTGTGGAAAATCTGATTTCTTTTGGTACGATGGATGAGAAGATGGCGCTTTTCCTGCGGGCTTGTGTCAAAGCGCGCATCAATATCCTCGTATCGGGCGGTACTGGATCCGGTAAGACGACGACGCTCAATGTCATCTCATCCTTCATCCCTGAGCAGGAACGCATCGTGACCATCGAGGATGCGGCTGAGCTGCGCTTGCAGCAGGAGCATGTCGTGACGCTGGAGTCACGACCAGCAAATATCGAGGGCAAGGGACAGATTACGATTCGCGATTTGGTGCGCAATGCTCTGCGCATGCGTCCCGATCGCATTATCGTCGGTGAGGTCAGAAGCGGCGAGGCACTCGACATGCTGCAGGCCATGAACACGGGCCATGATGGTTCGCTGACGACGGCCCATGCCAATAGTCCGCGTGATGCCTTGTCGCGTCTGGAGACGATGGTACTCATGAGCGGGTTGGAGCTGCCGGTGCGTGCTATCCGCGAGCAGATTTCCTCGGCTATCGACCTTATCATCCAGCAGTCGCGTATCCGCGATGGCAGCCGTAAGATTACCTACGTGACGGAAGTCCAGCATATGGAGGATAACACCATCACGACGCAGGATATCTTCCGCTATGAACAGACTGGCTTTGATGAAAGTGGCAAGGCTATCGGTCATTTTGTACCGACGGGCTTGAAGCCTGGTTTCCTTGATAAGTTTGAGCTAAATGGCGTGGAGCTGCCTGATGATTTCTTTATGCCAGGTGGCGATGGCAAGGATTATAACAGGAGTGTGTTCTGATGCTGATTTTTTGCTTTGCCGTGTCGCTGGCGGCTGTGGTATTCCTGATTTTATACGGATTGATTGAGAAAAAAATCCGCCCGCAGTCGCAGATACACCAGCGCATATTGCGCATCCAAGATGATGCAGACAAAAAAGGTGAGGACTACCGTCAAAAGGATAAGGAGCGGAAACTTAGTGATATTCCTTTTGTCGAGCGTGTTGTCCAGCCTTTATTGCATGGCTTGGTGCAGACTGTGACAAAGCTGGCACCGAAGGAAATGAATCAAGTGATTGCCGCGCGCATTGCTATGGCGGGCAAGGCAAAAGAATGGAGTGTCAATGAATTCATCCTATCCTGCCTGCTAGGGGCGGCAGCTATGTGGGCTATGATGTTTATACTGACCTGGCATGCGAATTATGCGTTGATCCAGAAAATCATGTTTATGGTATTGGGCGGCTTGTTTGGTGGTTCTATGCCTATCCTGATGATGAATATCATGATCCAGAAGCGGCAGGAAGCTATCCAGCATCAGTTGCCAGAGGTACTCGATTTGCTTTGTGTCAGCGTTCAAGCTGGTTTATCGTTTGATGCGTCTATGCGCAAGATCATTGACCGCATGAAGGGGCCCTTTGTCGATGAGTGCCGCCGCATGCAAGAAGATATCCGCATGGGCATGGTACGGCGGACGGCTATGCATAATGTTTCCAAGCGCTGTAAGGTACAGGATGTTTCGCTTTTCATGACATCGCTGATCCAGGCAGAACGTCTCGGTACGAGTATGGGGCAGACACTGAAGAATCAGGCAGACAACATTCGTGAACGCCGCCGTCAATATGTAAAAGCTCAGGCTATGAAGGCCCCGGTAAAGATTATTTTTCCGCTGGTTATTTTCATATTTCCCGCATTGTTTGTTGTCGCGTTAGTGCCATCGTTGTTATCTTTATTGAAAAATCTATAAAGAAAGAAGTGTTCGCTATGAAGATTTTTAAGTTAAGGGTAGAGGGCACTAAAAAAAATCCGTTACTGCAAGTAAAAGTAGCGGATTCTTTTTTAGGGCGTTTTTTAGGTTTGATGGGAAGAAAGAGAATGAAGCAGGGAGAAGGCCTTATGATTGTCCCCTGCAATAGTATCCATATGTGCTTTATGCGATTTAAGATTGATGCAATATATATCGATAAAGATTTTAAAGTAATGAAAACCGTATCAAATCTTCTTCCCTGGTTAGGATGCTCATGGTGCCGAGGGGCATGGGCTGTGATTGAGACTTCTTCTGGTGAAGTAGAACGTTTGGGAATAACAAAAGGCAAGAAGCTTTTCCAGGACGATTAATTCCAATCGACATCATCGTCATTGGCTAATGCTATATCACCTACTGATGTACCGTTATTATCACTAGGTAATTTTGGAGATTCATGCGTAAAAGTTCTGCTGGATGATTGTATTTTTACATTTTTGGAAGTCAAGGAGCCATAAAAGTCGATTCCTTGCGGATTCCAATTCAATTCACCAGCATTAGGTGCGTAGATCGTAGCATGTAATGTTGTATTGCTCGTGCTTTCCGTTTCGATAGCGAAATTGTCATAACTTAAATTTATGTAGATTAATTTACAATTGATATCTTTTTTTACTATGAGATTTCCCGTGCCTTGTGTGACGATAAGGACATGGACAGCATTGGGGTCGGAATCGATAGGACCATCTAATTCAATACGGCTGACAATCCTGTCACCATCACTGCTGCCATCAACAAATGTAACAGGTGCCGTCAGGTCTGATGCATGCAAAGTCTGTGAATGGATATCATTTTGCATGGAGATCTTTTTGGTGGCACTGTTTGTTTTTAAGGCTTCGATATATTCTTTGAGGGTACGATTTTGTGGAGCGTCCAAGGAAATAGCTAAATCAGAATCGTAATAGTCATTTCCGCTAGGATTCCAAGTTTTACCATTAGAGGAATGAAGCTGTGATTTTTCAGTACCATTTTCGATATCGCCTTGTACATATACAGAGGCGTTTTTATTTGTGTGGATGATATCTCCATTGAACTTCTTTAGATTAGAATTTACTACAGTAAATGAGTTTTCGAAGGTAACGAGATTGTTGAAGAGCGGAAAATCAGGGGAATTTCCGTGAAGGAATATCCTGGCATTGGCGTGCGCTTTGATTTCCATGGAGTTTATATTAAAGTAGCGCAAAAATATCATAGGGACATCTTCTGTGAGTTCGACAACATAATATTTGACGTTTTTGGGGTTGCTTTTACTGTTTTTTACATCAATGTATGGTTCTTTACTTAGCGGATATTTTTGGTTGTCATTGATTAGAGCATGGGCTTTTCTATCGGCAATAGTTCTATCGAATTTTCCTTTTTTGCCCGTAGCAGCACCACCTAAAGCAGCTGCATCTGCTGAATTTTGCAATATAGATTTATGAAGATATACATTGCCAAAATCTATGGCAATACCAGTGAAGGCAATCAACAAAGGGATAATCAAAGCGGATAGTGCTAAAATGGCGCCTTTTTGTTGTAGATATTTTGCGAACATATGCCAACCTCTTCCCTGTTTTATCTGTAATATCTGTATAATATTTTACCCTTTTTCTCTTGTTTTTTAAAGAGAAAAAGGGTAATTATAACGCTATCATTTTATCATGGCGTTGAAATCCTTCTGTGGTATGACTGTGGTGAGCCCCATGATGGAAAGGAGCTGGACAAGCGCCATTTCCGGTGTACCGGTGTTCTTGATGACATATGTTGCGATTTTCCAGGTGTCGAATTCCTTGTTGTTTTCCGCGTACTGGAGATGGTATTTGATTTCTTCGTTGGTGTGGCCGGTATTCAGCATGCGATCGATGAGTGCGACGTAGTCGACCATGAGATAGACGGTCGCAAGTTTTTTCTTGATGAGCTTGTTGAGCTGCTTGATGCCGTTGGCTTCAAGAATCATGACGCTGATCTGATGATCCTTGAGTGAGTTGAGGATGTCATCTTTGCGGATGCCGAAGAATTCTCCTTTGTGCGTGAACTGCACGACAAGGTCAAGTGCATTGAACTCCTCACGGGTTACGCTGCGATAGAGATGGGCACTTTCGGATTTCTGATGTGATTTGCCGCGTTCGGGGAAGACATAGGTCGTATATGTTGGTATGAAATGGATGCCCATGGCCATGAGGTGTGAGGCGAGTGTCGCCTTGCCGGAGGCATGAGGACCTACTAGCGCATAAATTTTATTTGTCATAGTATATTCATCCTTACATTACAGCTTTACAGAGAGTTTATATGTCTATTTTAGCATAGGAATGCAGGCAATACAAAAGCGGGAACAACCGAACGTTCCCGCTTTTGCCGCCTCTATACCTTCTGCCTACAACAACATATACAATATGTTGTTGTTCTCCCATAGATATAATACAACATTTGCGAAGCAATTTCAATAGGGGATAATTATAAAAATTTTCCTACCGAAGTGTAAAGGGAATTATACAATTTTGCCGAATACCTATGTTAAGAAATTCTTATAGAAGAGGGGGCTTATCCATGTACTTTTATTGTGAGAAATGCAAAAAACAGTATCCGCTCAATAGCCACTCCTATATGTGTGAGTGCGGTGGCATGTTCCGTTTGCATAAAGATGCCGATGATGAGCTGGTGCATGAAATCAGTCTGGGCGAGTTCAAGACGCCGCTTTTGCCGTTTAGGGATGGTAAGCTGGAATTCCTGCTGAAGCTGGAGAATTTGCTTCCGACGGGCTCCTTCAAGGATCGCGGAGCTTACACGCTGATCAATGAAATCCATCATTTGGGTATCAAGAAGATTGCGCTTGATTCAGCAGGCAATGCGGGAGCAGCGATTGCGGCGTATGCGGCTGCAGCAGGGATGGAGTGCACGGTCTATGTGCCAGATGATATATCAAATGAGCTGGTGACGCAGATTGAGGCATATGGGGCCAAGATTGTCAAGATTGCTAATGGCCGCATGAAGGCCTGTGCAGCAGTCAAAAAGAATCTTGGTGATGCATACTATGCTTCACATGTCTATAACCCTCTGTTCTTTGAGGGGATGAAATCGATGGCTAAGGAGATGTATGAACAGCTTGACGGCCATGTGCCTGATTATATCTTTGTGCCGGTTGGCAACGGCACGCTGCTTATCGGCTTGTTCCTGGGCTTTATGGAGATTGGCCGTTTGCCACATTTCGTGGCGGTACAGAGCCGTAAATGTGCGCCGCTTTATGATGCGTATCATGGTCTGCCGGAGCAGCCAAAGAAAACGACGATTGCTGAAGCTATCCGCATCGAGCGGCCGAAGCGGCTCGATTGGATGATTGAGGCCATCAAGACCAGCAATGGCGATGTCGTGACGATTGAGGATTGCGAAATCCTGCGGGCCAAGAAACACCTCGCACATTGTGGTATCTATGTGGAGATGACCTCAGCGGCAGCACTGGCTGGAGCTGAGAAGTTCTTCCAATCGGGCAAGCCAGATAATTACCGTGTAGTGGTACCCCTTACGGGCAATGGCCTTAAACGTTGAAATAAATCCTGGCGGGAGTGACAGTATGCTTCATGGAATCATAGATATCGGTTCGAATACGGTGCGCATGGCCATCTATCTGATAGAAGGCAGCCACATAGAGATGCTGTTGAAGAAAAAGCATGCGGTGGGGCTGGCTGCCTATCTGCAAGATGGTGTGATGCAGCAGCAGGGGATTGATAAGGCTGTGGAAATCCTTGGGGAGTTTAAGGATTTCCTAGCGACTTTCCGTATTACGCAGGTAACCGCTTTTACGACGGCTGCGCTGCGCAATGCTAAGAATAGCCGGGCGGCTGTGGGCGAGATCGAGCGGCGTACTGGTCTATCGATACGGGTCATAACGGGTGATGAGGAGGCGACGTTTGACTTCATCGGTGCGACGCATAATCTGCAGACGCCGTCGGGGCTGCTCATCGATATTGGTGGTGGCAGTACGGAAATCGTGACGTATAGTGAGCGGCAGATAAGGTACAAGACGAGCCTGCCGTTGGGGTCGCTGGCTTTTCGCACGAAGTATGTGAGCAGGCTGCTGCCGTCGCTCGGCGAATGCATGGCTATGCGGGCGGAGGCTGAGGCAACAATCCAAGCGGCTAGGGATTTTGCTTATGTCAATGAGGCTGAGATTGCCGGTATCGGCGGTACATTCAAGGGAGCATCGGCTCTTTATAATATCATGTTCAATCAGCCAGCGGCCAACACGCGCATGGAGACGAAACGTCTCAAGGTCATCATCGGGATGTTCACGAGTGAACAGGAGATGACGCAGGATATGGCCATCATGCTGATGCGGGCTGTGCCAGAACGCATGCATACCATCATTCCTGGTCTCATCATTGCAGATGTGCTGGCACGCCGGTTCAAGAGTGATGTCATTACCTACAGTGATTCCGGGGTGCGCGAGGGCTATATTTACGACCAGATTATTGGGAAAAAGGCGTAAAATCCATCGGGGCGGGGAGTATTTGTTTGGATTTCCGGCCTTTTTATGGTAAAATATAAGTTACTGAAAAGTCTTTTTTAAGCCTTCCTCAGAGGGGAAGGCTTTTACTTTGTAAGCTAAGAATTTGTTTTGAGGTGAGATTGTGGATTTTGGTCAGGGAAAAATAGTCCCGGTCAATCTGGAACATGAGATGAAGAACTGCTACATCGACTATGCGATGAGCGTCATCGTCGCGCGTGCTTTGCCAGATGTCCGTGACGGCCTGAAGCCGGTACATCGCCGCATCCTTTATGCGATGCAGGAAGCCGGCATGGGTTCCAATAAACCGTATAAGAAGTCGGCGCGTATCGTCGGCGAAGTACTCGGTAAATATCACCCGCATGGTGATTCTTCGGTCTATGATGCTATCGTGCGTATGGCACAGGATTTCTCGATGCGCTATATGCTCGCTGACGGCCACGGCAACTTCGGTTCGGTCGATGGCGACCCGGCGGCAGCAATGCGTTATACCGAGGTCCGTATGTTGAAGATTTCCGAGCTCATGCTGCAGGATATCGACAAAGACACGGTGGAGTTCGTGCCGAACTACGATGAGTCGATGAAGGAGCCGTCGGTGCTGCCGGCGAAGTTCCCGCAGCTCCTCGTGAATGGTACTTCGGGCATCGCCGTCGGCATGGCGACGAATATCCCGCCGCACAACATGAGCGAGGTCATCGATGGCACGCTCATGCTTATCGATAATCCGGATGCGACCGTCGATGAGCTCATGATGGTCATCAAGGGACCGGATTTCCCGACGGCTGGTCTTATCCTCGGTAAAGAAGGAATCCGCCAGGCGTACACGACGGGCCGCGGCATCATCAAGATGCGTGCCAATGCGCATATCGAGACGATGTCGAATGGCAAGCCGCGCATCATCGTCACGGAGCTGCCGTATCAGGTTAACAAGGCGCGTCTGGTCGAGAAGATCGCCCAGCTCGTCCGCGACAAGCAGATCGAGGGCATCACTGACCTGCGCGATGAGTCTGACCGCAATGGTATGCGTGTGGTCGTCGACCTGCGCAAGGACTCCAACCCGAATGTCATCCTGAATCAGCTCTACAAGCACACGCAGCTGCAGGAGAGCTTCGGTGTCATCATGCTGGCGCTTGTCGACGGCAAGCCACAGGTCTTGAACCTCAAGCAGGTTCTGCACTATTACATCAAGCATCAGGAAGATGTAATCACTCGCCGGACGAAATACGAGCTGGCTAAGGCTGAGGCCCGTGCACATATCCTCGAAGGCTTGACGATTGCCCTCGATCATCTCGATGCGGTCATCACGACTATCCGTGAGAGCCGCACGGCCGATATTGCCCGCGAGGCACTGATGTCAGGGTTCAAGCTCAGTGAAAAACAGGCACAGGCAATCCTGGATTTGCGCCTGCAGCGTCTGACCGGTCTCGAGCGCGACAAGATCCAGGAGGAGTATCAGGAAGTCTTGAAGGCTATCGAGGAGTACAAGGCAATTCTTGCGGATGAGCAGCGCATCCTGGGCATCATCAAGGATGAGCTCACAGCTGTCAAGGAGAAATACGGCGATGAGCGCCGCACGAAACTCACGATCGATACGTCGGAGATCGATGTCGAAGACCTCATCGCTGAGGAAGATGTCGTCATCACGCTCACGCATAACAACTACATCAAACGCATCCCGCTCGATACCTATCGCCGCCAGAATCGCGGTGGCAAGGGAATCAAGGGAATGGGAACGAAGGAAGAGGACTTCGTCGAGAATATGCTCATCACGACGACGCACCACACCATCCTGTTCTTCACGACGCGCGGACGCGTATATAACCTCAAGGCCTATGAGATCGCTGAGGCCAGCCGTCAGGCGAAGGGCACGGCAATCATCAATCTGCTGCAGCTTGAGCAGGGCGAGAAGATCACGGCCATCATCCAGGTCAAGGGCTTCGATCCGGAGCGTTTCCTGTTCATGGCAACGCGCAAGGGGATTGTCAAGAAGACGAGCCTGTCCGAGTTCAGCAACATCCGCAAGGTGGGTCTGATTGCCATCAACCTCGATGACGATGATGATCTCATCGGCGTCAAGTTCACGGATGGCGAGAGCTATCTGATGCTCGGCACGAAGGGCGGCAAGGCTATCGCCTTCTCGGAGGACGATGTCCGCGCTATGGGACGCACAGCTCGCGGCGTCAAGGGCATCAGCCTGGGCATGGGCGATGAGGTTGTCGGCATGGATATCCTCACGCACAATGCTGAGGTACTGACGGTCACCGAGGGCGGCTATGGCAAGCGCACGCCGACCGAGGAATACCGCAGCCAGACGCGCGGCGGCAAGGGCCTCATCAACATGAAGGTCACGGATAAGACCGGCTATGTCGTCGGCATCAAGGTTGTCCATCCGGAGCAGGAGCTCATGCTGATAACGACGGATGGTATCGTTATCCGCACGAATGTCGAGGATATCTCAGTCATCAGCCGCAATACGCAGGGCGTCAAGCTCATGAGTACGGCAGAAAATGACAAAGTCGCATCGATGGCTACGATGGATCAGAAGAATGATTGATTATAAGAATAGATGAGCAGAAAAATAGCAGGTTCCTAAGGGAACCTGTTATTTTTTTATACAAATCAAATGACGAATCTTCCTGTCAGGTGAAAAAGGATTTTCCGGTTGCTTGTCGAAGTATTGCCCATAGGGAAATTTTGTCCGTTATTGGATATGTGATAAGGAAGAGAGGTTGAGAACTATGGGAATAAGGCAGAAATTCTATGTATTGGCTGGTGTTATCGGTGCATTACTGGCGGTAGTATCTGTCATCGGTTTCTACATGGCGGATACGAATCTGGAAAAGGCAGTAGAACAGGAATTGACGGCAACGATGGGGGATGCTGCTTCGCAGATGGACGGATGGCTGCAGTCTAAGGGAGTATCGGCTCAGCATACGGCTGATTTATTGACAGAGTTCAATGGCGATGAAACCCGGACCAAGAGCATCGATTCGCTGGCTATCGGAGCTTCGGATAAGGAAATCCTCGATGTCAACGTGGGAATGGAAGATGGTTATTTTGCCTCTTACCGCACGCAGAATAAGAGTACGGGTACGCTCGATCCCCGTACCCGGCCTTGGTATAATGATGGCAAGAAGGCTGGGAAGATGGTCTTTACGGACCCGTATGTAGACAAGAATACGGGGAAATTGGTAGTTTCGGCGGTGGCTCCTTTCAAGAAGGATGGACAGTTTGCCGGTAACATTTGCACGGATATCGACTTGGCGGTAGTTGATGCCCAGGTCGATAAGCTCAAATACCATGGTGAGGCTGGCATGGCAGCCGTGGCGGATAAGAATGGCATGATTCTGGGCATTGGCACGGATGAGGCTATTGGCTCCAAGTTCCAGGATTTGCCAGGGATTGGTACTCATTTTGAAGAAATGCAGAAAAATGGCAAAGGTGTCTTCGTCTTTGACAGTCCGCGCGATGGCAAGATGATTTGCGGATATACGGTGGTGCCAAGCACGGGCTGGCTGCTGGCCATGAGTGTTCCTTATAGCTATGTATTTGCTTCGGTTACGACACTCAAGACGGTATATGCCATCCTGACGGTGGTCGGACTTATCCTGGTACTAGGCGTATGCTTCCAGTTCGCTGGCCGTATTACGCGCCCGCTGGTGGCTCTTGAGGCACATGCAGCTGAGATGGCTAAGGGAAATCTCGGGCTCAAGCCGCTGCCCGTGGAAACGAGTGACGAGATTGGCTCGCTTACCGGCGCCTTCAATACGATGAAAGAGAATCTGCATGAATTAATCTCGCAGATGGCTTCGACGGCAGAGCAGGTGGCAGCATCCTCGGAGGAGCTGACGGCTAATGCCCAGCAGTCGGCAGATACCGCCGTGCATGTCGCTGAAACCGTAGGCGATGTCAGCACACAGGTAAATCAGCAGCTTGGCGAAGTGGAAAAGGCAAAAGAAAGCGTGGATGGCGTTTACCACGATATCGACATCATGTCGGAAAAGGCCGTGCAGGTAACGGTAGCTTCCACGCATACAGCAGAAGCGGCAAAACGTGGAGCTGACCTTATGGAAGAAGCCATCCGCAAGATGGGCTCTATCGAGAAGAGTGTTCTGGAGTCGGCTGCTGTGGTCAAGGCGTTGGGCGAGAATTCGCAGCAGATTGGCCAGATTGTCGAAGCGATTTCCTCAATTGCCCAGCAGACGAATCTCTTGTCGCTCAATGCAGCGATTGAAGCAGCTCGCGCTGGTGAGCAGGGCCGCGGTTTTGCTGTCGTGGCCGAAGAGGTAAGGAAGCTGGCGGCTGAATCGCAGGAGTCGGCTGAGCAGATTAAGGCACGTATCAGTTCGATCCAGCAGGATACGGCGCAGGCAGTTGAGTCTATGCAGAATGGCACGAATGAAGTGACACAGGGAACGAAAGCTATCCGTGATGTCGGCGAGCAGTTTGAGGATATCATGACGAAAGTCGATGATATCAATAAACAGATGGCACAGATCAACGATGCGGTCAGCAAGGTTTCGGCCGGTGCAGAGCAGATTGTCACGGCAGTGGATGCTATCGATAGTGTCAGCAATAAGACTTCGAACAGCACGCAGACGATTTCGGCTGCAACAGAACAGCAGTCAGCATCGAATGAGGAAATTGCTGCGGCATCGCAGGCTTTGTCAACGCTGGCCAGCAAGATGCAGGAGGCAGTAGGCAAGTTCAAGATTTGATTTCAGCTGAAAAGCAGAGAAAAGGCGTATGCCGGAGCGGTTGCTCCAGGCATACGCCTTTTTGATTTTGTGTTATTTGCTTATTGAGCCAGCAGCTGGCGCGTGTGCGCAGCAACCATAGCGGGGGTCATTTCCCGGTTGCGGGCAACGCCAGTCTGGCGGGCGGCATGGGCAACCGCTGCGGCAACGGCCGGTGCAACCTCGGGATTGAACGGACTCGTGATGACGTGGTCTTCGTCAAGTGTTTCTGGTTTTATGAGATCGGCAATGGCCTTGGCCGCAGCGACTTTCATGGCCTCGTTGATTTCGCTGGCACGGACATCGAGAGCACCGCGGAAGATACCTGGGAAGGCCAGCAGGTTGTTGACTTGGTTCGGATAATCGCTGCGTCCAGTGCAGACGATGCGGGCACCAGCCTCCTTGGCCAGCTCAGGCAGGATTTCCGGCTCGGGATTAGCCATGCCCATGACGATAGCGTTCGGATTCATGGTGCGTACCATGTCCTGCGTGACGCAGCCAGCAACCGATACGCCGATGAATACATCAGCCTTGCGGATGACCGATTCGAGCGGGCCGGCTTCATTGCGTGGATTGGTAATCTTGGCGATATCTTCCTTATATGGATTCATGCCGTTTGGGCGGCCGGCATAGATGGCGCCGCGGGAGTCGCAGAGGATGATATTGCGGCCGCCGGCACTGTAGATAAGGCGTGTGATGGCCTGACCGGCAGCGCCAGCGCCATTGACAACGAATTTTGCTTCGGCAAAGGTCTTGCCTGTGAGCTTGAACGCATTGATGAGTGCTGAAACGACGACAATGGCTGTACCGTGCTGATCATCATGGAATACGGGGATATCGAGGCTTTTACGCAGGGCTTTTTCGATATCGAAGCACTGCGGGGCTTTGATGTCTTCGAGGTTGATGCCACCAAAGGATGGAGCCATGAGCTCGACGGCCTTGATGACCTCAAAGGGATCCTGCGTATCAAGGCAGAGGGGGACGGCATCAACACCGGCAAAGCCCTTGAACAGGATGGCCTTGCCCTCCATGACTGGCAGGCCGGCCCCGGCGCCGATATTGCCAAGGCCGAGGACTGCCGAACCGTTGGTCACGACGGCAACCATATTTCCCTTGGCCGTGTAATCGTAGATTTTTTTCGGATCTTTCTTTATTTCGAGACAGGGAGCGGCTACGCCGGGCGAATACGCAAGCGTGAGATCCTTGGCATTTTCCAAGGGAACCTTGCTCGTGATGGCAATCTTTCCCTGTGCTTGTTTATGTAAGGCCAAAGCCGCAGCATTTACATTACTCATGAGGATGACTTCCTTTCTGACCATCGTTATGTAAGAAATGTTACATTTCTTACATATATTTTGCTGATTTTTTCGCAAAAGTGTAAGCATATAACTAGAATACATTATAGACGAATGCAGGATAATTACCAATACAGAATATTCATATCGCCATAGTTTTTGACTATTTCGTTGGCGCATAAAAAGAGGCTATCGCCAGCCGGATTTGCTGGCGATAGCCTTCATAGGAATGTTATTGAGTTTTTGCTGGAGCTGCCGAGCGGCTGGGGACAGAACGATCCGGAGCTGCCGGCGTGCTTTCACGGCTGCTGTTCGTGTCACTGTCTGCTGTATCGCGGTCTGAACGGCTGTCGCTAGCAGATGATTTGCTGCGCTTCTTTTCATCGGTGCTGTCTTCACGTTGTTCGCTGCGCTTTTTCGCCGTGCTGTCAGCAGTTTTGTGTTTCTTGGAGCTTTCGCTGCTGCGGCCTATGGATGTATCGCTGGCGGGAACTTCACTGGCGTTAGCCGGGATAGAGTTCTCGTACTCGCGGGCATCCTGCTCCAGACGGTGGCGGACTTTGGCGCTCATCGTGATATCGAGCGTATCAGCGACCGTGGAACGCAGCTGCGTAAGGTCAGGAATCCAATAGCTGATGCCGTCGATGTATAGCGGGCGGCCTGGAACCATATCGGTCTTGAGGCCATTTTGCTTCGATTCTTTCAGCGTGCCGGCAAATTCGAGCAGCTGGCGGAAGCTAAGGTCAGTCTGGATGGAGTCCATGACCTCGCGGATGATGGTGGGAAGTTTTGGGATGATAGAGGGAGATACCATCTTGTCGAGGCAGGCTTTGATGAAGTCCTGCTGGCGGCGGATGCGGCCAAGGTCGCCCTCTTCATCGCGGTAACGTACATAGGTGATTGCCTTGGCACCGTCCATGTGCTGCATACCAGGCCGGAAGTCGATGATAAGCCCGCCGTCATCATCCCAAGGATCTTCGTAGTACATGCGCTTGGGAACGTCGATATCGATACCGCCCAGCGCATCGATAATCTTAGCGAAGGATTTCGTGTTGATGATGACATAGTGATCGACCGTGACACCGAGCAGGTTCTCGACGGTATCCTGCGTTAAGCGTTCCTTGCCATAGGCATAAGCTGCATTGATTTTATCAAATCCGTGTCCTTTGATTTTCACGCGGGTGTCGCGTGGGACAGAAAGCAGTGAGGCTTGGTTTTTCTTGGGGTCAATCGAAGCAACCATGAGCGTGTCACTGCGGCCGACATCATCGTCACGTTCGTCGACGCCCATGATCATGATGGTTGATTTGTCTTTGGCGGTCAGCAGGCCGTCGTCGATAGCATGTTCAATTGGTTTGTCCAGCAGGCTGCTGCTGGCAAACAGGGCTCCGCCAATGGCGGCAGCGGCAAAACAAAAAAACAGAAGAATCCACGGCCATATGCGGCGTTTCTTCTGTGTCCTCCGTGGAGGAATATTGGCTTGTTGCAAAGTCATACCTTCTTTTCGTTTAGTTCCGTACAGGTGTTAAGCACTATATAGCTATTATAAAGAGATACGCGGCTTTGTGCAATTACATTTTTAATATCATGCGTATATATAATGAATCTTACGCTTCGTTTCTGAAAATCGTGGGGAGAGTTTGTGATTTTGCTATGTTTATAGTAAATTTTTATTTTGGGGATAATTTACGGGGATTTTGTAAATGGTGTTTTTCTTATTTTGTTATCCACAGAATTTGTTGGTAGAATTGGGGAAAAAAGCACTAAATATGGAAAAATAAAGGAAGAAAGACCTAATATATGGGGTTATCCACGGATTTATCCACAATATCCACAGAAAATGGGGATAAGAATACGAACATTATAAACAAGATGCTTATATATTATAGAAGGAAACTGAAAAATATTATATGTGTTCGCCCTGGTTATCCACAGGTGTGGATTGTTTTGTGGATAACGAAAGACTGTTTGCTTAGTTCTTAGCAGGAGTTTGGGGCATGAATGACGAATGTTATAACGATTACATGGATGGGGAGATGAAAGCATGCTGACAGAGGGCGAATTGTTCTTACGGCTCGTATTGTCCTGTGTGCTGGGCGGAATCATTGGCTATGAGCGCCAGTCGCGCCGCAAATCGGCAGGACTACGCACAAATGTGCTGGTTTGTCTGGGCGCTTGTCTCATTATGGTGTTGTCGCAGGCGATGTACCAGCAGGTCGAAGGTTTGACGAATGCTGATCCGGCGCGACTGGCAGCTCAGGTGGTAAGCGGCATCGGTTTTCTCGGTGCAGGTGCGATCATGAAGGAAGGGTTGACGGTTACAGGCCTTACGACGGCAGCTTGTTTATGGGTGGTGGCCGGTGTTGGTCTGGCCGTTGGTGGCGGCTTCTATTCGGGGGCACTGATCACAACGGCACTGGTTTTTGTGACGCTGGGCAGTCTGTCACGTTTGGATGAGTGGGTGGATCATGAGAAGAATCTGTCTTTGACCATTCATACGGTGGACAGACCTGGGCAGCTCATGCGCATCAGCCGCTGCCTGGAGGACTTGCAGCTTAAAGTGCGTGGGGTAAAGGTCAAGGCCGATGAAGACGAGGCTGATGATAGCGCTGAACGCTGTATGTATATCGATTTTGAGATTTTTAACAAGCAAAGCGTCAAGAGTGTCATTATTGTCGATGTGGTACGGCAGATTGATGGTGTCATCCGTGTTGATGTAGTATGAGGATTTTATTTTGCGTGCGAAAGGATTTTGGCGGTCCGGTGCGGAATATTATCCAAGAGTAATTATACGGCTTTTCCAGTCAGAAGGAGAGGGTTTGGAATGAATACAGAAATCGTAGATACGATGGTACGCGTTGCTATGCAGGCTATGGACAATGCGTATGTGCCTTATGGCAAGGCGGCTATCGGTGCTTGTGTGTTGGCAAGCGATGGTACGTTCTATACGGGATGCAATATTGAAAATGCTATCCCGCGCTTGTCGGTTTTTGCTGAGGAAGTAGCCATGTACCGTGCTATTGCCGATGGCAAGCGGGAATTCGATGGCATTGCTGTGATTGCCGATACGGAAAAGCCGTTCATTCCGAACGGTGCGGTTTGTCAGCTGCTGGCAGAATTCAATGTACAGGAAATCATCATGGCCAATATGGACGGTGTGTTTAAGACGGTGACGCTTGACGAGCTGATGCCATATGCGCGTGAACTCATCGGCAATCCGATGCAGTCTGAGGAAGAAGCGTTTTAACTATTCAGCCGCTCCGGATAGGAGCGGCTTTAAGTTTGCACCGGTTTTCGCCGATATATGGGAAAAGGGAGGTGCTGATATGGCAGGTTTGACGATGGATTCCCTGTTGGTTTTGCAGAAACTGGCGGAGATGCAGAAGGAAAAGAAGCGGCAGGATGATTTTAAGGACAGGGGAAGCACTGCAAATGCGGCAAGCTATAAGGATGTATGGGAACAAGTAAGACGCGAGCAGGAAGAGTGGAATAAGACGCTTGACGAAGTCGATATCACGCAATATAAGCTAGCCTTGATGGATAGTTTCTGGTCGGATCGCCATGATGCACAGAACTATCTGGCCAGCTATTATAAGCGGCAGCAGCGGGCCGTCAATCAGCAGTCGCTGGCGGAAATCACTCGGGATATCGCTTGGCTCAACCAGCTCAACAACACCGGTATCCTGAACCCAGCCATTGGCATCGAGGCCTCTCAGCAGATCGGCAAGGCGCTATCGGCAGCGCTGCAGACCTCGGTGATGGCCAGTATCCAGAATATGCAGCTCCATTCGCTTTGGGAGTTATAATAGACAAAAACAGCTCATCTTGCGATGAGCTGTTTTTGCTGTATGGAATTACTGTATTCGTGATTATCCTTTGAGCGGCTTCTTGAGCACGGAGAGAATAGCACAGCCGACGATAGCGCCGACGAGGATAGCAACGAGGTACATAACCGGATTGCCAATCGTCGGAACGACGAAGATACCGCCGTGCGGAGCACGCAGCGTGCAGTCAAAGGCCATGGTCAGAGCACCAGCCGTAGCGGAGCCGATAACCATCGACGGGATGACGCGCAGCGGGTCACCAGCTGCGAACGGGATAGCACCCTCCGTGATGAAGGAAAGGCCCATGACATAGTTCGTCACACCAGCTTTGCGCTCGCTTTCCGTGAAACGGTTCTTGAAGAACGTCGTGCAGAGGGCGATAGCAAGCGGCGGAACCATACCACCAGCCATGACAGCAGCCATGACGTGGAACTCACCGGAAGCTAAGAGACCAGTACCCGTTACATAAGCAGCTTTGTTGATCGGGCCGCCCATGTCAACAGCCATCATACCGCCCATGACGATACCGAGCAGGATGCGGGCATTCGGGTCCATGTTCTTGAGCGTGTCGACCATCCAGGTATTCAGGGCACCAACCGGCGGAGCGATGATGAACATGCTGATGACGCCGATGATCAGGATACCGAAGAACGGATAGAGCAGGACCGGTTTGATACCGTCCAGGGATTCCGGCAGGCAGCTGAATGCTTTCTTGAGGAAGTTTACGGCATAACCGCCGACGAAACCAGCGACGAGAGCGCCGAGGAAGCCCGAACCCGTCGTGCCAGCAAGAGCACCGCCGACGAAACCAACGGCCAGACCCGGACGGTCAGCGATCGACATGGAGATGAAGCCGGCGAGGACTGGCAGCATGAAGCCGAATGCTGCGCCACCGATGTCCTTGAAGAATTTAGCAACCGGCGTGTTGGAACCGAAGTTTTTCGGGTCGATGGAGTAGTCATCGAGCAGGAAGGCAAGGGCAATCAGGATACCACCGCCAACGACGAACGGCAGCATGTGGCTGACGCCGTTCATGAGGTGCTTGTAGATCTGACGGCCAAGGCTCTCGCCTTCGACATCAGCAGCACCTTCAGCAGCATCGGAACCATTAGCATGATATACCGGCGCATTGCCCGAAAGCGCGCGGTCGAGGAGCTCGTCGGCCTTGTTGATGCCGTCAGCGACCTTCGTGATGACAACGCGTTTGCCAGCAAAGCGGGCCATAGCGACGTTCTTATCAGCAGCGACGATGATGCCGTCTGCGGCAGCGATTTCCTCATCCGTCAGGATGTTCTTCGCACCACCGGAACCATTGGTTTCGACTTTGATGCTGATGCCGCGTTTCTTGGCATGCTGTTCAAGGCTCTCAGCAGCCATGAACGTGTGCGCGATACCCGTCGGGCAAGCCGTAACTGCAAGAACCTGGATGTGGTCAGCAGCCGGAGCAGCGGTCTCTTCTTCTGCAGCCGGAGCAACGAAATTACCGTCTTCTTTGTCGTCGACGAGTTTGAGGAATTCTTCCTTCGTCTTAGCAGCAATCAGGGCTTCCTTGAAGTCCGGGTCCATGATCATCGTAGCGAGTTTCGACAGGATGGCAAGGTGCTCATCGTTGGCCGAATCCGGTGCAGCAATCATGAAGAACAAGCGGCTCGGGTTGCCATCCATGGACTCAAAGTCCATGCCAGATGGAACTGTCATGGCAGCAAGGCCAGCTGCTTTAACGCCTGCGCTCTTGGCATGCGGCGTGGCAATGCCATCGCCGAGGCCCGTCGTGCCCGAAGCTTCACGGGCAAAGACGTCTTTCGTGTACTGTTCCTTGTCGGACAGGTTGCCGCCAGCCTCCATGAGGTCAGCGAGCTGATTGATTGCAGCGGCTTTGTCAGCCGGAGCCGCACCCAGCAGGATGCTGTCGCTCTTGAGCAAATCAGTAATACGCATGGTATCTCTCCTTTTTGAATAATGTATAATGATTTTATGATACTAGCAATTGATTAGGCAATGGTGGCCAGCAGTGCCTCAACTTCCGGACGCGTAGCGAGGTTTTCGCTGAAGGCGGAAGCCGAGCCGGTGGCGACACCCATGTGGAAGGCTTTCTCGAAGTCGCCATTGGATTCCATGAAGCCCGTGATGAAGCCAGCTACCATCGAATCGCCGGCGCCGACGGAGTTGATGAGCTTGCCTTTCGGTGCTGGGCACTTGTAGGACTTGCCCTCGGCCGTCAGCAGGATAGCACCATCGCCAGCCATGGAAATCAGTACGTTCTGCGCACCTTTTTCCTGCAGCTTCTTGGCATAGGTGATGATTTCTTCATCGGTCGTGAGCTTCACGCCAAACATATCACCGAGTTCGTGATTGTTCGGTTTGATGAGGAACGGATGATACTGCAATACGTTCAAGAGCAGGTTCTTCTCGGCATCGACAACGATGCGGATGCCTTTGCCGTCAAGACGGGCCATGATTTTCTGATAGATGTCATCCGGCAGGGTCTTTGGAATCGAGCCAGCCAGAACGAGCGTATCGCCTTCCTGCAGCTTGTCGAGCTGGGCGAATAGCTCCTCGCGCTTAGCTTCGCTGATATCGGGGCCCTGGCCATTGATTTCGGTTTCGCAGTCTGCTTTGGCCTTGACATTGATGCGCGAGAACCCCTTTTCGAGCTGGACGAAATCGCTCTTGACGCCGAAGTCCTTGAGCTGGTTCTTGATCTCTTCCCCGGTGAAGCCAGCGAGGAAGCCAAGAGCGGTGCTCTCATGGCCGAGGTTCTGCAGGACGATGGACACGTTGATGCCCTTGCCGCCGGCTAGAACCTGCTCGTAGTTCACGCGGTTGATAGTGCCGGCAGTGAACTTGTCCAGGCGGACGATGTAGTCCAGCGATGGGTTGAATGTTACGGTGTAAATCATGAGTTATAAATCCCCCTCGATGATAGTAGTGTAGTCCCGATACTTCTTATCTTCCAGCTGGCCTGTGATGATTGAGGCACTGGAGATATTAGCAAAGGTAATAGGCGAAATTTTATTGAATTTCGACCGATCGGCCAGGATGAACGCATGGCTGCAACGGGAAAGCGCTGCTCCTTTGATGATGCCTTCGCTCGAGTCTGGCGTAGAAAAACCGGATTTGGTGCTGATACCGTTGGTACCGAAGAATCCTTTCGTAAAGTTGTAAGCTTTCAGATTATTCAGTGCCTCTGTACCGACCACAGCTTCAGTGACGGCCTTGATTTCACCGCCGAGGATGAAGACCTTGAAACCCTTGGCAGCAAGACGGGCTGCATGGGAAATGCCGTTCGTTACATACACGGCACTGGTTTCAGTCAAGAAGTCAATCATGCGCAAGGTGGTAGAACCGGCATCGATGTAGACGAAATCCCTGCGCTTTATGAGACTGGCTGCCTTGCGGGCAATGGCGATCTTTTCCTCAGGGTAAAGATCGCGCTTCGTCTTCATATCTTCCTCCGACGAGCTGTAATTGTTGTCGATGGAAGTAGCGCCGCCATAGACTTTGTAGAGGCGGCCGCTTTTGTGCAGCGCCGTTAAGTCGCGGCGGACCGTGGATTCCGAGGCATCGAGGGCCTTGGTCAGATCTAGTACGGTAACAGCCTTTTTCTCTTCGAGAATGCGGAGAATCGTTGCATAACGTTCTTCCGTAAGCATGGCTATCACTCCTTATTTCTTAATATAATACAACTAAAGTCCGCCAAAGTCAATCAAAAGCACGATAAACCCAGCAAAAAAAATTATAAAAGAGCATAGTCTGGCAAAAAACACCGACCAAAACGATAATGGTTGACCAAAGTCACGAATTTTATTAAAAATTAATGGCAGGAAAAGCAGTAAGTTGGCTATAATATAAATAGGTAGAAGTCTATGACGGGAGTGTGAACCGATGGAAGAAAAGAAAAAGATTGTCCAGCATCGGCCTAAGTCGTTTTATGTGAAGAAATACCTAACGATATTCTTTGGCGCAATCATCGCTGCCATTGGCTTGGAGATGTTTTTGATTCCTAATGAAGTTATCGATGGCGGTATCGTCGGTATTTCAATCATGATGAGCTCACTGACAGGGCTATCGCTTGGCGTGTTCCTGGTCTTGCTGAACATTCCGTTCCTATATATGGGCTATAAGCAGATTGGCCAGAATTTTGCCATCGCGACTTTGGTGGCTATCTGTTTCCTGGCCGTTTGGTCGGCGGTATTTACCCCATTTCCGCAGGTCACGGATGATCCGTTCCTCGCGGCGATATTTGGCGGCATAATCGATGGGCTTGGCGTCGGGTTGATTATCCGCGCGGGCGGCAGCCTTGATGGTACGGAAATCGTTGCCATCATCATGGATAAGAAGTCGGTGTTCTCAGTTGGTGAGGTCGTTATGTTCATCAATCTCTTCATCCTGTCGAGTGCCGGTTTGCTTTATGGCTGGGATAAGGCGATGTATTCGCTCGTAGCGTACTTTGTAATATCCAAGATGATTGATGTCGTCATCAAGGGTCTCGATGAGTCGTATGCGGTCATGATCGTAACCAATGAGCACGATGAAATCACGTCGGCCCTCAACGATCGTCTCGGCCGCGGTGTGACGCTGCTGCATGGTGCTGGCGGCTATACGGGCGAGAGCAAAGAAGTGCTCTATTGCGTTGTCACGCGTCTGGAGGTCGATAAGCTCAAGGAAATCGTGCTGGAAAAGGATGAGAATGCGTTCGTTACCATCAATGCCGTCCATGATATTATCGGCGGCCGGTTCAAGAAAAAGGCGATTCATTGATTTTTACGAAGGGAGGAGTACGCATGCGCCGTATCGCATTGCTGACATTTTGCGTCATGCTGCTTATGACCGCAGTTGTGAGTGCAGCCGAGCGGGTTCCCTTGCGGGTTGCGCAGTTGCCGCTGCAGATACAGAGCTATTATCAGCCGTCACAGCTGGTACTTGACGGACTTGAGCGGCAGGTCGACCGCAGTTTGCATGTGCCGCTCAATGATACGCTCAAGGCTGTCGAATTCATTCCGGAACGGCAGTGCCTGGAGGCATTGGCGGAGACAGCGGAAGAGCTGGGCGGCAAGCCGCGGTTCAAGGATATCGTGAAACCGCTGGCGGAAAAACTGCAGGCAGATCTCGTGGTTGTTCCAGTGCTTAACGGGTATGAGCAGTATACTTATATGAGTTGGAACTGGCGGCGCGGACAGTTGCTCCATAGCTATGCATCGGTGCAGATTGTCGGATACGACCGCAAGAAAGATGAGGTCTTCAAGAAGGAGGGCTCACGCCGCTACGATGATGATTATATGCTATCTGGTGAGGTAACGCGGCTGGTGACAGAGGCAATGGATGATGCCTTGCGTGCGGCGGCCATCCATGATCGTGTCTGGAGTTGGAAAACGAATATAAAATGAGAGTAGACAGGCTTTGGCAAGAATTTGCCAAAAGCCTGTTATTTTTTTACAAAAAGTGTTGACAGTTAACAGTGTTACAGATATAATGTAAACATATTAATCAGATATGTTTACATAACACATAACTTACGAAAAGAGGTAATCGTCATGAGTGAAGAGAGAAAATACAAATTTGAGACCTTGCAGCTTCATGTTGGTCAGGAGCAGGCTGATCCGGCAACCGATGCCCGTGCCGTTCCCATCTATCAGACGACGTCGTACGTGTTCAGTGACTGCGAGGATGCTGCTGACCGCTTCGCTCTGAAAAAAGGTGGCAATATCTATGGCCGTCTGACGAACCCGACGGAAGATGTATTTGAAAAGCGCATCGCAGCGCTGGAGGGTGGCTCGGCTGCTTTGGCTGTGGCTTCGGGTGCTGCTGCTGTGACCTATGCGCTGGAGGCTCTCGTGCATCATGGCCAGCATATCGTGGCTGCGACGACGATCTATGGTGGTACCTATAATCTCTTTGCCCATACGTTCCCTAGCCATGGCGTGGAGACGACCTTTGTTGATCCGACGCAGGGCGTGCAGGTATTCGAGGACGCCATCCAGGAAAATACCCGCGCGGTCTACATCGAGTCCATCGGCAATCCGAATGCCAATCTCATCGATATTGAGGCTGTAGCGGCGATTGCGCATAAGCACGGTCTGCCATTAGTCGTTGACAGCACGTTTGCAACGCCGTATCAGCTGCGTCCGTTCGAGTATGGGGCGGATATCGTCGTCCATTCGGCGACGAAATTCATTGGCGGCCATGGTACGACGCTGGGCGGTGTCATCGTCGAGAGCGGCAAGTTCGACTGGAAGGCTTCGGGCAAGTTCCCGCAGCTTGTCGAGCCGAATGAGAGCTACCATGGCGTAAGCTTCTACGAAGCGCTGGGCCCGGCAGCCTTTGTCACCTATATCCGTGCCTTGATCCTGCGCGATGAGGGGGCGGCTATCTCGCCGTTCAACGCTTTCCTGCTGCTGCAGGGGACAGAGACCCTGTCGCTGCGCGTCGAGCGCCATGTGGAGAACGCACTCAAGGTTGTCGACTATCTGGCGAAGAATCCGAAGGTTGCCAAGGTAAATCATCCAGCAGTAGCCAACCATCCGGATCATGAGCTTTACAAGAAATACTTCCCGAATGGCGGTATCTCCATCTTTACGTTCGAGATTGCTGGCGGTGCGGCAGAAGCCAAGAAGTTTGTCGATCATCTGAAGGTATTCAGCCTGCTGGCCAACGTCGCTGACGTCAAATCTCTCGTCATCCATCCGGCATCGACGACGCATAGCCAGATGAATGAGCAGGAACTGGCCGCTTCGGGCATCACGCCAGCGACCATCCGCTTGTCCGTCGGCACGGAGCATATTGACGATATCCTTTATGATCTGGCACAGGCCTTCGAGGCAGTAGATTAACACCGATATTGATAAAATCCTCTTTCTGCGGTACACTATTTGGTACGACGGTACGCACAGGATAGTGCGACTGTACAGAAAGGGGATTTTTATATGTCTGAATTTGAAAAATACCAGCAGATATGCCGTGAAGCCGGATGGACCGGGGCAGCTCTGCTGGTTCTTATTGTGTTCTGGATTTTTGCCGGTTTTGGTCTAGCTGGTGTCGAAGGAGATCTTTTGGGCCTGCCGCTATGGGCAGTGACTTCCAGCCTTGGCGTATGGTTCTTTGCTATCGTACTGGTAAAACTGCTGACAAGATTCGTGTTCCGCGATATGGAGCTTACGGAGGGAAAGGGGGCTGGACGGGATGAATAATGGCAATCCGGCAGCGCTGCTGCCTTTATTGGTATTCATGGCTGTGATGGTCGGTATTGGCTTCTATGTGCGCCGTGTGCAAGCCCGTGGCTTTGCTCATAATTTTGTGCAGCAGTATTTCATTGGCAGCCACGATCTTGGCGGCTTCGTTCTTGCGATGACGACCGTGGCGACTTACAGCTCGGTAAGTTCGTTTGTCGGCGGTCCCGGCATGGCCTGGCAAATCGGTTTTGGCTGGATTTATATGGCGGTTGTGCAGGTCACGGCGATTTTCCTGGTGCTGGGAATTTTTGGCAAACGCGTGGCCCTGCTGTCGCGCAAGTTCGATGCCGTGACGGTTGTCGATATCATCCGTGAGCGTTTCCAGTCGGATGGACTTGCGAGCCTGGCGGCTTTTATTATCGTGCTGTTCTTCTGTGCGACAATGACGGCACAGTTTGTCGGTGGCGCGAAGTTGTTTGCAACGGTCACAGGCTACAGCTATGAGATGGGGTTGTTGCTTTTTGGCCTCGTCGTTGTCATCTATACGAGTATCGGCGGTTTCCGTGCCGTGGCACTAACAGATACTTGCTGTGCAGTCATGATGATGATTGGCATCGTGTTGTTGCTCTACTATGTCTTGCAGGCTGGTGGCGGCTATAGCAATATCTTGGCGAATATCCATGCCAATCATCCCGAGATGCTCGAGCCATTGTCAGCTGGGCATATGCCTGTGGGGCTTTATCTTACCCAGTGGATACTCGTCGGTATCTGTACGATTGCACTGCCTCAGTCAGTCGTGCGCGGCATCAGCTACAAGGATACGAAGAGCCTGCATCAGGCAATGCTTATCGGTACGGTGGTTGTCGGTTTCATGAATATCGGTATCAACTTCACGGGTATCCTCGCCCATGGTGTACTGACCGATAGCCTGCAGAGCTATGGCGGTGTTGACTATATCATACCGAAGACGATTGTCACGGCAATGCCACCGGCCCTGGTTGGCCTGGCCATCATCGGCCCGTTGGCCGCCTCGATTTCGACGATTTCGGGGCTGCTGATTGTCGCATCTTCGGCCATTATCAAGGATGTTTATCTGCATCATCAGGCCAAGCGGGGCATCCAGCCGTCCGCAGGCAAGCTGCGTCTGCTGTCGATGGCGGCTACGGCTGTGATTGGTGTCGTGGTGTTCTGCATTGCGTTGACACCGCCTAGCCTTATCTGGATCATCAACATGTTTGCTTTTGGCGGTTTGGAGACGGCGTTCTTCTGGACGCTGCTGCTCGGACTGTTTTGGCGGCGGGCCAACAAGCTCGGTGCCATCCTGTCGATGGGGGGCGGCACGCTGGCTTATTGCTTGACGCAGGGCATGGGATTCAAAGTCCTGGGATTGCATCAGATAACCATCGGTATTACGGTTTCGCTGCTGTTCTTCCTGCTCGGTGCTTATATTGGCAAACCGCAGGATGAAAAAGTGCTGGCAACATTTTTTCCTAATAAAGGTAAATTGTAATAATTCACTACCAATGGTAGAAAAATTGTGCTATAATACATTTACCCTTTAGGACTTATGGGGTAAAATATCGCTATAAATATTTATGTAAATAAAAAGCAATATAAAGATTGTTTATATAACTGTTGCGTAGGAGGAGAAGTAAATGGTTGTGGCAGTCAACAACACAACAAATAAGTTATTTAAATTCAAGACGGGACGATATAATCTCAAGGAGAAAGCAGCCTGGAAATCGCGGACGGCGTTTGTCGAGGATACGCTGCAGGAAATCATCCGCGAAGCCGCCCATCGTGAGCCTATCGCATTTGCCAAGTGCTGCTACGATATAAAACTCACGCGCAGCGATGTGGAAGATCGCTATGTACTGTCTTATGTTGATGCTGTACGTTACTGGAAGACGTATTGTGATGCACGCGTTTACCAAATCGCATAAAGATTGTCATTTCTGAGGATAGCAATGGCAGACAGAACCGGCCCCGCCTTATGGTACATAAGGCGGGGCCGGTTTTCGTTCCTGCTGTCATTCCGCGACGAGGGGGTAGAGCTCTTTGTCTTCGCGCTGCAGCCGTTCCAACAAGGCGCCGATGACCCGCTGGGTTTCCTGGCGGAATTTGGGGATATCGGCCTTGATCTTTGACGGCGTCATGAATGCTTCCTTATAGGCCGTGAAGGTTGCAGCCAGCCCGCCCATGTCCTGCTCGAAGCGCATGGCCATCTGGCGGACGGTATCGTCGGAACTTTGGCTGAGATTCGGATACAGGAATTTATCTTCGGCGGCAAGGTGAATGGAGATAAGCCCCGCCAGCCGTGCCAGGGATTTGGCGATAGCTTCGGCCTGCTGCTCGACCTGCAGGTCAGAATGGCAGCTGTTGATGGCATGTATGTATTCATAGATGCTGGCATGGTGGTCTTTTAAGATTTCAAGATACATGAGATAGCCCTCCTTGATTGGTTGTTTTCTGGTCTTATTGTAGCGGTTGGAAAGCAGGCTGGTCTGTTGTCATGGCAACAGATTGTGATTTTCTGGATATGCCTGGCAGATGGTCTGTGCTAGAATAAAGCCAGAATAACAAAGGAGGTAGTGTGTATGGTGGGCAAGGAAACGCTATGCCGGGAGTATGAGCAGGTGCTCGCGAAATGCCCGCTGCTGGCGGGAATACCGGCGGCAGAATACGAAAAGACGCTGCATTTCCTGAAGGGAAGATGGCAGCGTCTGGGGAAGCATGAGATATTCCAACGGCTGGATGAGCCGTTCCGCTATGCGGGAATCGTGGTGACGGGGCGAATCGAAGGGGCCTTCCTCAATGAAAATGATGCGAAGATTGCGGTCAGCCGCTTTGGCGCCGGGGATTTCTTTGGTGAGGCTCTGGGCTGCGTGCAGCCGGCGCACAGCCCGATACAGCTTGAGGCTTTGGCAGACAGTCTGGTCATCTTCGTTGACCTTTCTATCCTGCAACAGCCGCAAGGCGAAAGTACGACAATACCGTATCAGCTCGCACTGAATTTGATTCGTGGCCTGGCCCAGCAGAACGTCTATCAAAACCGCAAGGTGCGGATCTTGAGCCAGAAGAAACTGCGCGACCGCATCGGGATATTCCTAGGCGAGATGCCGCGTCAGACAGATGGCGCGGTAGCTGTCAACCTGACGACGACAGCTATGGCAGAATTCCTCGGCGTCAACCGCAGTGCCCTGTCCCGCGAGCTCGGTGCCATGCAGGATGAAGGCTTGCTGCGCATTGAGGGGAAGAGATACTTCCTGCTCAGATGAGTATGAGTTCGGTGCAGAAGACGACGATACAGCAGGCGGCTGAGACCTTGAACAGGCTGGCACCGTACCAGGAAAGCGCGATGCCGGCTATAAGGGCCATAAGGCCGGAGATTGGTGTCTGCGTAGCGTCCATGATGGCTGGGAAAGTCATGACGGCGAGCGTCACATAGGGGACATAGAACAGGAAGGAACGCAGGAAGCGGTTCTTGATCTGCTTGCGGATGAGCGTCAGCGGGATGATGCGGATGGCAATGGTCACGGCGCTCATGATGAGTAAATAAAGGTAAATGTCATGCTGCATGGTCGCTGTCCTCCTTGTCTTTTATGGGGAAGAATGTGGCGCCGAGTCCCGCGATGACAACGGTCAGGATAATCGTGCGCGTGCCGGCAGAAAGCTCCATAAGGCAGGGCAGGTTGGCGCAGGCAAAGCTAGCGATGAAGCTTATCAGCACGAGGCCGCCGACGATATGATTGTCGCGGGCGGTCGGGATGATGACCCAGAGGAACATGCCAAACAAGGCCACGGAGAGGGCGCTTACCACTTGCAAGGGCAGCAGGTTGCCGGCGATGACGCCGAGAGCGGTACCGACTGACCAGCCGGGCAGGGCGACGGCCATAGCGCCATAATTATAATAGGGATTGAGCGGCCCCTTGCGGGCAATCGTGATGCCGAATATCTCGTCAGTGATGTCAAAGCCGACAAGAACGCGATGATAAAGCGGTGTATCTGCAGAAAATTTCTGGCTGACGACACAGCTCATGAGCATGTAGCGGGCATTGGCAACGAGTGTGATTATGGCAAGCTCCAGGTAAGGGGCGTCGGCAGCGATGACCGTGAAGGCGGCATATTCGCCGGCGGAGGCATTGTTGAAGAAGCTGGCCAGAAATCCCTGGAAGGGCGTGAGGCCGGCGTTCTTGGCGGCAATGCCAAGCGTGAAGGAAACGACGAAATAACCAAGGGCAATCGGGATGCCGTCATGGATGCCTTCAAAAAACACATCCCGGCGGGTTTTGTTCAGTGGCAATGGTATGGCGGTCATGAAAAGCCTTCTTTCTAAGAATAAGTGTATGCCTAATATTGTATGGCTAAGTGCTGGAAATGTAAAGGTGTAAATAAAACAGCCTCCTGCGAAGTGGCAGGAGGCCGTTTGGCTTAAGAAGCCGGTGTATCAGTTCAAGGCTTCTTTTGCGTCTTTAGCTGCTTCCTCTTCGGCGAGGTAGCTCTTCGTCTCTGCGACGACTACACCGGAGAGAGCAATCAAGGCAATAAGGTTCGGGATCGCCATGAGACCGTTGACGATATCAGCCAGAATCCAGATGGCTTCAAGTTTGAGGAAGGCACCTGAGGCAATCAGCACGATGAAAATCACGCGGTACGGCAGGACGCCTTTGGTACCCATGAGGTAGATGCAGGCGCGTTCGCCGTAGTAGTTCCAGCCGAGGATGGTCGTGAAGGCGAACAGGGCGAGAGCAATCGTCAAGAGCTGGCTGCCGAGGAACCCGTAGACGCTGGCAAAGGCGGCACTGGTCATAGCGGCACCGGCGGCGTCGCCCTGCCAGACACCTGTGAGCACGAGCGCCAGGCCTGTCATCGTGCAGATGATAATCGTGTCGATGAAAGTACCCGTCATCGAAATGAGGCCCTGTTCTGCCGGATGCTTCGTCTTGGCGGCAGCAGCGGCAATCGGGGCAGAGCCAAGACCAGATTCATTGGAGAATACACCGCGGGCGATACCGTTCTGCATGGCCATCATGATCGTGGAGCCCGCGAAGCCGCCAGCGGCAGCTGTGCCCGTGAAGGCGCTTTCAAGAATCAGCGAGATGGCAGCTGGAACGGCATCGAGATGCATGAGGATAAGGCCTAAGCTGATGGCGATGTACATGACAGCCATGAACGGGATGACCTTGGAGGCGACTTTGGCGATGCTCTGCAGGCCACCGAGCGTGATTGCGGCAATCAGCAGTGTCAGGACGATGTCCGTAGCGACTTTCGGCACACCGAAGGAGATGTTGACGCTGTCGACGATGGCGTTGACCTGCGGGAAGGTGCCGATGCCGAGATAGGCAACGAGAATCGTTGCCACGGCGAAGAAGGTAGCGAGCGGTTTGTATTTTTCGCCCATGCCGTTTTTGATGTAGAACATCGGGCCGCCGGCGATTTCGCCTTTTTCATCGGTGCTGCGGTATTTGACGGCGAGCAAACCCTCGGCATATTTCGTAGCCATGCCGAAGAAAGCCGCCATCCACATCCAGAAAATGGCACCAGGACCACCGACCTTTACGGCTGTGGCGACGCCCACGATATTGCCCGTGCCGACCGTAGCAGCGAGTGCGACACAGAGTGCCTTGAAGCTTGAAACATCGCCTTCACCGTGGTCCTTGGCTTTGAAAATCAAGCCGAGCGCTTTTGGCAGGCGGAATACCTGCAGCAGGCGCAGGCGGATGGTCAGGAAGATGCCCGTGCCGACCAGAAGCGTAATCAGCGGCGGCCCCCACATGAAGGAGTCGATGGCATTGAGTACAGGGATGAATGATTCCATGAGAAGTCCTCCTCAAATGAATAGAATAGCAGAAAGTGTCTCTTGTAAATATACAATGATATACAAAATTAAGACAATAAATATATTAGCACATCTGTGGACATTTGTCTCGCTTTTTTTATAAAAAAATGCGAACAAGCCGTCAGATTGGGCTTTGTTCGCATTTTTTCGTGTTTTGACGGATTTAGTTTTCCGTGGCGTGATTACTGGTGAGGATTCCGGCCATGCGCAGCAGATACTGGGCATTCGTGGTCTGACAGCGCCCTGGTTTAAGTTTGTAATCGAAGCGTATCTTGTCGTCTTCGTAGTATTCTTCGAAGTGACAATTTGTTACAGGTATCTCGTTGGGAGATGCCAGGTCGCAGAGTTCGAAGTCGTGTGTGGTGACAAGTGTGATGCACCAGGGGCGGGTAAGATGGCGGATGGCTTCCTGCGCACCGATGATGCGGTCAGCGGAATTGGTGCCTTTGAAAATCTCATCGATGCAGATGAGCATGGGCAGTTCCTGGTGGCTGAATTCGACCATCTGCTTGATGCGCAGGAGTTCAGCGTAAAAGGTTGAGATGCCTTGGGATAAGTCGTCATTGACTTGGATGGAGGTAAAAATATGCAGTGGCGACAGCGTGAATTCCTGCGCACAGACAGGAGCCCCGGCATAGGCGAGGACGGCTGCGCTGGCGAGTGTGCGCATATAGGTGGTCTTGCCACTCATGTTCGATCCTGTGATGATGCGCGTGCCGGCGGTAAAGTCAGCATCGTTGGGGACTGCTTTTTCCTCGGGAAGCAGCAGGGCGCAAAGATTGCGGGCGCGCAGTGTCGGGGAGCCTGCTGCAAGCTCTGGGAATGTCCAGGATACCCGCGTGTGGCCAACCGTTGCCAGTGACAGTAAGGTTTCCATTTCCGACCAGATGTCAATCCATTCGCGCAGGTTGCTGGCAGCGTCATCGCGCCAGCGGCTGAGATGGACGGCCATATGGCAATCCCAAAGCAGCAGGGTATTGGCAAGTACGAAGAAAAAGAGGTTGCGGCTCAAGGCAACACAGCCGGCCAGCCTGGCCAGGCGGCGCAGGCTGTAGCTGGCAGCGCCGGTGCGCAGGCGCTGCTGCAGATCTTTTAGAGTGCTGCTCGAAAAGTCTGCTTGTTCGAGTTCGCGGAATAATGATTCGTAATGGTGCAGTTCGTGGGTGAAGCCGGCAAGCGGTGCGAGTACTTCCTGGTTGTGACGATGGAACAGCATTGTAAGCAGGAATTGCAGTCCGGTCAATAGGACTGGAAGGCTCCAGCTCACGGCATCAAAGGCGGCAAACAGCAGGCTGATGAGTGTGAGGGCTGGCAGTATCCAGGCAGTGCGGTAGCGGACGATCGAGTGACTGCCGTTCGGCGGTTCTTTTTCAATCTCTGTCAGCAGGCTGCTGGTATCATGACCGTTTTCCAGCATGGCTGCGCGGGCAATGAGCGTCAGGCAGAAGCGGGGATGTTCGATGAGCTCGGCCACGGCTTGCTGGCGGGCAAGAATCTTTGAAGGTGCTGGCGGCGTGGTGGTAAGCGCCTGGGCAAGCCTCTGGCGGCCACGCTGGGTGCGGGCGCACGAAAGGTACTGATAAAGGGAGGCCGGGCCAAAGATATGCAGGTCGGTTTCCTGCGGGCGGTCTGCGCAGTGGAAGCTTATGCCATTGTCAGCAAAATCTTTCCATTTACCGTTGAAACGGGCAAGATAGGAAGCGGTCGCGTCAAGATGGCGATCGAGCAGCTGTTGCTGCTGGTGCAGTTTATTATGCTGGCGGACGAGCAGCAGAAAAAAGATGAGCAGCAGCAGGCCGAGGACGTTTCCGGCCGGACAGCCGTCATAGCCTGCCGCGAAAGCAAAGACCATCGCGAGGAAGGTCCCTGTGCGCAGGGCTGTATAGCGGTTGCTGCGCTGCTTGAGTGTCTGGATAGCGCTAAGGTCAGCTTCCTGGAGCGTTTCATAAAAGTGCCGTTTTTTATTGGCTGGTTTCAAAGAATATCACCTCACAAAATAATAATAAGATAATTTTATTATAGCATGATGTAGGTTTTTCGAAAAAAATGTCGAAATCAGTAACAGAAAGCTTGGTTCAGGGGTATAAGGAGAAACGAGCTTTTGTAAGAGTGGTACTACAGGATAGGGAAAGGATGAGTGCAAATGATGAAGGGAAAGAAATTCTTAGCAGCAGCAGGACTGGCTGTGTCACTGACGTTTGGCGGAACCGCGCTGCCGGTACTGGCAGCGGAGCAGGCTCCGGCTGTGCAGCAGGCGGCTGTCGTAGATGCCAAGGCACAGCTGAGCAAGGATTTGGCCAGCCTAGCTGAGTATAATAAAGGGACGATGGCGTTTGACTTAGATTTGTCATCGCCGCTGCTCAGCTTATGCTATAAAGGCTCGCTGTCTTTCAATGTTGAGCCGAAGATGGCGGCCAAAGGAACGCTGGCTATGGAGATGGCTGTACCGGGGACACCGTCATCCCGTGAGGAAAATACCTTCTATATGCAGGAATCGGATAAGGAACTGACTTTCTATATACAGAAGGCCGATAAGAGCTGGGAAAAGACCGTAGCAGAAAAGAAAGAACAGAAAAAGACCGTGGATCAGACGGTAGATCAGGCATTGGCTGTTGATCTGATGAAATGTACCAAAGAGGTAACTCTTGGCAGCAGCGAGGGCAGCAAGCAGAGCTATCTTGTCACGCTCGACGGGAAAAAGTTCTATCCGTATCTGTTCAAGCTGATGGAGCTCGACAAGAAAGATGCGAAAGATAAAAAGGATGCGAAGGGTACCGAGCAGCTCAAAAAGGTATTGCAGAGCATGGGCGATATCGAATACACTGTGACCATTGACAGAAAAGAACATATGATGACGGATTTGCATGCCAACTTGACGACGCAGATGCGCAAAGCGTTGACTTCGCTGCTCAAAGAACAAAAAATGACGGCGGAAGATGAAAAGGAACTGCTGGAAATCATCAATGGCAGTACGCTGGAAATCAGCTTCAGTGGCCGTAAGCTTGAGTCGGAGTCGGATCTTAATGTACCGGCTGATGTTGCTGCGAAAGCTAAGCTGACGGATGCCAAGATGCCGGGCGTATTGCCGCAAGTACTGCCGGCAGGTAAAAAATAATAGAGCGTGAACTTGAAGAACAGTCCGGGATATCTGTGTCCCGGACTGTTTTTTCTTGAACTGGCGGCGATAAACTTGTAAACTGTTAGATACAGGAACTCTACAGGGGGGAAGATGGGATGAAGGCGGATAATACCGAGGCGATGGTCCGTATCCAGCAGAGTATCGACAGCATTGAAAAGCGGATGCGCGTGGATTCGAATGATCTAGACTATGAGACGCATCTGCGCCAGAAAAGACAATTGCAGCAGATACTCGACCGCATGAAGGCTAGAAATCTGTAAAATCTCAGCATATTTTCAGCTGGGATTGATAAACTATAAACATCAAAAGGTCAAAAGAAAGGATGAACCTCAAATGTCTCAACGTATGACGATGGACGAAGTCCTCAAACAGTATGGCGTCCCGCAGATCAAGCTCGATGTCCATGCGACGCGCAGCGAGCTCTTGAAGCTTCGCGAGAAACTTATGGCAATCCGTGATTTATCCAATGGCCAGGAGCAGGGATACCTCGATATTGACTGCAAGCTCTACATCGATGTCGATGATATTGATCGGTATCTGGCGGGGGAGCTTGATACGGTTGGCGAGATTTATGCTTTCCCTGAGGATATCAAATCCTATAAAGAAGAATAATTGTGCTACTATATATGAAGGAGAGTTAACATCATGAAATTGAAGAAATTAGCTGCGGCAGTTATGGCAGGGCTTATGGTCGCTACGGCGGTGCCGATGGTCACAGCGGTCACGGCCGATACGGCAACGGTGGCCTATGCGGCCAAAGGCGGCGCAAAGCTGGGCGGCGGGGCAAAATCGGCGCCGAAGGCAGCAGCACCGAAGACGTCGGCACCAGAAAGCAACAGCAAATCCGTGTCGGGCAATGGTGAAAGCTACAAGCCATCCAAGGATGCCAAGAGCCTTGATAAGAATGCACCGGCAGCGAATAGCAAGAGCAATGCAGCGGGGACGACTGCTAATGCACAGAGCGGCAGCCGTTGGGGGAGTGCCCTGCGCAATATCGGCCTGCTGGCTGGCGGCATGATGCTCGGCAGCCTGCTTGCAAGCATGTTTGGCGGCCTGGGTGGCGGCCTGCTCGCTGACATCCTCGGTGTGGTCATGAATGTTGTCCTGGTCTTTGCGGCCATCATGGTGATCAAATGGCTTTGGAACAAGTTCCGTGGGCGTAAGAATGAAGGCAATGTCTACCGTTCCTCTATGCGCGATCTAAATATGCGCCAGGAGCCGCAGAATGTCACGCCGCAGCGCAGGGAAATCCAGGATATCAAGGGTCCGGAAAGTGGCTATGAGGCCAAAAGCATGGCGGATAAATATCGTAACCGTTAAAAGGAGATTTGTTTAAATTGGTGAAGGAATCGACAAGAAATAAAGTAAACGAACTGATTGACCGTTATCCGGTATTGGCGGACTGCAAGGCTTCCTTGGAGGCGGCGGTCGTGACCATCTGCGAGAGTTATCGCAGCGGACATAAGCTCATAGCTTGCGGTAACGGTGGCAGTGCCTCGGATGCGGAGCATATCGTCGGCGAACTCATGAAGGGCTTTCTGTTGCCGCGCAAGCTTGATAGTGATATGGAGGCCAAGATGCGCGCGGTATGCCCCGATGAGGCGGATTACTTTATGGAGAATCTGCAAGGCGCATTGCCAGCGTTGTCGATGGTCAATCAGGTGGCGCTGAATACGGCGTTTGCCAATGATCAGGCGCCAGATCTTGCCTTTGCCCAGCAGCTTTTAGGCATGGGCGATGCGGGCGATGTCCTCGTGGCGATTTCGACGTCGGGCAATAGCACGAATGTTATCTATGCGTTGCAGATGGCGAAGGTCAAAGGTGTAAAGACCATCGCACTTACGGGTAAGTCGGGCGGGAAGATCAAGAGCCGCCAGCTCGCGGATGTCTGCATCTGCGTGCCTGATGATGAGACCTTCCGCATTCAGGAACTTCACCTGCCGGTCTATCATATGCTCTGCATAGCGGCCGAGAATGAATTCTTTGGCGAATAAATGAATCTTGGGGCCTGCTGACACAAAAGTCGGCAGGTCTTTTGCATAGAAAAATTGCAGTTTGCCGGGTTAGTTCCAGCCTTCCCTTTACCGAGGGGAAGGTGGGCGCGAAGCGCTCGGATGAGGTATATGCGTCCGTATGGAATCCCGATACTACGAAGCTCGGGGTTCACGGGGTAGTGCTTTTTCTGTTTCCGCTAAATGGGCCGCTGGCAGAGTTTTACGGACTTAGTTACCTGCTCCCGTTACCAGGTCGCGGCGTACACAGTTCTTTCTAGGTCATACGCTTACGGCCCAGTCCTGCTGCGCAGGACAGTCGCTCCAGACAGAAAGAATCACTCCCCCGTTCGCCC
>SVBZ01000056.1 GCA_015058575.1 Pseudoselenomonas ruminantium
AAGGGGAATATCATGTCCCAATGGAAGCATTTCAGCCCTGAGACCGGAATGTTTGATTATGAAACACCGGTTGATGGCGTAGAACTTAGAGATCACACGTTTACAAAACTGGATGGCTTGAAGCTGCAATATAAAGGCGGCAAATACCTTTACACCAAATACATTCCCGACCTGGTGACGAAACTGAATTTCAACAATACGATGAAGTATGACGGCGATATTGACGGCATGGACAATATGAAAATGAACGTCAACGGAAATCTCGTTTACGGCGGTTCGGCAGATGTGGTTAATGTAACTGTGGCAAAAGACGCAGGCCTTTTCGGCGGAACGTTTACGGTTAATAACATGACTGAAAAAATGGCGGAAGGTTTCTCGGACGATACGACGGGGAAATTCTACAATCACGGCACAATCGGTTCGGCATCCGGCGACAAGTCCATGACGATCAACGGCAATCTGGTTTCCGATGGCACATTGAGCGGCTATGCCGGCGGTGAGCTCGGCAATATCGTTGTGAACGGAACGGCAAATGTGGAAGGCTCGACTGTGGCGGCCACCAATATTTTGCCGGACGAAACCATGGAAGTTTTGACGGCGGACACCATTACGGGAGACTTGAAAAATGCTTCGACGGCTGTTCCTATTTCCGGAATGCTCAGCGCGACGGGGAATATTTCCGGCAATCAAATATCGGTTACGGCGAAAGCGGAAAACAATCTCGGCGAAATGACTTCCGAACAGGCACAGACGTATCATGCTCTGAGCCATATGACCGCAAATCTGAAACATGACGGCAGGAAAGAGGAACTGCGGAGGCTCTACAGTTTGGACGCGGAAAGCGCCAAAACTGCGTTTGACCAAATCGGAAATGCGGACGCTGCGCAGATGATGAGCGTGGCGCAAACAAGCACCGTTGCCAATCGCGTGATTTCCGACCGGCTGGCAACCGCTTTTTCCATGCAGGATTTCAACGTTGATTTGAATATGCCTGTGAACCATCTTTCCGACGGTGATGACGAAAATCATTTGACAATGCCGATGAAGGCGGAACTTCCCGCGCCGGTCGATAACAATTTCTGGGTCAAATTCACGAAGAACTGGGGCGAGCTGAAAGGCGGCGCGAACTATCACGGACAGGCAATCAGCGGCGGCTATGACAGGGCGGTCAGCGAAAACTGGCGCGCAGGATTTTTTGTCAGCTATGATGCGACGGGCATGGGAGCGAGGAATTCCAGCGGCAATATCTATGACACACGCTTTGGCGTTTACGGCGGCTATCACAGAAATGCCGATGATGCATTCATTTACATCGACGGCGGGAAAATCCGGAACAAGCTGAGCGGAAATCTTTCTGCGATCGGGCTTGCGACGGATGCAAAATACGATTCCAATATTTTTGAGATCGGCGGCGAGTACAAGCACAATCTGCAGCCGAATAAAATCTGGCATGTTTCGCCGTTCATCAATCTGCAGTATTCCACGATGAAGCAAAATTCGTATGCAGAAACGGGAGCGGGGATTTTTGACCGGCAGATGAGAGCAAAGCGGAACAATTATTTTGCCGGACAGCTTGGCGTGGAGTTCAAGCGGCAATTTTCGTGCGGTCATTATGCGGCAAGGCTTGGCGTCAAGAATGCGTTCACAGGAGCGAATCCCGAATTGAGTTTCAGCTATGAGGGCGACGGGAATCAGGTCTATACGATGAAAAATAATCAGGACAAGACGCATTTCGTCCTGTCGGTCGGCGGTGAAAACGAATTTGCCAAGGGCTGGATTCTCGGCGGCGATCTTCAGCTGCAAAAGGGCAGCCACGACAAGGATGTTTCTGCCTCGGTCATGCTGAGAAAGGTTTGGTAATTTGGAGCCGAAGATTATTTGAAGAGCTGAATGCGGGAAAACCGCACGTTCAGTTCTGTGAGGGGCGAATGTGAAAGCATATCGTCTACTCGACAGTATATTAGCAAAGGGGGTGCAAAATCCCAACCGAGGGGGTGCAAATGCACCCCCTTCTCTTTTTCTCAAAGTCTTGTCCCGTGCGGCTTCCGAGGCATACTCGCTTAATGATAGGCAGGGGGTGCAAGGGGGTTCATATTCGGCAAAGATAATTATAATTGTAGAATGACTGCCCCAAAGACCATAAGAAAATAACTTATGGTTTATAGCTACGACGAGCTGAAAAGATTTTTACAAGTAAAATAGAGGAAGTATATTATAAAAAAATAACTAAATCTTAGTTATTTGTACAATGAAATTTTAAGCAATCTCCAAGATTGTAATGGTATAACGGATGCGTACTGCTGAAAGAATGACATGTTTTGTGTAGCCTGGGGTGTTGGTAGATGATTCAAACGTTAGCGGCGTATAAGGAAAAGCGTTACCCCGTTGTGGAAGAGGATTTCCTGCGGGGGTCGCTGGCTGACTGGGATGCGTGTTTTACTGAGATATCCCGATTCCTGCGGGAAAGATTACGTGATGCGGTGGCGGGCGCGTCTCGGGTACAGGCTGAGGAGATGGTACCTTGTGCCAATATCAGTATTTCGCTGCCGTTAACGTCGATTCATACCGGAAACCCCATGCTGCTGGTGGATTTTTACGATGAGGCGTGGTTTTACGGCAGGCCGTTCTACCGGTATCGTATGCCGGCAGATATCTTTTTTTCTCGTTGGCGGGCGTTTACGTGCCAGGCAGAGGATGAGGCGTACTATCAGCGGCGGACATTGCGCAAGACGATGATACGGACACTTTATGCTGCGACATTGGAGCGGTTAGCATTTTTTCTCGCCTGCCGGATGAAGAACTGGCTGGCAGATATAGATCGGGAGGAACTGCTGAAAGGCCTGGTTATCAAGGTACCTTTTTATCTTTCGATGGGGATGTATTACGATGCGCAAAAGCCTATCTATGCAGTTTTGCCAACGGTGGATTTAGTGGCAACGGAAGAAACGGACTTATCGTTACACCACTTCGACAAGAAGATATATCGTCAGCATGTACTGGAACGGAAGACTCTGCAATTGAGCCGGTTTACGGCGTGTCTATTTGAGCCAGCTACGCTGCGGGAACTTGATCTGCGGGATGCAGTTTTTCAGGATTGCCGCTTTCATCATGTCGATTTCTCGTCGGTGAAACTGGCGGGAAGTATTTGGCGCAACTGTACATTTACCGATTGTACCTTTACGCAAGTCACTGCCAGCAGCGTTGACGAGGATGAGATTTATGCCCAGCCGCTTTGGGAAAATTGCCTGTTTCAGGATGTCCATATGCAGCAATGTGACTGGCGTGGCTGTGTATTGATGGATTGTGTCAATGATGGAGTTAAGTTTTCGGATTGCCAGCTGGCTGATTCGGGCTGGCTGTCCTTGGGGAGATGATACGGTTGGTGGAAACAGATTGGTTTCGGCTCGTGGAGGATGCGGCGCTTACAGATCCGGTCAGGCCGGTGGGGCTTTCGTATCGCGAGTATCCTTATTTCATGGAGGAAAAATCATTCCGGCGCTTGTCCCATAAGATTGCTGCTTACAGCCCTCAGGCCGGCATGGAGTATTGTGATTTCTTATTCGCACCGACGTTTATGGTGGGAGATCGCTTTCAGCTATTATTTCAGTGGCTGGCACCGGAAATGGAGTTTTGCCAAGTGACGCTTATGCCTGTGCCAGAGGCGGCGGATGCTAAGCCGCTGCACTATTGGGTTCCTTTTCTGCCGTCAGCAGGCGCAGGGCAGCGCATCCGCTGCCAGCGGCAGCGGGATAAAGTGACTTGGCTGTTTTCACTGGCAGCGGCAGAAAGTATTTTGCGGCGTGCTCCCTTGGGCATCCGCTTGGAACCGGTGGAGGATGAATGATGGGCTTGATTCATGAGAATGTATGGGTGGAAGGGATTCCGCTGCAGAGGCTTTTGACTTTGGAGATTGCGCATAAGCCGAACGAACATGGCCGGGCAGTTTTGACTGCTGCGGGCGAAATTCCTGTATTGAAGCGCTTTATGGAGCGTGAGACGGATGGCCTGATTGCGATAAAAGCTCGGAAGCAAAATCAGGAAGTGGTGTTGTTCCGTGGCTATATCACGCAGATTCGTGTGGATACGAACGGTGGTTATGGCGAATTGTCCGCAGAACTAGCGGATTCCAGTTATTTATTGGCTGTCCGGCGGCAAAATAAGACGTATCAGAATCTAGCGAAAAGCTATGGGGAAATTCTAAACGATGCCTATAATGGCACGGGGAAAGTGGTGGTCAATGTTACCGACCAGCCGATTGGAGCGTTCATCCTGCAAATGGATGAGACGAATTGGGAGTTCTCCCAGCGTATGGCATCCCGCTTCAATGTGCCGGTCTTTTCGAGTCTGGTGGCTGAAAAGCCGCTGGTATCCCTGGGGGTACCGCAGGGGAAACAGGCTGCAGAGCTTTCTACGGCGGCTATTCGCTATTTAGCAGATAATGGCCGTTTCCGCGAAGTGACAGAAAATGATATGACCGCAGGGCATACGGCCACTGCACAGGATTTTAGCGGCCTGCAGGTCGATTCCTATGATTATGCATACCTTGGGGATAAAGTATGTGTGAATGGTAAGGAGTATTATGTGCGGACTATCCACGCCAAGCTGATAGACGGTCTTATGCATATGTCTTACGAACTTACTGGCCGGCAGGGCTTTGTCGCTCCATTGGTGCGCAACAATCACTGCGCAGGACGTGTCCTGACTGCGCAGGTCAAGGCCGTCAAGCGGGATACGATCCAGGCCTTCTTTTTCCAGATTGACCCTGCGTATGACAGCAGCAGCACGACCTGGTTTCCGTATTCTACGGCCTATTCGAGCAGTGATGGCAGTGGCTGGTATGTGATGCCGGAGGTCGGGGATTTCGTGCGGATACTGTGTCCCTCCAATCATGAGGAGGAGGCCTTTGCTGCCAGTGCAGTCAATACGTCGCCGCCGGCAAGTACGCGGAATAAGAGTTTCCGGGCACCTGGTGGCAAAGAACTTTTATTGACCGATGATGGGATTTCGATGATTTGCAATCATCAGAATATCTTTATTGATTTATCCCAGGATAACGGGATAAGCATTGTGTCTTCGCAGCCTGTGCATATCTCTTCGGATAAATGCGTGCAAATCGAGGCCGAGGAAAAGGTTCAGATTACGGCGGATAAGCAGATTCTGCTGCAATGCGGCAATTCGCATGTGAAGTTAACAGAAAAACAGATTACTTTCGGTGGTGAAAGTGTAATTGTAGGAGAGTGATGGTATGGGAAATAATCAGCAGCGTGTTCCGCAGTTTGAGTCCTTGCATATATTGAGACAATCCATGCTTAGCGATGTACGTGACCGGGCCTTTGCCGGGCTGCCGCTATTGTATCAGGAGTATAGCGATGGTATCATCAGCGGCTGCCGGATGATGACGACCAAAGAGACGATTACGGTGCAGCCGGGGCTGATAAAGCATGCAGGTTTTATCTACTACCTGCGCGAACCCATGACGATTGCGTATCATCCTACCGATGAATACATGATTCTCAAATTGGTTTTCGCATCGCCAATCGATCAACGGGGGACGTTGGTTTATCCACTGGAAGCGGCCCTGACGAATAATCTGACGCTATCGAATAACGAAATGGAGCTTTGCCGTTTCAAGCTGAAGCGCGGTTCTATCCTGCGTGTCGATTATACGGATTTCTTTGACCGGACGACAGAGTTCGATACGGTCCATACGATTTATGTGCCGTACGCAGCCATTGGGCAGAGTACGTTATCGCCAGATATCACCAAGGCTTTTGCTAACGAGGCGGCAAAGTTTGCCCTGACAGATCTTGACCGGCAGTTCTGTATGTCGGCTTTGGCTGGTCAGCCTTTATCTGTGGATAGTATTGGCTTTTATATCAGCCAGCGGCTGGAGCAGGCGGAGCAGGAATGGGACAATGAAAGCCTCTTTGCTGGCCTTACCCATGTACTGGCTGAAATCCGGCCGGCAGGGCTCAGGGAGTGCCGCCGGGAGCGTCGCCGCCGCCGGGAAGTATTTGTGGACTAGGGAGAATCGTGATGGGTATTTTTACAGATGAGTTTGATTTGGCAGGTTATGTAAAGCAGCAGGCCATGAAAATCGATGATTTGCAGAATCGGGAATTATTCCGGGATATCATCGGCGATATGTTTTCGGAGCTTTATCGGCATATGTATGCAGAATATCATGGGCTGGAACAGCGGATGCTGGCCGAGGTTTCCCGTCCGGCAGAAGTACCGGATGTCATGACCGGTCTTTGCCGGCGCGAGGATTATGATCCAACGGATAAGGAACTTTATCCGATGGATGCTGCCGATCTTTTAGAGCCGGAGATTCCTGCTGCCGACGTGCTGGATCATTTGCAACAGGGAGAAAGCTATGCTTTGTTCCCTGTTTTTTTTGCGGGCGAAACGGCCACTTTGCAAAAACTCATACGCGAGCGGCACAAATTCTCGGGAATAGTCAAGAGCGGCTTCAATGATGCAGCAGCTACGTTTGAATTGCGGCCTTGCCGCCGTTACTTGCAGCAGATCGAGGCACTCTATGGCGTGACGAATCTCAATGAGCTGCCCTGGCGCAGTATTCTGGCACCTTATCTTTATAAATTCGCCGAAGTCTGGATCACTTCGGTAGAAGGCTGGACCGGAGAACAGAATATTGAACGTATCACGCTGGATTACGTCGAGTTCCGTGACATCATCCAGGAAGAGATGGTTCCCCTGTGGAATATCCAGCCTTATCAGGCGCTGACCAGCTCTTACCCGGAGGCTTGCATGGATCGGATAGCCTATGAACACCGGCTGTATGCCCATCAATTCCCCGCTGGAGGACAGTATCTGCTTGACCAATCGGATGCTGCGGTCCGGAGCGTACGCTGGCAGGGCGGAGACCTTATCATTACCTGTGACCAGCGGGAGCGCGAGTCTTGGCCGCTGCTGCGGTTCTATCCTGTACGCAGCGAGGAAAAATATGGGTATCGGGTCTATGGCAACCAGCATGACCAGAGCTTTGTCCGCAATCTGATGGCGGCCTATGGTCAGCGCGTCAAGACACGGGCAGAGATTGAGCGATTCTTGCGCTCCTTTGTCTGCATGCGCGATTTTTCCCTGCAGGATTTGCGGCTGCGGCAGGCTGCGGGGCAGGCTGCGACCTATTGCACCGATGCCTTCATCGACTACGAATTCCGTACGGGAAGCCGGGAATATACGCTGGAACTCGATTTTCAGGCAAAACACGAAGACTATCGGAATCTGGATGTCCTAAGTTTCCTGGTTACCAATCTGCAGCACTATTTCCCCGAATACAACTGTGCAGGGAGGCTGGTTTGAGATGAATTTCATTTGGGATGCCGCGATCCGGGCAAAGGAACAAGGAATGTCAAAGGCAGATATAACCTATACGCCGGCCAAAGATGGCAGTCCTTATTATGAGCTGGCCTTTGACTATCTGAATCGCAAAGAAGCAGGGCCTGAGCCAATCCCTGTAAATGCCTTGTACCGGTTCAGTGCGATCTTTCAATACCTGCTGCATCCGGATGTGCGGTATATGCTGGAAAAGGACAAAGAAGAATTCATTCAAAAAGCGTTTGATTGTTTGCTGCATATCCTTTGCGAAGTGGATTTGCACCATGGCATCACCCGGCAGGAGTGCTATGTGCGGAAATTGCGCCAGGAACTATTGGCGGGGCTTTTTGGCGAGGATGCTGCCGCGCTGGTACAAAAGCTCCCGCAGGAAAAACAGCTGGCAGTGGCAGAGGAGCTTTTGCATACCATGAAATGTGGTTCGAGTTTACAGGGATTCAGCCACGCCTTTCAGCGTTTCTTCCCCAAAGGCATCTTATATCAAAGCCGATTCTCCCCGCAGGAGCTCTATGTATATTTAGATGAGCCCCACGAACAGGATCGCGAAAAAGAGTGGCAGCTTTTTTGCCGTTTGTTCCTGCCGTTGGATTTTTCCCTCCGGGTATTTTGGGATGTACATTTCGGCATATTAGGCCTGGATGGAACGATGAAGGATGACATTGCTTTGTTTTAGGAGTTCAAAATTAATTTATAAAAGGTGGCTAAAAAATGGCAAGGACATTTCAACCAGCAGTGCGGGAAGCGATAGACCTTATCTGGCAGCATTATGATGCGGAAAGTGCGAAGCGCGGACAGAAAATGTTGCGTCGGGCAGCCGCTGCTGGCGACGCGGACGCTTGGGGGCTCTTGTCCCGTACGTATTTAGGAGCGGCCAATTTGGCTGTTTGGGAAACCAGCAGACTGCCTGAAGACCTTGATGAAGCGGATGAGTGTGTTCGCTGGAGCATCCTAGGGGGCAGCGCTGTGGGGGTCCTATGTGCGATTGAACGAAGGGGGCTTTATCCCTCGGAACGCGCAGCGATCTTGGAGCATTGGGGCTCTGGTAAAGCCGTCTTGGAGGAGGCTGCCACTTATGCTGAGGAAGGTGGAGAAGCCATCGCAGCAGAATTGCTTGGGAATTGCTATCTCAGTGGTGCGGTGTTCGGCTTGTTGGACGATTGGGATATGGATGACAATTGGGGGCGGACACGAATGGCGCTGCCCTATCTGGAGCGGTCACTGGAGATGGGACTTGCTTTGGGGTTGGATAACTTTAAGTCGTGTGCAGATATCATTTATGAGCGCACGGGGGAAAAGGATAAACAGGAACAAGCTGCGGCTATGATGGAGAAATTCTGTCAGGCGGGAGTGCCCCATATGCTATATAACCGTGGTGAGCTGCACTATGCTCGGGGCGAATATGAGCAGGCGTATACGTGCTATGAGCAGGCGGCTGCAGCGGGGCATGAGATGTCACGTTTCAGCATGGGCTTTATGTATCGGTTCGGTCTGGGCGTAGAGCAGTCGGCGGAGTGTGCTTTACAAGATTATTTACTCCCATTGGCAGAAAACGGACATCTTCCTGCTATGGCTCAGGCAGCGGAAATATATTTCTGGGGAGATTTGGGTGAGAAAGATTTTACCAAGGCATACAGCTGGTGTGAAAAGGTTCTGGATAAATATGTCGAACTGGCCGGCAAGAATCCTTTCCAAGCGAGTGGTTTCAATTATGACTTAGTGCTGCCATTGATGTGCTATTGCAAATATTATGGCTGGGGGACAGTAATCGACCGGGAAATGGCTGTCCGTACGATCATGGAGGAAGTCAGGCGGGTAGAAGAAGAGGGAGCCGTGCTGCCAGAATACAAATTAGCTTTACTTTACCACTTAAAGGGGGATGTATATGCGAATGGCTCTGGCGATTATGAGGACGATCAATCCTTAGCCCGAACCTATCATGAACAAGCCAAGTCTTATGCAGGTTTCGATCGCTGGCTGGGAGATTTTGAATGGGATAAAAGTTCGGAAGGCTTCGGCTGCCGTTTTGCCTGGACTATTTTTGGCCGGTACGAAGATGAGAAAACGGAATTGACGGATGTGGAAAATATCCGTGTCTGGCAAGAGGAACGGATGCAAAAAGCTAGATTGCAAGCCCGGGAAAAACTGCAGCCTTGGCGGTTATGCATCCAGCTGCCGTCAGAAGGCGGGGCGAATTTCGTAAGGTATGAAGAGGAAGAAATCGAGAATGCTTTGAATCTCGTGGCCTGTGGTGTGTATCGGCGGCTTATGCTGGATAAAATGGATAGTGACGATCGCTTGCTGGTGCGCTGCCAAGCGAAGAAGTTCCAGCTTTATGCGAATGTGAACGGGCAGGAATATTTCAGGGAGACAATGGAGAAGAAACGCGCCTTGGCCTGTCTTCAGCGGTGGTGCATGGGCAAAGGCGTAAAAACAGAAAAATGGATGGCGTGTGAGCTTGTGCCAAGAACACGGAAAGAAGAGATATCCTCCGTCTGGAAGGAAAAGACAAAAGCTAAGACAGAGCAAGGTATACCTGTACATGCATAAATGTACACAGGATTTGAGGTGGATGGACTATGATGCGAATAGGAAAACTATTATTATACACGTTTATACGACGCATACTTGTTTTGGTGGAGCGGAAAAAGCTTGCAAAAGAATATTGCTTGCCAGAAGATAATCTATCCTGGGAACAGGTGGATCCGGATTTGAAGAAGTGGATTTGTGCTGCTTGTGCGGTTAACCGTCAGGTCTTTCATATGGATGTGCATGAACTTGGTGGTTTTGTGCCTGGCAGCCGATTAGGCAAATTCGTAATCAGGGATATGATGATGCTGGCCTGGGATATTTATTCTCGGCGGGATTTGATCGAGACGATTCAAGATATGATCGATGATAAGCTGGCTTGGCAGTTATTGCGTGTATTACAGCTGGCAGGCAGTGGCTATGTGGCAGGTTATCTGACTTTGCGCGAATCGTTGAATGTATCGATTGTTGCCGGGCAGCGTCTGCAAAAGGTTACGCGCAGCTGGGAGGGGCTGGCTAATGCATATGCGCGGGATTATGCGAACTATATGGACTGCGAGTCAGGTGGCGAGGATAGGCGCAAAGCCTTCCAAAAGTTGAGGAATGCGAAGGACACACCTTATACGGTGCCTTTTGATATGGCGCTGGTAAAGTCCTGGTAACATAGCTTTGAATTGTTGGATTCTGAAGAGAGGCGTACATGATGACGGTAAAAAAATTTCAGCCGCTGGTGCGGGAAGCGATAGACCTTATTTGGCAGCATTATGATGCGGAAAGCGCAAAACGCGGGCAGAAAATGCTGCGCCAGGCGGCAGCGGCAGGCGATGCGGATGCTTGGGCATTTTTGGCCCGTACCTACATGGGGATAGGAGAGAGCTGGGAAAACAGCGGTTTTCCGATAGCCGAAGATACGGATGAAGTGCACAGATGCCTGCAGAAAAGCATCGAGGGCGGCAGTGCGGCTGGCGTGCTTTGTGCTATTGAGCATCGTGGCCTTACCCCGGTAGAACATGCGGCAATGCTGGCGCATTGGGAAACGCCTGCGGCCGTGCTGGAAGAAATCCGCGCCTATGCTGCTGCTGAACCAATGGTAGCTTACCTGCTGGGGGCAGCATATAAGTTTGGTGGTGTTTCCCTATTGCTGGGCGAGAACGACGGGCAGCGGGAGCGGCTAAAACAGGCCCTTCCTTTTCTCGAGGCTGCTGTCGATGGCGGTCTGGCCTATGGGCTCGACCTTTATAAGGCGTGTGTGCGCGATATATATCAGGGAAATGGTAATAAGGAAAAGACTGCCAAGTTCCGGCGGCTGGAAGACGGCTTCTGCCGCGCCGGGGTACCTCATGCGCTTTATAGCCGCGGCGAAGATCTTTTCAATCAGGAAAAATACGCCGAGGCGCTGGGGTATTATGAGAAAGCCGCTGCTGCCGGGCTGGACAGCGCTCTGTATTCGCTGGGCTATATGTATCGTCATGGCTTGGGCGTGAAAGAAGATTCGCGGAAGGCCTTCGAGGAATATTTCCTGCCATTGGCCGTGCAAGGCCATGTCGTGTCCATGTATCAAGTGGCAGATACCTATTTCTGGGGCGATTTCTTTGCATGTGATTATGTCAAGGCTTATGAGTGGTGCGAAAAAGCAATGAATCGCATGGTACAGTTCCATGGCTTTTACGATTACGATGTGTTGATGCCGCTTATTTGTTATTGCAAGCTCTATGGGCGGGGCACGTCTATGGATCGGAATCTAGCAGCGCGCAGCATCCGGGAGGAAATGCTGCGGGAGGAGCAGAAACCAGTGCTGCCGAGGTATAAGCGGGCTTTGCTCCAATATCTTATGGCAGAAGTATATGCCAATGGCTATGGACCGGTTGCCAAAAATGAAGAACTGGCGGAAAAATATCGCAGGGAAGCCACAGAGTATGAAGGCTTCAAAGTCATGTTGGAAAAAATGTCCTGGGAAACCGAAAACGAAGCCGAAGTCAGGAATTGGAAGAACTCTGCTGCCACGACATTGGCGGAGGCAGAGACCATCCGTGACCGGCAGGAAGCCTGCATAGCTGCGGCAGATGGCAGGCGCCAGTGGCACCTGTGTACGGAATGGCGACAGAAATATGGCCTGATCTTTAACCATTATGACAAGGAAGAGCTGCAAGCAGCGCTGGCTATGCTGGCTAACGATAAATACCGCAGTGTTGCCCTGAACTTGCAGCAGGCAGGCGAGAATTATCTGGAGGCCTATCACGAACAGGATGGCTATTATCTGCTGGCCGCCATCGATGGCAGAGCTGTCCATAAGCAGGTAAAGGAACTGCCAAGCGCACTGGCGGTGCTGACCGCCTGGGCCGATGGACAAGGTCTGCACGGTGAGGATTGGCAGGCCGATGAAGAGGTAGCGAAGAATAAGCAGTGGAACGAGTATCTGCAAATCGCGCAAGAATGTGAAGAACGCGAGGATACGGAGGGGCGGATTAAGGCGCTGACCGCAGCGGCTGATTCAGGCTGTGGATATGCGATGAATCTTCTGGGCGTCATCAATTGCCAGAATCTCAAAACAGCATCTACCTGGTTCCTCAAAGCTACGCTGACATCCGATCCAGAAGATGTAGCCATGGCCTGGTATTCGCTGGGGAAACTGCATAAAGAAAATCCGCAGGGCGATAAACTCGCGATTTTGCGCTATCTGCAAAAGGCGGCGGATATGGGCTATGCCAAGGCCTGGCTGGAGATGGGCATCTGCTATCTTCGGGGCATTGGGACAATCGTCGATTATGAAAAAGGCGTTGCCTGTTACGAAAAGGCCATAGCGATGGGGGATTACGAAACGATGCTGGCCAGAGCACATTTGTGCCGCGATGCAGAGGGCGAGTGGCATGATTTGGACACAGCCATTGCCGTGCTGGAACGGGTCGCTTATGAAAAAAATGACGAGAACGAGTGGCAAAATGAGGGTCGGGTAATGCTGGCCAATGCTTTACTTGCTAAGGATAAGCAGGCAAACTACACCTGTGCACGGGATTTGGTGCGCGAGGCTGCTGGCGAAGGATTTGCGGAAGGCGCCTGGAATCTGGCGCATTTTTACAAAGATGAGGGGAATTTCACGTCGTATCGCAAGTTGCTGCGCCGTACGGCCGAGGAAGGCTACCAGCCTGCCCAGGAAGAGCTCGACCATATCTATGATACCAGTGAGTGGAGTGAATGCCTATAACAGCTTGATACATTTAGACAGGAAAGGGCGATAGCATGGAAAGTTTTACGATCAAGGCGAAGTTTTTATCGCCAAAAGGATTTTTCAGCCGGTTATGGAAGCGGGACCATTATGGTACGATTACCTTGCAGCCAGACAATAAAATGACCATGACGGGATATGACAAGGTTTATGCTGCTCTTGACGTGGGCGGATTTTATGCCCAGTTTGAGGGCGATGGCGTTGAATATCTGAACGTGCAGATGAACGAAGATGGCGAGGAGGTTTATCGCTTTGCCGTCTACCATGAGGATGCGTATAAGTTTTTTGCCTGGCTGATCCGGCAGGAGGTTTGTCATTTTGGGCTTAATATGCTGCGGGAAGACGAGGATGCATTCCGGGAGCATCTCGAGGGCTCGGTCATGAAGCAGCTGCGGGAGTGGCAGCTGGAAGATGACAAACGCATCCGGCGGCCGGCAGATGATTTGTTTTGGGATGGCGTAGACGAAAAGCTCCGCCAGTGGATCATTGCGGATTGCGCGATCGTCCATATGGCAAATGGTGTTGAGATACAGGAACTCGGCGGGATGCCCGCCAGCGACCCGATGGGACGCGAGTATGGACGGCAAATTATGCGGGATTCCTGGGAAATCAATAGCCGCCCGGAGCTTATTGAGACAATCATGGATATGGCTGGACAGAATCTTTTGTGGCAGCTGCAGCGCACGATACAGAATGCCGGCTGGGGATATCTGGCCGGGTATCTTACCCTGCGGGAAACCTTGAATGTAATCCTGACGGCAGGGAAGCGGCTGCAAAACGTGACGCGCAGCTGGGAGGATTTCGGCAAGGCGTATCTTCGTTCCTACAGCACTTATATGGGGGATACAGGCGAAGACTATGAACAGCGGGAACAGGCTTTTAAGCAGCTTTTGATGGCAGAAGATAGTCCCTACCGGAAAGTTCCCTTTGATATGGAGTTATGTAAAAGCTGGTAATCTTTGCCGTTATTATCGGAAGACTATTGAAAAGCAGCGCAAACCATGCCAAACTACTAATAGATACAGCAGTATTGCTGGATGATGTAAAGACTTGGGAGGTTGGCTATGGCAGAAGAGGAATTGGAGCTCCTGGCGGGGCTCAATAAGGCGCAGCGGGAGGCGGTTACGGAGACGGAAGGCTATGTACGGGTGCTGGCTGGCGCCGGTTCGGGCAAGACCCGGGCACTCAGCCAGCGGTTTGCCTATCTGGTCAATGAGATTGGCATCATGCCGGGCAATATCCTCTGCGTGACTTTTACGAATAAGTCGGCAACGGAAATGCGCAAGCGTATCCATCTGCTGACGGGCGATAACGATACGGGCTATATCAATACGTTCCATGGTTTTTGCGTGTCGGTGCTGCAGGAGGACAGCTATGCGGTGCAGTATCCCAAAAGCTTTCTGGTGCTTGATAACAGCGATATCGATGCGATGCTCAAGATTATCTATGAGGAGCGTCACTTGTCTCTGCGGGATATGACCTTTGCCAAGGCGAGGGATATGATTGAGATACGCAAAATCTTCACCGAGCCCAAGTATTACGAGGATATGATCGCCATGTCGCTTGACGGCATCAAGGAAAAGTATGACCGGGCCGTGGAGCCAGCCGATATTATCTTCTATGGTTATTTGTATCAGGAAAAGAAATGCTTTGGCCTGGACTACAACGATCTCATCAAATTCACGCTCTACATCTTCGAGCAGAAGGAAGAGTTGCGGCTTAAATGGCAGCAGCGGCTCGAATACATCATGATCGATGAGTTCCAGGATATCGATGAGCTCCAGTACCGCCTCATGAAGATACTTTGCGGCTATCATAAGAATCTCTTCGTGGTCGGCGATCCCGACCAGACCATCTATACCTGGCGCGGGGCCAATATCCGCTATCTGTTGGATTTCGATCAGGAGTTTTCGCCGGCGAAGACCATCTATATGATGGAAAACTATCGCTCGACGCCGGAAATCCTGGCCGTGGCCAATGATCTCATCGCCCATAACCGCAATCGCATTGAGAAGAATCTCCGGCCGGTGCTGCCTCCTGGGCAAAGCGTGCTGTGTGCCAGCAACGATTCGCCCGAGGAAGAAGCCAAGTGGATTGCCCAGGAGATCGCAAAGCTTCACGAACAGGGCGTACCATATCGTCAGATGGCCGTGCTCTACCGTGCGCATTATCTGTCGCGGCCGCTCGAAGAAGTCTTTTTGCGGGCGGAGCTTCCTTATACGCTCTACAGCGGCATTCATTTCTTTGACCGCAAGGAAATCAAGGATGCGCTCTCGTATCTGCGCATGATTGCGTACCGGGATGATTTGTCCTTCCTGCGCATCGCCAATGTGCCGAAACGCAATTTAGGCGAGCGGCGTATGGCGTTTTTGCAGGAATATGCCGGGCATAATGGCTGCAGTCTCTATAATGCTTTGAAGGAAAATCTTGACCACGAACTCTTTAAGCGGACCAAGGCGGGAGCCTTTGTGGATCTCATCGAGGAGTTTGCCGCATCCTATCGCGGCCGCCCGGTGTCAGAGATTCTTTCGGCTCTGCTAAATGCCAGCGGCTATGAGGCGATGCTGCGCACGGAGGGCAGTCAGGAGCGGCTTGATAATCTGGCAGAGCTCAAGCAGGCAATCTATGAGTATGAGACTTCCTGCGGCGAAGAAGCACTGCTCGAGGACTATCTTTCGCGGGTGGCGCTCCTGACCAACAGCGATACGGCGGAAACGGGCGATAAGGTAAAGCTCATGACCGTGCATGCGGCTAAGGGCTTGGAGTTTCCCTATGTGTTCCTCTGCGGGCTCAATGAAGGGATTTTCCCCTCGCGCAAGACACGGACGCAGCAGGCGATGGAGGAGGAACGGCGGCTAGCCTTTGTCGCCGTGACCCGTGCTCAGAACCGCCTGTACCTATCGGCGGCCTCGGGACTGAATTTTGATGCATCGCTTAGGTATCCCTCGCGGTTCTTGCTGGAACTTGATGATGCACTGCTTGAATACGCGCGGCCTGTCGCCGAAAGCATGCGGCAGGATGCCAAGGCGTATATCCGGGATATGGACCGGCGCATGGACAAGGCCAGTGCCCCGAAAAAAGCAGCCTTTGCCAAGGGCGATAAAGTCATGCATCGCATTATGGGGGATGGCGAGATTTTGGACATAAACAGCGAGAAGGGCGCTTATGTGATAAAGTTTGCCGATATCGATACGCCGCGGGAAATCTCGTTCAAGGCCAAGCTGGAAAAGATTTTATAATCACGCTATAATATTGATGTGCAATAATGAGGCGCAATTGTCATTCGCATGAAATAAAGGAGGAATTTTATGGCAATGTTGATTGGTGTCATGATCTTGAATCTGGTCATCAGCTTTTTGAATGCCCGCAATGTCGGACGCATCTGGGCAGAGTCCAAGGCGGTGGGCGGCTGGATTCGCCTACTCGCATGGTGCGGTGCCATCCAGTCAGCGGTTGGCTTTACGTTCGTCTATGCGATTGTCGTTTCGTATATCGCGGTATCGACGGGCTATCTGCCCGCCAGCATGATGGGCGTCTTGTCAAGCCTCATCTATCTGATGATCATCGTGCCGGCAATCGGCTCGGGCATCATCATCACGATTCAGTCGTGGATAAACTTCGCGCGGGAAAAATCGCTGATGAACCTCGGTGTGGCCGGCTGGAACACGTTTGCACAGGCGTACAACACCTATAATGCCATCCAGAGCTTTGGGCCGGCCCTCGATACGGTGCAGGAAGGCCTTGGCGGCCTCTTCGATGGCGATGGCGATTCGGAGAACTCGACGATGCGCGTCCTGCTGCTCGCGGCAATCATCCTGCTGGCTGGCGTTGTGACGACGACGGTTATCATCCGCCGTTATGAGGCAAGCCTGCCGGTATCCGAGGCGGTCCGCAGCGGCAACCGCGACCTCGAGTACCGTTAAAAAAACATCCAGCTCAAACGGGCTGGATGCGGACAATATGGCTAAGATCGATGCGCGTGCCATCTTCCAGCAGAAGCTGCTGATGCACGCTGTCGAGACGTTTGATGACGGCGGTTCGCGTTTCATAGCGGCCGCCGTCTTTGTATGCGTCGGCGAGAAAATAGGTGAGGACTGCCTGCGGCAAAGGGGCCGCCAGCACCTCTTGAAGCGCACGGCTTAATAGCTCCTGTTCGTCCTCGGCAAGGTTTGGCGGCGGCAGAGTGATGCGGGCGCTTTCACGCACGGCGTCCTCGTAGCCGGTCAGCGCCGCAAACGGCGAGAACTGCGCGGCACGCTTCGCTAGCGGCATCGGCGGATGGCGCTTGGATACAGGGCGCGGCAGGTTGATGATATCGCCGTATTTATCCGGCTGTTCTTCCTTCATGCGCGATGACCTCCAATCTGGTTATTGCGGCTGATGGCCGTGGCCCCTTCCTGCAGGTTGGCTCCCTTTAAGATGGCATTTTTGCCGAAGCGCTTCTTGAGCGCGACGATGGTCTGCTGGATGGCGTTTTCTTTGGCCGTTGACAAGTCAATCCCGTCCTTGGCGGCGGGCTCTTCAAACAGGTCAAGTTCCACAGGCGGCGGAGCGGCCTGATAATCTGCCTGCGCGATGGTGTCGCCGAAGGTGATGGTCAGGCGGCGCACGAGCAGATCTTTATCGGCAATGGCGGCAAAGAGTTCGCGGACGGTTTGCCGCAGCAGGGAGGAGGACGCCGTCGGTGTGGCAAAATGCCTGCTGCCGTGGGCGGGCTTTGGGACCATGCGGCCATAGTGGTCGCGGTGCAGCGGGCCGCGATAGCCTCGGTGCGTGTTTTCGATGTCGTAGCCGATGTCGAGGCTGAGCTGACCCGTCAATAATTTCTTGTCGACGAGCTCCAGGGCCAAAAGATCTGTCATTTCCCAGGCCACGAGAGCGGCTTTGTCGTAGGGATAGGGGCTTTGGAGCACCTGCCCGGAGCCGATGCTCGTGGCCGCTGGCTTATAGGCCTTGATGGCGGCCATCGTGCAGGGCTCATGGCCCCAGGCATGGTCGATAAGCAGCTCGGCATTGACGCCAAAGAGGCGGTAGAGCAGCTCCTCGTTGTGGTAGTCCGTGGCCTTGCCCAGGGAACAGCGCGCGATATCGCCCATCGTATAGAGTCCGTGCTGCTCGAGTTTTTTCGCATAGCCACGGCCGACACGCCAGAAATCCGTCAGCGGGTAATGATTCCAAAGCAGCTGACGGTAGCGTTTTTCATCGAGTTCGGCAATGCGGACGCCGTCAGCGTCGGGAGCCATATGCTTGGCAACGATATCCATAGCAACTTTGCTGAGGTAGAGATTCGGGGCGATGCCAGCGGTGGCAGTGATATGCGTAGCCTCGTAGACCGCATGGATTATGCGGCGCGTCAGCTCTTCGGCTGAGCAGTGATAGGTCGTCAGATAATGCGTAAGGTCGATAAAGACTTCATCAATCGAGTAGACATGAATATCCTCGGGGGCAATGAATTGCAGATAAATCTTGTAGATCTGCGTGCTGATTTCCATATAGCGGGCCATGCGCGGCGTAGCTATGACAAAATCGATGGCCAGTTCGGGATGTGCGGCAAGCTCGGCGGCATCGGCTGATTTTCCCGCAAAGCGATGGTGCGGGGCTGCTGCCAGCCGCAGTTGGTTGGCCTGCTTTACCTTTTCGTTGACTTCAAAGAGCCTTGCCCGTCCCGGAATGCCATAACTTTTGAGCGCTGGCGATACCGCAAGGCAAATGGTCTTGCTCGTGCGGCTGGCATCCGCGACGACGAGATTGGCAGTCAGCGGATTGAGTCCCTTATCGTGGCATTCGACGGAGGCATAAAAAGATTTCAGATCGATTGCGGCAAAAACAGATGACAGAGCCATAACGCCGGCTCACCTCCTTCAAAGGATAGCTTACGAACTTACTTTCTCTCTATCACGATACCATAGAACAAAATAGAACACAAGCACTGTTTTGCTGCCGGCAGGAGATTGATGCCAAAAAATTTTCAAAAAAATGTTGACAATGAAAAAACATAGTGTTAATATAATACCTGTCCTTGAGGAACGGAGCCGCGAGGCTCTTGAAGAAAAGCTGACTCACTAGCTCAACTGGCAGAGCAACTGACTCTTAATCAGTAGGTTCACGGTTCGATTCCGTGGTGGGTCACCATTGAGATTTAGGGCTGTCCATGTTTTGGGCGGCCTTTTTTTGTATATGTTTTGCTATGGAGGGATTTTATGCGTATTCTTTTGTCGAATGATGATGGGGTCGAGGCAGAGGGCATCGAAGCACTGGTCAAGGCACTCTATAAGGAACACGAAGTCATCGTCGCGGCGCCGATGCATCAGCAGAGCGGTATGGCGCATGCCTTGACGGTAGGCAAACCGATGGAGGTCAGGCACAACGAACGGCTCGAGGCAGCCTATGGCATCACGGCGATTGCCGTTGACGGCACGCCGACGGACAGCGTCAAGCTTTATCTGGAGGCCCTTGCGGGCGATAAGCAGCCCGATCTTGTCGTATCGGGCATCAATCATGGGGCGAACCTGGCCACCGATGTACTGTATTCGGGTACGGTCGGCGCGGCTATGGAAGGCTATCTGCATGATATTTCCTCGGTGGCCTTGTCGCTCGATGTCGACAGCCAGCTGTCCTATGACGAGGCGGCAGCCATCTTTGCCGCTGACTTGTCAAAGTTGACGGGTCAATTGACAAGTCAAACGGCAAAGCCTATCTTCTATAATGTCAATTTTCCGAAGCAGCTCAAAGATGGCCGCCCGCAGTATGTCTTTGGCCGTCAGGGCAAGCGTGACTATCTGAATGCGTTTGAGCGGCAGGAAAAAGATGGCCGCGTCTTCTATACGATGGCAGGCGAGGTCTATGACTCGGATAAAGGCAGTGCGACCGATATCTATGCTACAGAAGCAGGGTATATTGCGGTTACGCCGCTTATCATCGACATTACGGACTATGTTGCGCTGGACAAGTGCCTGGAAAAATAAGGTAGCAGCAAACACGTTTTCGTGATAAAATAAATTAGATTTGTTCGCTGCAAACAGGGAGGTAGTTCTAATGGAATCTATGATTCGTGATATCAAACTGGCACCTTCGGGGCATGACAAGATCGAGTGGGTAAAGAACTTCATGCCGGTCATGGCATCTATCGATGCCGAATTTTCGCAATCGAAACCGTTTGCCGGCAAGAAGATGGTCATCACGCTGCACCTTGAGGCAAAGACTGCATACATGGCGGAAATCTTCAAGCATGCAGGAGCAGAAGTTGCCATCACGGGCAGCAACCCGCTGTCGACGCAGGACGACATCGCGGCAGCGCTTGTCGAGGATGGCCTCAATGTCTTTGCCTGGCATGGCTGCACCGAAGAGGAATACTTCACGTTCATCGACAGGGCTCTTGATATCAAGCCGGACATCATCATCGATGACGGTGGGGACCTCGTTCATCTTTTGCACACGAAGCGCCGTGAACTGCTGCCGAATATCATTGGCGGTTCCGAGGAGACGACGACAGGCGTCCACCGCCTGCGGGGGCTCGCCAAAGAAGGCAAGCTCGAATTCCCGATGATTGCGGCCAACGATGCCTATATGAAATTCCTGTTTGACAACCGTTATGGCACAGGCCAGAGCACCTGGGACGGCATCATGCGCACGACGAATCTCGTCATCGCGGGCAAGAATGTCGTCATCGCAGGCTATGGCTGGTGCGGCAAGGGCGGTGCACTGCGCGCCCGTGGCCTTGGCGCCAATGTCATCATCACAGAAGTAGATCCCATCAAGGCCATCGAGGCCGTATTCGATGGCTTCCGCGTCATGCCGATGGATGAGGCCGCGAAAATCGGCGACATCTTCCTGACACTGACGGGCGATAAGGATGTTATCTGCGAGCGTCACTTCCAGGTCATGAAGAACGGTGCGATGATGGCCAACTCCGGCCACTTCGACTGCGAGATCAATATCCCGGAGCTTGAGGGCTGCTCGGTATCGCGCCGCACGGTACGCAACAACATCGAAGAATTCAAAATGGCCGATGGCCGCAAGCTCTACCTGCTGGCCGAAGGCCGCCTGGTCAACCTCGCAGCCGGTGACGGTCATCCGGCTGAAATCATGGATCTCTCGTTTGGTGTACAGTTCTTCTCAGCGCTGCATCTGCTGGAGCATGGCCGGGAATTGAAACCGGACGTCTATTTGATGCCCGAAGAGATCAATACGAAGATTGCGGAGATCAAGCTCAAGGCCCTCGGCGTAGGCATTGACGTGCTGACGCCGGAGCAGCGTGCTTATCTGAATCTCGAATAACATACAAGTAAAGGAAGGAAGAGTAACATGAAAACACTGATCAAAAACGTTTGCGCGGTAATGCCGGACGGCACGACGCCAGTAACGAATATTATGATCGATAACAGCCGCATCGCGGGGATAGGCGATGTTCCCGAGGATTTCCGTCCGGGCAAAGTCATCGACGGCACGGATCATCTGGCTATACCGGGCTTTGTCAATGCGCATACGCACACGTCAATGACGCTGCTGCGCAGCTATGCCGATGATATGGCCCTGATGGACTGGCTCAACAACGAGGTCTGGCCGGCTGAGGCCAAGATGACGTCTGACGACATCTATTGGGGTGCTATGCTGGCCATGCTCGAGATGATCCGCACGGGTACGACGACGTTTGCCGACATGTACGGGCCCTGGATGGAGCGCGTGGCTGAGGCGGCCATGGATGCTGGTCTGCGCGGCGTGCTGTCGCGCGGCATCATCGGCGTCGCCCCGGATGGTGAGCAGAAAATCGAAGAGAATGCGGAGCTTTACCGCAATTTCCATGGTGCAGCCGATGGCCGCATCACGGTCATGTTCGGCCCGCATGCGCCGTATACCTGCCCGCCGGCATTCCTCAAGAAGGTTGCGGCCAAGGCGCAGGAGCTCGGCGCCGAAATCCACATCCATATGCAAGAGTCGCTCGATGAGATCAACGGCTCGCTTAAGGAATACGGCCGCCGTCCGTTCGACTGGGTCGCCGAGACGGGAATCTTCGAGGGCAAAGGCACGCTGGCTGCGCATTGCGTCCACCTCGACGACAACGATATCGAAATCATCAAGAAATACGGCATCCGCGTGGCGCACAACCCTGGCAGCAACATGAAAATTGCCAGCGGCGTTGCTCCTGTACCGCGTCTGCTTGCTGAAGGCGTCTGCGTAGCGCTCGGCACCGACGGTGCTTCGTCGAACAACAATCTCGACATGCTTGAAGAAGTGAATCTTGCGGCCATGCTGCATAAGGTACATGGCTTGGACCCGGTCGCTATTCCGGCCTTCCAGGCCCTGCAGATGGGCACGGAGTTTGGCGGCCAGGCAGTCGGCATCCCCGACATCGGGCGGCTCGAGAAGGGCTGCAAGGCTGATATCACGCTGTTTGATATGAACAGCGCCGCCTGGTGCCCGCGCAACAATCCGGTTTCCCTGCTCGTCTACTCGGCAAATTCGAGCTCGGTGGATACAGTCATCTGCGATGGCAAGGTCCTGATGGAGAAACATGCGCTTACGACGCTCGATGAGGAGCGCATCCTGTTTGAAGCGCAGCGCTGTGCCGATCGTTTGACGAAGTAAGTAGGTTGCGTATGATTTGATTGCAAAGGATGCCTTTCCTATGGGAAGGCATCCCTTTTGCGTCATGTTTAAGGTTAGTGAGAAAGAGGTGATCCCTTGAAAAAGAAGACGACGGAACGGAAGACCACACGGCGGCGCAAGTCGGCAGCTAAGGCCGAGGCGAAGCCTGCCAATCCGGGCCGTAAGTACGAACTGGCAGGTCTGGCGTTTGTGGCAGTGAGCCTTATCTCACTCTGCGGCCTGTTCGGATTGAATGTCGGCTTTGTCGGGGTGTATTTTGCCAAATGCCTGCATTATCTGTTTGGCATTGGTGCTGCAATCATATCGTTGGTCATCCTGCTGATCGGGTATCAGTATATGGCCAAACATCATGGGCTGGTCTATTCGCCACGGTTCTTTGGGCTGGGGCTGCTGTTTTTGTCCGTGCTTGCCATCTGGCATCATTTTGTCATTCCCGTCGGCGCAGAAATCCTGCCGGACAGCCTGCCGCGCGGCGGCGGCCTTATGGGCGGCGGCCTGCTGTTTGTCCTGCGCAAATTCTTTGGCGTCGATGGCTCGATCATCCTGCTCGGCGCAGGGACGATCGGCTCCATCCTGCTTTCGACGACATGGTCGCTGGCCACGGGCCTTATGAAGACCCAGCAGACGGCGGCCAAAGGAGCCAATGTGGCTGGCGAAGCTGTCTCGGTAGCCTATGAGAAGGTTGCCGATGTCAGCGGCCGCGTCGAAGAGCGCGTTGTCGATGCCGTCAAGGAAAAGGTCAAAAATTCGTTCTACAATCAGGAGCGCGATCCGCATTTTGCCCGGACGGAAGACGAAATGCCCGCTGAGCTTGCGCCGGATAAAGCGGAAAGACCGGAACCGGCTATCGCGGAACCAGAGCCGGAGCCGGCAAGCGAGGAGCCGCCGGTGCCCAAATTCACGATCGAATACGGGCGCAGCCAGGAGGAGGAACCGGACATCCCGCAAAATCCTGTGACCGTGCCGCATACAGAGCCGGTCGTCGCACCATCGCCCAAGCCCATGCGCAAGAAGCCAACGCCAATGTCCGAATACGGCGAGATTGCGCCCATCCGCCCGGCGGCCGCACTGCTCGATGGCTCAGAAGCTGCAGCGAAGGCAAGTGAAACGGCCCCGCCGCCTGCTAAGCCCTACGAGATGCCCAAGGTAACGGAGCTCTTGTCCAAGCATGCGAAGAAAAAGAATGCTGCGCTTGAAATCGAGATCGAGGACAACGCGCGCACGCTCCAGCAGACACTGGCTGATTTCAAGGTCAAGGCAACCATCATCAACGCCTGCCATGGCCCGGCCGTCACGCGCTATGAGCTTGAGCCGGCGCCAGGTGTCAAGGTCAGCAAGATCACGAATCTTGCCGATGATATTGCCCTGCGCCTTGCGGCCTCCTCAGTGCGCATCGAGCAGATTCCTGGCAAATCCGCCATCGGCATCGAGGTGCCGAATAAGGAACTCGAGGGCGTAGAGCTCCGTGAGGTGCTCGAAAGCCCGAAATTTGCCGATGCGAAATCCCGCTTGACCGTAGGACTTGGCATGGATATCGGCGGCCAGGCTATCTTTGCGGATTTGGCCAAAATGCCGCATCTGCTCGTCGCTGGTGCCACAGGGTCCGGTAAGTCCGTCTGCATCAACACGCTGATTACGAGCGTACTGTTCAAAGCCAAACCGGACGAAGTCAAGTTCATCCTTGTCGATCCGAAAATGGTTGAGCTTTCCGGCTATAACGGCATCCCGCATTTGATGGTACCAGTCGTCACGGACCCGAAGAAAGCGGCCTCGGTGCTCAACTGGTCGGTGCAGGAGATGGAGAAGCGCTATGCAAGCTTTGCTGAGCACAACGTCCGCAATATGGATACCTATAATAAGAAATTCCCCGATGACAAGATGCCGGCTATCGTCATCATCATCGACGAGCTGGCTGACCTTATGATGGTCGCGCCGCACGATGTCGAGGATGCCATCTGCCGCCTGGCTCAGAAAGCCCGTGCGGCTGGCATCCATATGGTGCTGGCGACCCAGCGGCCTTCCGTCGATGTCATCACGGGTATCATCAAGGCCAACATCCCTTCGCGCATTTCCTTTGCTGTATCGAGCCAGATTGACTCGCGTACGATCCTTGACCGCAGCGGTGCTGAAAAACTGCTGGGCAAGGGCGATATGCTCTTCTATCCGGTAGGGGCAGCCAAGCCGCGCCGTGTACAGGGGGCGTTCATCAGCGATGATGAGGTCGAAAACCTCTTGAACTTCATCCGTTCGCAGGGGCAGGAGATGGAGACCAACGAGGAAATCGTCGCGTTCACCGAGCAGGCGCTGGCGGCCGAGCAGGCTGAGGAAAATGGCGGCCGCAGCAATGCGCCGAAAACCGATGAACTGCTTATGGATGCAGTCAATCTCGTCATGTCGACGGGGCAGGCCTCGACTTCGAGCATCCAGCGGCGGTTCCGCATCGGCTACACGCGCGCGGCCCGGCTTATCGACACGATGGAGGAGCTCCATATCGTCGGCCCGAATGCCGGCAGCAAGCCACGCGAAATCCTCATGACGACGGAGCAGGCACAGGAGGCGGCAGCGAGCCTTTCGTAAGCCAAATCGTAAACCTGTAATAAAACGTTTCACAAGCGTGAAAAAATATGGTAAAATAATCAACTAGATGTTCTATAAACACAACAGTGATAAAGTCACTGCTGAAAATACCTATATGGGGGTAGATTTTTTTGAAGTATATGAGTGGTAACGAACTGCGCGAAGCATATCTGCAGTTCTTTTCCGAGAAAAAAGGCCATCTGCGCCTGCCGAGTTTCTCTCTGATCCCGAAAGATGACCCGACGCTCCTGCTGATCGGTGCAGGCATGGCGCCGCTGAAGCCGTTCTTCACGGGCAAGATGAAGCCGCCTCGCACGCGCGTCACGACGAGCCAGCGCTGCGTCCGTACCGGCGATATCGAGAACGTCGGCCGCACGGCACGTCATCAGACGTTCTTCGAGATGCTGGGCAACTTCTCGTTCGGCGACTACTTCAAGGGCGAGGCTATCCCCTGGGCTTGGGAGTTCCTGACGGAAGTCGTCGAGCTGCCGAAGGAGAAGCTCTGGGTAACGGTTTATCCGGACGACGAGGAAGCCATCGAAATCTGGAAATCCCAGCCGGGCTTCCCGCAGGATCACATCGTCAAGATGGAAGATAACTTCTGGGAAATCGGCCCTGGCCCGTGCGGCCCGGACTCCGAGATCTACATCGACCTCGGCGAGGAGCGCGGCTGCGGTTCGCCGGACTGTGCAGTAGGCTGTGACTGCGACCGTTATCTTGAGATCTGGAACCTCGTATTCACGCAGTATGACAAGCAGGAAGATGGTTCTTATCCGAACCTTGCGCATAAGAACATCGATACGGGCTGCGGCCTTGAGCGTCTGGCTTCTGTCGTCCAGAACAAGAAGACGAACTTCGAGACGGACCTTCTCTATCCGATCATCGAATATGCCGCTAATGTCGCTGGTGTCAAATACGGTGAAGACGATAAGCAGGATATCTCGCTGAAGGTTATCGCTGACCATGCGCGTTCGATGGCTATCATGATCATGGATGGCATCCTGCCGTCCAACGAGGGCCGTGGCTATGTCCTGCGCCGCATCCTGCGCCGTGCTATCCGTCATGGCCGCATGCTCGGCATCAAGGACAAGTTCCTCGAGGGTGCCGTTGACGCTGCTGTCAACATCTACCGTGGCGCCAAGGATTTCGAGGAGCTCATCAACAAGGCTGACTACATCAAGAAGGTCATCAGCATCGAGGAAGACCGCTTTGCTGCTACCCTCAATCAGGGCATGGAGCTCCTGAACGGCGAGATCGAGACGGTCAAGAAAGCTGGCAAGAACGAACTCGACGGGAAAGTTGTCTTCAAGCTTTATGATACGTTTGGCTTCCCGTGGGAGCTCACCGAAGAGATCCTGCACGAAAATGGCCTCGATCTCGACAAAGATGGTTTCGAGAAGGCTATGGAGGAGCAGCGTACGCGTGCGCGCAACGCCCGTGCGGAGAACACGCGCGTCGAAGTTCCAGACCTTTCGAGCATCGATGTCAGCAAGCTGACGGTAGACGAGACGGCCAAAGAAGGCAAAGTCGTCGCTATCTGGAAAGATGGCGTGCTCGTCGATGAGATCACGGACGGCGAAGAGGCTGGCATCATCCTCGACAAGACGCCGTTCTACGCCGAAGGCGGCGGACAGGTCGGCGACGAGGGTATGCTGGTCAGCGAGTTCGGCCGCATCAAGGCTGTCAATGCCAAGAAGCTGCCGGATGGCACGGTATACCATGTTGCCTATGTTGAGGAAGGCCAGCTCAAGGTCGGCGAGACGGTCAAGATCGAAGTCGACCAGACGAAGAAACTCGCTTCGGCCCGCAACCATACGGCTACCCATCTGTTGCAGGCTGCCCTCAAGCAGGTTGTCGGCGACCAGGTAAGCCAGGCAGGCTCCTCCGTTACGCCGGAGCGCCTGCGCTTTGACTTCACGAACTTCGAGCCGGTGACGGCTCAGCAGCTCGCTGACGTCGAGGAACTCGTAAACCTCGAGATCCTCAAGGGCACGGATGTCGAGATCAGCCATATGGGCATCGAAGAGGCGAAGGCCGCTGGTGCTATGGCCCTGTTCTCCGAGAAATACGGCGATGTTGTCCGCGTCGTCAAAGTCCCGGGCTTCTCGATGGAGCTCTGCGGCGGTTCCCATGTCAAGAACGTCGGCCAGATCGGCCTGTTCAAGATTGTCAGCGAGTCCGGCGTTGCTTCGGGCGTCCGCCGCATCGAGGCCATCACGGGCCAGGCTGCGCTTGACTATGTACAGGGCAAGCTGGCAGTCCTGGCGGAAGCTGCTGCCAAACTCAAGGTCAAGGAGGAAGATGTACCCGCTCAGATCGAGAAGGTTCAGGCTGAGTCCAAGGCTATGCAGAAAGAGCTTGCAGAAGTCGCTGCTATGCGTGAACAGGCTGATGCTGCTGATCTGCTCGGCGGTCTCAAGACTGTAAACGGCGTCGCTGTCGTTTGCGGCAAATCAAACGCGGCAGGTATGGATGAGCTCCGCGATGTTGCCGATATGACCTGCTCCAAGCTCGATTCGCCGTGCGTTGTCGTGCTGGCTTGCGCTAACGATGGCAAGGTCAACCTCGTCGTCAAAGCCGATAAGGCTGCTGTTGGCAAGGGCATCCATGCCGGCAAGGTCATCAAAGAAGCAGCTGCCGTTGTCGGTGGTGGCGGCGGCGGCCGTCCGGACATGGCTCAGGCTGGTGGTAAAGACGCCAATGCGATCCCGCAGGCACTCGATAAAGCATTTGCTATGATCGAAAGCCAGCTCGGCTGATCGTTCCATAGATAAATGAACAGACTCCCTCTGTATAGAGGGAGTCGTTCTATCTTTGTGACTATATAGTAGGGAGGTATCCCGCATGGAAAAAGACATCACAAGCAAAGTCAAAAACATCCTTCGCTTCGGCGTGCTCGGCCTTGTGGTGCTGGCAATGGTGGCTGGCGGCGGCGTATATTGGTATCAGCATCATAACAAGACCTTGACGGTTTATGATGCAAAAGTTGCCAGTACGCTGGTACCTGTGAAGGCCCGCTCGGCCGGCAAGATTACGGAAATCGTAGTAAGTGATGGCGATCATGTCGAAGCCGGTGATGTGATTGCCCGTGTCGAGACGAATATAACGGACGAAGATATCCAGCAGCTGCAGCAGAATCTTGAGCTCAGCAAACAAAGCCTCGAGCAGCTCAAGAAGGGCACGACGATGACGACGCCGGCTGCGCCTGCGGCTGTACCGCAGGTCGATACCGGTGCCCAGCAGCGTGCGGCGCAGGCCTATAGCCGCATGCTGCGCATGAATGAGCTCTATAGCATGGGCGCAATCAGTGCTGTCAAGCGCGATGAAGCTGCGGCCGCCTATGCAGCAGCGCAGGCAGCCGCGCAATCGGCAAGCAGCCAGCCGGCCTATACGGCACCGGCGCAGACCACGACAGTACCTGTAAGCCCCGAAATCCTCAAGCAGGCCGAGGCTCAGGTCAAACAGGCAGAAGCAGCACTGGCTAATGCCCAGCAGGATCAGCAGTCAACCGAAATCCTCGCACCGGCAGCAGGTACGATTATCCTTACGGATACAGCAGCCGCTGATACAGCCGTCAAAGCGGACCAGGCCATCGCGAGTATCATGGATGCAGGCAGCGCCTGGATCGAAGCACGCGTGACGCCCGAGCAGGCAGCTGCTATCCGTCTCGGCCAGTTTGCCGAATACGAACTCGATGGACACAAACTGCAGGGGACAGTGCAGGATATCGTTGACCCGTCAACGCCTTCCGAGGATGAAGCTGACAAGTCAGATTCTGCTGGCGGTGATGGCCGCTTGACGGTACGTATATCCATTCCAGCTGATTTGTCCTTCACACTGAAGCCAGGACTGGAAGCAACGATAAAGTTTGCAATCGATGGCTAAAAATCCTTTTCGGACGGACAGACAGCTGTGGTAATTTACAATCTAAGCCCTTTATCACGATGAATCGTGGCAAAGGGCTTTTCTTTTGCGGCAGGCTGTGCTATAATGACAGGTAATTTCACAAACTAAAGGAATAAAGACGGAAAGAACAACTGGAGGAGGATACAGGATTATGGTTAATCCGAAACTGAAGGACAAGCTCAATGACCAGCTATGTCAGGCAGTGCTCGCGCTGAAAAATATGGATGAATGCTATCAATTCTTTGAGGATATCTGCACGATCAGTGAGCTCAAATCCATGTCACAGCGGCTCGAAGTAGCCAGGATGCTCAAGGCCGGCCATACGTATGACGACATCGTCGAACAGACAGGGGCCAGCACGGCAACGATCAGCCGCGTCAAACGCTGCCTCAACTATGGGGCCGATGGCTACAAGATCGTGCTTGAGCGCCTGCCGGAGCAGCCTGAGTAAAACGACAACCCGAAAATCAAAGGAGCGAAGAACCGATGGAAAAAGACAAGAATGTATTGGAAATCCCTTACGGTACCCGTGACTTCCTGCCGAGTGAAGCAGCCAGCAAGCGGGCAATCGAGACAAAGTTTGCCGAGCTCTTTGCCGAGTGGGGCTATGACGAAGTCGTCACGCCGACGATCGAGTACCTCGACAATCTGACGCTCGGCAGCAGCCGCAGCAGCGAAGCCCATCTGTTCAAACTCTTTGATAAGGACAACCGTACCCTGGCATTGCGCCACGAAATGACGACGCCGATTGCGCGGCTCGTCAGCAGCCGCCTGCAGGAATATCCGCTGCCGATGAAACTATCGTATATCAGCAGCGTATTCCGCTATGAGCAAACCCAGATGGGCCGCCAATGTGAGTTCCATCAGGCTGGCGTCGAGCTTATGGGCAGCACGAGTCCGTTTGCCGATGCTGAAATCATCGCGCTGGCTATCCAGGGACTGTTGCGCGCAGGACTTACGGATTTCCAGATTTGCCTCGGGCAGGTAGAATTCATCAGCGGCATCATGGAGCAGTATCATCTTGACGCTGACAGCAAGGCAAAGCTCAAGCTGGCTATGGAGCAGCGCGATCTCGTAGCGCTTGACCGCACGGTCGAAACGCTGGAACTTCCCGAAACAGCAAAGACGGTACTCAAGAAACTGCCCGTGCTAAGTGGTGGGGAAGTCATGATAAAGAAGGCCTATGATCTTGCCCTCAATGAGCAGAGCCGCCGTGCACTGGATAATCTCTGCGAGATCTACCGCCTGCTCAAGGCTTATGGTGTCGAGCGGTACGTCCGCTTCGATCTCGGCATCATCCGTGATTTCAGCTACTACACGGGAATGGTATTCGAGGCCTATACGCCAGGATTAGGCTTCCCGCTCTGCGGCGGCGGCCGCTACGATCACTTGCTGGCCGATTTCGGCAACGCCTGCCCGGCCACCGGTTTTGCCAGCGGCATCGAGCGCATCCTGCTCGCTCTGGAGCGTCAGGGGCTTGCACGTCCCGTACGCGCCCGCGACATTTATCTGGCCTATGCGGCAGGCAAAGAGGCAGCAGCCATTGCCAAAGCCGAAACGCTGCGCCGCGAAGGCAAGACCGTCGAGCTATCCCTCGCGTCGCAGACGCAGTCTGAAGCCGAAACAGCCCAGCTTGCCAAGGGCTACCGCGAATTGGTATACCTCGCATGATGCAGCGTGTCCGTCAATTCTACCGCGCTATGACGGCAGATATCACGCCCGCTGACCGGGCCTTTGTTGACAAGTCAATCCCCAAAGCGGCACAGCCGCTTTTCTATGCGATGCATCCTGCCGATCAGTATCATGCCTTGCATGTAGCCCGCACGGCTTTGGCGCTGGCTGACATGTCAAATCTGCCCGTTGACCGGTCAATGCTTCTCCGTTGTGCCCTGCTGCACGATGTCGGCCGCCAGAAGGGCGATCTTGACATCTGGGGCAAGGTCTTTACGGTGCTGATGGACCACTTCCTGCCAGCACTGGCGGAAAAACTGGCAAAACCTGCCTGCCGGGGGCTTTGGGATAAGCCTGGTCATGCGCTCTATGTCTACTATCATCATGCCGGAATCGGTGCAGCAAGGCTTAGATCCATCGGCCTTACCGCTGAGGCTGCGCTTATCGCGCGCCATCATCTGCCGCCAGCAGAGGATGATGCCCCCGAGCTATCGCTGCTGCGTGACGCTGACGAAAGAAATTAACACCTTGGCTTGACGTTTACAACTTTACATGTTAGTATTGTTACATGTTATTACTTTAACGAAATAAAGAATCATCCAGGAGGTCAACTATGCAGTCAAACAATATGGATTATCTGACAATTGCCCTGCCTAAGGGGAAATTGTTTGGCCTGTCGGCAGAACTTTTGGCAAAGATTGGCTATACGGCAGAAGGCCTATCCGATAAATCGCGCAAGCTCGTCATCACCAATGAGGAGAAGAAAATAAAGTTCATCGTCTCCAAGACGGCCGATGTTCCGACCTATGTCGAGTATGGTGCCGCCGATATCGGTGTCATCGGCAAGGATGTCCTGCTTGAATCCGGCAAGGATGTCTATGAGCTCCTGGATCTTGGCTTTGGCCGCTGCCATTTGATGATGGCTGTGCCAAAGGCCGAAAAGCGCGCCAAACTTACAGATTACAACCATACGCGCGTCGCAACGAAATTCCCGCATATCGCCGAGCAGTTCTTTAACCGCCACGGCATGCAGATGGAATACATCAAGCTCAATGGCTCGATCGAGCTTGGCCCGATTGTCGGTCTGTCCGAGAGCATCGTCGATATCGTCGAGACAGGGACGACACTCAAGGAAAACGATCTCGAGGAAATCGTGTCGATCCAGGAGGCAACGGCCCGGCTCATCGCCAATCGCGTGAGCTTCAAGATGAAGTTTGACCGCATCCATACCATGGTCAATGATTTGCGTAAGATACTGGAAAGCGAGGCTGCAAAATGAGAATCGTAAAAGCAAGTGAGGTTGGGGAGCGGGAAGTCGAGCGCATGCTTACAAAAGCTGCCTTCGATGAAGTCGAACTAAGCCCCAAGATCCGCGCGAGCAATAAAAAGCTCTTCGGCCGTGACATGAGTGCGGCTGAGCTCGTGCGCCAGATTGTCGGCGATGTCCGCAAAGACGGCGATAAGGCTGTCATCCATTATACGCAGCTCATCGACCGCGTCGAGCTGACGCCGGAGAGCTTCCTTGTCACCGAAGAAGAATTTGCCGCAGCAGAAGCAGCTGCCGATCCGGCCGTCGTCGAATCCCTGCACAGGGCAGCGGAAAACGTCCGCCGGTATCATCAGGAGCAGAAACCCAATTCGTGGATGACTTACCGCGAGCATGGCTCGCTGCTTGGCCAGTCCGTGATTCCGCTTGACCGCGTGGGCATCTACGTTCCCGGCGGGACGGCAGCGTATCCGTCCTCGGTAATCATGAACGCCGTGCCGGCGGTTGTCGCAGGGGTCCGCGAAATCATCATGATGGTGCCGCCCAAGAATGGGCAGATCAATCCCTATGTGCTGATTGCCGCCCGCGCTGCCGGCGTGAAGAAAATCTATAAGATTGGCGGGGCGCAGGCGATCGCTGCCATGGCCTTTGGCACGGAGACCATCCCGCGCGTCGACAAGATCACCGGCCCTGGCAATATCTTTGTCACGCTGGCCAAGAAGGAAGTCTACGGCAATGTCGATATCGACATGCTCGCAGGCCCGAGTGAAATCCTCATCGTCGCCGACAAGACGGCAGATCCCGTCTATACGGCAGCCGATATGCTGAGCCAGGCAGAGCATGACCCGCTGGCTTCCAGCATCGTGATTACCGACGACGCAGAGCTTGCCGCCAAGGTGGAAGCCGAGGTCGAAAAGCAGCTTTTAGAGCTGCCGCGCCGCGAGATTGCCCAGGCTTCGATTGCACGCAACGGTCTTATCGTGGTAGCCGACGACATGCGGCAGGCCATCCGCTTTGCCAATGTTTCGGCCCCCGAGCATCTGGAGCTCCTGACGGCGGAGCCGTTTCAGCTGCTTCCCTATATCCGTCATGCCGGGGCCGTATTCCTGGGCGCTTATTCGCCCGAGCCGCTCGGCGATTACTTCGCCGGCCCGAACCATGTGCTGCCGACTGGCGGCACGGCCCGCTATTACAGCGTCCTGAATGTCGAAACGTTTATGAAACGCACGAGCATCATCTCGTATACACAACCGGCTTTGCAGGCCGTCAGCGAGGATATCATCCGCCTGGCCGAAAACGAAGGTCTGCAAGCCCATGCCAATGCAATCCGTTTGAGGAGGAACTGAATACTTATGTTGAAATACCGTACTGGTTTAAAAGATATGCCATCTTACGATGTGGTGGAGCGCGACTGGCAGATAAAAGTCAATGCCAACGAATGCAATATGAACCTGCCGCCGATGGTCGAAGACCGCCTGATGGGCCGCCTTTCGCGTGTCGCCTTCAACCGTTATCCGAATGAGGAATATGACGCTTTGCGCGAGCAGATTGCCGACAATCACAAGCTGCAGAAAGAGAATGTCCTGCTGGGCAATGGCTCAAGCGAAATCATCGAGAAGCTGTTCTACTGCTTTGGCGGTACGAAGGCCAAGAAAATCGTCTATCCTGAGCCATCGTTTTCGATGTACCGCATCTATGCCAAGGCCGCACAGGCAGCGGGGATTCCCGTTGCCCTCGAGGATGATTTCTCGCTCGATATCGAAAAATTCGTCCAAACGGTCAACGAGGAAAAGGCATCCCTTGCGGTTATCTGCAACCCGAACAATCCGACGGGAACGGGCTACTCGGTCAGCGATATCGAATACATCGCCGACAATATCCATGGCAACTGCGCGCTGCTCGTCGACGAAGCCTATATCGAATTCTATGGCCGCACAGCAGTCGGTCTGCTCAGCAGCCATCCGAACCTCATCGTTGCCCGCACGTTCTCGAAGGCCTATGGACTGGCTTCGGCCCGCGTTGGCTACATGCTCGCGAGCCCGGCAATCGTCACGATGATTGAAAAATCCTATATGCCGTATCATATGAACGTTTTGTCGCTGGTCACGGCCGATATCGTCTATCAGATGCGCCATGAATACGTGCCGCGCATCCAGATGATGATTGCCGAGCGCAAGCGCATGAGCGCCGAGCTCGACAAACTTCCTGGCGTCACGGTTTATCCATCCGAGACCAATTTCGTTTTGATCAAATACGCCAAAGCGGAAGCGCTCAACGAATACCTCGAAAGCAAGGGCATTGGTGTGCGCTATTTCGGCGATGCACCGGGGCTCAAGAACTGTCTGCGCATTTCGATGGGCCTGCGCGAAGAAAACGATCAGTGGCTGGATACCATCCGCCAGTTCGTGGAGGGCAGGGCATGAGTATGCGGACAGCAGCGGTAGAGCGCAAAACAGCGGAAACAGCCATCAAGCTTGTACTGAATCTTGATGGCCGTGGCAATGGCGTCATCGACTCAGGTATCGGATTTTTCGACCATATGCTGAATCTTATGGCATCGCATGGACTTTTCGACCTGACGCTTGCCTGTGACGGCGACCTTGAGGTCGATGGACACCACTCGGTGGAAGACATCGGCATCGCGCTCGGGCAGGCCTTCCGGCAGGCCATTGGCGATAAGAAGGGCATCCGCCGCTATGGCACATTCTATCTGCCGATGGATGAAGCCCTGGCTTTCGTCTCCCTCGATATCAGCGGGCGGCCATTCCTTGTCTATGACGGCGGGCCGATGGCACCGATGATCGGTGGCTACGATTCGGAGCTTACCGAAGAATTCCTGCGGGCCTTTGCCTTTCATGCGGGCATCACGCTGCATGTCAAGGTCCTTTATGGCACGAATTCTCATCATAAGGTCGAGGCCATCTTCAAGGCCCTCGGCCATGCCATCCGTCAGGCTGTAGAAAATGACCCGCGCGTCGAGGGCATCCCGTCCACGAAAGGCATGCTGTAAAAAGGAGGGCCAGCGATGATTGCGATAATCGACTATGGCGTAGGTAACTTATATAGCGTTCAAAAAGCGTTTGCCGCTCTCGGGGCCGATGCGAAGATAACCAACCAGTCGGCGGACATCCTGGCAGCAGATAAGGTTGTCCTGCCCGGTGTCGGTGCCTTTGGCGAATGCATGCAAAAGCTCACGGATTCCGGACTTATTCCGGCGATCCGCGCATGTGCCGACAGCGGCAAGCCCTTGCTCGGCATCTGTGTCGGGTTGCAGATCCTCTTCGAGGGCAGTGAGGAATCGCCGGGGGTTCGCGGGCTCGGGTTGCTGCAGGGCATGGTCAGGAAAATCCAGGCATCGGAGCTCAAAGTTCCGCATATGGGCTGGAACAGTCTGTCCATCGTAAGACCGCGCCGGCCGGTCGACCTCTTTGCCGGCCTTGCGGCAAATCCTTATGTCTATTTTGTCCACAGCTATCATGCGGTTCCCGACAATCCGTCGGTCGTCACGGCCTGGACCGAGTATGGCGGGAAGCTTACCGCGGCCGTCGCCAGCGGCGGCATCCAGGCCACGCAGTTCCATCCCGAAAAGTCAGGCGATGTTGGCCTGCAGATCCTCAAGAATTTCGTAGAAGGCTAAAGGAGTTGTAACCATGCTGATTTTCCCTGCAATCGATATCCGTGACGGTAAATGTGTGCGCCTGTTCAAGGGTGACTTTGCGCAGGAGACCGTCTTTTCCGATAAACCTGCCCAGATGGCCCAGAAATGGGAAAGTCAGGGGGCAAAGTTCCTGCATCTTGTCGATCTTGATGGAGCGCTTGCTGGCGCGCCGCGCAATCTTGATACGGTCAGGGAAATCCTCGCGGCCGTAAACATTCCCGTGGAACTCGGCGGCGGCATCCGCACGATGGAAAACATCGACGAAGTCCTCGCACTTGGCGTGCGCCGTGTCATCCTCGGCTCGGTGGCGGTCAGAAATCCTGCTCTTGTCAAAGAGGCTTGTGCCAGGTATGGCGACCGCATTGTCGTCGGCATCGATGCCAAAGACGGCATCGTGGCCGTCGATGGCTGGGGCGTTTCGGGGGATGTGGATGTCTTGGTGCTGGCCCAGGAAATGAAGCAGGCCGGGGTCAGGACCATCATCTATACGGACATTTCCCGCGATGGTACGCTTGCAGGCGTCAACATCGAAGCTACGGCCAAACTGGCCCGCGAGAGCGGCGTAAATATCGTTGCCTCGGGCGGCGTCAAGTCGACGGCGGATATCGAGGCCCTCAAGCCATATGAAAAAGATGGCATCGAAGGCGTAATCGTCGGTAAATCGATTTATATGGGAACGCTTGATTTACAGCAGGCTATTGAAATTGCCGCCAAGGAGGATTAAAATGTATACGAAAAGGATAATTCCTTGTCTTGACGTCAAAGATGGCCGTGTGGTCAAAGGAACCAATTTTGTCGGCCTGCGCGATGCCGGCGATCCCGTGGAGCTAGCTGCGCGCTATGATAAAGAACGTGCCGATGAGCTTGTATTTCTCGACATCACGGCCTCGAACGAAGAACGAAACACCATGGTGCAGGTGGCACAGGACTGCGCCGCCCAGGTGTTTATTCCGTTTACCGTGGGCGGCGGCATCCGCTCGGCAGCCGATATGCGCCGGATGCTGAAAGCTGGTGCAGATAAGACCTCGCTCAACACGGCAGCCATCAAGAACCCGGAGCTCATCCGTGAAGGAGCGGAGACCTTTGGCAGCCAGTGTGTCGTACTCGCTGTCGATGCGCGCCGCACCGGTGAGGACAAGTGGGAAGTATTCATCAACGGCGGCCGGACGCCGACGGGCCTTGACTGCATCGAATGGGTCAAGACGGCCGTAGGGCTAGGTGCCGGCGAAATCCTGCTCACGAGCATGGATGCCGATGGCACGAAGGACGGCTATGATATCGCCTTGACGCGGGCGGTGTCGGAGGCCGTGAATGTACCGGTCATCGCCTCGGGCGGCGCCGGCAGGCTCGAGCATTTCTACGATGTGCTGACGCTTGGCAAGGCCGATGCGGTACTAGCCGCTTCCGTGTTCCACTATGGCCAGTTCACCGTGCGGCAGGTCAAGGATTATCTGAAAACTCGTGGCGTGGAGGTAAGATTCTGATGGACAAAAAAATTGACATTTCCATGGTAAAGTTTGACGAAAAAGGCCTGGTCCCGGCTATCATCCAGGAAGAGAACGGGCAGGTCCTCATGATGGCTTATATGAACGAGGAATCACTCCGAAAGACGATTGCGACAGGCTATACCTGGTTCTATAGCCGCAGCCGTCAGAAACTCTGGAACAAGGGCGAAGAGTCGGGCAACAAGCAGAAAGTACGGGAGATATCCTATGACTGTGATGGCGACACCCTGCTTGTCCGCGTTCATCAGACGGGCGTGGCCTGCCATACAGGGACATACACCTGCTTTAGCGGACGCAAACTCGTTGGCGGGGACGAAAAAGGGGTGGCTGTCGTGCCGCCGGAGCCGCAGGTATCGCTGACCACGGTCCTCAACGATCTCTACAACGTCATCCAGGACCGCAAGCTCAATCCGGTCGATGGCTCCTATACCAATTATCTTTTCGATAAAGGGCAGGATAAGATCTTGAAGAAAGTCGGCGAGGAAGCTGTCGAGACGGTCATTGCTTCGAAAAACCAGGCGCCTGATGAAGTCCTCTACGAGATGGGCGATCTCTGGTATCACTGCCTGGTGCTTTTGGCTTATCACAAGCTCACGCCCAATCAGCTGCTCGATGAGCTCATGAGCCGCCGCAAAGGTGGAAACTATCATCAGTTCACGGGCAAGACAGGCGTCCGCCCGGATATGTAAGCGAGGACTTGACATGAAAGATTATACGATTGCACAGGAATTCCTGGCCGCAACGACGATGGCCAAGAACCCCAGCGTTCCCAAAATGGAAGGGGGCGAGCCGCCAGCCCCCGAAAAAGCCGTGGCGCCTGGCACGAAAATCATTCCACTGCCTGAGCCTGAACTCCTGCCGGATATACCGGTCAACTTCCTCGAGGTCATCGAGCTGCGGGCGTCAGTACGCCAATATAGCCAAACGCCGTTGACGATAAAGGAACTATCTTATCTGCTCTGGTGCAGCCAGGGTGTCAAGATGGGGCTTCCCAAAGGGGCAAGCAAGCGCAATGTGCCCTCAGCCGGTGCCCGCCATGCCTTTGAAACGTATCTATTCATCCAAAACGTCAAAGGCATAAAGCCAGGCCTTTATCGCTATCTGCCCTTTGAGCACGCCTTATTGCCGCTCAAAACAGCTGCTGAGATGGGCGAAGCCTTCTGCGCCTGCTTCCGGGCCCAGAACATGGCCAAGAACAATGCGGTGACCTTTGTCTGGAGCGCCGTGCCTGAACGCATGACCTATCTCTTTGGCAGCCGCGCCTACCGCTATCTTTTCCTCGATGCCGGCCATGTCTGCCAGAACCTTTATCTGGCTGCACAGACTGTCAAGATCGGTGTCTGCGCCCTCGGTGCCTACGATGATGACAAGCTCAACGAAGTCCTGGAACTCGACGGCCAAAACGAATTTGCCATCTATGGCGCCACAGCCGGTAAACTATAAGCGAAATCTTTTCTGGAAACAAAAGTACCCCCATGAACTCGAATTCCATCGATTCCATGGGGGTATTGTGCAAAAAGGAGGGGACACATCATGTTTGACGATGATGATGAGGAAAGCTACTATGATGACGAAAACAACTACGTTTACAACAACTATGTTTGTGAAGACTGCGGCTATCGCTGGCTGGCCGATGACTATGCCATCAATTGTCCCGTATGCGGCAGTGAAAACATCCAGCAGGATGAATTCTTGTAATCCCTGGAAGCAATACCATTTTCCAAACCACCTGCAAGAGAAAGAAGTCGATGGATCATGGATACAGCAAAAATTACCGAATCCCTAAGGGAGGACAGCCGCAGCTACACAGCAACGGCCTATGGGCCAGAGGAATATCTAAAGATTTTTCAGCCGATTTATGCACGGCGGCTCGAGGATACAAAACTTGAGAACATGCACTTTGCTTACTATACCAGTGCGACTACGGGCATCAATATCCTCAAGGGACGCCATCTCTGGATGCGGGCGGCGGCCTGCATGAACGATTACCGCGAAATCGACTACGGCATCCAGCTGCTGAATCACACCATTTACAGCGCAGAAGGACGGCGCCAGCGGATACAGAAAATCAGCCAGCAGTTGCACTGGGGCAGCAATATGTTAGAATCCCTGCTCAGCGATCTCAACCGGAACGAACAGCAATATATCACCCATACCTATCTGGCCTGCGTCTCTGAACATGCGCCGGAAGAAAAGGGCAGGGGGCGGCTGTCCATGTGGCGCGCCTATGGACGCAAGACAGGCGTTGCCTTCGTACTCAATCCCAATGCCATCTTCCGCCCGCTCGAACCATTGCCGCTGCTGTTATCGCCGGTGGAATATCTGACGCAGGAGCAGTTTTCAGCCGGCTTTGACTGGATGCTCGAAAATATCGAACGCAATCTGGCAGCTCTCCAGCAGCATAAGCCCATGCAGGTCTTGAACTATTTTACCGATATGCTGATGACATCGCTGTTTTCCATCAAAAATCCGGGCTTTGTCGAAGAACGCGAATGGCGGTTTATCTACAAAGAATCTTCACAGGGACGGCTGGCATATGACATCGAAGTCATCGACGGAATCCCGCAGATCATCTATAAATTGCCAATCTGCGGTCCTGGCGATGACTATCCAGGCCTGCCGCTGCAGGAAGCACTGGAAGAAATCATCATCGGCCCCAGCCAATATGCCGAAGTAATCCGCACCGCCTATGTCAAACTCCTCGAAGAAATCGGCATCCACAACGCTGCCCGGCTGGTGAGCAAGAGCAACATTCCTTTGCGGTAGATTTAGTCGCTGACTTGTTTCTTCTTTTGTTTTCAGAGTATCCTGGCGTAGTGTGAATATCAATATTCATTTCCTGGTTCATGGGCTGCTATCAACTATGGCACTATGCTATAATAAGGAAAAGGACATTTGAAATAGATAAGTTTGGGTTTATTCATGGAGGGATAAATCATGCGGATTTTGAATGATTCTACTGCCAGCCTGACTGGCAGTATCGCGAAGGCGTCCTATACGGCTGCGGCGAAGAAACCATCGCTAGCGAAAGATAAAGTAGCGCTGGATACGGCAGAGATTTCGGATGAGGCGCGGGTCATGCAGGAAAAGCGGCAATTGGCAGAGCCGGCTGACTTACAAGATTGGAGCGATGTAATCGATCGCGGCAATGGCAAGTTCACGGCACGTTTTCACAGCGCTGCCGAGATTGCAGGCGTCGTAAAGCGCGGCTATCTTATGGTGAAGGGACAGCGCGTGACGCTTGACAAGCAGCAGCAAAAGGAGCTGCTCGCCGCTGGCAAACAAATGGAAAAAGACCGGCAAAGTGTCATGAACCAGTTCATGCTGGAACAGCAACTTGCAAGTGCCCGCCAGTCCGCCGATGGCTGGAAGAAGGCGGCACAGCAGCAGTCGCGCGTGATGCAGACGGCGATGCGCATCATGCATGGCCGTCATGTTTCAGAGGCCGATGAAAAGGAACTGGCTGAGGCATCGCCGGAGCTTTACAACATGGCAAAATCGGCAGGGACACTCGAAAAGCTCAAGGAAGACCGTGAACAGCGCGAACGCGACCGCAAGATATCAGAAGCCAACGAGCGCCAGCGCGCGGAGGAAAACGAGCCAAAGGAATATTCCACCAAACCGCTCAGTGCGTATCCAACCTATGCGACAGAGCTGACGATCGACTTTAGTGGCGATGCGCCACAGGCCGGGGCAGCCAGCGAAGTGACTATCCCGCCAGCAGAGGCATAAGAAGCGAGGCGAAAGGACCGAGAATGACTGAAGAAAACGAATGGGACAATATCCTGCATATCCGCACGACCGGCAGGGACGACAGCATAGCCGATTTGACGCGCTATCCTTATGAGCCCACCGATTACTGCGTATTGGAGCGGCTCGCTGGCAGCGGCTATTTTTCCAAGCGCAATACGCTTTTGGACTATGGCTGCGGCAAGGGACGCGTGGATTTTTTTCTGGCCTATCAGACCAAGTGCCGCTCCATTGGCATCGAGTACAACGAACGCCTCTACACGCGGGCGGTGCAGAACAAGGCCAATGCCGTAGCGGGCGGCAGGGTGAGCCTGACGCTTGTCGATGCCACGGAATACGCTGTGCCCGCAGCTGTTGACCGCGTGTTTTTCTTCAATCCATTCTCGGTGGAAATCCTGCGCGTCGTTATGGATCATCTGCAGGCGTCTTATCAGCAAACGCCGCGGGAAATGCTGCTGTTTTTCTATTATCCTTCCTTTTTTTACCGCCAGTATCTGGCAACCGAGAGCAGGCTGTCCCTGCTGACGGAGATTTTCTGCGGGGATTTGTTCAAGGAATCGGATGGGCGCGAGGAAGTGCTCGTCTATCAGTTTTCCTGCCCGAATGATAGTTTTTGACGAAAGCAAATGGAGGAGAGCCAATGAATGAGAACATCGTAAAACGCAACGAACTGCTCGCGCAGACGGTAATCAAGGGGCTGCAGTCGCGCAACATGGAAGGCTTTTATGCCGCGAGCAAGGAAGAGGCACTGAAACTTGCGCTGGAGCTTATTCCCGCGGGCAGTACCGTCACGATGGGCGGCGGCATGAGCGTGCATGAAATCGGTCTGCCAGCGGCGCTGGAGGCGGGCAACTACAACTTTATCGACCGCGATAAGTTCGAGGACCGTCGGCAGGCGATGCTGCTGGCCTATGATGCCGATGTTTTCCTCACGAGCACCAATGCGATGACCAAAGATGGCGTGCTCGTCAATATCGATGGCAATGCCAACCGCGTATCGGCCATCGCCCAGGGACCGAGGAACGTTCTCTTCATCGTCGGCCTCAACAAGGTCTGCGGCGACCTCGACGGGGCGATGAAGCGTGCCCGCAACGTGGCAGCGCCCATCAATGCCCAGCGCTTTGGCCTCGATACGCCCTGTGCCAAGACCGGCGCCTGCTTTGACTGCAAGAGCCCGGACACCATCTGCTGCCAGTTCCTCATAACGCGCTATTCGCTGCACAAGGGCCGCATACAGGTAATCCTTGTCAACGACGACCTCGGCTTCTGACGCGCACAGAATATAACAAAGGCAATCGCCACTGCTATGACGATTGCCTTTGTTATATTCTGAGATCAGATGTTGATGTCCCTTCTAAGTGTTTTATGTGGTAATTAAATTCGTATGACTTAACCGTTTTTTGTATAGTGTTGCTCATACATCAAGTGTAAAGTTACAGTTCAATGGCGTAGAAATTTTTTCAGATAACTTAATTTAAGACTAGTTTATTCGATATATGTATAGGGAGTTGATTGGAAAGTAAAATTTTCGATGGGAGCTGACAGAAATGGACAGCAGACATAGACTCTTGAAGAGAATAATCCTGATTTTATATGTTTGGATATAGAATAACTATGAGGACTAACAAAACGAGGTATTATGTCTAATGGCTGTTTTTGTGTGCATACGAACAGGGAACCCTACTGTGCTATTTTCATTTGAATGCATGGAGGTGATTCGGCATGGCAATGGTTATAAAAAATAATTCAGCTGCTCAGTTGGCTTTGGGAGAATTGAGCAAGAATAACAATAAGCTTTCCAAGAGTTTGCAGAAAGTATCTTCAGGAATGAAATTAAATGGTGCTGATGACGGGACTTCAGAATATGCTATATCGGAAAAGATGCGGGTAAGAATTCGCGGACTGAATCAAGATGTCATCAATGCACAGACTGGGAGTAACCTTATACACATTGCCGAGGGTGGTATTCAGGATATCATAGATAATCTGCGTGAAATGAAAGCAATGGCGATAAAAGCGGCTAATGACCATAATACTGACGTCGACCGGGCGACGATACAGAAGGAATTTGAACAACGTAAGACTGAAATTGATGATATTGCTGCCACGACCAATTATAATGGAAAAATTTTGTTGGATGGTAGATATGAAGAGCCAACGTCATCTGTAATTCCCGGAAGTTTGAGTGTTGCTAATACCTTTTTGGGCTATGTTACCATGAAAAATAATACCAATACGGCTGTAGAAGAGTTTGTTCGCACTTTTTCTACAATCATTCCACCAACTCATGCTGGTTTTGTTTATCGGTGGGGCAATGATATGGTTACAGGTTATCAGGGGAATGGCTTTCATTCTGTTGCCATAATAGGGTGTCCAGGCTCGCTTTCTACAATGAGCGGAGTATCTTTTCCAAATGATTTGGATCAACAGGGCTTTTTTTTGGTTTGCCGTGATTGCGATGATATCACGAATATCGTTTTTGACAGCAGCACGACTGCTTCGACATATAGCGGCAGCGTTTCAGGTCAAAGCAACATTCATCAATACACTATCGGCATACAGGGAGTGACAGATATTCCTACATTGACCGCAGCCTTGTTTAATGGAATTGCCAGTGCTGCAGGTAAGCCGACGTCTCCAAACGATACGGCTAATAACGTAGTAGTTTCCAATGTACATGATTTGAGAATAATTCATGGTTCATTTGCCTTGTCTGAGCCGAATAATTCGGCAGCAGCGGCAAGAGTAGCAATTTTTGACAATAATCCGAGAATATCATCAGGATATTATTTTACAAAAGCAGGAGCAACTTCTGACTATCAATCATGGATTGGGGTATATGGAAAAGGGGTAATTACAGAGATATCCAGTACGCCGGTGGAAATACCTGAACAAATCGAATATGACTTAAAAAATCCTTTGACCATTCATACAGGTACCAAAGCCAACGAAAATCTCAAAGTGTATATCAATGATATGCGGACAGAGTCCATGGGACTTAGCGAGGTAAAAGTAATTCCTCGTGAAGCTGCAGTAGCGGCGCTCTCATCAATAGATAATGCGGTTAGTTACGCACTTAATGAAAACACTCGTATGGGAGCGTATCAATCACGTTTAAATTTTACCATTGACAACCTAACTATTGCTAGTGAAAATACGCAGGCGTCAGAATCGGTCATTCGTGATGCCGACATGGCTAAATCCATGACCGAATATACCAAGAACAATGTGTTAGCTCAGGCAGCGCAATCCATGTTGGCACAAGCTAACCAAACTGCTGGCAGCGTATTGTCACTTTTACAATAAATTGATTACAAGGGCAATCGGCAGATGCATGACGATTGCCTTTTTATATAAGTAAAAGTAGTCCTCGTGCTCGTTTCGTGGTATAATATTTGTTTGTAGACTCCTAGGAAAGCGGGTGTGTGAGTTGAAGGATGAGACGATTGCGAAGGTCGATGCGGAGATTGACGGCTGGCAGTATATGCAGGCTTTGCCGGAGCACTGGCATGGTTTTACGCTTGACCGGTCAAAATCGATTGACAAAGACAGCTACGATCTTTACCGTTATGTGAATGAAGAATTGCATAAAAGCGCCATCGTTTATTTTCATGAGGAAACCCACGAGTACAAGGTGCGCCTCAAGATTGGTCTCATTGAGTTCTGCCGCATCGAGTTCATCACGGCCAAGCTTGCGGATTTCGAGCAGCTGCTGGTCAAGCAGTTCGAGCAGATGCTCATGGATATGATGGAGTTCAATCCTGCCGCTCTTAGTTCGATTGTCCGCGATAAGAAAATCATGGAATGGGAAAACGGTGCCAAGCTGCCTGAGACATTGGAGGGATTTACGCTCTTTATCCGGCCGGCGCAGCCAGTCAAGATCAACAATGGCTCGTATATCGTCATCGATTATGTCGACTTTGCGCTGGAGAGCAGCTTTACGGTTTACTATAATATTTACCGCGATGAGTTCTTTGCCGAAGCCCGCATCTGGAATATCCCCGACGTCAACTACGACTTTGACTCCAATGAGCTGCCCGAGCTCGAAGAAAAACTCCATCAGCATATGCTGCCGCGTCTGCGTGAGGTGCGTGCGCGCGCGCAGAAAGAGGCAGCTGACCATGCGGCTAAGGCACAGAAAGAGGAGGGAGAACCGCCCGTATGATTATCATTGATAAAGCCATCTTGCATATTCTCGATTTCAATTCCGGCATGACCGTCTACTCCGATGAGGAGCTTACGGTCAAGGACAGCATCGAGACATTTCTCTATAAACATATCGAAAAATCCTGGGGCAGCCAGGACGCGAAGCCAGGGACGTTTTATGATGACAGTGCGTTCCAGCAAAAGCTCAATGACTATCTGTCCGGCGAGATGAGCTTCGTGCCCTTTTCCAAGGAAATTACGCATACACTCGAGGAAGCCTTCACGCATGCGGAGGAAATGGCATCAGCCGATGTGATTGTGGCTGACGTGCGTATCGACGATCAGCGGCAGATCGTCGTCTTCAAGTCGAACAGCCATATCGGCTACACGCATCAGGTCAACCAGACCGAAAACGGCATCAAGAACGAAATCATCAACCATTATTCGATCATGCCCAGCCTCACGCAGAAGATGGAGGAGTTCGCCTTCGTCAATACGGAGACCAAGGCGGTTTCAGTCTGTGCGAAGAAGTATACGATCGATGGCAACAGCATCCAGGTCTTTCCCGAAATCCTGCTCGAATGCAGCCTGACACCTTCGCCGAAGGAAGCCATCAAGAATCTCAGCAAGACGGCGGCTAAAGTCGCCGAGGCTTATGGTCAGGACAAGGTCGCCACCGAAGCGGCCGTCAAGAGCTATGTGGCGGAAAACATGCAGGCAAGCGATGAGCTTGACCTGGTCGAGGCCGGCAAGGAAATCTTCAAGGAGAATCCTTCGATGCAGGCCGACTTTGACACGGCCATCAAAGATGCGGGCTTTACCGAGCCGGTCAAGATGGATCAGGAGGCCACGCTCAAGAAGATGTGCAAGCATAAGCTCAAGACCGACACGGGCATCGAGCTGACCATCCCGACGGATTATTTCGACAATACCGAGTTCGTCGAGTTCAACAACAACGACGATGGGACGTTGTCGATTACACTCAAGCATATCTCGAATATCATCAACCGCGGATAAGGAGCGATTATGCAGGTAAATGGCGATTTAGCAAATATCAAAACCTACATATTGGAAAAACTCAAGGCCATCTATGAGCTCTCCGTGCCCATCGGTCAGTTTTCGACCAAGGAGCTCAATGAGCGCATGCTCGAGATTACCGATATCCTCGAGCGCGAGGTCGCTGTCTATATCAACCGGCAGGGCAAGATCGTACAGGTGTCGCTTGGCGATGCCGATACGGTCGATTTGCCCGAGTTCCAGCGGCAAGCGCGCAGCGACCGCCGGCTTTCCGGCATTCGCTGCATCCATACGCATCCAAGCGGCGACGTGCGCTTAAGCGAGCCGGATCTGTCGTCCCTGCGCCGTCTGCGCTTCGACTGCATGGCGGCTATCGGACGCCATCATAAAGAAGGCATCATCGGCTCACTGGGCTTTTTCACGGGGGAACAGAACGAGGCCGGCGTCGAAGAGCTGTCACAGCTCGGTCCGGTCAAAGCAAAAGTACTTGACCAAATCAACCTCAATATGCTCGTGACCGTCGTCAACAAAAAGCTCGGCGCGCAGAATCTGAAGAACACCGATGCGGAAGAGGAACGCGCCATCCTCGCAGGTGTCGAGCGTCCGGGCCAGCAGCTCTGGACCATCGAGGAGTCGATGGCCGAGCTTGCCCGGCTTGCCGATACGGCTGGTGCCAAGATAGTCGGAAAGTTTACCCAGCGCAAGGAAAAGCCCGACGCGGCCTTTTTCCTCGGCAAGGGCAAGGTATCCGAGATTGCGATGGAGATTCAGAACACCAACGCCAATCTCTTGATTTTAGATGATGAACTCACGCCGTCCCAGCAGCATAATCTCGAGCAGATACTCGGAGTCAAGGTCATTGACCGCACGGCGTTGATTCTCGATATCTTTGCCCAACGCGCCCGCTCGCGCGAAGGTAAGCTGCAGGTCGAGCTTGCGCAGCTGAGGTACAATCTGCCGCGCCTTGGCGGCCAGGGACTCGTGCTCTCGCGTCTGGGCGGCGGCATCGGCACGCGCGGCCCCGGCGAAACGAAGCTTGAGGTAGACCGCCGCCGGATATATGCCAAGATCCATGATATCGAGAAACAAATCGAAGGGCTAAAGAAAAGCCGCGATTTGCATCGCGTCCGCCGCAAGGAATCGCGGATTCCGCTGGTCGCACTCGTCGGCTATACCAATGCGGGTAAATCGACGCTGCTCAATAAGCTCACGGGGGCAGAGGTCTTTGCCGAGGACAAGCTGTTTGCAACGCTTGACCCGACGACGCGTCATCTCGTACTGCCCGAAAAACAGGAAATCCTGTTGACCGATACCGTCGGCTTTATCCAGAAACTGCCGCATACGCTCGTCACGGCCTTCCGCGCGACGCTCGAAGAGGTGCAGGAGGCTGATATGCTGCTGCATGTCGTCGATTGCAGCAATGTGAATTTCGAGCAGCAAATCGCTGCGGTTATCGAAGTGCTGAAAGAGCTTGACGCCGAGACGAAGCCAACGCTTTATGTGTTCAACAAGGCCGACCGCATCGACAACGACAATCTGCGCCAGCAGATGCTGCATGACCGCGAAGGCATCTGCATCTCTGCGCGTACGGGCGAAAATCTTGCGGCTCTGCAAGCCAAAATCGAGGGCTTTTTTCAGGAAAGCCAGGTCAAGCTGACCTTGTTAATTCCGTATGATAAAGGCGGCCTGATTACCGAGCTGCATGCGCTTAACGCTATCCGTTCCACCGAATACGTTGAGCAGGGGACGCTGGTCGACGTCAGCCTGCCTGTTTCCGAGAAAAATAAATATTTACCATATAGTAAGGAGTAATTTTTGTGTCATTTTCCCAGAAAATCCTTGACCTCAAGAAAGAGGTCCTAAAAGAGACCCAGCCGCTGTTTGCTCATGTCGATGAAGTAGCTGAGGCCAACACACTGAAGGTTCTCGATGCCATGCGCGAATGCAAGGTGTCCGATGCGCATTTCAACACAACGTCGGGCTATGCCTATGATGATATCGGCCGCGGCAAGCTCGAAGAACTCTACGCCCATATCTTCGGCGCTGAGCGCGCGCTCGTACGCACGCAGTTCGTCTCGGGCACGCATGCGCTCGCGACCGTGCTGTTTGGCATCCTGCGTCCTGGTGATGAACTCGTCTCGCTTACGGGCAAACCTTACGATACGATGCAGACTGTCATCGGCTATGACAATCCAAGCCCCGGCTCGCTCAAGGAATTCGGTGTGCTCTACAACGAATTGCCGATGATTGACGGCAAGGTCGATATGGCAGGCATCAAGAATGTCATCACCGACAAGACAAAGATGGTAGAAATCCAGCGTTCGCGCGGCTACAGCATGCGCAATCCGCTCTCGATCGAAGACATCCGCGCCATTACGGCCGAAGTCCATCGCATCAAGCCCGACTGCATCTGCTTTGTCGATAACTGCTATGGTGAATTCGTCGACACGCTCGAACCGACGCAGGTCGGCGCTGATATCATGGCCGGCTCGCTCATCAAGAATCCGGGTGGCGGCATCGCACCGACGGGCGGCTACATCGTTGGCAAGGACAAGCTCGTGGAGCTCGCTTCGTATCGCTTGACCGCACCGGGCATGGGCGATGAACTCGGCGCGAGCCTTGCCAACAACCGCCTGCTGTTCCAGGGGCTCTTCCTTGCCCCGCATGTCGTTGCTCAGGCCATCAAAGGCGCACTCTTTGCCGCTGGCATGTTCGCCAAGCTCGGCTACAAGACGCTGCCACTTCCAACCGATGTCCGCGGCGATATCATCCAGGCCATCGAGCTTGGCTCGGCGGAAAAACTCATCGCCTTCTGCGGCGGCATCCAGAAGTATTCGCCGGTCGACTCCTATGCAGCTCCCGAGCCGTGGGATATGCCGGGCTATGCCGACCAGATCATCATGGCCGCCGGCACCTTCGTTCAGGGCGCCTCGATTGAATTCAGCGCCGACGGCCCGATGCGCGCACCATACAACGTCTACCTGCAGGGCGGCCTGACCTTTGAACACGCTGTAATCGGCGTAATGGGCGCTGCGCAGGCCGTGCTCGATGTTGACAATTGACAAGTCAAATTGAAACCCCATTGGATTCAACTGGTAAAACGAAATTGTTTGCAAGTTGAATCCTTTTCGAACTAATAGAGAAACTGCCAAAGAGAGCAGCAAAAGCCCCGGCATACATTGAATCGTGTATGTCGGGGCTTTTGCAGGTAGTCAGTTTTATCAGCGTACAAATACATTGCGGCAAATAGCATCGACAAGGGTTTCTTCCCGGGAACATAATCCTTCAGGCTGTAGGTGTTTTGGTTCCAGTATCCCCAACCATTTGGGCAAGCTCGTTGTCCAAATCGGCTTTGCTTTCCTTGCGCATAGCCAGACAGGTATTTATGAGCAGGCAGAACATTGCCAGTACAATCGCGGTGATTTTTTTCTTCATCCCATTCAACTCCTTTTACGATTTTCATACAAACCGTCTTGTGACATAACATGTTTTTATAATAGAGTGTCTTTTCTGAAAAGTCAATATAGGATATATAGCTATCTAAAGAGGTTTTACTATGAACACTTAACGAGTACAAGCCGAAGGCGCAGCGGGAGTTTAGTGTTCGTGTAAGGGCGTGTGGACACCGTAAGGTGTCTAGTAAGTTTGCGCTGTAATTACGAATAATTTTTAAGTTCACAAAAGGACTTTTTTAACATTTGTCGAAATAATTAGCAAATTGATTCACTTGATGTTTCACCGCGTTTAGGAATGTAGTGGGGAGTGGATGAATAAAGGTTAAATTGAAAACGGACTTGGGAACGCTGTTTGAGGAAACGGCCACTTATGGTACCGTGGGGGAAGAACTGCCCATGTTGTTTGCCTATTACGGCAAGAAACAGTTGGAGTTATCGGGGCTGACTGCGCGAGAGCAAATGCTTTCGGTGCTTGAAGCAGAATTGGATGTGCTCTCAGCGGAAGAGCCAGTTATCCTGTTGGCTGTAAGATAACAATGGAGTGGTGACTATGAGAAAAATGACAGTAAAAGGCTGGGCTTTATTGGGGTTGATTATTTGTTTTTTGTGCAATTTGGCTTATGTGTCATCTGTGCAGGCGGCAGAGATCATCCGGGAGACGATTCCTTTGGAACGCAACAATGTGAGGCTGCATTTGGAACGTTATGTAGAGCAAGATGGACAGACGAAAAAACCAATCCTGTTTGTGCATGGCTTGACCTTTTCTTCTCATGAATTTGATGTCGATTATAAAGATTATAGCCTGGCAAAATATTTTGCTAAGCATAATTTTGAAGTGTGGTTGCTGGATATTGCAGGATATGGCAATTCAGCTGCCGTTAAAGATGGTTTTATGCCCAATTCGGATTATGCGTCAGAGGATATAGAAGCGGCAGTGCGCTGCATTCTGGCGCGAAATAACTGCCAATCTATGGATGTCTTGGGCTGGAGTTGGGGTACTGTAACCAGCGGGCGATTTGCAGCACGTCACCCGGATCTGGTGCATCGTCTGGTGTTATACGCCCCCATAGTAGCCGGATTGGGGGAGAAGGAGGTCCTTGAGCCGTTTCATCATAACACATGGGAAGATGCGGCATCTGACTTTCAAAGGAAAAAAGATGGGGAAATAGATCTTGATATTGTGGAAAGGCCTGTAGCAAGTACTTATATCGATAATGCCTGGCACTATGATAGAGATGTGAGTCCCAATGGTGGAAGACGAGATTTGCTAGTTGACAAGAGTGCGCGACTTATTCCAACAGAGAGCATAAAAGCTCCTGTGCTGATTATAGTCGGCTCCAAAGATCCGTATGTGTCACCTGATTTATGCGACGAAGCGTATAGGACACTTCCCAATAGAACAGATTCGGAGTTGATAATTTTGGGTGGAGCCGCCCATGCAATGTTGATGGAGCGTCCGTATTACAAGCTGTTTCGGGAAAGAGTATTAAATTTTTTGAATAAAGACTGATGTGCGATATGTCCGGAAATGCCTCCAGATAATAAAGGCATTTCCAAAAATCAGGAAGGATTAAGAGAATGAGGATAGGAAAGAATAGGATTTTTGCAAGCGCGGTGGCAGCAGGACTGTTTGTGGTCAGCAGTCATGGCTATGCGGTCAGTCTGACCAAAGTACCGGAACCTGTGGCAGGTGCCTATGTGGATATGTATCGGCAGTCGGTCCCGAAAGGAACACCAGCTGCCGGTAATCCCGTGGGAAGGATTTTATTGCATTTCCTTGATTATTGGCAGCCAGAAGAAAATGGGCAGCGGGAAAAAGAACTGGCTCCAAAAGTTCTGCAATATGATTTGGCACGCATACGCTGGTTCAGCAGCCATCGTACAGAGAAACAGGAACAAGAGGATGTGTATTACGCCCGGAATACGATTGATTCGGTTAGAGTGAAGGGGCTTGGAAGTGATGAAGCGGCTTATCAGGCTGCCGGTGAAAAGGTGGCACATATTGCGCAGCTGGGCGAGTTGATGGCGAAGTTTGATACGGAAGGATTGGCTCGGGCGAAGATGGCTTTCCGTTATCCGCGGCCTTTCCGCCTGGATGATTGCATACTACTGAATCCGCAATTGGCAGAAAATGCGAGAGCGCACAAACCGGAAACGGATTTTGGCTTTTCGAGTGGTCATACCTTCCGAGGCTATATGGTGGCTTTGGGCTATGCCTACGCATTTCCTGAACGCTATCAGGCTTTTCTGAAGGTGGCATCGGATATTGGCTTCAGCCGCAACCGGGCGGGGATGCATAACTGTCTGGATGTTATGGGCGGTCGAATGGTAGGGACGGCAACTGCGGCAGCCCTGTTCTGTGATCCGGAAAACCGCCAACTGTTACTGGAAGCGCGGACTGAAGGAGATGTGTTTCTGCGGTCACTGGAGAACAAAAATAAAACGGTCGTGACTGATGCGGACGAACGCGCTTATGAGGAGCGTCTGACCTACGGATTCGCACCAGTGGGAGCTGTAAATCAGCCCATGCGGGTGCCGAAAGGCGCCGAGGTTCTGCTTGAGACACGTTTCCCGTATCTTTCAGCGGAGGCGCGGCGGTTAGTGCTGGCAACTACCGGCCTGCCTTCCGGTTACCCGCTGCTCGATGATGAAGAAGGCTGGGGGCGGCTTAACCTTTGGCGGGCAGCCGATGGCTTTGGAGCACTGCCGTCCGATGTTCGGGTTACGATGAGGGCTGAAAATCAGGGCTTTTCTGCGCGCGATTGCTGGCGCAATGATATCCATGGCGAGGGACAGCTGGTCAAAGCCGGTGATGGTGTGCTGGTACTGTCCGGAGCTAATAGCTATACGGGGGGCACCCGGATTGAAGGTGGCTCCATCTGGGCAGAAAACCGTACGGCGCTGGGAATTGGCAAGGTCGAGGTTTCGGCAGGCAAATTATATGAGAACACGGAAGGTCCGTTAGAACTAGCTGGTCTGCATATGGAGAAGAAAAGCGAGTTGGTATTAACTGTCCGTAAGCCGGCGGATATCGTTTGCATAAATGGGGCAGCAAAATTCACCGGTACATTGCTGGTAAAACTCGCAGCTGACTGGAAACCACAGACACAGGTGCTGATTCAATGTAACGATTCGCATAGGGGAGATTTTTCCCAGGTAAAGTTGGAGGGCGTGCCTGACGGGGTGAAGGTGCGGACGCTATGGCAGGGCAAACAGTTCTTGCTTAAAGTGGATTAAGTTTTTTAGAGGAAAGGAACTTCTGTCGCTTATGAAATTTAATTCCAAGAGGTTTGGCAGAGAGATGGTGTATTTTGATTTGCTCATGGGCAAAACCTATTGATGAATAAAATTTTTCTCTTTTCCATCTGGAAAACGGCCTCATAGGCAAAAAAGCCCCCCTAAGTTAGATTTCTGTCTAACTTAGGGGGGCTCTACGCAAAACTATATTTTGCCATCTGCAATTGGTAGGATTTTTTACCTATTATAAAAGCCTGGCAGGGGGAATTGATTACATCTGACGGTAAACACCGATGACTTTGCCGAGGACGTTGACGTCTTTCTCATAGAACGGTTTCATCGTATCGTTTTCGGGCTGCAGGCGGAAGCAGTCTTTTTCGCGGTAGATGCGTTTTACCGTAGCGCCTTCCTTATCGACGAGGGCAACGACGATATCGCCGTCGTTGGCAGAATCCTGCTGGCGGACCATGACGAAGTCGCCGTCATAGATGCCGGCATTGATCATGCTTTCGCCCGATACCTTGAGCATGAAGGTCTTATCAGCGGTACCGAGGAGATTCTGCGGGAACGAATAGACATCCTGGACGTTATCTTCCGCGAAAATCGGCATGCCAGCTGTAACCGTGCCGACAAGGGGGACGGCTACATTCTTGCCCCAGGGCTTCTCATCGAGGATATCGATAGCGCGCGGCTTGGTCGGATCGCGCTTGATCATGCCGTTTTCCTCGAGACGGGAGAGATAGCCGTGAACCGTCGAGCTGGATTTGAGACCTACAGCTTTGCCGATTTCACGCACCGAAGGCGGATAGCCTTTTTCAAGCAGAAAGGACTTGATGTATTGGAAGATTTCTTTCTGGCGTTCACTGGAAGTCTGCGTCTTACGCATAATTATTGCCTCCTAACAACGATACTAGTTATTCTTATGTTCTATTGTACCATATATATGTTCGCTATGGAACTGATTTTCGCAATTTTTTTCATTTTTTACGGGAAAGATGGTATAATCAAGATATCACTTTTCAAGCGAATGAGATAAAGGATGTTTTCTATGCGTATATTTTCTTTTGCGTCAACCAAAAAGATAACCGCGGTTGCGGCAGGCAGCTTGATATTTGCCGCTGCCTGCCCGCCTGATGTTTCGCTGGCGGCACCGATTCCTCTGCGCGGCATTGTCGAAGGTTTTTATGGCACCCCCTGGCAGCAGGCCGAACGGCTGGACATGCTTGCTTTTTGCGGCCAGCATGATTTTAACGCCTACATCTATGCTCCCAAGGATGACCCGTATCATCGGGCCAAGTGGCGCGAGCCCTATCCGGAGGCCAAGATGCAGGAGCTTGCAGAACTCATCAAGGCGGCCAAGGCACAAAATGTCCGCTTCGTATTTGCCGTATCGCCGGGACTCGATATCCATTTTTACGGGCTCAAGGGCTATCAGGATCGTTTGGCCATGGAGCGCAAGCTGCAGGCCATGTATGATTTGGGTGTGCGGGATTTCGCTGTATTCTTCGATGATATCCAGGACAAGGATGGCAGGGGACAGGCTGAGTTCTTGAATTGGCTGTCGCAGCATTTTGTCGCCTCCCATAGCGATGTCCATCCATTGCTGACGGTTCCGACGGAGTATTTCTACAACGATATGCAGGCAGATGGCAATAAGAAGTCCTATACCGAGGCATTCTCAAGAGCCTTGCGGCCCGAAATCCTCGTGCTCTACACAGGCGACGGCGTGGTGCCTGACGGGCTTAGCGATAGCCAGCTGCAGCGCGCGAACGATCTTTATGGCCGCTCGCTGGGAGTTTGGTGGAATTATCCCGTAACGGATTATATGGAAAACAAGCTGGCCTTGGGGCCGATAGAAAAGCTGCCCCGCCAAACGGCACTGCCGGCTATTTTCTTCAATCCGATGAAATATGAACAGCTTTCCAAGATTGCGCTGGCGACGGGCGCAGACTATGCGCAGCAGCCGCAAATCTATGAGGCTCAAGCGGCTTGGGAAAAGGCTATCGTGCAGCAGTATGGCAAGCTGGCGCCGGCCATGAAATGTGTGGCGGCTGAGTCGCAGCATCTGGAGAACAATTGGGCTAAGATTGGGCCAGCCGATGGCCAAAAGCTGCGGCAGGCCATCGATGCGTATTGGCAGAATGGCCGCGCCGAAGATGCGCAGAATGTGACAGAAAGACTTACCCGCATCCGGCAGGCCGCAGAAACATTGAAACAGTCCTTGCCCGAAAAAACGCTGGCTGAATGCCGTCCGCAGCTTGAGCAGCTGCTCCGTATCATCGATGCGGATTTGACGGGAATGCGCTTGCGCGAACAGCCAGATGACCGGGCACTGCAAGAAGCATTTGCCCGTCAGCGTGCGGCAGTCCGTCAGTACGATAAACAAGCGCGCATCGCGGAAACTTCTGCGCGTGCTTTTCTTGATGAGCTGGCACAGTCGCTTTCTATGGAATAAGGGGGGGTATCATGAACTATCAGAGCAGTCTTTGTATTGCCGCCGCAGCGCTGGCTGCGACATATGGTTTTGCCGGGGGGATGCCAGCCGCCGAGGCAGGGATTGCCGTTCAAGGCGAGCAGGCGACGGCTGAATATTGGACGGCACGGCAGCCAGAAGGGGAGAAGATCCTGCTGCAGGCAGAAGACATCCAAAAGCTCAATGCCTCCTTGCGGGCACGCAACGAAACCTTGCGAGATTTAGTGGATTTCCCATCATCTTTGACTGGTCAACAGGTCAAAAATCGCATTTTTGCGGCCATGCAGGATTACTGGCCGGCTGAAAAGCCCGAAGAGTATGCAGGCAGCCACATCCTTACCCCTGCAGAATGGGAATACGTCCGCCAAAACTGCAATACCGACAGCCTGCCCGAAAAGGTAGAGGTGCAGTACGGCGTGACCACCAAGCGCAGCGATATGCGCCTGCTGCCGACCAGCGATGGCTGGTATAGCGCACCGAATGACATTCACTACGATAACTTACAGGGGACGGCAATCGATCCTGCCCAGCCTGTCGCAGTCCTGGCCGTCAGCCAGGATGGCAGCTTCTATTTTGTCCAGTCCAAGGATTACCAGGGCTGGATGGCAGCTTCCAATGTTGCACTGACTGACTACAAGACATGGCTCAACTACGTAGAGCCGCAGGATTTTGTGGTTGTCATCAGCAACAAAAAGAAAATCGCTGGCAGCGGAGGAGCGGAAGAACTTTATCAGATGGGGGCCACCATTCCCTGCATCAAAGATAGCAACGGCCGCTTAGCCCTGCAGCTGCCGTCGAGAAATGCCGCCGGCAGGCTCGAGATCGCCACTTCGCCTGTGCAGCTTGACAATACCTTGCATAAAGGCTATCTGCCCTTCAGCTATAACAACGCCATCCGCCAAGCCTTCCGTTTCCTTGGCGATGTCTACGGCTGGGGCGGTCAGGACGAAAGCGTTGACTGCTCGTCCTTTGTCCAGGATGTTTATCGCAGCATGGGCATCCAGATTCCTCGCGACGCCGATCAGCAGGAAGCTGCCATGCCGGTCAATCAATCGTTTAGCGGACTTGCGACAGCTGAACGCTACGAAAAAATCAAGCAGGCAAAACCGGGAACGTTATGCTTCAAGCCCGGCCATGTCATGATGTACCTTGGCAAGAACAATGACGGCGTTCCTATGGTCATCCATTCGGCCAGCAGCTATTACGATTTCAAGACCGACGCACAGAAACATTACATCCGTCAGGTCATCGTATCGGATATGACCTATCAAAACAGCCAGGGCACACAAACCATCGACGGCATCACCAGCATCGGCAGTATAAAATAAAAAATTTTTTAGCAAAAAAATGGGGCGCTCAGAGCCGTTCTGAGCGGTTTTAAAAGACCGACGCATAAAGAACTATGCATGGCCAGATAAAACCGCAGGAACAAGCCCTGAGCGCCCATATATTTTTACTCCTCGCATTACTTCCGATAATTTATACTTATCGGAAGTAATATCGTTACAGGTTATTGAAGATTGGGAGTTCAGCAAAAGAACTCCGGACGCCCCTACACTCTCAAATAACCCCCAGCAAAAGCCGACAAAAGAAAAACAGGCATAAAAAACGCCCGAGGATGGACGGCCAGGAAAGAAGCTATGGATTTTTTTTTATTTTTTTAATTGAACAAACCTTTACTACTAAGCATGCTATCCCACACAAGATACCAAAAGTACCTTCAAAAGCAAACGTAAAAATATTGTCTACAACAAACTGTAAATATTCCATTTTGACCTCCATAAGAAATGACCATCGTACCTATGTCAGATTTTGAACTCACTTCAGATGGGATAAAAATCCCTGGTGAAGTTTTTACTAGCGCATATAACGACGTTATACATCCCGGCTTGTCCGCAGCCGGAAAGACTATCGTCCTCCCATTTCGTGCGATTAACTGGATTGCTGAAGTTGCCAGCAACTATTGCGTAGATAAAATGAAAAATACTCAAAAACTTCAAGAATGCGTACAAGAAAAGCTTTCTAATACCCCCATCGATAAGTTATGCGAACCACCTAAGAACATTGCCGTACCTGCTATTATCTCTAATTCATATACAGATGACGATGAGTTACGTTCAATGTATGCTAATCTTCTGGCCAATTCAATGAAAAAAGATACCCAAAGCAAAGCACATCCTTCATTTGTCGAAGTCATAAGGCAGCTCACCCCAGATGAAGCCTTAATACTAAAGACATCCGAGGTGTTAACAGACGGGATTCCCTCCTGTCAAATCAGATATCAATTCAAAACGCCTGCAGATAAAAACCTTGTTGATGGAGCGCACCCCAAAAATATTATCCGTGAGCTAGCCGGCGGTGTTACTATCATCCCTTATTATTTGCCATCAATAAAGTCTGTAAATCAAAATGAATTACAAATAATGATTGATAATTTCATTAGACTCAACCTAATAAAAGCTTTCGATGATTATCCTATAATGTGTCCTAATGCATATATAAATTTTTATAAAGATGCATTTAACAAGGAATTAGAAAACACATGGAAAGAAAGATTCACAGAGGATTATGAATTAGCTCATATTCCTACTAGCATTGCCCCCACGGCTTACGGCGAGAGATTTTATGATGTCTGTGTAGAATAAAGCTTGCGTTGTAGCACTTTATGCAATATATCCACCTAAATTATACTACTTTATTTCAAAATATGCATATAAAAACCGCCCTGAAGGACGGCTGTACGAAAGGAAGGATTTTCATGTTCAAGAAAATAGCTTTGGCCACGCTGGCCGCTGTCTGTGTATCAATAGCTACCCCTGCCCTGGCATCGGACTACCTTGGCAACCCGAAGTCGATGAAGTTCCACTACTCCAGCTGCTCCACGATAAAGCATCCGGAAAGGTTTGTAGAGTTCAGCACCCGTGATGATGCCATTGCCGCAGGATATGCACCGTGCAAACGGTGCAATCCG
>SVBZ01000009.1 GCA_015058575.1 Pseudoselenomonas ruminantium
AGCGTACAGGTCAAATCCTCTTTCTTAGCATCCATGATATAACCTCCTTTACAACGCAACAGAGCCGCGCGGTCGTCACTCCGCGCGGCTCTATTGCGGAATGACAACCAAATATATCAAGCGCCTTGCGCCAGATACCAGATTAGTAAAGGTACCACTGCTATCCTTTTTTGTTTCTATGGTTAGTTTACCGAGTTGACATGTCAAAGACAAGAAGAATAGAATAAAAATAGTAAATTTTCAATGGGAGGATAACTGATGAAAACAAAGCTGATTTCACTGCTGACAATCCTGCTGCTTGCCTTATCCGGCACCTGTCTGGCCGCCGACTGGCAATGGATAAGCTCAAACGCCGACGCCGGCTTCTCCTTTGATAAAGAGACGATACACTACGGCACGACCAACGGACAAATCGACAAAGACATCATCATTAACCAAAGACCTGACCACTCTTCACAAGCAGTCAGCCTCTAAGACAGATTTGTTGCTACATTATATCAGTAAGCAGTTACAAACACATCGACCTCTGCTTTCGTGACGTCCACGCGCGGCTTCGCTGCGGAATGACAATCATATATCAAGTGTCTCGCGCCAGATACAAAGATCAAAAGGCGGCATCCCGCATTGCTTCGCTATTCTGTTTCTAAGGTCAGTTTACAGAGTTGACATGTCAACAGCAAGAATTTCTCTGAAATATTCCCCTACCTAATTCCCAACGATTTCATCGAAAAGCATTTCCAATTTCTCTTCAGATGTCAATGTCTTTTCCAAATATCCATCATCAATAGCCTCTAGCATAAGATTTTCTTTCTCACAAAGTCGCTCATATATCTTTGAATCAAACGAGAATGACTGTTTTATTTTTTCTGTCTCTCAGAGCATATCACATACCGCACACTCTTTCATGTTTTAAGTTCCATTCATGTTAGTTCTTGATAATCTGCATAAAAGATCTTCTTAACCATACTTCTCTTAGGATTTTTCCCTACCTTTATTCCCTCTTCCTCCAACATCTCACAGCAGTCTCCATCACTGAAATCCGCTACCACGCCCAAACGATGCCTTGCTCTCGATGCACCGACATATGGTGTCAACGAATCGTCCCAACTGTTTCCTGCCTTCACATCAAAAATTTCCATATCCAAATCAATCAATATGATCACATCCTTCTCAAGTCCCTTGAATTTCCGGCAGGTCGTTATAGGTATCAAGCGCCCTTCATATGGATAATACGGCACCTCTCCATCCGTCAGATAACTATAGAGGTCACTTTTCTGCAAAGCTCCACACGTCAAGATCTGGATTCCATCTGCAAATCCATCATCCAATGACTCAGCTAAAAGCTGATCCACTGCCGCCTTGGTCCTATCTTTCCCATGAACAATGAACATCTTTGGATGCTCACCATCCACAGTTTCAGGAGACATTTTCCCATGCCATATCTTTCGGGCCTTGACACCTTTCTGCAGGAAGACCTCTGCCGTGCTTGCTATCTGATTCGTATTCCGACAATTGCGGTAAAGTGTCAACCTGCAATCTGCTTCTTGTATGAATTCTGGCAATGAAGTCCCTTGAACCATCTGATTCCTATCATAGAAAATATAGTATGACTTCAAAGTACTGTTCTCTTCATGAATATAGTCCTTGAAGAATGCCAGTATATCCGAAAGGCCTTCCCGACCAAAATCCTGGCCTTCATCCACTATGACATGCTGCCAAGAGAATCTTCCTTCAACACATTCATCAAGTATATACTCATACAGTCCATTGTAATCAAAGCTTTTTCCTGCCGCTTGTGGGCCACATATCTTCACGACCAGCGCATCGATATTATAGAAATCTACGCCCTCCAAATCGCTATACGAAAATTTCAAGTGGTCACACAGCCGCTTATTATAGGTCAGGAATAAGACTTTCTCATCAGACAGTGCATGTCTCCTTGCCTTCTCAACAGCCATCACGGTCTTGCCTGTCCCCGCACGGCCATTGATCACAGCATAGCTTTGCTCTTCCAGGTAATTCAGCAAGCGTGATTGCTCATCCAACATATTCTTGAACACCATCTTCTGATGTTTCTTTGTCGCATCAGCAATCGACACCACCTTGAATTCTGGAGCTAATATATGATGCAGCAAGAGATCTACATCCCTTTTCCCCAATCGTGTGGTCACTTCGATGCTCCATGGCTGTCCATCAGTCTGCCCTGTGATGATCTTAGGCAGATCCATTATAGCAGCGATTTCAGCCTCCAGATCATCAAATGAATCCAAAGTCAAGGTGATACGCGGATCTGCCTCCTGCGGCAGATTCCGCACATCTAACTCAGACGCATTCACGGCGGGGAACCAGACTGCATGACCAAATTTGCAACGATTCGCTAATTCCTTGCCACGCTGCCCGTACTTCTGCATGACTAACTGTCTCAACCGGCGTTTATTGGCTGCCGCTTGCTGGAAAGGTCCTTCATGTGACATCTCCATCCCATTACCATAATACCATCGCCCATTGGAATAAGATACTTTACCATTCTTGGCTTCGATGACCAGGATTCCCTTCTGTGGATGGAAAATAGTGAAATCCGCTTCACATTCCTGGAACCCCGCTTCTATATCCAGAAGCTTCAATGAATGGAACACAAGATATTCATCGGATAAGCTCTGTTCCAATGCATGGAACATCTTCTCCTCTCCAGATGATGGACTATTCTTACATGGTGTATCCGGGCACATGATTGCCATAATCATTCCTCCTCAAGCATCTTCACAAATCCATCTATATCAAAAGAACAATCTGCCAGATAACAATGCCATCCACTCTTCTTTGCAATACGATAATCTTCCGCATTCGCCTCTGTGAACAACAACACCTGTTTCTCATAGAAACATTGACTGAATTCGAACGATTCATCCGTCACACAGTCCTTCATCTTCCCCGCATAATGGCTTCTAGGGATTCTTCCCATATGCCGTTCTAGCAGTTTCCTGAAAAACGCTGCGCCCACTTCGTCATCTTCGTCTTCACAATCTTCAAGAAGGTTTTCCCAAACCTTGTCTGGCTTATCGCCCTCAAACGCAGAACCTTGTTTCAATGTCTGGAGTTTATGCGGTCTTGAACATGCTGGCTCATCTTTTTCATCTTTAGGCATGGCATTTCGCACATCCACTCCTGTACGGTTCCCTGTTCGCTTTTTCCGTGGAATGACATCCTTTCCAGCCATATAGGTATCGTACCCCTTGCTGAAAAAACCTATTTCCGGCTTGTCCATCGTTCCTATCAGCAGCGCACGATCCAAAAAGCTATTGAATTCCTCGCAGCACGTCTCTGGCAACAACAGGCATGCATGGCAGGCTGCCAGATTCATCGCAAAGTTGCCTTGTCCATGACTCAAGCTGCATACAGGGTCGTTCGAGCAAGTCCTGACCGCATCGATTGCCTTCTTGATTATTCCCGGCAATGTCTCCATATATCCTTGTCTCACCAAGCCCCCCATCGTCCCTTCAGAATCACCGCTCGCCGTATAGATGAGGATGCCTGCCATATCCTTGCCAACGCCATCCTCCTGATCATAATACAATCTTTCACGCAATGAAGAGATTCCGTAACCGCATTCGAAGCTCAGCTGACGGATCAATGCATGGGCAAAAGAATGCAAGAATATTCCCTTTGTCGTAATCTGCCTGGAGCTTCCTTTTCCGAAAAACGACGCATGGAAATGGTCATCAATAAGCGTCTCTCGCGTTTTCAACTCATTCTCATGCTGAGCCTCCCACAATGCAATCTGACGACTGTCAAAGCGCAGGAAAATCCCTTCACCAAACACCTGATAACCTGGATAGAATCGCGTCTTCTCTTCTTTTATGCAGACGAAATGTTCTTTATCTGCCATATCCAATACTGGTTGTACGCGTGAAAACCCCACCAACGCCCTGACTTCCCGAAGCTTGTGCAAAAGTACGACCTGTGACAGGTATGGCAAGCTTTCCTTGCATACCTCGATTTCTTCGCGAACAAAATCAATGCGTCCTTCTTCATCTGCCCCCTTAGCCTCACCAGTCAAAGCATCATATTCCTCTTCTCTGAATATACGCTTCTCTTCCTCTGGCGAAATATCCCTGCCAATGTCTTTTTTGTTGATTCCCCAAGCCTCTTCCAGATATGCCTTGACATCCTCACGCTTGAATTTGCTCCCCAGCTCCCGAACCACCTTATCGACTGTCCTTCTGATGGTCGTCTCGATCTCTCTTTCCCTTTCTTCTGGTGATAGATCTTCATCAGTTTTTGCATCATCTACCTGATTCATCCCATCCCTGAATGCTATCGTATCACGGACAGCCTTCTTGAATCCTGTCTCATATTGAGGGATTACCAAGGAACTCTCTTCCACAGGATAATAGACGGATGACGCACCTCGCAACACAACCCTGGGATAAGCATCACATACTTCCCTATGATGCTTCCACGGATGCAATCCCCGGCATTTGAACCGAGTCTTTTTCCTGCCTTCGTCATCATTCTTGAAAAGCTCTTTCTCCATCACCCCCCCAAGGTCAGCACTTTCCTCACAGGTCCTGCATTTCACCACAATATTCTTGAAACCATAAGTACCAGTCTTTTTCGTATAGATTTCCAACTGCGGATTGGCGCAAACACCTTCGGCATGCCTATGTGCCCATTCATCCCATGGGAAATCATCTATATGACCACGCTCACAGATTGTCACGAGACGTGCTGGCACCAGATGCACCTTCTGTTTATGACCTGCGCTACATAAGGGGCAATGCGGCTCCTTTACCATATAATGATCTTTTTCCACCGCTCTCTTGGGTGACTCTTTCTTATATAGCTTCACCCATTCCCTCACGGGCATGAAGCGATGGCACTTGGGGCATGAATACCACTGCGGGAATCGTACATACGCCATTGAACCTGATCTATGTTTCTCATCCTGATCGACCGGAAGTCCAAAATAATCCACATCCAGCTTTTTCTGCAAGCGCTCATCGTGAATGGGTACCACTCCTGCCTTCCAGTATTCTGGAGCAGCCGTCATCAGCACTTGATCTGGAAAGTTCACCATTGCCCCAACTCCATATTGATTGATAAGATGAGCTGCTCTTACCGTATGAGAAAATTTATCCAAAGGTATCTTTTCCCTGAAATCCATCTCATTCATTCCTCCCATATAAGGACACTACCACTTATGCTGTAATCTACATTGCGCATCGAAGTCAATGTCTCGAACGGTTTGACTGTATCTTCGCTATCCTGATGAAATGGCTTCATCAACCTTGCTACTGTATGGCGAGCAGGATTATGTCCCATGATCTGAGACATTCCATAAACGAGACCATCTGTCGACTGGGATGCGATATCATTCCACCTAGCAAAGAAACGATCCATCTCATTCATGATATCATCCCTATCATCAGCTACATGGATATCCCCAATCCGCCGAATATCCTCTACTCGTCGAACTATATATGCCTTGACTTCATCAATCTCCTTCTCGAATCCGTCGTTACGGAAATCGACTGCATTATTTTCCCCTAACAATCCCGGTATGTTGCGTAGGATTGCAATCAAGACCGCATGCAACGCACGATCTCTGGCCGGCTTTGAAAAAGGCGTTGCCCCTGTAGGCTCAACGAACCTATAGAACGAACCATGGAACATCTTGAACTGCTCATAATAAGAACGGTCTCGGCTTCGCCCTTGATCGTACAACGCAAATACTATGCCAGGATGCTTTCGTCCCACACGGCTGGAAGCCTGTATATATTCACTCGTAAGTTTTGGCTGGCCAACCATCTGCATGATATTCAACCGATCAACGTCGATGCCCACGGATATCATATTACTGCTCAGGAGGACATCTATCGGTTTGTCCGTATCCTTATCCGTGCTCGTATAATGCACTCTTTCCAAAGAATCCAGTATATGATTGAGCCTGGTCGTAGAAACCCTGCTAGTCAGTTCACGTACTTGCAGATCCTTACGTAACTCGCTTCCTGACATCTTTGCAAACTGTGTCTGGCTTGAAATCACATCATCTTCCACCAAAGATTTGCACTGCCCCAATTCTTTAAGCGTATTGAAATAACCTGTCAGAGTCCAATAAGCATCCTTCACCTGATCAGGTACATCCATCTTTTGTACCAGTTGCAGCAGGTCTGTGATCATAGAGACTTCCATCGATGCCTTATTCACACCAGCCCCCATGATACCAACATATGTTCGGCCGAAGATTCCTTGTTCATGGTCAACTTCCATCTCTTTGGCAAAGAACGAATCTGATGCCTCAAGGCCAGGTGGCGGAAACTGGCATACCTTCCGATCATACAAGGCAGCGCACTGTGCTTCTGCGCGACGAATCGTTGCGGTCGAGGCAATCATCTTCGGCCGATGTTGGCCAAAATGTTGACAGATATAATCTACTGCCGACTCATACAAACCAACGATGGACCCCAATGGACCGGAAATCAGATGAAGCTCATCCTGGATGATTAGCTCTGGCCCTCTAACCAGCCGTTTCCCCTCCCATATGCCGAAGAAACGATTCACTTCTTCCTTCCACGCCATCATGGCAAATTTATCCACTGTACCAATCAGTAAGGTTGGCGGCTGGCTGTAAAGATCCTCGTCGATCACACATACCGGAATCGATGCATGGAAATGACAAGCATGTTGCGGACAATAAAAATAGAACTTGTCAATGTCCTCATGGATACCATATCCCCAGCTTCCCTTACGATTCTCTTTTACCAGCTTCGTTCCACACCATGGACACTTCAACAACTGGAAAGGATTCCTTGCTTCGACATCATCCTCTTGCAGCCTAGCAAGAAGCTCTATGGCTCCATCCTTTCCCTTCATCCTGTTCGGCGTATGGTCATTACCGATCCACAAGCCAATCGTTATCTTCTCGTCGCCTAAGCTCCTGTCTGAAATGCTTCCATATCCCATGCGGATACGCTCACAAGCGCATATCAGTGTTGCTGCACGGCTGAATTGCTGCGCCGTCAGCAAACGCAAAGTATACCGCATGATGATATTGGTTCCGCCAGCTTCTCCCGGATAAGCCAATCTCCGGTAGAATATCACGAACGCCGACAGCCCTAGATATGCCTCCGTCTTTCCACCACCAGTCGGGAACCAGATCAGATCAAGCAGTTCCCTGTCTTCACTGTCTTCATCCACAATGCCCTGTATGCTCATGAGCAGGAAGGCCAGCTGGAACGGGCGCCATGTATGCACATCGTCCTCCGAGACATACGATTGGATTTCCATCAGCTCTTCCAGGCGCGATTGCAGTGCACGCTCATGTTCTTCACCAGGATAGCGATCTTGCCCAAAGGATTTTTCCCCTAGGACGCCTAAATGCACACGTTGCATGAACATCGCTCTATTGGCTAACTCATAAGCTATACGAACATTCTCATCCTTTTTCAGAAAATCTATACCTGACTTCATACGATCCGCTGCCAACCTGCATGCAGCGATATTCTTCTTTGCGATTGCATGATATTGGGAAGGGATACTCTCCAACTCAACTTCTTTGTTCCCTATCCATCGCTCGTATGCCGCAACAAGATGTTCCAAACCAGCTACTTTTTCCGCGAAATCTCTTCCATCCAGATCTGAATTCACTTTCATGGATAAAGTGCTCGCAGGAATATCCTCACCGATAAGATTGAAATCCATGCTCGGCAGCTCCTTGTCCGGTATGAACTCATTCCAGACTTTGCCGCTGCCATCATCTTCTATATCCCAGCCTACAGATGTTCCCATTCCCGAAGCATATTCTTCTTGGTTCCTATAGAGCAGTTCCAACCGCTGCTCCTCTTCAGCAAGCTCAGACAACGCCTCCATGTGATGCCGGTCAACGAATCTCACCTGTGTGCCTTCAGGCGCGACAACCTTCAATCGTGGCTGGAAAATAAAACAATCATATCTTAAAAGTTGGCTATCCTTATACTCATTAGTCATCATCAAGCTGATCGACCAACGGTCTTTTTCCTCAGACAGCATATGGCAAAGTACGGCCAGCGATCCATACGTCCCATCGATTCTCTCGCGAATGACATGATATCCTTCATCGATGCCGTTATCCAGCTTCACGGCTATATGATGCGGCTCACGTATATATCCTTTTCCAGTCTCTATACTGATGCATTGCCGTGACAGCGCATCAAATATGCGTTGCACTGCCAATGACCAGGAAGACTTCTTGCCTTTCATCTCAGACCATTCATCTTTATCGATGACCGATCTCACCCGCCAGGCATCGATAGCTTGATCGAGATACAGATACGGTTCCAATTCTTCCGGCAGATCATCTTGTTGAAGGGCATCTTGATTCTTATAGCAGCAATCATCCAATCTCAATTTCCTATATGTTGCAAAGGAAAGGCCAATCAATAGATCTTGCAATTCACCTTCTACACTGAACGTGATTCCCATCGAGGAGGGAAACCATTGGTTAGCCAAGCAGACAGTATCCTCTGGCGCTCCATCTTCAATGTCCACTTCTCCTGCCACTTCCTCAGCAGGAATGCTTGTATCATCATCCCTGCTGCCTTCTTGTGTTGCTTGTCTTGGATAAAGTATCCCGCACTGATAACGTTTGGCAGGACTGTCTGTAAGTATTTCATGTTCTATATCCGGACTCCCAGGCTCAGCCCCCGGCCCCAAGAGCTGACACCGCAGATTCTCCAGCAGCCATTGCCTAGCTGCGATGTATGGCACTTCTTTTGTTTTCCCCACTCATAGTCACTCCTTCACTAAAGCAATCATATCAGAAGAATCTCACCTCAAGCTTATTGGCGAAATCATTCTCTTTCAACCATCCCAATATTTCCTCATCGATATCACTCAAATAGATCTTCTGTCCCCCAGTGGTCAGTCTACGCAAGAAATCGATCTTCTCATCATTCAGCTTGAGCAAGCTAAGCAATTCATGACACTTTTCATTATAGATTCCTATTTGTTCCTCAACAGCTTCTGCATCTTTAGGATCGGATCTCGAAATCTTGTTCTTGCGATCCACCAATTCACTGATAAGTTCCTTCCCTAAGCCAAATGACATGCGCCCCAGCGTATCAACCATGGCAACATTCCCTTTGATCTGCTCACTACAGTACATCTCCCATGTATTGCCTATCTCTTTCTTATATCCCTGGATCCTTTTGGTCAGGTTCTTTATATCCCTGCTATTCTTGGCCCAATCCGGATTGGGTTTATCCATGGAAGCATCCACCGAACTATATGCATCTCCCAGTTCACAAAGCGCATCTCGATCAATAGCTTCAGGCACAGCATGAACACGATATACTGCTCTATATGACTCATCGAAATCATACAACGTTCCTTTAAACTCAGTCAGGTTTTGGATGCATCTACTGATCTGCTCTACTTCTTTTTTCTGCCGGTCACACATACGCGATGCCAATGCCTTTTTCTTGACATCATGGATACGTCCTAGCAATGATTTCTCCACGTTCACACCATCCTTTCATATTCTCTCAACATACCTAGTATTTCTCTAGATTGCCTATTTGCTTCTGCCGAAAGTCTTTCAATCTCTTTAGTGTTTATCGCGGAAACATCTGCACTATATTCCAATTCATATTTCGATAAGAATGCCTCGAATGACTTCAATGCAATCAGATAATGAAGGATTGTCGAAACATCATTATTCTTTATCTGCAATAAGACCGGATTCTCGCCTTGTCTATTCCTCTTAAGCCCAACATATGCCTTATATAATAAGCCAGGTTCCATATCATATAAGATCCGGAACGAAGAATCATCATTATTCTTGTTCATCTGATTGAGCAGGAACATAGAGAATCCCTTTATTTCCTTCTGCACTGCTTCTATAGCTTCCAGATTCACATCACCAGCAAACATCGCATCCATGGAATCCAGGAATCGATCTGCATTGGCCTGGCTTTCTTCCAACGCTTTATCTGCTGACGCTTGGATTGCAAGCAAGGCAAGCGGGGCAATCTCACAGAAACCTGGTTGCGCTGATGGATTGATGTCCTCCCGTACAGGCAACTTCCGTACATCCCAATCATCCTTCACCAATGCCTGCAATGCCTCCAATACCCGCATCACATCATAGACTGCATAGTCCGAGCTTTCATTGAATCCACCACCGACTCCCATCTTGAACAAAGACAAGGCATTCACAAACACCTTATCCATATTACGATTCTTCTTGGTGACTCGTTCCCCTAATGCTTTCCAAGCAGGACCGCATCCTTCTGTCACTTCATTGGTCGGAGGAGTAGCAAATATCGCCTCTGCGGCCTCCAACAGATCATGCCCTTTTACCTCTACTGGCTCAAAAAGACTTTTCACACCATAACTTGCCGCGACATAATAGGCAGAGAGCTCTTCTATCGACATGCCATATCTTGTAGCATATGCCAGGATTTCTGCGACATGCTCTTCCAACCAGATCATGGCATCGATATAATAGTCGTCCGCGCCTTGGAAACTCCAACTATACTTGCCTTCCCAACGCCAATGTATGATACCAGTCAGCATGTTCCGGGAAGCCTCGTCCTTTCCAATCACGAATGACTCTTTGAGCCGCTCCTCTTCCTTGCTGTTTTCCAAGACGAAATCCGTCCCTTTTATGCAGGATTCAACCAGTACCATCGGCACCTCATGCAAGCTCCAATCTATAGAGTCCAATATGAAGGCCTGGAATGCCTCCCTGACCTGACGATAGGCAGCATGCCCACGATCTTTTCCAGCATACCAATCCCGGATCAGTGCCTCCTGCTGCTCAACATCGTCATTGGGAATAGGTACTGTTCGGACCTTCGGCTCAGCCACCGCATTTACTGCTGTTTCCTTCACAGGTGTGACTTCCTCGGCTCCTGCTCGTCCTGTTTTCTGTTCAGCAGCAGGAATCGGTTGGTGTGATTGATCTTCCTCACCGAGCTGGATTGACAAGGGGATATCAAACACATGGAACACCTCTGCAGATAGCCCCCCTATACGATTCCCCACGACCTCCGGAGTAGCATCCCCCCACATTCTCAATAACAGGTCGCGCTCTGTTGCACGCTCACCCAATGAGCGGTTAGCCCCCTCATAGCTGGGATTCTTCCAGGGACGCAGTTCAGGTACGGATTTATTGATGAACCGGTTCTCCCTGCTCAGGAAATGCATGGGATCCTGATAATACAGCCGCAGCACATTTTCCAAGACGTTGCGCAGGAAAAGCCTTGGCGAACGCTCATGTTCCGGCATCATGCTGAAGAACGCCTCCAACGCCGTGACATTGAACGGAAACAGCTCCATCTCATGACCATCGATGTCTGCCACCGAAAAGGCATGCTCTTTGGATGCCAAGGGGATATGCGCACTGTCCATCCCCTCATCGATCCACTCCTTGATCTCCGCATCTTTCAGATGAAACGCATTCAGATAAGCTGCCGCGAAACGGATGCGGGAATCTACCGACCCCAGCATGGATCCTTCACTGGACGTATCACGGATCATGACATTTGTCGTTATACGATCCTTTATACTGTCATTGATATTATTCCGATAGAAGTCCGTTGTCGAGCCGACCACCGAAATCAGCCGACAGCAATCCTCATTGCCCATCGCTTGATGATTCGTGATTAAGACTTCCATCAAGGCTTTATCGATTCCCGTGAACGCATTGATATCCTCAATGAACAAAGTCAATGTCTTGCCAGCTTTCTTCAGGTATTCACGTAAAGACATGAATACCTGCTTGAAATCTGAAGTCTGCAACTGTGCACTGCGCTCGATGACATTGGATACACATGAATTCAGGAAATCGGATACCTTCTGGCGAAGTTCCAGACCTCTCATCGAATCGGAAAGATCTGTCGCCAGCTTGATGACCCTGTGCGAAGCTTGCTGCTCGCCACGGCTCAAACCTTCCTGTATCTGTCTCTTCGTTATGCCGAAATCCTCAGGACGGAAGATCTCCTGATTGCCATACTGTACCTCATCCTCTACGGTCTCTATCTTGCGACGGATTTTTTCCAAGGGGCCTCCTGATACCATCAGGAACGTCGACAAGACATACTCATTCATCAGATACTCTTTCAGCTGATCTAGCTGTCGCAGCTTCAGTGAGGAAACCGTATCTTTACGCTTCTCAATTTCCAATGTGAAATTGAAGCCAATGACCCGCTTCAGTTCCTCTCCTGTGTTCTGCGAGCCACTTCCCTGTAACGCTTTAAGTTCCTTTTCCCGTATCTCCGGGGGAAAGATATCGGATGCAAACAGCTGCGCCATTGCATCCTGCAACGTATTATGGCTGCGGGATATGAACATGATCTGCTCCCTATCCGTATCCACCATCGACCTATAATTCTCATAGATCCAGCGGATGAGATGTGATTTTCCCGTACCATTGCTCCCTTGTACCATAATGAACTTATGCTCATCCATGTCCTTCAGGATATAATCGTCCAACAGTTCTCTTTCTGAAACAGATTTCTGATCATCAAGATAGAGATTTTGGAAAGGGACATGTGTCAACAGGAAATCTGCCGTCGAAGGCTCTGTGGCCTCAACAGGCATCAGCCGATTCAATCGTCCTAACTTCTCTTCATTCATCTCAATACCTCTATTTCCGTGACATCATTCGTCATCTGTCGTGTGATGGATCTCGTCAAATGCCAGACATCTCCACTGTCCTTCGTATATCTCAGTCTTATCCATCCTGTCCCATCCAGGATCCGCAACGCATTCGACAATACGCGATTGATATCATTGCCAGCAAAAGTATCCTTCAGCAATGGGCAGTCCGACCGCATCTGTTGCATGAAATCACGAACCAGCACACGCTCACCCTTCTGGAACGGCTTTTCATAATAAAGCCAATCCGATATGCAGCCATCGATCTTCGGATAGATATTCATCGCGCGATTTTTAGCCCCCGCATATCCACGCTGCATGACACCTAATGCGCAAGCCCAAATGATGAAACCACGTGCATTCTGCGCATCCTTCATCAGGATATCCTCTGGAAGATTCTGGATCAATGCTTCGGCCTTCTCGATTCGCAGCAGTTCCGGGTCTTGGCTCAGATACCATTGTACAATCTTGCCAAACCTCACATTTTCATTTGGTGCTGCTTTCATGAACAAAGCATGGCGAAAGGAACGAAAAGATAACAGCTCATCATCACGGAACAGACATTCCCAAATCTCGCTCTCCTCATTTTTCCGTATCATTCCAGATTTTTGAGCAAAATTGAATACCTTATTGACACTATCCCTTATCTTCTTCTCATTATCTGCGCCTAAAGCCAATGCTCTTACGATCTCTTTTTGCGATAATCTCCTGCTAGCCACTAAACGGCAAAGGCTGTATACCATCTCAGGCATGACCTCATTACGTAAGCTATCATCTATCTTCATATACCAGAATCCTCCATTATATTGCCAATCCATGTCGCAGATGGCAGCCTATCCGTCAACTGTCTGCCGTCTTCAGAAGCAATATGCTTTTCATAGAAGACATGGATCAATCGAGTATTTTCACGATCTTCCAGGAAATTTTTGCCAAACTGCTGATAGGAAGTCAACTCATCTTCGTTGCTCGTATAGAATAATGCACACGTGCCATCAAGTATCCCACAATCCAGCAATGCGTTTGCTTCAGATAATGTGAGGAGCAAATAATCGTATTGATCATAGCGGGCTAACGCGGGTAATAGTCCCTCAGCAGAAAAATCGTCTGCTACGATGATATTAACCTGATTACGGACCATGTAAGCGACCATAGACACAAACTCATCCGACTCACGGCGAAGCAAGGCAATCTCTGGTCCCATGGCCAACTGCTCACGCATATCCGCATCGAATGGGATACAAGGCCCTTGAAAGATTCTACCCCGCGCCTGCCAGAAATGCATGTCGATATTGGCTTCACCTGCGTCACATGTCAGTTCGCCCTCTGCACGACAATAAGGGCAGCCATGACATGTGTAAGGAATCATATGGCTGACCTCATCATCCCAGAATGTATCTATCAACGAGTCGGCAATGCATCTATCGCCTGCCAGCATCCTTTCTACTGCAGTCATCGCTGCATCGACACTCTCCCTTTCCTGCTCTCTGAACGGTTCCATGCGTTCAGAGAGTCTGCGCTCATCCTGCAAGCATTCCAGGTCCTTCATCTGTACGGTAACCCGGTAGATATCCTCTTTCCCTCGCACGATGTCACAGTCAATGATATCGATCAATCCGGCACGGTACAGCATCATGACGACATCCTTATTCCAGTTAGCATTCTGTTTTCCCGTTATATTATCTTCCAGATGCTTCGGTTTCATGTCTTTATCAATAATCAGCCAATCCGGATGTCCCAATACTTTCTCACCTTTACGCAGGGACTGCCATCGAGCGACCAAGTTATCTACACCCACCACCTGTTTCGACATCATCTTCCGGACAACATCTTTGTCGCGCCGTTTGACGCATAACCAATAATTGAGCGAAGCATATCCATCCCGCCCAGCACGCCCTACTTCTTGATAGAAACGACTGATTGACTCTGGCATATACGCAGTGATTATGGTACGTACATCACTCTTATCCATCCCCATCCCAAATGCTGCCGTCGCAATCATGATATCGATCTCATCATTGTTCCATTGTTCAATCAGCTGTTTGCGTGCTTCTGTCCCGGTCCTGCTTGACAATGAAGCCACCCGACAATAGCCACATTCCCTGACCATTTTCAGATATTCAGTACTCTGCTGTACCGTGCCCACATATATGATCACCGGCCTAGGCACTTGCCCTAACAACTGGCATATTCGCTCTCTTCGCTCTGCTTCGTTCTCACATTTCTGCGTATAGTACGAGGGTTCCTCACGAAGGCTATCGGCGCGAAGTTCTGTAAAATGCGCGGACGCAAAGAGCTTGCGCAGCACCGCAGAGTCCTCCGCTGTCAAAGTAGCCGTCAGGAGCATCGTCCTGATTCCCTCAGGACTCAGTCTATCAAGCTGGTTCCGCAGTACCGGCAGCAACTGGAAATCTGTCCGGAATTGCATTCCCCAGTTGACAACCAGATGGGCTTCATCTACCACCAGGGCACTGACATGTCCATCCTGGGCCGCATCCAACAAGGACTGCTTGAAGCTTTCCTGCATCAAAGCTTCCGGTGATATATACAATATCGAAAGCTTCCCTTCTTCCAGCGCTGTCAAAGCGTTGCCTCTATCATCCTCATCCATGTCCGAAGGAGTATACGCCATCACTTTTCCTTTGCCCCCAAAGGCATCTTGCATCATATCTTTCGATGACGACTCATGGTCAAGAGCCAGCGCGATAGTCGGCACGACCACGATAATCGTACCGGGCCACATATGGCTGATAGCTGGAAGCTGCCAAGCCAAGCTTTTCCCCCCACCTGTAGGCAGGCAAGCCAAGAAAGTCTCCCCAGGCTCCATATTCGCAATATAATAATTGATTGCCTTCTGTGCCAACGATGTATAGGTTTCATAACGATAGTACCTATACATCCGACCATCAGAAACCACGCGATGCATCTTCCGCCTCATCACGAACTGATAATTCGATTCCAAACCATCGATATCCGCCATCATACATGGCAATGCATCTACATAAGCATCGTTGACAATCAAGCCGAAACGTTTTCCCTCTCTCTCCACCAATTCCTGCAATCTAACTGAAAGTGGCAAAGGCCTTCTACAATATAAAAGGCACTGTCTAAGATGCCCCAGGAAATCAAATGTTTCATCCTGTTTCAGGGTGTCGATCAGACGAAGCGCCGGACTGATGAAAGAAGGATGCGCCTGCACCCGTTCCAAATGGCGGCGAGCCTCAGCATGACCATATCGTTCCATAAGGAAAGCGGCCAATATCTCAGACACTTTCTCTATTTGTTTTTGATCCATCCGTTCATTCTTCCTTCTTGAGCCAATAGAAAACCATCGAATCCAATGAAATATGCGGGTGTTCTAATCCATAGAGCAGTGCATCCACCATCTCTTGAGAATCGATCATCGCCTTTTTCCCATCCTCTCCATAAAAGCGATAACGCGCTTCATTCGCTACCAATAGGTTTTCCAGATCTTCTTTTGCCCGTCTATATGGAATCTCGAACTGCATTTCATCAACCACTTCTTTATACCCAGACTCATACGCTCGATCTGTCCACCTATCCCATATCTCTGGATACAATTTATCTACGAAATCATCGATTGGATATCTCTTACCCTTATATCGCTCATCCTTATCACCACGCTTCCCAAGATGCTCAGGCCTGCCGCCACTGTTCACGGCACGGATAGCCTCAATGACAGCATCCTTGGATATAGCCCTCGAAGCATCGTTTATAGGCGTGCATGTAAAGAATTGTTTCAAGGGCAAATAACGAGATACGATAGTTATGATCTCCTCTGGAAAGCCTTGTTCAAAAACCTTAGAGGGATTGAAGTGCACATTCCAAGTCAGCAAAAAACCGCACCAATCGATGGGCGCCCTCTTATACTGCATAGCACAAGAACGACCTCGATAGCTTTCCATTGCGTTATCTAATATACTATCGAAAAAAGGATGATATGGAGCCAGGAACGTCACATTCTCATGATTGATTGCAACTTCTCGTGAGAACGTCCCCTGAAACATATGATTCGTATAGGCTCGTTTGACTATCTCATCCATACGCTTGGGACGATACAATGCATTCTGCATGCTTTTCATGCTGAAGGTATCGCTTTCTGTGCGGACTGTCAATAAAGGAGCCTTCTGTTCACCATATCTGTGTTCGATGTTCGCCCTTATCCCCGCCATGCTTGTCCAGGCTAACATAGCATCCATCAACTCTTTCCCATCATCATATGTGAATTGATGGATCAACGATCCTATACGTTTTTGAAGCTCTTCATTCAATGCATATCGGCCCTGATCGAAGTATCGTTCATCTTCTACTTCCTCGTTCGTTCGTTTTATGATTGCTTCGAATTCCCCCTTATATTTCATCAATCCATAACGTAAATCATCACATAATGCTGAATCAATCCCTCGCTGTATTTCTTCAAAAGCAATCTCTAACCCACAAAGCGAATAATCAAAGATCTTGAACACATCACGATAAAGTTCAAATAATTGTTCCTCTAATGTCCCTTCAGGGATCATCACCACAGACTTCACAGGGCGCTCTTTATCACGGCCAATCCTATCCAATCTACCAATCCTTTGCTCTAAAGCAGCTGGCGACCAAGGCAAATCAAAATGCACGATATAATCCGCAATTTGGAAATTCCTTCCTTCACCACCGCTTTCATCACAAATCAAGAACTTGCAACTTTTTTCATTCTGGAAACAGTCTGCTGATTCCTGCAGATCTTTTGCTTCCATTCCACGGAAGAACATCACGGTACTGCCCTTGCCAAAAAAAATTCTCAAACCCCATATACATTTTCTTGATATTGCATGTGAAGTTCGTAAATATCAATACTTTGTCTTTCTTCTTATAATCTTCCTGGTCTATATGATCGATTATCCGAGACAGTTTCGAATAAAAAGAATCAATATCATCAGAAACCCGAGACATATTCACTATCTCATTATCATAAGAATCCTTCCATCTCCTGCAATAGTCGGATAAACAATCATCCTCCCATCCATCTTCCTCCATTACTTTTTCCAACGCATAAGGGGAGCTGGATGCCGCCATCATCAATCTCTTGATCTTGGAAATATCCCCTACACCCTGTGATAACAATCCATCTTCCGCTATATCCAACGCATTTTCATAGCATTCCTTTTCAAAGACAGCAAATTCAGCATTCCCCTTATCAAACTCCAGCCTTTCACAAGAACGCTTGATGCCATCAGCTACTGTATCCCTTCTACGATGACGAATGATACCTCTCTCTATCTGATAGAACTCTGTTATATATGCCAAGGCAACCTTCACCATATGCAAGCCACGATCTTCACTTTGTGTATCGATTTCTGAGATTATCTGATCCAGTCTGGCATCATGGAGATCTTCATTTATACTTTCCAGCGTCTCTATATACTCTTCAGGTACATCATCATATGCAAGATAATCATCCAAATCACGCACCAATGGGAAAATCGTATGTTGAAGATTCCTCTGCTTGTCCAACAACTCTTGGAATTCCTCTCCATCCATTTTCTCGAAACGTCCCGGATTCAATATGCTAAGCAATTTATGATACTCATTCCCACGATGAAGGATAGGTGTCGCACTCAACAGCAATACATCCTTCACTAGCCGAGACATGATCAGCACGCTTCTATACATCCGTTCATCATACAACAAACGATGTGTCTCATCAACAATAAGCAGATCCCAATTGCCTAAGAACACACGTGGGTCCTTATAACTGGTTACGAATTCTCCATACGTCAACAGCAAAGTCCGTGTCTTGCGGTTACAACTCCCCATCGTATCCACATCCAACCAACACTTTATGTGTATCTCATTCTGCCATTGATAGAAAAGTGTATCCGGGACTACTATCAACGTCTTCATGTCCGGAGAAAGATCTTGCATGCTTTTCAAGATCGACAACGCTTCTATCGTCTTGCCCAATCCCACTTCGTCCGCCAACATCAAACGGCAAGGCTTTTCAGCCAAGGCTCTCATGATGGTATCTACTTGATGTGGGAGCAGATAGACACGTGTACCGATAAGGTTCTTGATACCAAAAGGAACATTTTCCAGATTATTCATGAATGAACTGGCTATCCTTCGCTGCAAATACCAACGCGGTGCTTGCAATTCATATGATTTCACCTGCTGCAAAGGGTTGAAGTCCGCCCTATTGAAAGGCAATACCAATTCATCTTCTCTATACTTTGCAATCCTTTTATCCCGCTCAAAATCAAGACGCACATAGTAACTGAAGAATCCCTTATCTTCTCCATCCGATTCGACAGCATCTAATATCGTTACTTCTCGTCCATCAAGCAAAGCATTTGTGTCCAACATCGGCTTGACACGTTCAAGCTCAGATTTTTTCCAATAGCCATCTGTCATACATCCTGACAATATCTGTCGTATATCTGCCGGGTCATGAAAGATGACATGCACATCCCCCCCTGCATCGAATCCATTGATCTGTCCCATATAGAAGTCACGACAATATAGATACCTATCATCATCATAATCCCCTCTTCGCTCAACCGGGCATCTAACATACATCCCCAACATCAGATCATCTTGATTCTTTCCCTTTTCAAAACTCATGAATTCCCTTATCCTCCGTACGTAAAAATCCATTTAACCTTCAATCTTTTTTTAATATCAGGATATTGCTGAAACAATACGTATCTCTATTCACGTTTCTCCTTAACATTACACAAAACACCTCATTCGACCAATCCTGCAACTGCCTTTCCGCCCCTTTTCTATTGTGATCATCTATCATATCTTTCCAATCACCCATGATCACTGGTACAGTCTTTTTTATATCCGTTCCCGAAATGACCGCGTTCTTCATCCATAGACGATTTTCTATCCAGGATAACTCAGAAAAAGAATGCAGCCTCCCCAATCCATACTGCAAATGGAAACTACCATCCAGGAAGCAATATGGATATGATGCCTTTACTGCTAATATTTTCCTGATTTCTCCAGCAGAATATTTTTCCAGCAAACGTATGCTACGCGCAATCCAAGTATCTCTATAGCTGGCTTCCAGATTCGCAGCAATGCAGATTGGATATTTCCTGTAAAGGATATCGTCCACCATTTCGGCATTGGAATCGCTTATCTTGATATGAATGATTTTCATACTCTCCAAATCCAATGCCAATCTATCGTACGGACAATCATTCTTACCTATCATATTGCTTAGAACGATCAAAACTCTAGCCTTTTCCATATCAATCCTCTAACATATTGATAAACAACATATCATACACTACAGATATTCCTCAATGCACTTGATACATCCTTCTATGTCCTTCTTTATGTCACTCTCCCAGAATCGCAACACCAGCCAACCTTCTTCAGACAGTGCGACATTGACTTCCCTATCATGTTCGACGTTGCATGCCAGATATCTGGTCCATTATTCCTCACCGTCGAGCAGACGATAGGCTTTCACATTCGCCCCTTCACAGAACTGACCGTGCGTTTTTCCCGCATTCAACTCCTCAAATACCCCTCGGCTCCAAATACCTGATTTATTCTATAAATATTCGACAATCTCTTCCAGGCACCTGCTCAAATCCCTCTTTATATCGCTTTCCCAGAAACGCAGGACGAGCCAGCCTTCTTGCGTCAAAGCATCATTGACTTCCTTGTCATGCTCGACATTCCGCCCAAGATGCCGCGTCCAGTATTCCTTGTTGCTCTGTACCTGCTCCCCGGGATTTTCCTGATGTCCACGCGCATGCCAGAAATCACCATCCACGAAGATGGCAATCTTCTGACGTGTCAGTACGATATCCGGTGTACCTGGCAAGCCTCTATAATTCTTACGATAACGGATCCCCTTATGCCAGAGCGCCTTCCGCAGCATGACTTCCGGCTTCGTGTCCTTGCCATGTACCTTAGACATGATATAACTCCGTACTTTACTTGCCTGTTCTTCCATCATACACCTCAGAAACACGTTCTTATCGTCGATATCTCATTCTCATCATATATCATCATCGATAAATCGTTTGTAAGAGCTACCATCGAATCGTGGTGGTTCCTTACTATAAAATTCTATTCTTGATTCAATCGTAGCTAGCCACATATTCCTTATCTTGATATGATTCGCCTCGCAAATACCAGTGATTGTTTCTCTATTCGCTTCACTGATTCTAGCCCCCAAAATGACACTTTCGATATCATCGTATCCAAAATGCAAGAACTTCTTATTTTTTGACCTCGAGTATTTGATTACACGGAATTCCTCTTCCTGTCTCCAATCATCGCTTTTATATAGCAAACACTGTCTCTGTATTTTCTTCGCCTCTCTATAACCGCAGACTTCCCTGCACGGAATCTCTTCACTTTCCTTTTTATATATGACACGCTCCGCAGCAGCAAATACATTGCCCTGCATAAAACATCCCTTATCCTTCGTAGTCTTGAACCGAATCGCAAAACCTTTGTAGTCATCAGCATAATAAGCCCACATTGCCTTATTCCTTATATTGCTGCTTAAACAAACTACACGGTAGTCATTCAAGAATTGCGTAACATCCTTATTCCCCTTGCCAGCTGCTAGATTTATCGATTGACCACATGAACTTGTGGAAAACGGAAATAACTGGCCTTCAAAAGGATCATTAAACTGCTCAGGCCTGGCCATATACAATCTTTTATTGATAAGTATATCCTTCCAATAACCAGTATCATCAAAAGATTTATACACATAGAGATACCTTGGTATGATTTCCATCCATTTACCCTCCGAGACAAATCGGCCATAACGATGGCTCTTCAACATTCTTCAAAAATTGCTTGACAAAAAATCTTTCTTGATCGAAAATAGGTTTTGTGTTATAATAACTAACAGAACGATCGTACTAACAACAAGGAGAAACTATAGATTATGGATAAAACCTTATGCGAGCTCTTTGCCGGTGTCGGTGGTTTCCGCGTCGGGCTCGAACGTTCCTCTAGGGAATGGGACACAGTCTGGGCCAACCAATGGGAGCCAAGCCGTACCCGCCAGGATGCCTTCGACTGCTATTGCGCACATTTCGGCAAGAAAGACATCTATGTAAACGAAGACATCGGGACGATTGACAAGTCAATCATCCCGAATCATACATTACTGGTTGGCGGTTTCCCCTGTCAGGACTATTCCGTTGCCCGTACAGGTGCAAAAGGTATCGAAGGTAAAAAAGGCGTTCTCTGGTGGCAGATCCGTGATATACTCGAAGTCAAGCGCCCTCCCTTCGTCTTACTCGAGAATGTTGACCGCCTGCTCAAATCACCAGCCAGCAAGCGTGGCCGTGACTTCGGCATAATCCTGGCCTCCTTCTGGGAGTTCGGGTACAGTGTAGAATGGCGCGTCGTCAATGCTGCCGACTATGGTTTCGTCCAGCGTCGGCGCCGGACATTCATCTTCGCTTATCGCAACGATACCCGCTATGGACAGGAGATGACGGAACATGATTCACTTGCAGTCATCAATCAAGAGGGTTTCTTTGCACGGACATTCCCAATTGAAAAATGTCCGGCAGTAGTCGAGCGTGACCTCCCCTCGCAAGATCTCTATGAAATCACGCAAGATTTCTCGTTCCCGTTCGAAACAGCAGGTTACATGTCTGATGGCCATATCGCTACCACAAAAGCTGTACCAAGCTACCACGGACCGCACAAAGTCCTTGCCGACATCATGGATCACGACGTGGACGAGAAATATTATCTCGGCAAAGATTTAGAGAAATGGACCTACCTGAAAGGTGCAAAAAAAATCGAACGGGTGTCTCGTACCGGCCATAGATACATTTTCTCGGAAGGCCCCATCGCCTTCCCCGACCCAGTAGATAAACCCGCCCGCACAATGCTAACGAGCGAAGCTACCACCAATCGCAGCACCCATGTTGTCAAAGATCTCGATACTGGCAGGCTACGGCTGCTCACACCAAACGAAACCAACAAAATCCAAGGGTTCCCTGAACATTGGACAGACACCGGCATGAGCGAGCGCTTCCAATACTTCTGTATGGGCAATGCCCTCGTTACCAATTGCGTTGAAAAGATGGGGCATACCCTCAACGACATCATCGACAACGAATAAACTCATCCCCAGGAAATGCTCTTGGGGATTTTTTATATCCGCACCTATGCTCAGCCAGTCCCCGACCAGCAATGTCTGAAGCTAAATCTACAAAGCCATTATTGATATGCCCCGACATTGCAACTCTTCATCTGATAGCTAGCTGCTTCAAAACATACCTCGTATCAAGCCAGAAACATTGTTTGGTGAACATTGTCACATCCGGCCAATGAAGAGATGCCGCATTGCTGCGAATCGTAAGCGTCGTTCCTTCCGGCAGCGGTGCCATGTCATCACGGTTCCTGCCATGCGGGCGGACATGCGCAATAGGACTCTCACTAGCCTTCGGCAGGTTGTTATGGACGATACCATGCATATCGATATCAAGTACCAGCCCGCCATTGCGGAAAATATCACGAGTCCGTTCCCAAACCTCACGTACAGGCCCTTCAATATCCTGATAGGGCATATTCCAAAAACAGCTTCCCTTCAAACGATAACTGCCATCTTCATCTTCCTGATAGAGCACAAAGAAAAATCTTTGGTCATGGAGATAATTACCGAATACACTATCTTCCCATTCCGTCCGCGCCAATTGCTGGAAACTGAACGCTGGAAAGTCCATCTTCTCACGGATTGTCCCATTTTTCTGGAGGCGCAATGCCTTAACCTTAATATTGGCTTTCAGGAACTCTTCTGCCATATTCCCCTTGATACCAAGCATCCGATACGCCAAAATCGCATAGCGATTCTTTGCGGTTGTCGCCAAGCCAAAATGCAAAGCAAGTTCCTGTTCCGTCCAACCGACATATACTTTGATTTTTTGCTGGACATAATCCTCGAAATCAGGAACGATTTCATTCGAGTCAACGATTGACTCTACCTCAAAATGCCGCTCATAATCACGGAATCCAGCATTCTCAGCGACAAACTCACATCCCTCCTCTGTTCCATAGAGATAAGTAGGGATTTTCGGAATGATATAGTGATTGAGCAAATAAGTCATATAGCCACTCTTGAGCGAGAAAGCTCGCTGCTTAGCTACTTTGTCGCTGAATGGCTGCTTGCGAACCGACTTAGCCGAAGCCCCCTTCGTACACGCACCAAGATAGGTGGTGTCTCCTTCGGACAGTTCATCTGCTTTTCCAGCCTCAATCTTAGCAATAATCTTGCGATAGTCCGCCTTGATAATCTCTAAATCCTCCTCCGGCGGCGTGAACAACTGTACGAAGTCCACCGTGCTGTCAATGTCATTCTGCCCATCTTTATGAAGGTACCAAGCCAGCAGGATGCATCCTAGCTTTTTCCACAAATGACTGGTCAGCAAGTCCTTCTCCTTGTACACTTCCATATAGTCAATCATCGTCAAGACTAAGCGTTCTTTCGCTGAAAATCCTTTCTTGACAGCCTTGTATGGTGTGACCTTCAGCTCGACACCCGCCTTCTCGAAATCCGGTTCTGGATTGCTGTTTGCCTTGTATTCAAACCAACATTCCTCGACCAAGTTTCCCATGCCACCCTTGAAATTCTTGTCTGCATGGATGTCCATATACTTCTTGTCCGTTACCAATGGATTCCCTTCCGCTACTGCCCGTTCGAATATTTCGCGGAAACTCATCCCCAGCATTTCCTTGCCATATCGTTCGATATCTATTGGATCTGTATCATCATAGCGCACGCTATCCCCTCCATTGTCACAATTTACATACATATATAGTTTAATCACAATCGTATCCAACTGCAAGGATTATCTCATAAATACAAAAATGCAGACAGTTCAACAAATCAAGAACACTATTATAGAATTAACCCCCGGTAGACAGGTAGCACTCTGCTGCTAGTATTATCCTTGCTTATGAGGATAGTTTACCGGGTTGACCATTCAAAGGGAATCGAGTTATAATTTCATAAACAAGCCTATCCAAAAGGAGTTACCGTACAATGCCTACTAAAGTAAAATTTGAGAGAACAATCATAGATGCCACAGATGAAAATATCGAAAAATCCCTTCAAAATGATGAATTGAACCGACATAATACATTAATCAATTTCATTCAAGGTCTAGTGAATTCACCAGGCAATGTTTGTATTGCACTTGACAGTCCCTGGGGGAGCGGTAAAACTTTTTTCGTTAAACAAGCTCAACATGTAATAGAACAAGAAAGTATTGGTGCCCACTCTTTTTTAGCAAGATTTAATCAGCAACTAGATGAAGAACAATTAAAACATTTAATCCCTATTTACTATGATGCCTGGAAAAATGATGATAGCGTCGATCCACTTTTTTCTGTGGTCTACACAGTATCAGAAGCCGCAAAACACTCTATTGACAACGGCTTTGAAAAAACGGATTACAAGAAATTAATCGAAACTATCGCCGAGTGGGTAACAAAAATACCTGTATCAAAATTATCCAATAACATAAACGCTCCTACAGAATTATTCGCCTATTTCCAAGCACGCGAAAAAACTCAAAAAGAAATACAAAAAACATTTGAGAGTATTATAGAAAGTCAACGTAACGCACTTCATTTAGACGATAATACTCCAATGAAGATTGTTTTGTTTATAGATGAACTTGACCGATGCAGTCCTGATTTTGCGATAAAACTACTGGAACGCATCAAGCATTATGTCGACAACCCTCATGTTATATTTGTTTTAAGTGTCAATCTTCAAGAACTACATCATACAATCAAGAAGTTTTATGGCAGTGAATTTTCTGCCACCAGTTATTTAGATCGATTCTTTGATGTTAGACTTTCCTTACAAACCATATCAAAAGACTTTTTAAATCATATCTTAAAATACGATGATGAATATATCGCAAGAAAAACGGTCGTTAATGCTGTGATGGATTATTTTTCTTTTGAACTCCGTGAAAAACATCGTTATATAAAGTGGTGTGAATGGCTGAAAAGAAATTTTGATAAAGAATATTATACCGGCATAAATATTTGCAATCAGATTATGATTCCGTATATGATCGGTTTAAAAATGAAAGATGCAGATGCTTATCAGAAATTCATCAATGGTGATAGTTGTACCGAATTCGTTGATTTCTTCAAGGAAAATATAGATTTAAAATATATCACAAGATTATTTGTGCAGGCACCTTATTATACTGGTTATGAAGACTCTCCCGGTGAAGTACTCCAAATGCTAAGACAATTATATTCATTCGTATGGAGGCACGACATAAGCGCATTTTCAAAAGACGATATACTAGAAAATGAAAATGCTGTAATGCTAAAACATGCTACGATACAGGCTTCAACTAAAGAGTATATATTAAATTCGATTAGTTTACTATGTTAAGGCTCGCTATATAATAATAAAGCGGACATCTGACAATGTTTTTTGTCAGACGTCCGCTTACTTTTATATCGTTTTCCAATAATCCGTAACCCCTCTAGCCAGCGCCCTTGCGATTTCATCGCCGTGCAGGGTGAGCACGCCTACGTCGTCACTGTCGATAAAGCCCGTTTCGACGAGGACGGCGGGCATGTTGGTATTGCGAAGCACGCTGAAGGTCGGGTGCTCCATGACGCCGCGGCCGCCGCCCGCGTTGACGTGGATGCTGACAAAAACATCCGCTTCCCACGCATTGGCCGCCTCCACGACACAGGGATACCCAGGGCTTTCACCGGCCAGATTATGGCTCTGCAAGAGCCTTACCTCACAGCCTGCGGCCTCCAGATATTTACCGCAAAGGCTGCCATAGGTTATAGTCAGATCGCACTCGCGCAAATGAAGGGCAGGATTAACGCAGCCAGGATCGGGATTACCGCCCAGCGCATGGCCGGGATTGATAAACACACGCATATTCTTCCCCCTCAGTTCACGATAAAGCCCTCACTTGTCGTTTCCGTATGATAGGTGTCCTCACTCTCAAAAACATGGGAATAGACTGTGTACGTGCCCTCCTCCACGAGGCTTTCGCTGATATCGAGGCAGTCTCCCAGCGCGTTCATCAGCGCATCCGTCCACTCGTCAAAGTCAAAGAACGTCCCTGCTACATGAGGCATCGGCGTGGCAAAAAAGAAATCACCGCTCCTTGCCGCTTGTTTTGTCTCAGGCCCCTGCACGGTTTCCACAGAAAGACCGTCTGCCTGCCGCACCGGCTCCGAAAAAGCAACGCAGGGCCCCCTTTCAGCAGGCGCAGCGGGCGGCAAATGCTCTGCCGCCTGCGCCTTTTCCTGCGTGTCCTGTTTTTGACTTGTCAAAGCATCACGTGCCTCCGACTGATTTGTCAGCACATCCTTTTCCCCTGTCTGACAAGTCAAATCCGCCCCCTCTGCCTTCTTAGCGGTCAAATCCCGCACTTCATACGTCGTCTTGCGGATATCCTTGCCCAGCACCAAGAGCCCTGCCGCCACGAGCTCCTTGCGGGCGGCGCAGAACGAGCCATGCGAAAGGCCCGTCTGGTCGCGCAGCCACCATTCTTCGATGGCGCCGCCGCCTTTCTTTTGGATGCACGCATAGAGTCTTTCCGCTTTATCCGTCAATTTAGCATCCATGACGCATCGCCTCCAGCGCCGCCTGCACATCCGAATACGCAGACGGCAGTCCGTGCAGGCGCTCCATCACGCTGCGGCGGGCCAAAAGCCGCTGGCGCCCTGCCATAGTCGCCACATCGAATATCCCGTCCAGCGCATAGAGCTCCTGGGCAAAGCCCCAGGCAACCGCCTCATACAGTCCTGTCATGACCTCAGCGAGCAGGATTGTCCCCCTATGCGCCCGCAGTGCCTTGATGATTACCGGCAGCCACTCGGCATGACAATCGGGCAGCTGACCATGCAGCCGTGGCATCACCCCGAGCTGTGCCGGAAACGTCAGCAGCACCGACCGTCCCCGGACAAGCTCTGCATGATGCGCGAGATTCAGCTGATACCATTCCTGCGCCATCGGAAAACACCCTGCGGCCTTCCCCAAGGCCCTGTCGATTGCCAGCATCTGCAGGCTGTTGAACCGCACCTCAATGATGGCACTCTGCTTTTCTGCTTTCTGACTTGTCAATCCCGTCATAACGATCCCCTTCATTCTCCATCGACATGAACTGTCTCTCAGGTGCTATGTACGCAAGGCACCGCGAACCGATACCCGCACCATGATCCATAAGCTCGAACTGCCATGGCGATTCTTGCATACATAGCAAAATATAGCTTTCGACTTCATCTGCTCCCGTAATTGTTGCCGTGCCTTCTGAAAAACTCAGTTCCCTCCTATTCCAACTGGGAACAGGGCCGGGCCCTGCCACCTTTGGCACAAATCCCTGTCCTTGCCGGATTCTTTGGCGTCAGCGCTGACTACCTGCTTGGCATCTCCAAACAGGATGCCACGGAGCGGCTGGTTGAGCGCATGCAAAGCCTGCCCGAAAAAAGCCAGCGGATCGTTCTGGCCCTCATCGAGGACATGCTGGAAAAAAATGCCCCCGTACTACTAAAGAAAGTATTTATCTTTGTCTTATCTATGTATTAGAGCCGTCGCAGCTCCAGCAGGCACAAGGAAGGACAGCCCCCTTGCGGGCCTGATATATCCGCAGAAAGACCCGAAACCTTTCCAGCATACCTGCCCGCAAACCAAACCGGACAAAAAACTATACACAAATTACGCACAGGAAATCCACAGATTTATCCACAAGCAAAAAACATCGCTTCCGAAACTTTTTGACATGTCAAAGGGATGAAAAACGATCCGCAGCTGCTCACAGAAAAGCAATACAAAAAGGCAACACGGAAACCTCCATGGTGCCTTTGCTGGCCTTGGCCACTTCGTCCTTGGTGAACACGTCTTCCACCTCCATTGCCTCTTGGATTGCGACCTCGCTGGCCTTGAATTTCGGTAGTTCAAGGCAATGTATCTCCAGTTTATCCGTCAGCTGGCAGCCGGTTTTGACGTCATAAATGCCAAAGCAGCTGTGCATATCCGGGTATTTACCCGCGTCAAACCGGTTAAAACCCAAAATGTTGATGGCCACGATGCGGCTTAACTGGTCGTTATTCTAGCGCTCCTTTGTCATGTATTCGTATTGCTTTATGCAGGATCGGCAATCAAATCTGCCCAATCATTTTATATTGCTACTCTCACAATTTAGTATAAACTCTGAACCCCCTTGATACATAAGGGTTGCGGCGTTTTTCCAATTTCATAAGTTAGTATAATTTCTTACCATTGTAGAGGCTGGTGGCCCTACTTTTTGGGTATCAGGAAAGGTTGTTTACAATTGACTTGTCAAGTTGACAAGTCAATTTTTTTGATATTTTGGGGTGTTACCCCCCCGTCAATCCGGGGCGGACAGTCTGACTTCATTCCTGCGGCTTTCCAATCGTCAAGCTCCTGCCTATGCGGGGACTCAGATCTTCGTCCTATTTCCGCATAGGTAGGAGTTTTCCTCCTTGCAGCACTTAGTCATTCCGTCAGACAGACCGCCCCGGGCACAAGCGGTTACAGGCAACGCGTGTCCGTTGCTTTTGGTGGACAGCTACGCCGTCCACGTCAGCACGGACACGGGGGCACGAATACAAAAAGGCCTCAAATCCTTAAAAATGAGGATTCGAGACCTTTGGGGCAGGATTAGATTTTTTCATAACATAGACTTTAATTCGTTAAGGCGCTGTTCGGTAAGCCCAGTTTTTTCGCTAATTTCAGCTAATGGTCTGTTCTCTTTTATCATTTTAATTGCTGTAATCATATTGCTTTCGCCTTCATTTTTGCCTTCTTCAATCCAGGCATCTTTATCGGATTCATAGTCCATGATGGCCATTTCGCGGTTCAGGTAGTCGAGGCGTTCCTGCCGGTTCTGCATAAATATAGCGGTTGCGTCCAGCGCAGTCTGAATAGCAACTTCATTCATAGCCAGTTCCTCCATTTCTTTGGCATCCAATTTGTTGGAGAAGTAAGCCAGCCAGCGCTCCACACTGGTCATTTCGCTGACGGGCTTTTTCTGGAACTTGGGGACTTCGAGGAAATGCAGTTCCATGTCTTCGTTCAAGCGGCGGCCGGTTTTCTTGTTATAAATGCTGTACATGGAGTGCGCCGGCTCGCCGGGGAAAATCGTGTAGCGCAGGATGTTGATGGTGATGGACGTTTTCAAATTCTGATACTTTCCACCCTTGGCGAGGTTCATCAGGTACATCTGCGACCAATAGTAAAGGGTGCGGCGTTCCATGTTTTTCTTGTCCACAATCTGGACTTCCACATCAATCTGTGTGCCGTCCTCGGTGACGCAGAAAATGTCCAGACGGGTGAGCTTGTCGTCATCATAGAGCGGGACCATTTCGCTGTTTTGGAATTGAATGTCCTTTATGGCCTTGGCCTCATGCCGGTCAAGGACAGCGTTGAGAAAGTCGATGGTGACCTGCTTCCGCTCATCCTTGCCGAAGATGAACTTGAACAGGACATCGTTCATGGGATTGTATTTCTTGTTGGCGATATCGTTTTCAATAGCCTGCTTGAGAAGGTCTTTTGGGTATGTCATGGTAAACGCCCTCCTTTGGGCTTCTAATTGGATTATACCATGAAACGGGATATTTTTCAGCAAATTTCTAGTATGAGAGGCTTGCATTTGACCGGTCAACTCCATAATATAAGAACTGTAAAGCATCTTTCCTGAAAATCACCCGTGTAAAGGGCACGTCCAGCACAGGCAAAGACACCCATGATTACGTCAATCTTTCCGTCAATCCCGAACTGGAAGACGGCGACATTCTTTCCATCGGGAGAAAACTCAGCAACTTGCAGAAGTATCCCACAGACGGCATCGGCCGCATTGACGCAAGTTCGCTGGCAGAAGAACACTAAGGAAGAGCTAGACCATGAAAGAAACGCTTTTGATTGAGTTCACGGTGGAAAACAGCAAGAACACCACCATTTCCATCCCCGACCCGCGCGAAGACATCACTAAGGCGGATGTGGTCACGGCTGCGGAGGAAATCGCGACCAAGAAGGGCGTCCTTTCTTCCGGCAACCCGGTAAACGGCTTCAAACGGGCTTACGTCCGCACCATTGAGGAGAAGGAACTGGAGTAATTGACCGCTCTATGGAACTGGGAAAGGAGGCCGCTGGGGTAACTGGCGGCCTCTTTACTATATAAGGAGGGGCGAAAATGCGTGTAAATCAGACCACTAACCTGCGGATTGGCTGTGAGTTTAGTTATGATTATGACAAGGTGCACTGCAAATACATCAACCTAAAGGTCAATCCTGCTGCCACCGACGAAGACCTGTTCTTTACCGCCCAGACCCTTGCGGATTTGCAGACACTTCCCCTGTACAGCATTGACCGCTACGACAACTGCGATTTGACTGAATAAGGAGGGCTGCCCCGTGGAAAAGACGCTGATTATTATTCTTTGGCTGGATGACGGCAAAACCATGAACCTTTACATCCCCACCCGCGCAAAGACCTGACGGAAAATGAGGTTTATTCGGCTATGTTTGAACTGTTGAAGCGCCGCTGCCTCATGTCGGAAAATGGAGCCAAGGCCACAGGCTATAAGAAAGCCTATCTGCGCATTGTGGATGAGCAGGCCCTGCCATAAGGAGGCGCGATTACGAAACAAACAATCCTCACCGCCGTTTCCGCTGTAGGCTTCCCCATTGTGGTGACCTTTTATCTTTTGACCAGCTTCCAGAAGTCCATGGATAAGTTCACAGACAAGCTGGGCGAGCTGATACAGGAACTTAGGCGGCTGGAAAAATGACATAAGGCGGGCGGCTGACTGGTCAATCTGACTGGTCAAGCCGCCCGCTTAGAATTTAGGCATTCTCATATTGAAAAGATTTGGCTAGATATTTCAAATTATATGGCGATGTTCACCGTCAAAAATTCTTTAAGAATTATAATAGGCATAATCAAAAATAGCTTGTGCTATATTATCACGAGATACCGGTGCCCAATGACCATACGTTACTAAATGTGTACGAAACAGCCAAGTACCATCCTTTTTGAGAAATTCATAATGAGTTTCTTTAACAGAAAATTCGCTATGAATCATAAAGGTAACATCTGTATCAATATTAGCATCGGACTTTCTATAAACTTTTTCCACTGTTACTAAGAAATCAGAATCGTGATAAACCATAGCACCAGATGCTTGTGCTATTGGTGTGACTATTTTTTCTGTACCTATAATACCTAAAAATAATCCCCCCAGCACAAATAACGATACTAATACTTTTTTCAACATAATAAAGCGACTCCTTTCATTATATATAGTGCATTACTGAAAACGATAACTGGTTAGGCTGAAACCCATTACTATATTTTGGGGTAATTCAGGCATTAATCCTCCTGCCATAGTTAAAAATCCTCCTAACGAAGGAACATATACTTGACTACCTGCAACCTTATTAGAAAACTTAAGATTATCGACTAAGCTGGATATTGTTTTAATATCTACACCTGCACATGCAAGATAGAATGCTATAATACCCATACATTTATCTCGCATGCCAATATCATTTATATTGTAAATACAAGCTATATCATATAATCTACCATTCATATCTTCTTCAAATATAAATGTACCATTGACCGGTGTGCCACCATCAATAACTGCTTTATATACATTCTTACCATTTTCAGATTTCATAAATGAATAATTGGATAATCTTCCAAGTTTTCTGCTTAATTTACTTTGGATTTCTACTGAGTTTAATAAAGAAGCTATCTGCCTTCCACTTTGGTTGGATAACGGCATATCTCCAGCATATACAGTGTTGCATATAAAGGCACTCATGATAATTAAAAAATTTAACAAAAATATTCTTTTCATAATTAGCACCTCCTTTTATTATCAATAGTTATATATTTGTCTGTTGTTTAACAAATATGATAGAGCGAAATTCAAAACTGGTAACATAACATGGTAAGACCCTAATTTTAATGTTTGTTCAGAATATCCCGTGTTAATGTAACTAGATATATCATCAACATACAACCAATCACCGTAAACACTTTGAACAAATGCGCTACTTTCTCCAGTTGATACAGCTGCATATGCATCATTCCAAATTACGAAATTCACCATGATTATTCTATTAGCATTCAAGGCATTCTTAATTGATAAAGGAATATTTATTTCTTTTATAATTAAAGTATTTCGATAACCGTCAAGGCTAGAAATTCTTGGAATGACATAAACATTTCCATTGTTTTCCAAAACATGACCACCATATAAGTCATCTATACTTATAACATGGTTAGTCCTATGGGAAAGTTCTTTCCAAAAATGGTGCAAATGTTTACTAACAAATATGTTTATTTTGGCTCCTCCAAAGTAAATTATACCATTATTCTCATCATTCTTGTATTGAATGATTTTTGCTATTTAACTATTGAATACTTTATCATCTCTACTTATATAATGACGTAGCAGAGCTATTTCTATTTTATCCATATTATTTTCTTTTATAACGATTGAGGATAAATCGGCAACGATGTATTTTTGATTATCAGCTCCAGAGTCTGGTAAACAAATATAATTTTTATTTCCGTGCCAATAATAGTTTTCTCCAATCTTCATAGCATCATCCGGCTCCGCTGATGATATGGATGGAGTATATAGAACAATATGAAGTAAAATGTAAACTTAATATTTCTCATCGCATATTACCTCCGGATGCTAGTCGGCAGAGCGGAGTTGTGCCTTTTGTCGCCACTGCTCCATAGCTCTATCGAAAGATGCATTTACATTTGCAACTTCTTCTTTTGCTTTGTACGCGTGTTGTAATTCTTGTTCGATGCGGTTTTTCTTAGCCATAGCAGTGTCTTGTTCGATTTCCTTTTCTTCTGCTGAACTAAATGAAGTGTTTTTTATAGCCTCAATTTCCTCATTAGCAGCATTAAGTTTTATCCGTTGGATGTCAACTTCATTTTGGGCTTTGTTAGTGAAATATTGTTTTATTGATAAAAAACCTTCTTTATAAGCTATATCTTCTCTTGTTTGTTTATCGCGTATGTTGGCAATTTGATTATTCATTCTTACGCGTATATTTTCTTTTTGGGTTAATAGTATTTTCTGTGAGTCTGCCACCTTGCTCGAATTATTGTTCCTTTCTAGCGTTACATTATTAGTAAATCCTTTTTTTATTTCTAAAATCTCCTTGCTGAATAAACCAGTATAATCATCTTTAATTTTTGATATTATTTCCTTTGCGGAAAGCATGTTGTTATCTTTTATATATAGTTTTGCTTTCGTGTAATAATATATCTCATCTAGGTTTTTAATTTTATCAGAAGTTGGTTTATTCTCTTTGAGTATTAACAACTTTTTATATGCACTATCATAATCTTTTTCGTCTAAATCTTTAATAATTTCTTTATATAAATTTTCATCATCATTGGAACTGATTTTGCTTTCATTTTCTTTGTTAGATGATTGTATCCCTTCGTTTTGTGTTGGGGTTAATAATTCATGTGCATATTTTGCACCAAATATTCCTCCAACAGTAGCAACTGTAATTAAAAAAATGACAGCTATGACTATTAGTACATTTTTCTTATTTACTATATCCATGTTAATCTCCTAATTAGATAATTATTGATTATAGTAAGGAGTATCTTTTCAAAAAATCCTATTCATTATATCGATGATTATCTTTAGGTTCTTAAGTAAAAATGGGTGAAAAGTTTATGCAATACCGTTTTTTCGTGCCCCAGTGTCGGATGCGAAGTGGACAGGCCAGCCTGTCCCTCGAGCAATCGGACACCCGTAACCAGTGACAGGTTGTGCCGGCGGCGGTCTGTCTGGCGCAGTGACTAAGTGCTGCAAGGAGGAAGATTCACACCCCGGCGGAAATAGTTCGAAGACTTGAGCACCCGTCGGGCGCGTGAGACTGACGACTGAAAGGCCGCAGAAATGGAGGCAGACAGTCCGCCACCCCCTCCTTCTCTGCAATTCATGGCCTTTTATCAAGGGCGGGGCGGTGTTCTTCTGCAACGTGGACAGTTTATCTATCCACCAAAGCAGCGGGACGCCGCCATGGGTGGGATTAAGCAGTAACGACTAGCAGGCTTCCACCAGCCCTTCTGACCACGAAGCGGCACTGAGGGCAGGGAGTACGGTGGCGCGAGTTATCCTGCTCCGCTCTCGCTGGCCGCCGTAGTCGTCCCGACCGCAGGGAGGGCTGCCGAGCCCCCTGTCCCCCTATCCCGCAGCATATTATTCCCCGTCTGACCGAGGAGCTACAGCACCGCAGGGCAGACATTCAAGGGAAAGAGGGTAGGCCCTGCTGGTCGGGGCCGTAGGGGGAAATGGGGCGGAGAATGGACGCGGATGCGTCCATGTGCAGAGACGGCTCCCTGCCCTCAGTGCCGCCCGCCTTGCTGCCACGGATGCACGACAAGGGCACGGCCTGCGGATGCCGGATTGTTACGAGCGGGAGGTGCGTCCGCGCGTCCCGAAAGCTGCCCCCTGCACAGTGGCTTTTGCATAGAATTGACCGATTTCAAGATTGACTGGTCAAATGCGTTTGTGTCTCTGGCTTAGGTGGACGGCGCAGCTGTCCACCTAAGCCAGTGGACCCCCGTTGCCAGTTGCTCGTTGTGCCCGGGGTCGGTCTGTCCGGCGTAGTGACTGAGTGCCGGAGAGAGGAAGGTCGGGGCGCGATATCCCCCTGCGACGTGGACGCAGGCGTCCGTGGCGGTTCAAAGGTCGTCGTGGGTGCCATCGTCCACCAAAGCAGGGATGCCGCAGGGCGGGCAAAGAAATAGGCGGCTGGCCTTTGACTGGTCAACCGCCCACTTAGCGTTTTTCGTATTATCAGTTTGCCGCTTCCTTACCAACAGCTATCGATTAAAACATCTGCCTCCTCGCTGGAGAGCAAAAATGTTTCTATAATCTGCTGAGTAGCCAAATCTTTGCTGAGTTTGAGTTTTTTCAGTATGGTAATGGATTTTTTATCATTTCGGTACGGGCATATTTCAACCGCGCCGCCTGGTCACGGCGGAATTTTTCTGCCTTTTCATAAGACCATTTAGCCACTTCGTCCTTGGTGAACACATCTTCCACCTCCATTGCCTCTTGGATTGCGGCCTCGCTGGCCTTGAATTTCGGCAGTTCAAGGCAATGTATCTCCAACTTATCCGTCAGCTGGCAGCCGGTTTTGATGTCATAAATGCCAAAGCAGCTGTGCATATTCGGGTATTTACCCGCGTCAAACCGGTTAAAACCCAAAATGTTGATGGCCACGGCGCGGCTTAACTGGTCGTTATTCTAGCGCTCCTTTGTCATGTATTCGTATTGCTTTATGCAGGATCGGCAATCAAATCTGCCCAATCATTTTATATTGCTACTCTCATAATTTAGTATAAACTCTGAAAACCCTTGATACATAAGGGTTGCGGCGTTTTTCCGATTTCATAAGTTAGTATAATTTCTTACCATTGTAGAGGCTGGTGGCCCTACAGTGCCCCTACTTTTGAGATATCAGGAAAGGTTGTTTACAATTGACTTGTCAAGTTGACAAGTCAATTTTTTTGATATTTTGGGGTGTTACCCGCCCAGGCGACGTTCTCTGCTTTGGTGGACAGCTGCGCCGTCCACGTCAGCACCGACACGAAAGAGGATTTCCCACAAAAACCGCGAACATACTATACATATAAAATGTAGGAAATCGGGATATTTAAGGGGGGAGTTTACATTGGTAAAGAAAATTGCTTTAGCCACCTTGGCGGCCTTTTCGCTGATGGTGGCTACGCCTGCCATGGCCACGGATTATCTGGCCAATCCACGTTCCATGAAGTTCCATTACAGCACCTGCCGCACCATCAAGCACCCGGAAAATTTCATTCCGTACAGTTCCCGGGAGGCAGCAGTAAATGATGGGTATGCAGCCTGTAAGGTTTGTCATCCTTAACCATAGACACGAAAAAGGCGTTAATCAACGATATGGTTATCTATGGCCAGCATGACGCTGCCCTGCTGGATTTGTGCTATACTATATCTTGCCGCAACCTCTAATAAGCAGCTGTGCCTACGACAACAAAGGAGCACTAGTATTATTCTAGCGCTCCTTTGTCATGTATTCGTATTGCTTTATGCAGGATCGGCAATCAAATTTGCCCGATCATTTTATGGGTCTGCGGGATTACGCGGACGTCCTTGAGCTTGGACAGGGCGTAGTTCTGGCAGATGAGGATCTTTTCGGGGCTGGCGGCTTTGCAGCCGCCGTAGGGGGTCACGGGCTGGATGATGAAGAGTGTTTCCGGTGCGGTGTCCGCCACGAGGTCGATTGCCTGGCGGAATTCTTCTTCCGTGGTTTCCTCGCCCACGACCAGCTTTATATACAGGTCTTTCGCTTTGGCCACTTCGATGAAGCGCTTATGCGCTTCCCACTGCGGTTTGCGGATGATGCTCGGCAGCTTGATGTCCATGCTGATGATGTCGACTGCATCGAGGATATCTGCGAGCTGCTCGGGCAGGGTGCCGTTCGTTTCAAGGAACACCGGCACCGTTATTTTTTTTGCCAATTCGCGGATGAAGGCGGCATGCAGCAGCGGTTCTCCGCCCGTAAAGCTCACGGCCTGATGCGGGACTTCCTGGCACAGGCGGTTGATTTCGATTGCCACCTGCTCCACCGAGCGCGGATTGGGCAGCTTCGCGAATTCACGGCTGCCTGCATAGGTCTCGACCTCGCACTGCGCATGGCTGCCCGGCGTATTTTCCGTATCGCAGTAGCGGCAGTCGAGGTTGCAGCCCTCGAACCGCACAAATACCTGGCGGCAGCCGACGTATTTACCCTCGCCCTGGATGGACGAGAAAATTTCAATCAGATTCTCTTTCATGGCTCAGTCCTTCGTATAGGTGACGCTGGATTTCGGCGACTCGAAAACCGTGATCGCATGAAGCTCGCTATCACGCACAAAGCATTCATGCCCTGCCAGCTCCTCGAAGATGATGCGGGCCAGGTTTTCTGCCGTCGGATTCACGCCGCCGGCAAACGGCTCCAGCTCATTGAGATAGCGATGGTCATAGCGCTCGAGTGTCTCCTTGAGCGCCTTTTTGATGACCTTGAAATCCACGAGCATGCCGAGCTCATCAAGCTCACGGCCCTTTACCACAGCCTCGACCACCCAGTTATGGCCATGCAGCCGTGCACATTTGCCCGGATAGCCATTGACCATATGGGCAGCTTCAAAAGCACCTTCAACTTTTAACGTATACATATAAAAAACTCACTCCTCGTCTAACAAACAAAAATATATTATAACGCCGTTGTTCCTATCTTGCCGCAGACAAAACTTCCGCTTGGCATTTCAACGCAGAAAAACGCTGCCGGCTCAGTTCTCTTCCGCAGATGGTTCCGCCATTGCATCTTCTGCCGGCTGTGCCGGATTGGCATCCATGACAGCCGCTTGCTGCACATCATCTTTGGCGCCGTTTAAATCATAGCGGCGCGCGACATTTTCGGCCTTGGCCCTGTAGTAGCCTGCTGCCTCCGAGTATTTGATGACCCGCGAGCCGACGACGTTCATGATGGCGATAGCCAGCGCAATGCCGATCAGCACGCCCACGATGCCGCCAAAGTAGTTGCCGATGACGATGATGATCAAGCAGGCGGTGAAGAAGACCATGCCATCGTTGGCTTCCTCGATGCCGACGAAAAAGCCGTGATACTGTTGCCGCGCTTCCAATACCTTCTGGTTGTAATAGGCATGGACACACCACGGAATCAGGAAATCGTTCAGCATATCCAGCGTTTCCGCACGAGCGGAATGATGGATCTCCTTGCCCTTCAGCAGCTGGATGGAAAAGCAATTCTCCTGGATCTCGCAGCGCACGAGAATCGCCCACTGCTCATCAAGCGCAAAGCGGCAAACCGGCGTATCACCGGCATAGACGTATTTCCCCGTATCATCAAGCCGCTTGCGCTGGATAAAGATCCCCTTGTCATCTTGATAGACTTTCGTCTCTTCATCGTAATACATATTTTTCCGCTCCCTGATCATAATACCCCTTTCTCTTTACACGCTTTATTCGCTGCCCAGCCGCAACCTTCCTGCCGGGCTTTTTGACAAGTCAAGCAAAAACAGCAAATTGGCCGGTCAAAGCTGACACGTCAATTTGCTGTCTCCTAGCCTATTTTACTGGTCAATCGATTTCGTATTCTTCACGTTGCCGACGATGTCACTCATGCTCATCGCCCGCGTATGCTGCGTATGGCTCCACTCGTGATTGTTGCGGTTGATGAATCCCAGGAAAATGATGGGAATCCACGAATAGATGAATACCGGATAGAGCAGCATGTACAGCCAGGACTTCCATTTGGCCCGAATCTTGATGAGGATAATCATCGGCAGGATGTACTGGCCGAGCATGATAGCCGTCATGATCTGCGACGGCATGAAGTTATAGATGTTCGTATAGAACGGCGGGAAGGCGAGCTGCACATAGCTGATGATGACAAAGAACGTCGAAATCATCAAAAAATGCGGCTGCATGAGGTAGATGCACTCATCCCACATGCGGATGTCCTTGTGCTTCCAGCCCGCTTTGAGCATCTTCGGGATGAAGCGGTTGCCGACATCGAACTGGCCCTGTGCCCAGCGCTTGCGCTGATTCCAGGACTGCTTGAACGTAAGCGGCTTCTCGTCATAGATGATGGCGTCATGCGCCCAACTCGTCTTGATGCCCTGCGCCATGCACTTCATCGTGAACTCCATATCCTCCGTCAGGCAGGTTGCATTCCAGCCATGCTCTTTAAGGATATCGGCGGAAAAGCACATGCCCGTGCCGCCAAGGCAGGCCGACAGGCCAATGTTGGATTTCGCCAGATGCGAAATGTAGCAAATGACCCAGAAAGCGATCGCAAACGTGCCTGCGACCCAGGTATCGTACGGATTCTTGGCATCCATATAGCCCTGGATGACCTTATCGCCTTTGCAGAGACGGTTATTCATCTCCATGAGGAACTGCGGATGCACGAGGTTATCCGCATCGAATACGCAGACCGCGTCGTACTGTTTTTCCATCTTGAACAGACGGTCAAACATCCACTCGAGCGCATAGCCCTTCGACTTCTTCGTCGGATGCGTGCGCGCATGGACGATTGCACCGGCATTTGCGGCAATCTCTGCCGTGTTATCGGTGCAGTTATCCGCAATCACATGGATATCATACATATCCTTCGGATAGTTGAGGCTCTGCAGATTCTCGACCAGCTGCCCGATGACAGCATGCTCGTTGTGCGCTGCCACAATCAGCGCAAACGTCTTCTTCGGGGTCTTGATCTTCGTCTCACCACGCCGCCACATGCCACAGAAACCGATGACAAAGAAATAAAGCGTGAACAGGAAAATCATGATCTGCATGGGAACCATGATGATATCAAATGGGAAATTAAACAAAAATCATCAGCCTTCCTTTGCAAATAATGCAATCAGCGTATTTACGATGCCAGCGGCTGCATAGGTGCAGAACACGGCCACAGCCAGCGCCGGCAGGATAGCTGCCTGTCCGAGCCAGAGGATGGCTGCAAACATAGCCGCTGCAAAAATCTTCGTGCCAAGGTAAATCGGCTCACCGCCATCCCCTTTGAAGTTCGGATAGTGGACATGGCTGACCATCAGATAGCCGACAATCGCCATGAGAATCGGATATGCCACCCCGAAGCTCAGCGGATCGACACCGAGCAGGACGAACAACAGCGTCGTCATCGCGACGATATTGCCGCCAGCCGGGATAGCCAGGCCCATGAAGTAGCCATGCACCACATCAGCATTGACATTGAAACGCGCCAGGCGCCACATGCCGCAGACGGCAAACAAGATGACGACCGCCATGCCTAAAAGCCCATGGTTATGCAGGACAAAGGCCCAGGCCAAAAAGCCCGGCGCGATGCCGAAAGAGCCTAAATCGCAGAGCGAATCCATCTCCTTGCCCATCTCGCTCGATACGCCAAAGAAACGAGCCGTGCGCCCGTCAAGGCCATCAGCCACGAGCGCGAGCAGGATGAACAGCGACCCCCAGACAAAATCACCACTATACGTAGAAAGAATCGAGCACATGCCAAACACAAGGTTCATAGACGTGCAGAGATTCGGTATAAACCGTCGATAATCCATCAGTCTTTAATCCTCCCGAGAACAGTCTGTCCGCCGGCCACCTTCTGGCCGACCTTGACATTGATTTCTACCTTCTTCGGCATGACAACCTCGAGGCAGGAGCCGAACTTGATCATTCCGTACAGCTCGCCCTGCTTGAGGTCATCATCGAGCGTCACATACGAGACGATGCGGCGCGCCAGAATGCCGGCAATCTGCTTGACACTGATGCGGATGCGTTCATTCTCGATGCCGATGACGTGATGCTCATTCTCGAAGCCCACCGTGTCCTTATACGCAGGACGGAAACGGCCGCAGAAATACTTCTGCAGCTTGATCTGCCCATTGATAGGACTGCGGTTCACATGCACGTTGAACACTGACATGAAGATAACGACCTTCGTGCAGGGTTCCTTGACAAACTCATCCGTCTCCAGCTCGACGATATCCGTTACCGTGCCATCGGCCGGCGACAGGATTGCCGACTCGTCAAGCTCGATATGACGTTTCGGGTTGCGGAAAAAATAACAGAAATATAGCATCAATACGAAGGGAATCACAGCCACATACGGATGCACCGAAAAACCAAGCAGGACGCCCAGTGCCGCACAGCCGAATATGAACGGATACCCTTCCGATATAATAGGAGTCAAGCTCCCACCTCCTCAAACACGTTTCTTATTTTTTGAAGCATGTACCTTGAGCACGAACTTCGGCAGTGCCAGCAGACGGCCTGCGCGCTTTGGCTGCAAGGCACCGCGGAACAGCCACTCGAGCTTGGCCTTCTGCATCCAGAGCGGCGCACGTTTCATGACCCCTGCCATGACGTCGAGCGTACCGCCGACCCCGATGGATACAGGCACACCGAGCTCGTCTCTATGCTGGTAAAGCCACTTCTCCTGCTTGGGCACGCCGAGTGCCGCGAGCAGCAGGTCAGGTTTAGCCGCCTTGATTTCCGCGATGATTTCCGGCTCATCGTCCGCCGAAAAATACCCATTGCGTACGCCGACAATCTCAATCCCCGGATAAAGCTCCTCTGCTTTGGCTTTAGCCTTCTCTGCTACGCCGGGTGCCGAACCGAAAAAGAAAATACGCTGTTTCTTGCCCGGTGCGATGCGCATGAGCTCCTGCGCCAAATCGAAGCCTGCCACACGCTCCGGCATCTCATAGCCCAGATGATGGGCAGCCCAAACCGTACCAGCACCATCCGGGACCACCAGCGCGGCCTCATTTAAAATATGCCGCAGCTCCTCGTCATGCGTCGCCCGCATAATCATCTCGGCATTGGCCGTCGCGATAAGGACATTCTTCTTCTCGTCCATGTAATCCTGCACCTGCGCCACGGCCTGCGCCATCGTAACAGAATCCACATTCACGCCCAATATATCGATCTTGTCGGACACACTATTCCCTCCAATAAATCAGAAATACTCATTGAATTAGTGTACTACAAAAGAATAATAGCGTCAACCGCGCATCACCCTTTATTGACATACTTCATGCTTTCGATGCTGTCCTTCACATCTTCTTTGGCATCCGCATCGCCCGCATGGTAGAAATACGTGACCACCAGCACCTTCTGCGGGGCTTTGACAGCTACCGCATCGATTTCAAAATCCTTGCCGGCCTTTTGCCCCGTGTAATGATATTTCTCCAGCGGGATATCGTGGACACATATTTCCTCCTGACCTTGCAGCTCGGCATTCCTGACCTGATACCGCTCCAGTGTCCTGCCGACCCGCTGATTGATAGTCTTATCCATCTCTGCCGGCTGCGGCGTGTCAACGTCTTTGCTATGCAGGTCGATGAACATATTGCTGCACTTTGCCTGCGCGACCTGCCAGGCCCCATCATCATACGGCAACGCCTTGAACTGCTCCGGCATTTCTATCTGCAGTTCCTGCTGCGTCGATACCGTTACCCGCTCCGTCTCGCCAAACAAACTGATTCCATCCAGCGAAAGATGGCTGCCCAGCGAACCGAAAAACATAACGATCGAATGAAGAAAGAAATAAACTGACATCATATTATATAAGTCCCCCTGTAACCAAAATCACTGTACCGTGATTGTCTCAATCGAATTTTCCACCCTGGCCTTAGCAGCATCATTCTTAGGATTGTACTGATAAAGCAGCCACCATACATCCTGCCCCTCCTGGAACCCGAGCAGCTGGATTGTACTTTCCTGCCCCTTGGACTTGCTCGTGCATTCAATCGTCTTCACCGTTCTGCCCTGTATTTCCCGGATGCCCTCGCCTTTGATTGCCATCTCCCCCTTCATCGTGAATACCTCTTGGAAGTTCTCATAGCCAAAGCCGACCTTATCCTCCTGTTTCCGTGTCGTCGCATGAACGACTAAAGCCCTGACACCATCTCTATCCCCCTTATAGGAATCGATGCGCTCAAATATCCCGCTCTCCGTCTTCGCATGTTTCGCCTCCGGCTCCATCGGCAGCTCCAGCGAAAACATCTTCCCATCCTTCTGTTCATGCTTAACGGGATACCACAAAGTCGAAAAATCATCCGTCAACTCATGGCGAACAAAAAAACTCACATTACCACCTTGAAACGCCACAGCCAAAACCATAAACACAAAACCTACTAAATATAAAAGAACCTTCATACCAAACACCTTTCTGCTTATAACATTACCATTCATCATTGAATTCGATTTCATTATTTGATTCCTATCGACTCTTTTATTTCTTTATCACCTCGATGCTTTTTATCGACTCCTCCACAAATTCTCTCCCTTTGCTATCATCTGGATAGTAAATATAGGTTACCATACAAACTTTATCAAATACGCGCATATTTACTAAACGAATCTCATATGTATTGCCATCTTTCTTTCCCGACAAGAGATACAGCTTTTTTTGAACACCGTTATCTGTCGATTCATTTTGCTCCTTTAAAAACAAATCCTGCAATCCAAACCGTCTTGACAAATTTTCCTGGGACACTTTCTCGGCAGACGTTTGCATGTACTCATCGGCAAATCTTTCCTCATTACAATTCACTATACACATATCAACAAAAAAATTATCACATTTTGCCTGATAATTTTCTCCTCTCCCTTCCCATCCTTCCGGCTCCGTCATATATACTGGGGTACGGATGATAACTCGTGTTTTCTCATCCGCACTCTTATAGATAGTATTCCCATGCCAAAAGGGCGGATAATTAGGGATAATAAAATATGGCATCAAGACAAACCTCAATAAAAAAAGTATTACAATACCTTTATTTATTATACTCATTTTTGCGTTTCTCCTATACGACCTCTATCGATAGTCAAATCATGACTCGAGCATGCAATTTTTTTTGCCAGTTCATTTAATTTGCGATCATTATATGAGAAAGAAATCGTTCCCCATATCATATGTCCTTCTAATCCTGTCAGGAACATACAATTATACATCCGTTCCAACAAGCCATCATTGATATACTCAAAATATGCAATTGGCTGATAAACACCGTCTAAAATATCAGCTTCATATACATGCACTCCTGCTGCCATTTTAGGCAAGACGAATCTACACAGTTCTACCTGCTTTTCCATGTCATTCATATCTAATTCATCTTCCGACTTCAACAAGCTCACCGATAACTGCCCTGTATCATCAGCCAACAATAACTGCTCTGACTGACATCCCGGCTGATACATTTCTTGTATTTCCTTAGGCATTATTTTAAACGACATTGGTAACTGCATAGAAAATTTTCCCGCATAAAATTCTCTTTCTTCCAAACGGTATTTATAGCCACGCATGTTAATCTCATAATTTCTTTCATATGCAGATGAATATCTCATCATAAATCTCCTTTTTGCAACTTTAAATTACTATCTTCTCTATCAAAATTGCACGTTTCAGCTATTACATCATCGAATTTGCATCCCGAAACATTTACTCCATATAAATCGCAGGCTACAAATCTCACATTTCTAAAACTACATTCTGTAAAAAACAATGGATAAGTAACACATTCTTCCGTAGCCTCAAAAGCCCCCGTCACCTTATGAAAAACACATTCCATAAATGTGCATTGTTCAAACAATGCGCCCGACAACTGTACGTAAAAAAAATCTGTTAAATGAAATCGGCAATTTCTAAACAAGACATTACGTAAATCTACATTGTAAAACTGCCATGGTTCAAACAGGCAATTTTCAAAATAACTATTTTGCAAGTTCAACTCTTCCAATCTACTTTGCCGATATATACCTCCATCAAAATATCGATAATTCAAAATATCATCGGGTAAATTACGCTGTCCTATATATCGAATAAGCTCAACCTGTGGACGCATCCGAAAAAGAATCTCTCTTTCTCCATTATATTCACCTAATGTAATCAAAAAATCATCATTATGTAAAATATTCGGTAAAATTTCTCTTAGTTCATTTGTTATCCATAACTTTATATTTTCGCCGATTATTGCCATCACTTTTCGTACTGTCGCTACATAAAAAGGTCGAAACATTGACGGATGAATGATAGAACGTATATAATAGCGCTCATCCGCTACTTTCTTTGTAAAATCTCTCCACAATTGGAAGATAGCTTGACATCCCCAAGCGATTCCCCTTTGCATATCACCATGTTTATCATATAAAAAGGCATATATATTCATTTCACCCGCAAAAAAAGAAGTATATAGCAACGATAAATGACATTGTTGTGCTATAAAACACTTTTCCTGCATCAATCTAAAATTCTCTTGCAAAAAACCTATAAATTGTTTTTTTAGTTCATTTTGATTTGCGATGAAATATTCACTGATTATTAGCAAAAAATCATTTTCTAATTGCCGATAACGATTTTCATAGAATTCTTTCCTTGTAAAATATTTTTTCGACTCAATCTTCTTTGTTATCATCCTGCATCTTCTCAATATTTTCTTCTACTTCTTTTCGATATGTTTCATCGTGATCCGTATATACCTTTATACCACCCATACTAATCTTTACTGCTCTTCCTGGTCCAGATCTAACTACTTCACCAGCCACCTTAGTTGCATTACCAACAGTTTCTTTTGCATTTTGCACAATATATTGACTTTCATCAGCTAACATTTTAGCCACAGGATGATTCTGCGGAAAATTATAAATATTCTCCCTGCCTTGCCTCAATTGTTCTAACAACTGAGGATGCCGCTGCGCAAACTTCTTACCTAGCAACTCGCCGCTTTGTATTACACCTCTCAACTTATCATGACCGCTTGTAATCATTGATGAACTTTTTGTGAAGCCTTTATACTTTTCCATCAAACCTTTCCCCAACTTATTCGCTATTTTTCGCGGTAAAATATCTAATTTTTCTAGACCATTTATCGTATCTGCTGTTTTTGATAATCTCCCTACACCTGATACTGACTTCAAAACCCGAGTTACTGCAAATACGTCTAAACCTATCATAACAAAATCTTCTATAGCTGCTCCCTGTTCATTCGATTGCAAATGATTGTGTAAATCATCTGCATCTAAAGCTACAGATCCTGCTATACACACCACCTGTAAAGGTACGCATGGAATAAACGAACCGACAAACAACGCTGCACGAGCCATTGCTTTTAAATCCGCTTTCGTCTTTTCGTTCTGTATGTCTTCTGACGTCATTATATTCGAACTTCCAACCATAGGATGAGTATATCCTTCTTGATTGACAATCTCCGCTTGAAGAGTTATAATCCCACTTTCCCCATCAAATTCCAATTTTGTCTCGGCCACCTCAAAACATATCGATTTGCCAGATACGATATTTATACTCGGCATATTTTCACTGCCTCTCCATATTTTTGCCATAGGATAGTGCCATTTGTGACGGGATAACCTTTTCCAATTCAGGACTTTCCTCGCACAACGCAGATGATTTCACTCCTATATTTCTTTTATGCTTCAATTGGTATATTGTCTCTAAAGGAGTTCCTCCTGCTTCCCGATAAGATTTATAGCCATCATCAAACCCGATTTTCAACCTCATTCCAGCATCTGCTTGCTCTGATGTTGCTGCTTCCCAACATATTCTTTGTGGTGTATCGATATATATACTCTCACTAGAAAAAATATTGATTCCCTTAGGGACATCCCCTGTAATACTTGACGTACTTTCTCCATTTCTACCAGCCACACAAACCGTAGAATCCGGTTGAAACTGTATCATATTATTTTCAGAAGTTATATTGCGATTTTCCGGCGTATGATAGTCAGGATTTTTTCCTAGATTCCCCCGATTACTCCCCAATACCACTAACTCGCCACCTTCCTCATAATATGCAAAGGCACGATCCCCCACATCAGGCATGGAATACATATAATTATTTACAGTATTTTCATGCGGAATCCAGCAAGCCGTATTCACATCTTGTTGCTCATCACAATCAAAATGCATTTTTATCATTTGCCCTTTTACATCAATCACTTTCCCAGGCAGATAGCATGGACTAAACCAACGTTTCTTTTGACAGGCTGCCGTCGCACACAATCCTTCCTTATGTCTGATTAATAATTCATTTGTTAGTACATCTCCATCAATCTGCAATTGACTAGCCATCACAGCCTGTTCGTAATCTGCTAAGAATAATCCATGCCCTGCGCTTAGGAATACGTCCGCAGTTATGACTTTTGCATCCTCAAATTCATCTACCCTTGACCTCGGCCTCGTATTCATTTGCCTACGCCATACTTCCCGATAAGATACACAACAGCCATGTTTCAAATCACAAGGAGACAACTCTCGACTGGAAAAAGGTATAAACCCGATACTTATCTGCAAAACCGAAGCAGTACAATCGACAAAAAGTACACATCCAACAGATTCGCAAAGACGTCGCAGAAATTCCCAATCTGTTTCATTTTGCTGATACAGCATCCGCGGAATAACGATATCCTCTGCTACACGAAACATCGCTTGATATGTCGCAGCAACTTCTTTTACCACATCACTAAGTTTTTTATCCGTTGCTTGAAATGTCCGGCTTTTTTTCTGAATATCCATCTTTATTGACATTGATGTCAATTCCGCCTTCAACAACGAATACCCATTTTTTTCTTCCAAAACTATATCCGTCAACACTCCAGCAAAGAAACATCTTCCACTGGCATAGATACTTATTTCTTTTCCTTGCCAACCATATATTTCTTCTAATGATATTCTCTTTGACAACCCAACCATAACTTTACATTTTCCATGTTGATTAGCATGTGTTCTAACAGTAACATCTAACAATTTTCCAAGGGGTAATCCATCAACGAATAAATTGCTCAACACAATTGACTCTGTCATTTTACATCCTCTTCGCTATCCTTATTCTATTCTCATCGATTCTATTGAGCGTTTGGCTATTTCTGCCATAACAACATCATCCTCATAATACGCATATGAAACCATCCAATATTCATTATCCACTTGAACTCCAACAAATTCCAACATGCAAAAAGAATTATCCTTTTCTGTCTTACCTTTGCATGCAATATATGTTATCTCACGACCATTTAAATTCCTTTTTTCATTTTTTACCACTTCTAATTCCTTAGCCCCATCTACTAAATTACTAAATGTATCTACATTAAATCTCATTTGTTTGTTTGGATCAACTATCACACCATAGTCTATTGCAATCATACTCCTATCTTCCTTATGTATGTAAGCCTCCATATTCTTTATTTCTGGTAAATCATCACTTTTCCTACAATCATAAAATTCAAAAGGGAGTTCTATATTCAATTTCTTATTACTCTGTTTGGACACTGTTACTAGTTGCCATTTTAATTCTCTTTTTTGAATACTGTTATCATTTTGTTTTTTTTCATTACTAAAATCCAGCCCTCTACTACGTTCTACCGAATCAACATTTCCACTTGTATACGAGCAACCAGAAATGATTACCGAGATACATAAAAAAGCAATTACTAAAGCATTCCGTTTTATTTTCATTTTATTTTTCCTCTTTTCCGTCCAATTTATCCATAGTTTCTTTTGCAGTCTTTTTCCCCCATGCATCATATTTATTTTCTAACGTAATTTTTTTATCTGTGGCATCATATTTAATTTCTGTACTTCCGACATCATTATTTTCTACTTTAAAACTTCTTTCAATCTTTCCACCATTTCCTTTAGTTTTATTTTCTGTCAATTTATCAAAAGTATTTTTTTGTCCGACAGAAACTTTAGTTCCATCATATTTAATTCCAACCTCAACTGAACAATCCGTTGATACTGAATTCTCCTTATTAAGTTTCATTTTTCTAATATTGACATCTCGTTCTGTTTGTTTTGCAAAATTTAATTCCCAATCACCATATAATTCAGCATTATTGCCTATTTTTATTTTTCCTTCCACTTTGTTTGGAAGTTTATCCTCTAAACTTTCCTTCAATTTTTTTAGTTTTTTATTCTCCCGATCAAAAGTCGCCCGCTCTTTTTCCATTATTTCTTTCGTATCTATTTTCCCTATATTTAGATCAAAGGTAATTCTCCCTCTACGCTCACATATCAGAAAACTTTTTTCCATTAAAACCGGTGCCCCTTCAATCGTGTAATGTTCTGCACAGTCCTGCCAGGCATGTTTTAAAATAGGAACGCATGTACAATCAACATTCATTGGTATTTGTTCTTGTAACACTGATGCACACGAACGGTTATCCGATTTAGGCATATTTTTCTCTGCCGCCACTTTTGTCGCATGTGTGTTTGCCGAGCAACGTCCATATCCCTTAATATTATCAGGATACTTATAGTCATTAGCGTTCAACACGGGCTTATTTGTTTTTACATTAAGTACACCATGTGAGCGTTTCATATAGACCTTTTGTGGCACCGATCCATACGAACAAACTGTATATTCCGTTCCCATTGACATATATTTTTTCCCATCTGACAAGTCAATCGCCTCCCACCAATATATCTTTTGCTTGTAATCCTATTTTTTCTTTATTCATGCTCATAGATGTGTTGCCTGCGCCTAAATTTATTTCATCCTTAGCCAGAATTTCCAATGTCTTAGCCTGCATGATTACTTTTTTCTCTGCTGTTACTTTCACAGGATTAGACGTTACGATATTGACCCCGCTCCCTGACATGTCAATGAATGTATCTTGATGTTTCGTAATCAGATGCACGCTATTGTCGGTCAGCAGCAGTTCCTTGCCGCCTGGAGCGCGCAGGGTTTTGTTGCGGGTATTGGCTGGCGGTGCGGCATTTATGGTGCTGATGCAGAAAGCATCTTTTTCCTCCTGCGTGGGGAAGAATACGCGGACATAGTCGCCCTCACTGGGCATGACATACCAGCCGCTGCCATCGCTGGAGGAATAGGTCGTCGCATATGGAAACCACTTGTTTGCCGCTTCCTCATAGGCCGCATCGACTTCAAGGAAATGTACTTTCACTTTATCCTGCCGGACTTCCTTTACCTGACCGGTCAAAACCATTCCGGCGCAGGTCGGGTTCTTCTGTCTGGCTGCCAGCAGGCTCTTTTCTCTAGCCAGCCGGTAGCGCATATGCAGCATGCCATCTATCAGCTTTCCTGTCACCGCAGCAATGCGATAGGATTTTCCCTGCCAGGACACAGCTGTTCCCAGCGGCAGGTAATCGTCCGTCTCGACCTGAAGCGAGACAAAGTCTTCAGCTATCGGCTGTCTGCCGGTCACGAAGGAGTTTTCCTGCCATAGCTGCCGCCTTGCCTCTTGATAGCGCCGGGAAGTCTCCACCCATGCCGGGATTTTTTCTTCTTTCGCCTGCGTTGGCAGCCCGATTGACAATCCGGGGTTTTCTGCCGCGCAGTCTGTGAATACGGGCACGCCAAAGCGAGACGCCATCCGCCGCGCAAACTGCCAATCGGTTTCATCCAGCTGCAACACGAATTCGCCAATTGCCTTATCGGGCACATTCATGCGTATTTCTGCTTTGGCGTCCATGCCATTTTGCTGACAGGCTGCCCGCAGGATTGTGCCATACGTCTGCGTCAAATCCTGAAAGGACTTGCGCTCTTTCTGCAGATCCAGCAGATACGAAGTATCAGCCAGCAGCATTTTCGCCAGGCAATACTCTGCCGTTTCCTCCCTATGTATGCGCAGGATATAGCCACAGAACAGCGTCTTTTCTCGGCCGTCTACGCCAGCTGCCGCAATCGTCACTAAAGTCTCTGCCGACTGCGGCATAAACCGCAGCATTTCTTCTTTGTCCACCTCAGCTGCCAGCTTGACGAAAGCATGGCAATTAGGGCGATGATGGATGCTCATTTCCTGCAGCCGTTTTAGTTTGATGCCTTTGACTTGCAGGCATTGATGGATAATTTTCATGCCTTGCCTCCTATTTCGATGGCCTTTGCGCCCATGCCGATTTCGTGGGCATCCATATGGATGTTCGAGTCCGCCACCTGCATCGTGATGCTGTCATCGGCCTTCACTACGACGCCTTCCTTGCCCTCAATATCAATATCGCCCTGTGACGAAACAATTACGGGCCGGGTTGAGTAGACTTGTACGCCCTTGCTCTGCGAAATGCGGATAAAGCTGTCCGCAGAGGTGCAGTCCAGCGTGATGCCATCTTCATCCATCAGCACATTGTTGCCGCCTGGCGCCCGGAAATATTTATTGCGTTCAGCTGGTGCCGGCGCTTGGTTGACAGCACTGGCACCAAAGGCCGCCGCTTCGTCATGTGAAGGGAACAGGATGCGGACCTCATCCTGCGGCTCGGGCATGACATACCAGCCGCTGCCATCTTCCGAGGAATAGCCCGTCGAATACGGGAACCATGTGCTGCTGCCAGAGTCATAGCTGTCATCCATCCCCTCGAACCATACCTGGATACGGTCGCGTTCCACCGCCTGTACCTTACCCTTGCTTATCCTTCCGCCACAGGATGGATGCTGGCGCAGCGGCACACGCAGTCCGCGCGGATCAGCCAGTTCATAAGTCATATGCAAAAGCCCATCGCGCAGTGTGCCATATACCCGGCTGATGACATACGTTTTTCCCCGGAATTCCGCCGTATCACCCAGGCATGCATACACATCCGCTTCGCAGGTGATACGCGCAAAATCCTGTGCCAGCGCCTTCTGCCCCGCCTGCCCTTGATTCAACCGATAACGCAGGTAGCTGCGGTTATCCTGCTGATAGACGGCTGCCGCCGCGTCCAGTTTGATGTTCTTCCCGCCAGCCGGCAGCCCCACGGACAGGGATGGCCTTTCTTCTTGCAGCCGCGTGAAGACAGCCGTATGGAAATGTGAGGCCAGTCGCTTCGAATACGCCCAGGCCGTCTCCTGCATCTGCGCCAGGAATTTACCGATAGGCTTATCGGGCACGCCAAAGCTCAGATTCGTCTCTACGCCAGCCTGCGCATAGGCACGCTGCAAAACCTCCCGATAGGTCTTCGTCAAGTCCTGATACGTCTGATCCTGCCGCTTGATATCCAGCGCGCAGCACATATCGTTGAGCGTGCACGTGACAGTAGCATAATCACCGTTGCATTCATAATCCAGCCCAACCAGATACCCGCAGAAAAAACGCTTCCTTTCTCCGCTGCCATCCGCCGCCCAAAGGCTTACGATCTGCTTATCGGCACGGGGAATGAAATGCTCCATTGCTGCAGCAGTTGTTTCCCCTGTCACTTTGACGGTTCCCAACGCATTGGGCGCATGCCAAAGTTCCAACGACAGGATTCTCTGACAGGGAATCCCCTCCATATATAGTGATTCATACGCTATGCTCCACACACTTCTGCCTCCTTTGCTGACGGCACTTTGACAAAATGAACGCCCAGCGGTCCCCGTGCCAATATCTGCTCAGCGGCCGCCAGCGAAAAGAACCAATACACGACATGTTTCCCCTCATACCTGGCCACCTGCCTGCCCCGCAGACATTCCGGATGTATCCGGTACGCATCCCCGCATATTTCCAGACAATCGGCAGACGGCAAGTAGGGAATCCAATAGGTCAGGCTGCAGCCATGCTGTGCAGCCGGCAAAAGCGTCAAGGCCTTTGTCTCCACCGCCGGAGCCAACGATCGGAACAAGGCAATCATTTTCTTGCCCACCATGAACGTGGGCGCAAACAGGAAATCGCAAAACTCCAAGCCGCGTTTCACTTCATAACAGCCGACACGATCCTGTAGTCTGGCAAAATCCCTGCCCGTCATCATCGGCGGATACTCCCGCCAGGGTATTCCCACAGGGCGGACAGGACTCACGAGATCCGCATCAGGAAGGAGCTGAAACCAAGGTTGCTCTAGCATAATCGTCTCCTCACATAATCCTAACTATAATCATTCCCTATAGAACTATAATAAATGAGAATTAGTATTCATTAAAAAGAATCTGAAAATACCGTGAGAATCTAATCCGGGCATAAAAAAAGCACCCCTCTATGTTGTGTGAACATAGAGAGGTGCTTTACCACGCAAGGTGGTCAAGCGCGAAGCTTACTGCTCCTGCTTATTCTCTTTTTTCTTGACAGCCGTGCGGATGGAGAGCTCGCGGAGCTGTTTCTCCTCAACCGGCGACGGTGCAGCCGACATGACGTCGCGGGCACTCTGGTTTTTCGGGAACGCGATGACATCGCGGATGGAATCGCGTTTTGCCATGAGCATGACGAGACGGTCAAGGCCGAATGCCAGACCACCATGTGGCGGCGTACCATACTGGAACGCATCCATCATGAAGCCGAACTTCTCATGCGCCTGCTCATAGGTGAGGCCCAGAGACTCGAAGACTTTCTCCTGCAGCTCTGCGTTGTAGATACGCAGCGAACCGCCACCGACTTCGACGCCATTGAGGACCATATCGTAAGCCTTAGCTTTTACGCGGCCCGGGTCGGACTGCAGATACTGGATATCCTCATCACGCGGTGCCGTGAACGGATGGTGCATAGCCTTCCAGCGTTTCTCCTCGTCGCTCCACTCGTACATCGGGAAGTCGACAACCCAAAGGAAGCGCAGGGCATCCGGATCGATGAGGTTGCGCTCTTTACCCATCTCAAGACGGAGCTGGCCCAGAGCCGTATCGACAACGAGGCGCTTGTCGGCAACGACAAGCAGCAGGTCGCCCGTCTTGGCACCCGTAGCCTCAGCGATCTTGGCAAACGTCTCATCGCTGTAGAATTTCTTGAACGGGCTCTTGATGCCCTCTTCGCTGTACTGGATCCAGGCAAGGCCCTTCGCGCCATAGATCTGGACGAACTTGACGAGATCGTCGAGGCGGCGGCGCGGGATGTCAGCATAGCCGTCAACCTTGATGCACTTGACCATGCCGCCGTTTTCGATAACGGCGTTGAATACCTTGAAGTCCGAACCTTTGACGAACTCGGAGATATCCATGAGCGGCATATCGAAGCGGAGATCCGGCTTATCGGAACCGTATTTATCCATAGCCGTATCCCAATCCATGCGCTCAAACGGCGTCTCGATCTTCGCACCGATAGCCTTCTCGAACATCTCTTTAGCGAGCTCTTCCATCAAGGACAGGATCTGATCCTGATCCATGAAGGACATCTCGATGTCGAGCTGCGTGAACTCCGGCTGACGGTCAGCACGAAGGTCCTCATCACGGAAGCAGCGGACAATCTGGAAATACTTCTCGAAGCCAGCGACCTGCAGGATCTGCTTGAAGATCTGCGGAGACTGCGGCAGAGCGTAGAACTCACCCGGATTTACGCGGCTCGGAACGAGGAAGTCACGCGCACCTTCCGGCGTGCTCTTGCAGAGCATCGGCGTCTCGATCTCGAGGAAGCCGTTGCGGTCAAAGAAGTCGCGCATGATTTTCGTGACGCGGTGACGCAGCATGATGTTCTTCTGCATCTCCGGACGGCGAAGATCCAGATAACGATACTTGAGGCGAATCTTCTCATCGACATCGACACCATCCTGGATATAGAACGGCGGCGTTTTCGCCTCATTGAGGATACGCAGCTCAGCGCAAACGACCTCAACTTCACCAGTCTCCATATTCGGATTGATGGTCTCTTCGCTGCGGGCACGGATTTTACCGCGGACAGCGATGCAGAACTCGTTACGCAGGGACTCAGCCTTGTGGAACGTGCCCTCATTCATGGAAGCCTCATCGAATACGACCTGCACGAAACCGGAACGGTCACGCATGTCAACGAAAATCAGACCGCCATGGTCACGACGACGGGAGACCCAGCCGCACAGGACGACTTCCTGGTCAACGTCGGTTTTGCGAAGTGCACCGCAGTGATGCGTGCGCTTCATGCCTTGTAATGTTTCCATTAACCTTTCACCTCAGCACATAGCTTTTCTATTATTGTATCAAAAGAAACCTTCTGCTGCTCGCTCTTTTCCATATCTTTGAGCATCACGCAGGATTCTTTGACTTCGTCTTCACCGATGATCAGCGCAAAGCGGGCATTCGCCTTGTTTGCCTGTTTCATCTGGGCCTTCATACTGCGGCCCGCATAATCCATACCAGCCTTGAGGCCAGCCTGGCGCAGCTGCGTCAATAGCTTAAACGCAGGGCCCTGAGCCGCATCACCGAGCGCCACCACATAGGCGTCCGTCTTCTTGTCCATCTCTGGCAGCAAATTCTGCTTCTCGAGGGCCAAAAGGACGCGCTCAAGTCCCGTAGCAAAGCCAACAGCTGGCGTCGGCTTGCCGCCGATTTCCTCGATGAGGCCATCGTAGCGGCCACCGCCGGCGACAGCACTCTGTGCGCCCAGCGGCGCGTACTTGATTTCAAACGCCGTCTTTGTGTAGTAGTCGAGGCCGCGAACGAGGCGCGGGTCGAGCTCGAACTCGATGCCGGCATCAGTAAGATACTGCTGAACCTTGTGGAAATGCTCCTGGCACTCGTCGCAGAGGCAGTCCGTGATTTTCGGCGCATCGGCCATGTACGGCTTATCGGCATCGGCCTTGCAGTCGAGGATTCTGAGCGGACTGCGCTCGAAACGGTCTTTGCAGTCGTCGCAGAGATCGTCGAGCTTATCGCGGAAATAGTCCTGCAGGACCTCGCGATACTTTGGACGGCAGTGCGGGCAGCCGACCGAGTTGAGGCTCAGCTTGAGGTCTTTAAGGCCCAAAGAACGCAAGAAATCGATGGCGACCATGATGACCTCTGCATCGACCATCGGGTTCTCTTCGCCGAGCGCCTCGACGCCGAACTGATGGAACTCACGCATGCGGCCGGCCTGCGGACGGTCGTAGCGGAACATCGAGCCGATATAGAAGAGCTTCACGAGCGAAGAATCGCCGTAGAGCTTGTTCTGCAGATAGGCGCGCACAGCCGAAGCCGTATTCTCCGGACGCAGCGTGATGCTGCGGTCGCCGCGATCCTTGAACGTATACATCTCCTTATCGACGACATCGGTACCCTCGCCGATGCCGCGATGGAAAAGCTCGGTATGCTCGAAGACCGGCGTACGGATTTCCTCGAATCCATAGCGGCTGCAGAGCTCACGAATCTTCTGTTCAACATAATTCCATTCGCCGACTGTATCGGGCAGAATATCCTTGGTTCCCCGCGGGGCATTGGTTAACATTCGTTGGTTTCCCCCTGTTTTCCGTAGGCCTCTTCGAGAAGCTGCCTGCGTTTTTCGATATAGATATCCACATCACGCAGATACGTCACCAAATCCTTGGCATTGAACGATGACTTCATGCGCTTGCGCGCAAAATCGACCACCTTGGTAGTCGCCGAACCACCGATTCCAAGGATTGTCTGGTGCTCCTCCATGATCTGGATGTTATACATGCCTTCGGCGCCAGGACGGCAGCAGCCTACATTCTCGAGGTCGCCGGCCATATAGCCCTGACGGTATAGATAATATGGCACATAGCCATGTTTTTCGATAAATGACATCGCGACTTCCGACATCCTGCGCGTCTCCGCATCGCCGGGGAGGTCGACGTGACGTTCCTCCATGATGAGCTTCAAGCGCGAGCCGCGTTTGAGCGCCAAAGCGTGCAGCGTAATGTCATCCGGCGCCAGCGCCGTGACCTTTTCCATCGTATCGCGCACATCGTCCGCCGTCTCGCCCGGCAGCCCCAGGATGAGATCCATATTGATCTCGGGAATCCCGGCCGCCCGCAGCGCGTGATACATATCTACTACAGCCTCTGGCGTATGCTGGCGGCCGATGAGCTTCAGCGTGCGCTGCTGCATCGTCTGCGGATTGACACTGACGCGCGTGACATGATGGCCCGCCATCGCCTGGATCTTGGCCGGCGTGATGCTGTCGGGCCGCCCTGCCTCGACGGTGAACTCAGCGACCTGCGGCCCATAGAAAGCATTATATACCATCTGCAGCATATCCGCAAAATAGCGGTCAGGAAGCGCCGTCGGCGTACCGCCGCCGATGTATATATTCTGCACGGTAAATCCATACTGCACGACCGCCGCGCGCGCCGCATCAAGATCCTTGCGCAGCACTGCCATAAAGGCATCGAGCTGCTTTTCGCCCGGCAGGATATTAGCCGGGAACGAGCAGTACAGGCAGCGCGTCAGGCAGAATGGGATGCCGACATAGATACTGATGGTCTTCTGATCCGAAGTCTTCAGAAACGGCAGCTGGCGGAAAGCCATCGGCGTGATGAGGCGGGCCTTCTGCTCACTGCAGGCAAAGTCCGTCATCAGCCGCTTGACGATAGCCTCCTCCTCCATGCCATACGAAATCCAGCGATGGACGATTTTCGTCGGCCGGACTCCATGCAGAATGCCCCAGGGTGCCTGGGGCATTCCGAGCTCCTCCACAAAAATCTGGTAGAGATTGCGTTTGATCGTGCGGTTGACAGCGGCCCGTTCCAATTCATCGCGCTTGCCTACAGCCGTACGGCTATAGGCAAGACAGCTGCCATCCGCCCGGAAGAGCATGAGTGTCGTCTGCATATGCACGCGCTCGCCCTCGACGGCATCTGCTGCCTGCGGCAGGCGTTTGTTGACAACCGATAGCTGCTCGTAGTCATACGTACCGCGCCGCCCTATCACCTCAACCTTGAACAGGCTCAGGACTTCGCGCGTTATCTTGGAAATGATTTCCTTCCTGGTGTTGAGCGTAAACGATCTGACCTTCAAGAGCTTACTGACACTCCTTGCAGATGCCGTAGAACTTCACCTGATGGTTCTCGACATGGAATCCCATCTTCTGCTCGATATCATGTTCAAGGTCTTCGAGCAGGTCATCCTCAAACTCCGTGACCTTGCCGCATTTCGTGCAGATCAGATGGTGATGATGATGCTCCGACGGATTCGTAGCATTCACCTCGTAGCGGCTGCAGCCATCACCGAACTCCATCTTCTGCAGGATGCCCAAATCCGACAGCAGCTCCAGGCTCCGGTAGACCGTTGCGAGGCCAATCTCAGACTTCCTGTCCCGCAGGATGCCATGGACATCCTCGGCCGACAGATGTTCGCCCGGATGATCGAGGAAAATCTGCAGGACCGTCTGGCGCTGCGGCGTCATCTTATGCTGCCGTGCCTGCAAACGCGCCTTGAGGTCTTCCATCGTAAAAGTTTGTGCCATAATCTCAACTCCTTACATTGCTCTCATTTATGATCAGCCTATGTCGTAATTCATTCAAATACTAACATTATACCTTACCAGGCATCAAATATCAAACGAATTACCAGTAAACTGCCCAATTTCACAGAAAATATCAATTGCCGCTCTGGCTGCGCCCCATCGAACGCGTAACGCTATAGACATCCTTGAGCCGGCGCAGTTTCGTCACGAGCTGGCTGACCTGCGTCGAATTGCGCACGTCAAGCCCCAGTACGATGGTCGATGTCTTGTTGCTGCGGTTCGGATTGGCATTGATGCTGTGGATGTTGATTTTCATCTCCGTCGGCACAGCCAGCACATTGGTCAGGATACCGCGGCGGTCGTTGCAGACGATTTCGAGCTCCACCGTATACTGCTTATCGAGGCCGATATCCCAGCTGACGTCAATGAGCCGCGAAAAGTCCGTATCCTGCAGCAGATTGGGACAGTCGGTGCGATGTACCGATACGCCGCGTCCGCGCGTGACAAAGCCGACGATCGGATCGCCAGGAATCGGATTGCAGCAGCGGGCCAGGCGGACCATGACCCCGCTTTCGCCCTCAACGAGCACGCCATGACTGGATTTAGACGTCTTGCCATTCTGCTGCGGCTGTTTGAGCTTGGCAATCATCTGCGAGATATCCGGCGGCGTATTCTCCTTGACCTCTTTCTTATGCAGCTCGATGAGCTTGGTCATGATGCCATGCAGGGGCACGCCGCCAAACCCCAGCGTCGCCAGCAGGTCATCCTCGCTGAGGATATTGAACTTCTTAGCTACCTCCAGCAGCCGTCCCTCTTTCATGAGCACCTTGGACGGATAGCCGAGGCGCTTGGCCTCGTCGCGTATAAGTTCCAGCCCGCGCTCGATATTTTCCTCGCGCTTCTCTTTCTTGAACCACGAGCGGATCTTGCTGCGCGTCTCTGAAGATGCCACGATGTTGAGCCAGTCACGGCTCGGGCCGCTATTGGCCTTGTTCGTGATAACCGAGACGATATCGCCATTCTTGAGCTTGTGCTCGAGCGGCACGAGCTTGCCATTGACCTTGGCGCCGACGCAGTGATGGCCGACCTCGGTGTGGATGCGGTAGGCAAAGTCAATCGGGATCGAGCCCTTCGGCAGATCGACGACATCACCCTTCGGCGTGAACACAAAGACCTCATCCGAAAAGATATCGACCTTGAGTGCCTCGAAATACTCCTTCGGATCGGAAAGCTCCTGCTGGAGATTCACCATCTGCCGCAGCCAGTTCATCTTCTGGTCCATGGCATTGCCAGCCGTAGCACCCTTGCCCGACTCCTTGTACTTCCAGTGCGCCGCGACACCATACTCCGATACCTGATGCATCTGGAAGGTGCGGATCTGGATTTCCAGCGGATAGCCGCGGGTCATGACCGTCGTATGCAGCGACTGATAGCCATTGGATTTCGGCATGGCGATATAGTCCTTGAACCGGCCCGGAATCGGCTTCCACATCGCATGGATAACGCCGAGCACGCCATAGCAGTCCTTGACCGTATCGACGAGTACGCGGACAGCCGAAAGGTCATAGATTTCGCTGATATCCTTGTGGTCGCGCTTCATCTTCTTGTAGATGCTGTAGAAATGCTTGGCCCGGCCATTGATATCGGCCTTGATATGCGCCTCATCGAGTTTCCCGGCAATCTGCCCGATCGCGGTATCGATGAACGTCTGCCGCTCTTTGCGTTTCTGCTTGACGTTTTCGACCAGGTCGTAATAAATCTCCGGCTCAAGGTAGCGCAGGCAAAGATCCTCCAGCTCCCACTTGATATTCGAGATGCCGAGACGGTTCGCCAGCGGCGCATAGATTTCGATGGTCTCCTTGGCTATGCGCTTCTGCTTGTCCGCGCGCATGAATTTCAGCGTGCGCATATTGTGCAAGCGGTCGGCCAGCTTGACCATGATGACGCGGATGTCATTGGCCATCGCCAAAAACATCTTGCGGTAGTTCTCGAGCTGCACTTCTTCCTTGGACTTATACTGGATGCGGCCGAGCTTCGTGACGCCATCGACAATCATGGCGACTTCCTCGCCAAACATCTCCGCGATCTGCTCTTTGGTATAGATGGTATCCTCGACCACATCATGCAGAAGTGCCGCACTGATGGTCACATCATCGATATGCAGCTCCGTCAGGATCTGCGCGACATGCAGCGGATGGATGATATAGGCCTCGCCCGAAACGCGCGTCTGCCCCTCATGGGCTGCCGCTGCCAAATCATAGGCACGCTTTATAAGTGCCGTATCAGCATTCGGCTCATACGCCTGCACCGCTGCGATAATGGATGCAATGGACACGGGTGCTTTGTCTTTATCGTTCATTTCTTTCCCCTCCTCAGCGATGCCGGCGATACGTCGGTGAATGCTCAAGCTCCATCCGCCCCGTTGCTTTGGGCAGATAGTAGCAGTTTTCCTTTAAATCAAGCCGCAGAAGCCCCAGCTCCTGGAAAATGCGCAGCCCTGTGCTCATGGTATACAGCGAGATATGCTGCCCGCGCTGGCAAAAGCTCAGCGTGAGCTCCGCCGCCGTATAGGGGATATGTTCCTCCTGCTGCTGGATACCGTATAAGAAACGGTATATCTCCACCAGCTGCCCGCGCTCAGGAAATACCTTCTCCCCATCGGCAGGGCCAAGCGTATCCACCATGCACTGCAGGCTGCGGCGCCCCTGCCACTCATTGATGGCCGGGCTGTAGACCATGTCAATCGCCTCAGCATTGACAACACCTGCATACTCGCTCTTGTTCCAATACAAGGCGTTGATTGGGGCCGCCGGTTTTCCCACCTGGAAGCGAAGATGCTGCTTCTGGCTGCCGATTGCCGCCGCGCCCATCGCCCGAATCCCGCGGCAGCCGAACAGCGGCTTGGGATTGCCCATACCATAGGGCTCAAAAAGCGCCAGCTCCTCGACCAGCTCGAAGGTGATATCCTCCGGTGCCAGCTCAAACTCGACTTTGACCTTCGGGATATAGTCCTCAGCGGAAAGCGTCTCTGCGGCCACCTGGCAGAATGCCACGCGAAAAGCATCAAGCTCCGCCAGCGCCACGGAAAGGCCCGCCGCCTGTGCATGGCCGCCGAACTGGATGATATGATCGCTGCACTTTTTCAGCGCCTCATACATATGCAGCCCCTCGATGCTGCGGCAGGAGCCCTTGCAAACGCCATCTTCCTGAATGCTCATGACGATGACAGGCTTGTAATACCTCTCCACCAGCCGCGAAGCCACGATGCCGATGACGCCGGGATTCCAAGCCTTTCCCGCCACAACGATGGCCGGCATATTCGCCAGATCTTTGCCCGCCAGCTGATCTTCGGCAAGCTTCAGTATCTCCTGCTCGATGGCCTGCCGCTGGCTGTTGAGCCTATCAAGCTCTTGGGCCAGCTTTTCCGCTTCTTCTTTATTTTCGGCAAGCAGCAGCCGAACCCCTTTTTCTCCCGAACCGATTCTTCCCGCTGCATTGAGCCGCGGCGCGAGCTGAAAGCCGACATGGCCGGCATTTATTGCCTTATCCTGGATGCCTGCGACGCGGACCAATGCCCGCACACCGGCAAATGAAGAATCCTGCATGGCCGCAAGACCTTCCTTGACGATGCGGCGATTCTCGCCCGTAAGCGGCACGATATCCGCCACGGTGCCAAGCGCCACGAGCTCCAAGTCCTGCGCATAATCCTCGTCCTCAAGCTCGCGCCATAGTGCCTGGCAAAGCTTGAAGGCCACGCCGGCACCGCAAAGCTCCTTGTCGGGATACGCACAATCGGCCCGATGCGGATTGACGACAGCCAGCGCATCGGGCAGCACATCCCCCGGCAGATGATGATCGGTCACGATGATATCGAGTTTTCCCTTCATCGCCGCCACATCAGCCACCGAGGCAATGCCACAGTCAACAGACACCAGCAGCGTCACGCCCTTGGCCGCAATCTGCTGCAGCGCCGGCAAATTGAACCCATATCCTTCCTTCACGCGGTCAGGGATATGAAAAGACACCTTAGCCCCGAGTGCCTTCAAATTATGCACGAGCAGCGACGTCGCCGACATGCCGTCCACATCATAGTCGCCATAGACCATGATGCGCTCCTCACCTTCAATCGCCTGCTTGATGCGCGCCACAGCCTTATCCATATCCTTCAGCAAAAACGGATCGTGGAACGGCTGCTTCTCCGGATGCAGGAAGCGCTCGGCGGAATCTATATCCGTAAGACCACGATGCCACAAAATACCGGCAGCCATTTCCGTAATGCCCAATTGCCGGGCAAACACCGCCGACTCCGGCACCGTATCATAAAGTTTCCATTCTTTCAACATTGTATACAACTCCCAGACTATATATTAGCCTATTTTAGCGCTTTTATCCATATTTTTCTAGAAAATAGAACACTTTAGCCCACATGTACACCAAAATACGGCAGATTGACTTGTCAACCTGACTTGTCAACCTGCCGTACCCCATTGACAAGTCAACTTCTGACCTGTCAACCCGCTGTCATCCCAGCGCAGCAGATACGACACGCTAAGGCATACTGGTTCCGCAGCAGACAAAAAGACGCCTAGAACCCGTGTGAGTTCTAGGCGCCTTTTCTTGTATTTATTCCGTTACCACTTTTGCCTTATGTTTTTTCTCGCCCCAGTTGCGGAAGACAATCCACAGCGGGCTGGCGATGAAGATGGACGAATAGCAGCCGCAGCCAAAGCCGACGAGCAGCGCGAAGGCGAAGTCCTTCGTCGTGTCGCCGCCGAAGAAGTAGAGCGCAAACGTCGTGAACATGACCGTGAAGACCGTGTACAGCGAACGCGTCAGCGTCTGGAAAATCGACGTGTTGACAAGCGTATCGATATTGCCGCCACGGCGGAAGTGCAGCTTGAGATTCTCGCGGATGCGGTCGAAGATGACGATGGTATCGTTGATCGAGTAACCGACAACCGTCAAGAGCGCCGCGATAAAGGACGAATCGATCTGACGCTGCGTAAACGAGAATACCGCGAGCACGATAAGGATATCATGTACGAGTGCCAGGACTGCTGCCACACCGAAACGCCATTCGAAACGATAGGCGACATAGAGGATAATCAGTGCCCACGAAACGACAAGTGCAAGCACCGCATTGGTGATAAGCTCGCCGCCAATCGTCGCGCCGACTTTCTCCTCACGCAGTACCTGATAGTCAGCGACATCGGACTTGAGCGTTGCCATGACATCTTTGCGCTGGTTTTCCTCGAGGTCACTCGTGCGGATCATGACGTTCTCGCCCATCGTTGCATCGGTCGCTGCGCCGTTTTCTCCCGAGAGCTGAATCGTCGAACCCTCGAGGTTGTATTTAGCCAGGCTCGAGCGAACCTCGGCAATCGTTACCGGCTTTTCGAATTTAAGGTCGATAATCGTACCGCCCGTGAAGTCAATGCCGAAGTTGAAACCGCGGATGCACATGCAGGCAATACCAGCGGCAATGATGATGGCCGAAAGGAGGAAGAAAAGATTTCTGTGTCCAGCCAGATTGAACTTATTCATGTTTCAGATCCTCCTTTTTCCAAAGCATATAGCCATTGGCGCCATAAGCGCTCGGAGACTCTGCGATTTTCGAATTGATCATGAGCTTGAGCATGTACTGCGACAAGGTGATGGCCGTAAACATCGACAGGATCGTACCAAGGCCCAGCGTGATGGCAAAGCCGCGGATCGTACCGGTGCCCAAGAAGAACAGGACACCAGCGGCGATGATGGTCGTGATGTTCGAGTCGAAGATTGTCGTGAACGCACGCTTGAAGCCAGCGTCCATCGACAGGCGCAGCGTCTTGCCCTGGATCTGGTACTCCTCTTTGAAGTGCTCGAAAATCAGGACGTTCGCATCAACGGCCATACCGATCGACAGGATGATACCGGCGACACCCGGAAGCGTCAGCGTAGCATCGAGCAGATACAAAAGGCCAAGCAGCATGACCGTGTAAGCCATCAGCGCCACGTCAGCAATGAAGCCCGACAGACGGTAGAACAGGATCATGAATACGAGGACAGCGCCAATGCCGACAGCAAACGCAAACGTGGACTTGTCCTTGGAATCCTGACCAAGGGACGGGCCGACCGTGCGCGTCTCGATGATGTTGACCTTGACCGGCAGAGCACCGCTTCTGAGGACGACAGCGAGCTGCTGTGCCTCCTCGAGCGTCTTCTGGCCGGAGATTTCGGCCTTGCCGCCGAGGATTGGCTCACGGACGTTCGGCGCCGTCAGCACCTCGCCATCGAGCAGGATGGCAATCGTACGGCCAACATTTTTCGTCGTGAGATCTGCGAACTTCTTCGCACCCTCATCGGAGAATTCGAGGTTTACGACATGCTGGCCGCTGTTCTGATTCGTAGCTGCCTGCGCATCTTTAAGGTCAGTACCCGTCAAAACGGTATTGCCTTCCTCATCTTTGAATTCGAGCATTGCCGTCTTACCAATCGTTTTGATCGCGGCATCCGGGTCTTTGACACCCGGCAGCTCGATGATGACGCGGCGGCTTCCCTCGCGCTGGATGATTGGCTCAGTGAGGCCCAGCGCATTGACGCGTTTTTCCATGATAGTGACGACGCGGTTCATGGCGTCATCGTTGACCTTTGCGATATCTGTGTCCTCTGCCTCGAGTACGACATGTGTGCCGCCCTGCAGGTCAAGGCCCTGGCGGATAGAGAATGCCAGTGGTTTGACGCAGGCGACGAAAATGCCGATAATAGCAACGACGCAGACAATCAATTTGATGAGATTGTCTTTTCTCAACGGATTCAACCCTTTCTTGCGGGAGCATCGCTCCCAGATTTACTTTTATCTAAAAAGCAGGCACGGTAAATCACGCAGACTTACCTGCTTCCTTGGCCTCGATAAAGGCTATGACCTTATCGCGTACCTGCTTGACAGTCAGCGAGTCGGTCTGGATGTAGAGATCAGCGTGCGCTCTGGCATCCGCCAGCCGCTTATGCTGTGTGACCAGCCGTGATTCATCCCAGAAGACCTGCCGTCGCTTGCGGATTGCCGGCATCGTCGCATCGATCATAACGACGATATCCGGCTGGCGCTTGGCCCAGAAATTGTGGATGCAGGAATGTTCCTGCGCGACGTTGTAGGCATCATAGCCAGCGGCGCGAAGCCCCGCGACAAGCGTAGTCTTGCCCGAGGCACAGACACCAACGATTGCGATCTTCATGGGAATCCCCTCCTTATCAATAGGGATACGTGACCTCTATCTGCTCGATGCGGGGCGGATTGGACGAGCCCTCCGTTACCCCGAGAACGAGAACGGTCATATCATCCGAAGCCTTGTCCGCATCCAGCGTCAATGCGTAGTCCATGATGCTCTTGGCGATGAACGCCGCATCCTCTGCCTTGTTCTTGCGGACGATTTCCATTATTTTGTCAAAGTCAGCCGCATGCCCTGTACGCTTGCGGCCCGCATGGGCAATGCCATCGGTATACGAGACGATGAGCATGCCCGCCTCCAGCGGGATTTCGTACATCAGCGGCTTCATATGCCGGTTGACGCCGATCGGTTCGACCGGTTCATCATAGACCGATTCGTAGTCTTCCGTCCTGACGATGACCGGACAGTTCGAATTGCGGCTGATGACCGCCGTCTCAGTGTCAAGGTCCGCACTGACGACCGTCAGTGTGCACGATACCTTCTTGTCCTTCATCGCATAGAGATAGTCATGTACCGCGCGGGCCACAGCACCGTCGCGCGCGCCATCGGTAATCAGCTGCACCGCCTTATTGACGACCCAGCCGCTCGTGTGATGTGCGGCCAGCCCATTGCCCTGCCCATCGGCGATGATGGCGGATATGCCGCCATGCGGACGCTCAGCGATATCACAGGAATCGCCGCAGACCTCCATGGCGTATTTGGCCGTTTTAGCCAGGCCAATCTTGATTTCCATAACAATCACTTACCTTTGCGTAATGGTAAAGCTCTCCTTTTCCGTGATGATGTGCTGCACGAGCGCATCATGCGGCTCCACAGGCACCTTTGCTGCCAGCTGGCAGGCAAACGCCAGCGCGCAGCGGTACGCCTGCGGCGCTTTTTCGGTCATGAACCGGTCGTAAAAACCAGCGCCAAGGCCCAGACGGTGCCCTGACCGGTCAAAAGCAGCACCGGGCACGATGATGAGATCGATGCATTCTGCCGCCACCAGCTCCCGCTTTGACTTGTCAACGGTCAAAATACCGAATTGACCGGTCACGAGGTCAGAAAGCGACGGCAGCCGCACAGCCGCCATCGTCCCCTTACCCGTGATAAGCGGCAGGCAGACGGTCTTGCCAGCGGCCAATGCCCGCTCCATAAGGTCATAGAGCTGCACCTCATCGGGCATCGAGGCATAAAGGAACACCGTTTCCGCCCGCTGGTAAACCGGCAGCGCATAGAGCTTCTGGAGCATCTGCCGGCTTGCCGCCGCGCGGCACTCCGGCGTCAAGGCCTTGCGCCGCGCGGTCATCTGCGCCCGCAGGGCTTTCTTGGCCGCCTTTATCGCAGCCGTCATCTCAGGCCTGCTTATCCTGCGTGAGGTTGGCATTGATGGACGAGCGGGCGACCTCGATGACCGTATGCTCGGCAATCTTCAGCTCGACCTTTGTATCGTCGATGGCAACAATCGTGCCGTAGATGCCGCCAATCGTCATGACGCGGTTGCCTGCCTTGAGGCTGTCAAGCATGCTCATGCGGCGCTTCTGTGCATTTTTCTGCGGACGGTACAGCAAAAAATAGAAAATCGCTACCATGATGATGATTGGCCCCCAAGTGCCGAGGGCAGCTGCCATTTCTGGACTCATAAAACCAACTCCTCTTTATTTTTTGTTATAGTTATTCAGGAAGTCCGTGCGGAACTCCGTGAATTTCCCATCAATAATCGACTGGCGCATGCGGCGCACAAACTCTTCCAGGAAGTAGAGATTATGCAGCGACAGGAGCCGCAGGCCGAAAATCTCGCCAGCGCGCACCAGATGGCGGATATACGCACGCGTATAGCCATTGCGGCACGCATAGCAGCCGCAGCCCTCCTCCATGACATTGTGGTCATGGGTGAACTGGGCATTCTTCATGACGAGGCGTCCCGTCCAGGTCATCGCCATGCCGTTGCGGGCAACGCGCGTCGGATAGACACAGTCGAACATATCGATGCCGCGCATGACGCCCTCGACGAGATGATCCGGCGTGCCGACGCCCATGAGGTAACGCGGCTTGTTCTCCGGCAGAAGCGACGTCGAATAGTCAAGCATCTCATACATGAGCTCGGGCGGCTCGCCGACGGAAAGGCCGCCGACCGCATAGCCTGGAAAATCCATGTCAACCAGTGCCTGCGCATGCCATTTGCGCAGATCCTTATACATGCCGCCCTGCACGATGCCAAAGAGGCCCTGGTTCGGAGCCGTCATCGTCTTCTTACAGCGCTCTGCCCAGCGCAACGTGCGCTCACTGGATTTTAACGCATAGGTGTGGTCAGCCGGATACGGCACGCACTCGTCAAAGGCCATGACGATATCCGAGCCCAGGCACATCTGCACCTGCATCGATACCTCCGGCGACAGGAATTTCTTTGACCCGTCAATATGCGAGCGGAACGTCACGCCCTCCTCGGTAATCTTGCGCAGATCGCCAAGCGAGAACACCTGGAACCCGCCGCTATCGGTCAGGATCGCGCGATCCCAATGCATGAACTTGTGCAGGCCGCCGGCCTCTTTGACAAGCTCCATGCCTGGGCGCAGGAACAAGTGATACGTATTCGATAGGATAATGCCGGCTCCCAGATCCTTGAGCTCGTCGGGGCTTACGCCCTTGACCGACGCCTGCGTGCCGACCGGCATGAATATCGGCGTAGGGAAACTGCCATGCGGCGTATGGATGATACCCGCGCGCGCCCCCGTCTTTTCATCTTTGCGAATCAATTCATAGGTAATCGCTGTCAAACAAAAACCTCCATTAGTTGAATAATATTGATACAACCACATTTTCCCCTGTTTTTATCCGTTTGAGGGGTTGCAAAATTCCCTAGATTTTCCCTAGGGGGTTGCATCGTTTGCGAGTATCATGAAGCCTTGTAACGATTGGGTTCCGAGTTTTACGGTGCGCAATGCAACCCGCACCGTATCTTGATTGAGACGCCAATGAACTCACATAACAATCATTTTACCATAAAATAAGAAGTTAAGACAAGAAATCTGGCACGGGACTTTGCCCGTGCCACCTGTTACCCTATATGAATTTCTGTTCCATCCTTGAATGTTACGCTGATATCTTCCTTGCTGTATACGGTCATGAAGTCCACAATCGTTCCCCACAAGCCTTCATCAAACTCCGTTACTGATGCGTCTTGGGCGGCCAGTGCTTTGACGAATGCCCCAAGCCGCTCTGCCTTAGCATGCCGGGCCTTGATGGATTTTTCTGTCCTGTCATAGCTGGCTTTGGTCATCTCATAACGATTGACCAGTTCATCATAGCGTTTCTGGTAGTCCGTCTGGTCTTGGGCTATGCGGGCATTTTCACTGATGCATTTCTGCACTCTATCCGATAGAACATTCATTTCATCCATAAGCCGTTGGCTTTCAGCTTCAAGGTCTGACGTGTCACATATCTGCTTCTGTACCAGCCGGATATTTTCCAGCATATCATCTTTGCCTTCCAGTAGCTTATTCACCGCTTTAACAAAGGCTTCCTTGATTTCTCTCTCCGTCAGATGTGGCGTGGGGCATTTCTTTGCCCCTGCGAACTTGTTATTACACTGATATACGACTCTCCGATACTTGTCCGTACTATGCCAGACCTTGGACCCATACCAGTGACCACATGCCCCACACTTGATGCGATTGGAGAATATGGTCGCCCCGCTATATCCGCCTTTTCCCCTGCCATTCTTGCGTCGTTCAATCTCAGCCTGTACCAAATCAAAGGTCGCTGGCGGTATAATTGCTTCGTGGTTGCCCGTTACATAGTACTGCGGAATCTCCCCTTCATTCTTTTTTACTTTCTTGGTCAGGAAATCCACGGTAAATTTCTTTTGCAGCAGTGCGTCTCCCTTCATTTTTTCGCTGGTAAGAATGCTCTGCACCGTATTAGAATACCATCTATCTTTGCCCGCTGGTGATTTTATGCCCCGTTTCATGAGTTCGCGGCCAATAGCATTGTAGGACAGTCCGGTAAGGAAAAGTTTGTAGATGAGCTTCACTACCTTTGCTTGTTCAGGATTTACGACCAGATTGCCATCTTCGCCCCGGTCATATCCAAGGAAACGCTTGTAAGGAACTCTTGCTTTGCCGTCAGCGAAGCTTTTTCTCTGCCCCCAGGTGGTATTCTCCGAAATACTCCGAGCTTCTTCCTGGCTGATTGATGAGAGCACCGTTATGAGAAGTTCGCCAGCCGAATCCAGTGTCCAGATTCCCTCTTTTTCGAAGTAGCACTCAACTCCGGCAGCTTTTAGTTTTCTTATTGTTGTAAGGCAGTCTACTGTATTTCTGGCAAATCTGGACACCGATTTTGTGATGATAAGTTGTATTTTTCCTGCTAAAGCATCTTTTATCATACGTGTGAATCCTTCACGCTTTTTCGTTGAAGTTCCTGTCACACCTTCATCGGTATATATGCCAACAAAATCCCAATCTTTTCGTTCTTTGATGTATTTCGTATAGTAATCGACCTGTGTGGTGTAGCTGGATATCTGGTCATCCGTATCTGTACTGACACGAGCATATCCCGCTACTTTCCGCTTTACATTGCTGGCGATAGGTGCGGCCGTAAATTTATTAATGGTTGCGGGAATAGTCGTTATCTTTCTTGCCACAATACTCATCCTCCTCGTTCTATACGCGATGAAAGTTACTATGGTCGGTATCTTTCTGTTTTTATTTCTCCATTCTTAAAATGAAATTCCAAAACATCTCGTTTGGGCACGCTGATATAATCTACATTTTTTAGGAATACTTCTTTATTGAATTCTTCTATGTTCAACACTTTTGCACATACCCGCTTGAGCTCTTCTTGATTTATCTTTTCGCTCCCAGAACATATCCCCACCTTTTTCCAGTGTGCCCAATATTCATTCGATGTATTTTTGTATTGATAATAGACATAGCTTCGTCCACAAAATGGACATTTAATTTTCATGGTAAAACAGGATGCATTGATTTTGCATCTACTCTTACGATTTGCAAATTCTTCCTGTACCATATCAAATGTTTTTTTATCAATGATAGCTTCATGTGTATTTTCAGCCAGGTAACGGGTCAATTCCCCATCGTTTTTCTTGAGTTTGTGTGTAAGAGGATTTTCCACATAATATTTTTGCAGAATCAGATTGCCTGTATAGTGAACATTTTTCAGGATGTAGTTGACACTACTGCCACTCCATCGCTTGCCTCTTTTAGTTATAATGCCTTGGCTGGAAAGTTCACAGGCTATATCTGCTGTCGACTTACCAGAAAGATAATCCTGATATATACGTTTAACAATAAGGGCTTCTTCGGGGACAATAATCATCTCATCCCCCACCCATTTGTACCCGTAAATACAGAATTTTGCATTGGGAAGTCCCTGCTCAAATCTTTTCCGCTTTGCCCACTTCACATTTTCCGAGTAGTTGATGATTTCTTCCTGTGCAATACTTGCCAAGATAGACAACATAATCTCGCCGGACGAACTCATGGAGCGGATATTCTCCTTTTCAAATCGTACTTCCACCCCAATGGCTTTGAGATGCCGAACAGTAGAAAGAAGGTCAACCGTATTTCTTGCGAAACGGCTGATGGACTTGGTCAGGATTATATCAATCTTTCCAGCCTCACAATCAGCCACCATACGCTGAAATTCTGACCGCTTGTTGATGCTGGTGCCGGAAATGAAACTGTCCGCATACACGCCAGCATATTCCCACTTCGGATTATTCTGAATAAGTTCGCTGTAATAGCTAATCTGCGCTGACAGGGAATGCGTCAACCGGTCTGATTCTGCAGATACCCGTGCATACGCTGCTACACGCTTTTTCCGCTTAATCTGCGGGACCTTTGGCTCTATACGTTCTATCTTCTTCATGAGCATGCCCTCCTTTCCTACTATATATCACTCTACGCTGAGCCTAAGTCAACGCCATGTCCGAGAATAATGTACCCAGCAGCGGATGATATTTTTCGCGCATCAACTGCTCTGCCTTGACATAATCCGCCTGTGTGATAATGCCCTATTCCAACCAGCCACGAAACACCTGCATGGCTGACTGATACTTGGCCTCCTTCAGCATCAAATCATGAGACATGGGCTTCACCGAACCTTTCTGCTATGTAGCAAGCGTGGGAGCAGAACTTTCTTCCCTTTCTGCCGTGGAAGGGCTTACCACAATGAGTACAGACGTTGTTGGCCTTCATCAAATCAGTGTGATGATTCCACCATTTGATGCGGCAAGTATCGGAGCAGAACTTCTTCCCCTTCTGACCTGTAGGCTGCGTAATGGACTGGCCACATTCCAAGCAAACCATCTGCCCATCACCTGCCTTTAGCTTATTTCGGATGCAATAGGACTTGACGGTATTCTCTGACAGAGACATGGCTGCCGCTATCTTCTTATACCCCAGCCCTGCCTGTCTCAGAGCCTTGATTTCTTTTTGCTGTTGTTCTGTCATCACTCGACCTCCGCATTTGTCATCAGTTCCGATAAAGCGTCTTCATTCCACAGGATACGATAGTCGCTGTGACCGTTGCGCTTAAACGGCAGTTCTTCACCATAGGCTCTGCCAACCTCAGTCAGACGCCACTTCTTACCTTCACGCCTCTGCCATCCACGCTCAAATAACAGCTTATTTACTGCCTGGGCTTTAAGACCAATATGTGCTCCCAATTGAGTAGGATTGTAGCTCCCCACCTTGTGTTCTGCTGGTGGCAAAAGCCCCCGCAATGGCTCCATGTTGATACCATGCAAACGTTCGGCGTATTCCAGAGCCTGCAACGTTGCCACCCCATCCTTGATGCCTGTGACCAGCTGAAGAATGGCTGCCTTGGCTTTCACAGCATCCTCCAGTGCATCGCCAACGGGCGTGGTTGATGCCTTAAGCCCTTGCATATTGCGCTCAGTCAAAGCTTTTTCCATGGCATTGAATGCCTGAATATATTTGATTTTCCACTCGAGCGCCTTACTCCCCGTAAATCCCATCACAAGCAGACTGAAGCCATCGCGGTTCATAACGAAATAACGAAACTGCTGTCCACGATATTCGCGGCTGTCTTCATAGAACATATTTTTAGTAAGGGAATTTTCCCTCACTAAAACATCCACGTTCTTCAATACGTCTCCGTGTGCCTTACCAAAATTCTTAGCAACCTCACGGCTGTCTACCACTACTTGTCCCTCGATTACCTTCACCAAATCCTGCTGCATGATGTCTACCTCCATATAAAATGAATTAATTATCTACGGCCTTGAACCGCTCTTGGAGTGAAGGGCAATTCCTAAAAAGCAAGTATCCCTTCACCTCATATCCGTGGTAAAACATCAAAATTTCCGGCTACAGGACAAAAAAATAAGCCCAGCAGGATTTCTCCCACCGAGCAATAACCTATCCGATATTCACTTATTCTTGAGCTGCTTCATGACTTCCGTCAGCTTATCCGGCACCGGCAGACCAATCCTTGCTGCATTCTCCACGATGGAAATCCCCTCATTGGCGCAGTAGAAGAATATCACCGCCGTCCGCAGAACACAGCCACCACCAATCATATGGACATCCAGCACGTTGACCACGCCAACCAAGGCCATGATGAAGACTTTCTGGCAGATGCCACAGAAGCCTACGGAACTGGAGAGCCGTTTCTCCACAATGGCGCAGAGCACCCCGGTGATGTAGTCCGTCACGATAAAGGCCACCAAGGCATAAAGCAGGCTATCAAAACTGCCAAGATACTCCCCAAGAGCAGCTCCTGCTCCTGCTGCCCAGCATCTGATATCTAAAAATGCATCCATAAGTCAATCCCCCTTTATCCAGTCCTTATAATTCTTCATAGGCCGCAAGCGGGCGTTGTAGTGATAGTAGTCACCCTCAATCAGCTTCTTCTCGCCGTTTTTGACACGGTAAAGTTTGCCATCAAAAGCCATCAGCCATGTCCTTGGGCGCAGCTTGCAGGCCAGCAGTCTTTGTCCTGGCTCATAGCCATCGATGTCACAGATTTTCTGCCCCTGTGTTGATTTCAGTTCATAGCTGTAGGAATCCGGCTCATAGCCCATGTACTCAATTCGCTCCTTGTTACTGCGGCTCATGTTCACCTTGAAACCGTCCGGCAAGCGCAGGTCTGTACTTTTAATGGAATCCACAAAATGATATGGGTCACCATACTCTTCGTCCAAGGGCAGATACGTCAAACGCCAGCTACCATTGTTGTTATGTCGACCTCGCAGTACGGTAATCCCCTTCGATGTAGCCACCATTTCTAACAGGTACTCAACTGCCAAGGAATAGAGTGTGCCAAAATCTGCCTGCCAGCATCGTTCCCTGTCATCATAGATGCCAAGATTTCTGCCCGACATGTATAACGCCTGTGCATTCCCTTCCAAAAATAAACAGTAATCCTGCTCTGATTCAAACCAGCCACCGGTTATCCTGCATTCTTTTTCCGGAAGGACGGTCATTGATTCCCCCTCACCAGACGGAGCCTGCTTTTCCAGTTCCAGCAAAGCCCGTTCTGCCGTCTGCTTTGCACCTTCCTGCAATACTTGGGCATATTTCATTTGCTCAAACGCAGTTTCTGTTTCGGCCAACCAATAATGGTCTTGCGGTTCCCATTCAAAGTAAATCCCCAACTTTGCCCCTATGCTTCCACCATAATCCTTGAACCAATAGCCCAATGCGCCATTTCTATGAGAATACCGCTCGTATTTGAGTTCCTGCACTTCCCCAGAAGCACCAACGGAAACATCCAGCCCCCTGTAGGCATCCGAGAACACGACCTCACTGCCACGATTTGCCATAAGTTTATGCTTTGCATCTTTTCTGCCAGTTTTCAATTTGTCATTGTGATAAAGGCAATGCGTACCGTCTTCCATGAAAATCGGTACATACGGCTCACTGCTATTGATAACAGGAGCCGCGCCTCCTCCTTCGGAGATGTTACCGTAGATACATCTACCGTCTGTCCAGATAAAATCTCCGACAGCAATAGCTTTATTTCCGATTATGTTCAGCCACTTGCCATCAGCCTGTGCTTTGGTATTGCCTACTGCCGTTACTATTGTCCTGTGCATAACCTCACGCTCCTACAATAACTGCCGTGCCGCTTTTTGCCAACTGTACCCAGACCAGACTGCCGTCATCGGTATTCACATCCACCGCCGCTTTCATGGGATAGCTGTGAGCACCGATATGTACTCTGCCACCTTGGATAACGCCACGCAGGGCTTTCTGCTCGGATTGCTTCTTTGACCGTTTCATGCCAGCCTTGATGGATTCAGCCAGCCCATATATTCCGTTCATCAGTACCACCTCGTCATTTTAATTGTCTGCCGCAGACTTCTTGGGGTAAGCTCCACGACATTGGACACCAGGAAATACTCATTGCCGTTGAATTTTATCCGCTCGGTAAAATCCACGATATGCTTCACATCCGGCACACCATTATGTATGTTAGCCAAAATTTCCACGGTGACAGTCTCCTGCGTCTTTCGGTTCAGCCACTCTATGGATTTGGTCAGCTCCCAAAGATAATCCTCGCCTATAACTGGAAACTCTGTGTCGATGAGGGATTCGTACTTGGGGCCGTCATCGTCATCGCCCATATCGTACTCAGCACCAAGACTCAGATTGGACTGGTCGATAGTGAAACGGCTGGCCTTGCCGCCGGGCTTACCCTGTGACAAGCTGCTGCCTTCCAGTTCTCCATCCACATACACCACGGTGGAATACCAACCGTAGCCCAAGGGGGCGTGGTAGGTTATGCGCTCCGTACCATTTTGGTTGTTCCAATCTGTCCAGTCGTAGATATCATGCTCCAGCCCATCATTTATGGCTTCGGTGGTGCGCTCTTTTTCTTCAAAGAGGTAGATGTCTCTGTTGGTTTTGGCGTAGAAATACTCTGTCTGGCTGGTGGAGCCGTCCTTGTTGTGGGTGCTCTTTTCCGACAGGTATTCACCGTCATAGACGTAATCGGTATAGCCCTTCTCATTGGTTTCATGGGTCAGAAAGCCGTTGGAATAAGATCTGCTGATTTCCCCCAGTGAGATAGTTCCGGTGAAGCCTTTCGGCTCGGTGTCCTCATCATTATGCGCTCTACTGGCATTTTCCATGGTACTGTGCCAGATGGAGCGGACAAGTTTTCGCTCAATGCTCGGTCTGCTGTGTGGCCAGTCCGTGATGTCTACCACCGAATGCTCCCTGCCGCGTTGGATAATATGCAGGGTATCTCCCCGGATGAATACATTGATTTGACGCTGTGGCAGCTTGGAAGTCCAGCCGAACAACGAAGATATGAAGTCCTGATAAGTCATACCGCTGTCCTCAAAGTTCTGTGACGGAATGAAATCGTCACAGGACATATCCAGTTTCAGTCCCAGCGCCTTGGCTATGCCGTTGGCGTAGTAGGACACCTCAACCTCATTGACGAAAAAGCTGATGGCACTGTAGAGCAGCTTGTCCTTGGAATACATCCCCTTCACCGTCTGAACCAAATCCCGTTGACTGGTTTCTTCCACAAGGAAATGGAACTTGTAATCAAAAATTTGCCCCTGCACAAAATCATCAATGTTCAAGGGCTGCACCGTTTCCAGCTGAAAGCTGTCCGATAGGGTCAGTTCACCTAGCGACATGGAAAAAGAGCGGATGCCGTGCTCACGAAAATTATCCATGATGGATGGCAATGTTGCCGCCTTGAGTTTCTTTGCCGGTGATGGCTTAACTGCAGGTTCAACATACGCCAGTACCACCGGCACTCGGATTGATGTGTCAGCAAAGAGCAACTGGAATTTTATAACCTGCCGCCGTGTATGGCTTACCGCAGGCTCGCCCCAGCCCAACTTACGTGAAGTATCTGCTATGGACAAAACATCTATACCCAGCCTGCTGATGGTGTCAGCTGTCACCTGTTCCCTTTGGTTAATCTGCCGCAGGCACTTAGCCCGCCGTATGCAAAAACACATCGACAGAATTCGAGATGTATCTGCATGGGCTGTAGCGTGGCAGCAACTGACCAGTCGTTCCGTATCTGCTGAAGATTTATCTGATACCAGAATATGTCGGCGCAAGTCAGCACTCGTCCATGCTACAACAGCAGATTCTATCTGCCGTTTGGTGTCAGCGAAAAAACTCTCTGTTCTGACCAACCTGCGGTTGGTAACTGCAATCACAGCGTTCTCTTGTGCTAACTGCCTTTTTACATCTGCCGTGGCCTTTACCTGTACGCTGGTGGGTGGCACTATAGTGGCGATGATTTGCAGCTTGAGGTGGATTCTCCCCATCGGCACCCATGCGGCAGCAATCTGCGGTTTAATGCTTATTCTGCCCTGGGGCATCCATGAGATATAGGCATCCGTAGGCTGAAGAATAATTTTTCCGTAAGGAATCCAGGAAATATATGCTGTTGGCTTAATGACAATGCCCATCGGCTACACCCCGGCTTTCCAGCCTAACTGCATACCTGCCATGTCAGATATGGTTGTTTTTACGGAATAACAATCTGCCATGCCCATATTGATGTTGGTGTGGAGTTTCTTGATACCGTGCTCAGCTTGCTCACCATCAGCCTTGGAAATACCTGTAAGCCGTGTCAAATCCTCTCCTGTCCGATAGGCAGGCCTGCCGCCAATGGCTATTCCCGTCACCTTTGATATGCCCCCATATTGGGCTATGAGCGATTCTACATCCACAGTCTGCAAAATCTGCTGTCCTGCCGTATCGGCAAGATATGTGCCGTCTTCTTGGGCAGTCATATCCGTCACAACATCTCCCAACGGAACTGCCTGTATTTTTTCCTTGAGGCTGATTTCCTCATCAAAACTTATGATGATATTGGACAGATAGCATTTGCCATAATTGGGGGTGGCATAAATGACCAGTTTGCTGATGGCATCCATGTAAATGTATTTCTGCGTATTTTCCATGATTTTCTCGCCGTTCATATAGACCTGGTACTCACCATCGGCAGCAGAAACGCTCCTTGCCTTGAAGTGCATCCAGAAGCTGTTGACGCTGTCGAATTTTAGCGCACCTCCAACCTTATACTCCACATATTTGTCATACGATGAACTATTGCCGATAATGACTTGCGGATCAAGGTCACTAGAATATTTACGAAGTTGCCAGCCATAAAAACCTGTATATCCGGAATGATTGCTGTAAAAACCGACCTCGGCCATGATGCCATCGGACATTTCTGACCATGGTGGGATATAGACATCGAACTTTGCATAGAAATGTGTCGG
>SVBZ01000010.1 GCA_015058575.1 Pseudoselenomonas ruminantium
CTTAACTTTACTGGCCTGTCCAAGAATTCGAGCGAGAGCGAGAAATGATTGGGTAACAGGCCGTATGCGAAAACGTCCCAAGAATCAAGCCTGCAAGGCGCAGATGATTGGCTGACGTTTACCGCAAAGGACTAAAATGTTCGACATAATTTCTTCTGTATAGTTTTGAGTGGACATGGTTCATTCAAAAAAGAATATCTGGTGACGCTGGCTATGTGGTTCCACCTGTTTCCATACCGAACACAGTAGTTAAGCACATATACGCCGAAAGTACTTGTCTGGAGACGGACTGGGAGGATAGGGAGTTGCCAGTTTTATATCCGGTGATGTTGCCTGTATGGTTCCACCTGTTCCCATACCGAACACAGTAGTTAAGCATACAGAGGCCGAAAGTACTTGCCTGGAGACGGGCTGGGAGGATAGGAAGTTGCCGGTTTTGATTCCTCGATAGCTCAGTCGGTAGAGCACCTGACTGTTAATCAGGCTGTCGCAGGTTCGAATCCTGCTCGAGGAGCCATTTTGTTAATACCCTGGGGTGATTGGGGTATAGCCAAGTCGGTTAAGGCACGGGACTTTGACTCCCGCATCCGCTGGTTCGAGTCCAGCTACCCCAGCCAGATATGGTTCACTAGCTCAGTTGGTAGAGCACCTGACTTTTAATCAGGGTGTCCCGGGTTCGAATCCCGGGTGAGCCACCATTTTTTAGATATCCACTTGATTGTATTGGCGCGTTGGTCAAGCGGTTAAGACACCGCCCTTTCACGGCGGCTTCATGGGTTCGAATCCCATACGCGTCACCATTTTATCATGACTCACTAGCTCAACTGGCAGAGCAACTGACTCTTAATCAGTAGGTTCACGGTTCGATTCCGTGGTGGGTCACCATTTTATGGGCGATTAGCTCAGCTGGGAGAGCGCTTGCCTTACAAGCAAGATGTCAGCAGTTCGATTCTGTTATCGCCCACCATATTACGGCCCGGTAGTTTAGTTGGTTAGAATGCCGCCCTGTCACGGCGGAGGTCAGGGGTTCAAGTCCCCTTCGGGTCGCCATTTTGATTATAACACCGTAAGGTGTTATCTATATATAGGCAACTTGTAAAAATGCCTCTGTAGCTCAGTTGGTAGAGCAGGGGACTGAAAATCCCCGTGTCAGTGGTTCGATTCCGCTCGGAGGCACCATTTTTCAAGCTGGTGTAGCTCAATTGGTAGAGCAGCTGACTTGTAATCAGCAGGTTGGGGGTTCAATTCCTCTCGCCAGCTCCACTTGCTTTTTGTGCGGGTGTAGCTCAATGGTAGAGCTCCAGCCTTCCAAGCTGATCACGTGGGTTCGATTCCCATCACCCGCTCCAATTTAGATAATGTTACTGCCGGGGTGGCGGAACTGGCAGACGCAACGGACTTAAAATCCGTCGGTTGGAGACAACCGTACCGGTTCGATTCCGGTCCTCGGCACCACCATTTTTGTTACACAACAATAAAATAGTTATCATGCGGACGTGGCGGAATCGGCAGACGCGCTAGTTTCAGGTACTAGTGGTGGTGACATCGTGGAGGTTCAAGTCCTCTCGTCCGCACCATATATTGACACATTGATTATATGCGGTTGTGGCGGAATTGGCAGACGCGCTACTTTGAGGGGGTAGTGTTCACAAGACGTATGGGTTCAAGTCCCATCAACCGCACCATTTTCTTTCATGTGTTTTCTAATTACATATCATGCGGATGTGGCGGAATCGGCAGACGCGCTAGTTTCAGGTACTAGTGGTAGTGATATCGTGGAGGTTCAAGTCCTCTCATCCGCACCATGTTCTCGCGGTCGTGGCGGAATTGGCAGACGCGCTACTTTGAGGGGGTAGTGTTCACAAGACGTATGGGTTCAAGTCCCATCGACCGCACCATTTGAATTTTAAGCTCAGACAGATGTCTGGGCTTTTCTTGTATAGCGGGAAAGAGGTGAATCCTATTATGCGATGGAAATGGATCATGGTATTGGTCATGCTGGTGTTTTTTTGCTTGCCGGGGATGGCAGTAAGAGCTGCAGAAGTAGGGCGTGAAGATTTATATCTGGCGACAGGATTGATTTCAATGGCTTCGTATAGTGATGAGATGAATATCCTGACCCGCCAATGGCTGCAGGGGATTGGCTGGACATTTGCAGCGCAGGAAAATATCAATAGTATTGCAGAGGGCAGATTCCAGCTGGCATCACGTGAACTTCCTGACCATACGGAGATGTATATTCTGGTCTTTCCTGGCACGGAGCGGCTGAAAGACGCTGAGGTTGATTTACGTTTGTCGCGCGTTTATTTTGCTGGCACAAATCCCGATGCGTTCAAGGCAGCGGCTGCGGAAAGCGGACATAATGGATCTGACCCGCTGGTACATCAGGGATTCAATGATTACACACGGGTAGCTTTGTTCCAGAAAAAATTGCCGGCATTTGGCGATAAGACAGCCGGAGAGGTCATTGCTGCTCTGCTCAAAGATAATCCGCAGTCTGTGCTTTATTTAACGGGGCATAGCCTCGGTGGTGCAGTGGCAACCTTGACTGCTGCGCGCTTGGCGGATATGGGGGTACGGCCTGAGCAGCTGCAAGTGGTGACGTTTGGTGCGCCTGCTGTAGGGAACAAGGCGTTTGCGCGGGCGTATGAGAAGCGAATGAATCTTACGCGAATCGTCATGGATGGGGACCCCGTCAAGAGCGTGCTGCAGTCGTTGTCGGGGGGATTTGTACAATTTGGCCAACGCATTACTTGGGAAAAGAACCACAATTCAGAGCGATTTGCGCATGATATGGTTGTTTATCTCGATCAGGCATTGCGTAATTACCAGGATGCTTATCCGCTGGCAGAGAAGCCATCGGCTGTCTTGTCTGGCCAGGCCAGGCAGCTAAGTGGTGGCCTTTATGTGGCCCCTGTGCAATTTGCTGTGGATGACCATATTGTCGCAGATGAGCCATACATGCAGCGGATTATGCACCAGATGCTGCAAATGGATTACACACCCGTGGTATTTGCATCGGCACAGCAGCCTGACACATTTGCCAGCTGGCAGTCAGACGCCAGGCTGGCGGGGTGCCAATATATCTTGCTGCAGCGATTGCAGGCCAAACGTATCCGTGACGAACGCTATTCATTCCGCTTGTCCTTGGAGGAGGAGCTCTACGATAGACAGGGAAATCTTCTGACGATGCAGTCGGTAAGTGCAACGACTCATGATCTTACGCCGATTGAAGTGGCAGGTTATCTGCAATACCGGGCAGCAGCACAACGGAATGTGTATCTGAAATAAGGCGAGGGAGACGTATGCAGAATACATAAAAAAGTCTGAAAATTATATTGACATTTGGGGCATTATCGGTTATAGTATAAGTAAGCTCAAGGGAAGAAGTTCAGAGCTTTCCGTGAGTGGCCGGCATGTCAATAACAAAAGGGAGGAGATTCCGATGGGCCGGTAAGAACCCCATGGGAGATTGTACATGGAAAAATTACATTATGAAAAATAGCCGCCAGTGGTGACGAGAAAGCCGCTGGTGGTTATTTTCTGTTAGTATTCATTGTATATTTGTGTAGATGATTTCAGGAGGAGTAGATTTATGGAGAAAGCAAAGGTGTATTTCACGGATTTTCGCGTGCAGGTTGGTCAGAGCATACTGACGAAGCTCAAGACGCTATGTTTGGCAGCGGGAATCAAGAACATTGACATGGAGGGCAAGTTTGTTGCCATCAAGATGCATTTTGGCGAATTGGGCAATATGGCTTTTTTACGGCCGCAGTATGCAAAGGTCATAGCCGATATCGTCAAGGAGCAGGGAGGGATTCCGTTTCTTACGGATTGCAATACGCTTTATCCTGGCAGCCGTAAGCATGCGCTCGAGCATATGGATTGTGCGAATCTCAATGGCTTTAATCCGACGACGACTGGCTGCCAAATTATCATTGGTGATGGCCTAAAAGGAACGGACGATGTTGAGGTACCGGTGAAGAACGGTGAGATTGTCAAGATGGCTAAGATTGGCCGGGCGGTGATGGATGCCGATGTGTTCATCAGCCTGGCGCATTTCAAGGGACATGAGATGACAGGATTTGGTGGTGCTATAAAGAATATCGGCATGGGCTGTGGCAGCCGTGCCGGCAAGATGGAGCAGCATTCTTCGGGAAAATGTGTCGTAAATCAGGAACGCTGCCGAAATTGCCATAAATGTGCCAAGGAATGTGGTTCGGATGCCATAAGCTTTACTACGGGCAAGGCATATATAGATCCGGAGCTTTGCAAGGGCTGTGGGCGTTGTATCGGTGCATGCAGTTTTTCAGCTATCCGCAATGAGCAGTGGGATGCTGGAGACTTGCTGGATAAGAAGATGGCCGAATATGCACAGGCTGTCGTACAGGATCGTCCCTGCTTCCATATCAATATGGCCATGGATATTTCTCCAAACTGTGACTGTCACGGGGAAAATGATGCAGCCATCCTGCCGAATATCGGCATGTTTGCGTCATTTGACCCGATTGCACTTGATCAGGCTTGTGTAGATGCCTGCCAGAAGGCAACGCCGATTGCCAATAGTCAGCTGGGCGATCATCTGGCCCAGCCGGATTGGCAGCATCATCATGATGTATTCCTGGACAGCAATCCCAATGTGCACTGGCAGGAAACGCTGGAACATGGTGAGAAAATCGGCATCGGTACGCGGGAATATGAATTGATAAAATTGAAATAAGCAAAAAAATCAGCCTCTATATGAGGCTGATTTTTGGCTTATTTGTCTTTGTTCTTGTCACGCATGTCCATCCAGTGAAGCCGGTGTCCCTTGCTGCGCTTGGAAGTAGTGAGCTCCTTGCTGAGTTCCTTCATGCGTTCGCGTGATTTTGCGATTTCGTTGGAATTGCGGATGGCCTGATTGAGCAGCGCGGCGCAAGCCGGGCAATAAAGACCATGGGAGATGGGCTTGCGGCAACGGCTGCAGGGATAGAGGACCTGACCGCCATTGGCGAAGAACTGACCCCGCTGTACCATGGTAGAAACTAATTTGAAGTTTGCACCGGTCTCCTTGCAGATTTTTTTTATCGTTGAATGTGGATGTTCACGGACGTATTCGATGACGATTTTCTCATCTTCACGCTGTTTTTCATAGCATTTCGGGCAGACCGTCATATGGCCTGTATTATCGACGAACACCTTGCCGCATTCCTCGCAGTTGCGGAGTGTAGGTTTTTTTTTCATGATCATAAGAAAACCTCCTTCCTTGGAGCCTTAGGGGCTGGTACGATATGAAATATTAGTATTACTATTATAGCATAAATCAAGCAAATATGCGACGGAACTGAATGAAATAAGCGGCAGGAATTTAGCAGAGAGATGGCGAATTATAATATATACTATGGGCTAACAAGCCAGGAAAGAATGGGGAAAACATGATTGTATTATCAGAATTAGCCGCAATCCTGCCAGCAGAGCAGGAAGTCGAAGTAAAGGATTATCAAGGCCGGGCTGCAGGGATTCCCGAAAAGTATCTGTGCCTGCCGGTGGGTAGCATGCATACGCAGGCGGCGGCATTGGTCATCGAGATAGCCGATGTGGATAAACTATCCATCGAGGAGATGTGTTCATTGCTCTTTACCGGCAAAGGCAAGGAGTCGGAACTTTTCCGGCGGCGTTTTTCGGATGAAGGTTGACACGGCAGAAAAAGTACAGGTGGAAGCAGATGAAGATTGCAGCAACAGATTTTGACGGGACGCTCTGTCCTATTGGTGAACCGATTCCGGCTGAGAATATCAAGGCCATCAAAGCCTGGCAGGCAGCTGGCAATAAGTTTGGCATCGCGACAGGCCGGGGATTGACGCTTATCCGTGCGGCACTGGCACGGTATAAGGATTGGCAGCCGGATTTCCTCGTCTGTAACAATGGTGCCGTTTCCGTTGATGGCAAGGGGAAGATGATACATTGTCAGGCTATTGCGCCGGATGTCCTGCGAGGTGTGCTCGCTATGCCAATCATGCAGGCGGAAAACCATTCCTTGCTGGTCTTTACAGCTGGCAGTGTGCGCAGCATCCGTCCCAATCCGGATATTCCGCCGGAGCTTGTGCCGCCGATCATGGAGGCCGAGGCGCTGGCGCTGCCGGATGTCGTACAGCTCAGCATAAAGCTGGCAACGCCTGCGGAAGCACAGCAGGTATGTGATGAGATCCATGCAGCTTATCCAAGTCTTGGCGGCAATATCAATCGCAGCTATCTCGACATCAATGCCGTCGAAGCGGACAAGGGCTGGGGCCTGCAGCAGATGCTGGCGGCAAGCACATGGAAGGATGAAGAGCTTTTGGTCATTGGCGATGATAAGAATGATCTGTCGATGATTGAGCGGTTCGCGGGCTTTACTGTGGCGACAGCTAAGCCATTCATGCATGAAGCAGCGAGCAAGGTATATCCGACGGTCGGTGCGATGTTGCTGGCGAATATGTGACTGATAGACAGAAAGAAACCGGCAGCCATAAGCAATTTGCTTTGGCTGCCGGTTCTTTTGCTTTTAGGGGTTATTTTTTGCGTTCGCCCGGGATATCCTTGATGGCATCGGCTCCACGCTGGCCGGTACGGATGCGGACAGCGTCGGATAACTCCGTGACGAAAATTTTGCCATCGCCGTAGCTGCCGGTGCGCAGCACCTTTTGAGCGGTGTCGAGGACTTTTTCGACCGGTACTTCACAGATGACCGTTTCGATCTTTATCTTTGGGACAAGGTTGATGTCGTATTTCTTGCCACGGTAGACTTCCTCGTGTCCCTTCTGTAAGCCACAGCCGAATACCTGGCTGACAGTCATGCCAAGGACGCCGATTTCATTGAGAGCCTGCATAAGATCATCGAGTTTGCTGGAACGGGTGATGATTTCGATTTTTGTAATTTTCATGATGTCACCTTAGCCTTTCTGTGCGTTGATGTTCATGACCGTATTGGCAAGCATCTCACTGGAATCCTCGAAGCTGCCAAGCATTGGGCTGCCAGCCATGACCGAACGGCCATAGCCGCGTTCGCCGTGTTCGACAATATCAAGACCTGTAAGCTCCTCGGCTTCCGAGGCACGTGTTTCCATGAAGGCCGCGACGGCTTTATAGAGGACATAGGTACCAGCAATAGCAAGTGCATAAGCGACAACAATCGAAATCAGCTGGGCGATGAACAGATGAGAATCGCCGTAGAGCAGACCGTTCGCACCGTCGGGGTTGATTCCGGTGGTAGCCCAAAGGCCTGTGGCTACAGCACCCCAAGTGCCGCCGATACCATGGACGCCAAAGGCATCAAGGGCATCGTCATAGCCGAGTTTTTCTTTGAGGACCGCGACGGCAAAGAAGCAGACGATGCCGCCGACAAGACCGATGATAACCGATGGCAGCGGGGCTACGAACCCAGCTGCTGGCGTGATGGCGACAAGCCCAGCGACGCAGCCTGATGCAGCGCCGAGGATTGTCGGCTTGCCATTGAATCTCCATTCGGCGAGAACCCAGGAAACCGTAGCGGCAGCGGCAGCAGCCTGTGAAGTAACAAAGGCGTTAGCAGCGAGGGCATTGGCGCCAAGTGCACTGCCGGCATTGAAGCCGAACCAGCCGAACCAGAGCAGGGTAGCGCCGAGAACGGTCATTGGCAGATTGTGAGGAATCATGGCAGTACGGCCATAACCTTTGCGTTTGCCTAAGAGGATACAGAGCGTGAGGCCGGAGACACCGGAGAGGATGTGGATGACAAGGCCGCCAGCAAAGTCAAGCGCACCGAGTTCGGCGAGAAAGCCACCGCCCCATACCCAGTGAGCCATTGGATTGTAGATCAAGATTGCCCAAAGCAGGATGAATACGGCAAAAGCGGCGAATTTCATACGCTCTGCAAATGCACCAGTAATCAAGGCCGGTGTAATAACGGCGAACATGCACTGAAAAGCGACGAAGGCGAGCTCAGGAATCGTGCCGTTTTCGAGGACATTCATGCCGACACCGGTGAGGCCCATCTTGTCGAGGCTGCCGATGAAGCCGTTGATATCGGTGCCAAATGTCATAGCATAGCCGATAAGCACCCACTCGACGGAAATCATCGCAACGATGAAAAAGCTCTGCATGATCGTTGTCAGAACGTTTTTGCTGCGGACCATGCCTCCGTAAAAGAAAGCAAGTCCAGGAGTCATGATGAAGACCAGGGCTGCACTGATGAGAACCCAGGCCGTATCTCCCGTATCAATCATGGAAATCAGTCCTTTCTGAAAGAAAAAGATAATAACGAAAAGCAAAAAGACGCCGCACGGCTCAAGGGAAGAGCCGTGAGACGCCTTTGTCTCTGGCTGTATGCCGGCGTAAGCCGGCATACATTTTTATGATAATTGACAGACCATCAACAGGTAAAAGAACAGAAAAGCCCCGCAAGATCCGGTACCTGATCCTGCGGGGCTTCATTGCCTCATAGCTGTTGATGGCTTTTATTATAAGCAATTGTCATTTTTCTGTCAATCATGCTTACTGATGTATACAGGAATACAGAAAACATACAAGTGCAGCTCAAGGATGGATGGCCTGGCTCCACACGTCTATGAGCATATCCATGCGCCAGCGGGCATTGGCCGGGCTCGTCGAGGGCAGGAAGTGGAACGTGATATCCGCATGGCACAAGAGTTCTTTATTATAGCGCTTGAAGGTTTGGGCGGATTTGCCGCCATTGCAGCAAATTGTCTTGATGCGTGGATATTCTTGCAGCAGGGCCGTGAAATCATTGCCGCGTTCATTTTTGATGGCGGCGTCGAGACTGCCTGTGCGCTCACAGCTACCGATGGCGTCCCAGAGTGCAATATGATGGCGCAGCAGCATCTGCAAACGTTCTGTGTAATCTTCTGGTACGGCAGGCTCAGCGAGCAGGCGTGTCATCAGCGGCCAGAAACGGTTTTGCGGATGGGCATAGTATTGCTGTTGCTGAAGGGAAGTCACGCCGGGCATAGAGCCTAAGATCAAGGTATGGCATTTTTTGTCGATGCTGGGTGGAAAGCCGGTACAGTTCATGATAATTTCCTCCTGGGGTAGTTTCTTTTATTCTAGCATTACCGATAAGAAAAAGGAATGCGGGAAAAGACTTGACGCTGACGTTTTTTTTGTTATAATTGAATCAACAAATGAATCATTGTTCATATATTAATAAAACTAATCGAGGTGAGCCGAATGAATAAAAAACAGCGGCGGAATCTAATCCGCATCGTGGCAGCGGCGGTCATGCTCGCAGCTTTGGCCTATGCGCCATTGGTGGGAATGCCGCGGTTTATTGCCTATCTGGTGCCGTATCTGGTGGTGGGTTACGATGTGCTGGCCAAGGCGTTTAAGGGAATACGAAACCGGCAGGCATTTGATGAGAGCCTGCTGATGGGGGTTGCGACGATTGGCGCGATGGCGTTGGCCGTCTATGAGGATGGCGACTATACGGAAGGCATAGCTGTCATGCTCTTCTATCAGATTGGTGAATGGTTCCAAAGCTATGCGGTCGGCCGCAGCCGGCGCGACATCAGTGCCCTGATGGATATCCGGCCTGACTATGCCAATATCGAGGGGGAAAATGGGCAGCTGACGAAAGTCGATCCGGATGTGGTGGAAGTTGGTACAGTAATCGTTGTCCAGCCGGGGGAAAAAGTGCCTATTGATGGCGTTGTCCTTGCTGGAACGTCAAGCCTTGATACCGTGGCTTTGACGGGCGAAAGCCTGCCACGCGACGTGGCGCCCGGGGATGCAGTCATCAGTGGCTGCATCAATAAGAACGGTCTGCTGCGGATTCGCACGACTAAGGGCTTTGAAGAATCGACGGCATCGAAAATACTGGAACTTGTCGAAGATGCCAGCTCGCGCAAGTCGCGCTCGGAAGCCTTTATTGCCCGTTTTGCACGCGTCTATACGCCTATCGTTGTCTATGCAGCGTTAGCATTGGCTATTTTGCCGCCGCTGGCGCAGCTGCTGCTCGGCAATGCACCGGCATGGGGGACGTGGCTCTATCGTGCCCTGACCTTCCTGGTCATCAGCTGTCCTTGTGCATTGGTTATCAGCATTCCGTTGAGTTTCTTTGCCGGGCTTGGCGGGGCCAGCCGTCAGGGCGTGCTGATCAAAGGTTCGAACTATCTTGAGGCCCTGGCTGAGGTGGATACGGTAGTCTTTGATAAGACCGGCACGCTGACCAAGGGCGTGTTTGCCGTGACGGCTGTCCATCCGGAAAAGCTTGATGAACAGCAGCTGCTGCATTTGGCCGCGCATGTTGAGCGTTTCTCGACGCATCCGATAGCGGCTTCGCTCAAGGCGGCGTATAAGGATGAAGCTGATGATTGTGCGGTCGAAGATATCGAAGAGCTGGCTGGCCATGGCGTGCGGGCACGCGTCAACGGGCAAACGGTCTGCGTCGGCAATAGCCGTATGATGGCAGCTTTAGGGGCTGACTGGCACGATTGCCATCACATAGGCACGACGGTGCATGTGGCCATTGATGGTGAATATGCAGGACATATTGTCATTTCGGATGTAGTCAAAGAGGAAGCGGCAGCAGCGATAGCAGCACTGCGCGATAATGGCATCGGAAGGACAATCATGCTGACCGGCGATGCGGATAAAGTGGCTGCAGAGGTTGCCGGCCGTCTGGGAATCGATCAGGTGTACAGTGAGCTGCTGCCGGCGGATAAAGTGGCCAAGGTTGAAGAACTGCTAGCCGCAGGTGAAGCTGGTGGCCATGGCGGCAAGCTGGCTTTCGTGGGCGATGGCATTAACGATGCCCCTGTGCTGTCACGGGCTGATATTGGCATTGCAATGGGAGCGATGGGGTCAGATGCGGCCATCGCGGCAGCTGATGTCGTGCTCATGGATGATAATCCACTGCAGATTGCTAAGGCACAGCGCCTTGCCCGCAAGACCATGCGCATTGTGCGCCAGAATATCTGGGGGTCGATTGGCATCAAGGTGTTGGTGCTTATACTTGGTGCAGTAGGTATTGCCAATATGTGGGCGGCAATCTTTGCTGATGTTGGCGTTATGACGTTGGCGGTGCTCAATGCGATGCGGGCGATGATTCTGCCCAAGGATGTGGACGAAGAACAGAAAAACAGAAAGGACCGTGAAACAATGAAAACGTATAAGATCGATGTCGATTGTGCTAACTGTGCAAATCGTATGGAGGAAGCGGCACAGAATACGCCGGGAATCAAATCGGCGGCAGTCAACTTCATGGCGCTTAAGATGAAAGTGGAATTCGAAGAAGGGTATGAGCCGCAGGCTGTCATGGAACAGGTGCGGGAAAACTGCAAGAAAGTGGAAGATGACTGCGAAGTGTTTATCTGAGAAAAGAAGATAGGATGAGCAAAAGTCCGTTGACGGGATTGCGTTCTTACATGCGCATTACCCGGCAGCGGACTTTTAAATTGCAGTTTGACGGGTTAGTTCTAGCCTTCCCCTAAGGGGGCAACGAAGCGCTCGGATAAGGTATATGCGTCCGTATGGAATCCCGCTACTACGAAGCGCGGGGTTCACGGGGTAGTGCTTTTTCTGTTTCCGCTAAATGGGCCGCTTGCAGAGTTTTACGGACTTAGTTACCTGCTCCCGTTACCTGGTCGCGACGTACATCTCTATATCTAGCTTATGCGCTTACGGCCCAGTCCTGCTGCGCAGGACAGTCGCTCCAGACAGAAAGCCTGCAAATAAAAAGTCA
>SVBZ01000057.1 GCA_015058575.1 Pseudoselenomonas ruminantium
CGCTAAAATGGGCCGTTCGCAAGGTTTTGCGGACTTAGTGACCTGCTCCCGTTACCAGGTCGCGGCGTACACATCTATTTCTAGCCTATGCGCTTACGGCCCAGTCCTGCTGCGCAGGACAGTCGCTCCAGACAGAAAGAAGCACTACCCCGTTCGCCCCCTTCATCCGCATGCGCAGATTTGTACGAACCGTTGCTCCCGTCACAAGTACATCGATGTAATTCGTTCCCTATAGCCGCAGCAGAGCAGGCTTATCCAAACTTAGCAGAGGGCGGGGGCGGGTACACTTTCTTCGCAGCGGGAGCGACTGCCCGAACGCAGTGAGGGATGGCCCGCAATAAATGCTATCTAGAACGACAAGATGTATTGGCGTGCCGCCGGCCTGCCCGGCACATGTTGCTAGATACGTACGAAAGCGTCCGCGCGGGTCATTTAGCGGAAGCGGAGAAAAAGTGCACCCGCCCCCGCCCAAGCTGAGCTTTACCAAGTTTATTTTAAGCACGTACTAAACTACAAACTGCAATTTATTTTATTGTATTGTAAAATATGCGATTTCTGGCGGGCAGCCGATGCGGCACGGGAACCAGCTGCCGTTGCCGCTATGCACGTACCCGTAGCTCGTCCCTTTCTTCACTAGCCCGCGATTGTACTTGAATACTGGGAAAAGCGGCAGTCCCAGCACACCGAACTGGCAGCCATGCGTATGTCCCGTGAGCGTCAGCAGCACACCAGCTGCAGCCGCATCATCGATAAACTCGGGATGATGCGCAAGCAGGATAGTGCGCGGCCGCTCCTCTGCGGGGATATCCGCCAGCGCATTTTCCGTGAACTTTGCCTTGAGCCGCTGGAATTTCTTCTCCTCACGCAGCATGGGATAGTCCACACCTGCCAGCCAGAAATCACGCCCCAGCACCTTGACCGCCTTGTTGTAGAGCGCATGGACACGCGTCTTCGCCAAATCCGCCTGGATTTTCTCCACGCCACGGAAATGTTCGTGATTGCCCAGGCAAAACCATATACCATCGGGGAACGCATCCACGAAATCCTCCAGCACCCTCGCCGCACCAGGATTCAGCCTCTCATCGTCAAAGAGATCCCCTGTAATCACCAGCATGTCAGGGCCATCGGCCGCGATACGCGCGAGCAGCTGCCGCAAATCTTCATTATCAAAGAAGCGCCCCAGATGCACATCACTGATCTGCGCCAGGCGGAAGCCGACAGGAAAGCCGCCAGCTCCCGCCTTTATCGTATAGCGGTTATCCACCGTATGGCATCGCTCATACTGGCTGCCATACGTGCCTGCCGCCACGAGCCCGACCGGATAAGCCGCCGCTTTTTTGAGGAAACGGCGCCGTTCGGTATCCAGCGGAATTTTCATCGCCCGCCGCCAGATGACAGCCCCTGGTATCACGAGCAATACCAGCACCAACGCACCAATAAATACGACCCAAAACATTTTTATCATAATCTATCCCCTTTTTCTGCTATGTTTATATATACTACGATTATGCACGATTCCCCTGTAAACAAGCAGAAAAAAATAGAACCGGCAAGGCCGATTCCATAACCATCAACAAAACATTACAATATAATCACGACATAAAATTATGCCAAGCCACGTAGGTGCGCATTCTCCGCCTGCCGTTCCCGGTAATACCAGCGGATTGATTTGCCAATAGCACAACGTACTGCGTCAAGTTCTCCTGCCAGCGCCAGTTTGCGCAGCCGGTTGACGTCAAAGCCATTGACAGACAAGTAACTTGCAGAAAGGAAACCTCCTCGTTTCAAGATTTTGCGATAACTCGCGCTGTCACGACGGTCCATTTCAATGTTCTTGATAGCCATAAATAATCCCCCCATAGTTTTGGTATGAAGTCTATTTACATGCTCCCCTAATGGCACCTATATTATAGCACATAATTGTAAAGTTGTATACCACATCTTGGGAAAAACCGGTTTTCACCTACTATATGCGGCCAGAACGCCTTTTCCACCGTGTTTTTTCCCGCAAATACTGTGCAGCCATACTTATTTATTATATAATGTAATTGTTACATATATAGTATTTTTTTAGGAGGTTTATCTATGCTGACCGCACAAAGTCAAGAGTACCCACTCTCTGCCGAACTGCAGGCCAAGATTGATCTGGTACTCGAGTCACATGACAACGACCCTACCCAGATTGTCGGCATCCTGCTCGAAGTGCAGGAGCTCAACGAACGCCATTACGTCCCCGAGCCCACCGCCTACTATCTGGCAGACCGGCTCGGCCTGCCTGTCACGAATGTATTTGACTGCTTGAACTTCTACAGCGAGCTTTCCTCCAAGCCGCGTGCCAAATACCCGATCCAGGTCTGCAGTTCGCCAGCTTGCCGCGTCAACGTCATCGACACCAAGCGGCTTTTAGAAACGCTTGAGCGGCTGCTCGACATCAAGATTGGCGAGACGACCTACGATGGACGCTTCACGCTCGAGACCACGACCTGCTATGGCGCCTGCGACCGCGCACCATCCGTACGCATCAATGGCCAGATCTATGATCATCTCGACTCGCAGGAAAAAATCGAGGCCCTGCTGCGTTCGCTTACCTAAGCTGGAGGAAAATGATATGAGCAAGACAATCCGGTTCCTGACCAGGAACTTTGGCCAGTACGATACCTCATCCATTGGCTCTTATATGAAGATTGGCGGCTTTGAAGCGCTGCGCCAGGCCGTGAATATGGACCCCGAGGAAATCTGTGAGATGCTTTCGGACGCCAAGATACGCGGCCGTGGCGGTGCTGAGTACCCGCTCGGCCGCAAATGGCATCAGGCCCGCGCCGTGCGCGGCGAGAACAAAGTCGTCGTCTGCAATGCCGACGAGGGCGAGACAACGACCTTCAAGGACCGCGCCCTGATCCAGAACGATCCGTTCAACCTCATCGAAGCGCTGATCATCGCAGGCTTCGTCTGCGGCGCGACCGATGGCTATATCTATATGCGAGCAGAGTACGCCTGCCTGCGCCCGCTGCTCTTGAATGCCATCCGTCAAGCCAAGAACTACGGGTTCCTCGGCGATAATATTCTCGGCAAGGACTTCAATTTCAACCTGCACCTCTACTCTGGCGGCGGTGCCTATGTCTGCGGCGAAGGCACGGCGCTGATCCGCTCCATCGAGGGCAAGGCTGGCCGCCCACGCATGAAACCGCCCTTCATTAAGGTCAGCGGCCTGTTTGCCCGCCCGACCTGCCTCAATAACGTCGAAAGCCTCTCGATTGTCCCGCATCTCTTGATGGATAAGGACGGCGTCTATGCTGCCTGTGGCTCGGGCGAATCGATTGGCACCAAGATGATTTCGGTTGCCGGCAATGTCAATAATCCCGGCGTCTTCGAGATTCCCTTCGGCACGACCATCCGCGAAATCATCTACAATCTTGCTGGCGGCATACAGCACGATCGCGAGATCCAGCTGATCCAGTTCGGTGGTGCCTCGGGCAAGATTGCCGACGCCTCGATTCTCGATACGCCCTATACCTATGACGACCTGCGTGCTGCCGGCGTCATGGTCGGCTCTGGCGGCCTGCTGGTCATCGACAAACGCACAAGCGTCATCGATTTTTTGCGCATGAACCAGGAATTCTTCTCCGAGGAGAGCTGCGGTCAGTGCACGCCCTGCCGCGAAGGCAATCTGCACATCAAGATCATCCTCGACAAGATTGCCAATCACACGGCTACCGCTGAAGACATCCGTATCATGGCCACGATTGCCCGCGTCATGAGCATGTCCTCACTCTGCGGCCTTGGCGAAACCGCACAGAACACCCTGCAGTCAGCCATGCTGACTTTCCCAGAAGTATTTGACGTCGGAGGTAACGCATGATGACGGCTGAAAACGAAAGCAAAGAAATACCGATGGTGCATCTGACCATCAACAATATCCCCATCGAAGTGCCGCAGGGCACGAAAATCATGCAAGCTGCGGCAAAACTCGGCATCGACATTCCGCATCTCTGCTACCACGAAGACCAGCGCATCAAGGCTCACTGCCGTCTATGCTCGGTCGAAGTCGTCGGTAAGCGCCGCCTGCTCGCCGCCTGCTCGACGGAGGTCTGGGAAGGCATGGAAGTCCATACCGACACACAGATTGTCCGCGATACCCAGGTATCGATCCTGCAGCTTATGCTCGCCAACCATCATAGGGACTGCCTGAGCTGCCCGCGCAACCAGAACTGCGACCTCCAGCGCCTCTGCAGCCGCTTCAACATCCTTGAATCCCCGCTGCCCAGCGTCGTCAAGGAGGAGCCGCGCATCGAAACCAACCCCTCCATCGTACGCGATCCAGCAAAATGCATCCGCTGCGGCCGCTGCATCCGCGCCTGCAAGGACGTACAGGGCATTGCGGCGCTGACCTATGCCGGCCGCTCCAGCGACATCGTCGTCACGACGGCTTTCAACAAGCCGATGGAAGCCACCGACTGCATCCTCTGCGGCCAATGCAGCCTCGTCTGCCCGACCGGTGCTATCGTCGAAAAAGATGATACCACAAAGGTACTTGACGCCCTGCAGGACCCACAGAAACACGTCATCGTGCAGGTTGCCCCCTCAGTACGCGTCGCTCTTGGCGATGCCTTTGGCCTCGAGCCTGGTGCCATCGTCACCGGCCAGATGGTCACGGCACTCAAGCTGCTCGGCTTTGACCGCGTATTCGATACGAATTTCGGTGCCGACCTCACCATCATGGAAGAGGGCGCCGAATTCCTTGACCGTCTGCAAAATGGCGGCACTCTGCCGATGATGACCTCCTGCAGCCCAGGCTGGGTCAACTATATGGAAAAGCATTTCCCCAACTGCATCGGTCACCTTTCCTCGGCAAAATCCCCGATGAGCATGTTCGGTGCCATTGCCAAGACCTACTATGCTGAAAAGTCCGGCATTGACGTCAAGGATATCGTCACGGTTTCCGTCATGCCCTGCACGGCCAAGAAATTCGAAGCCGCCCGCCCCGAAATGGGCCGCGACGGACACCAGGATGTCGACATCGTGCTGACGACCCGCGAGCTCATCAAGCTCATCAAATACGTCGGCCTGCGGCTGCGCCAGCTGCCCGAAAGTGACTTTGACAGCCCGCTAGGCCTTGCGAGCGGTGCCGCTGCCATCTTCGGCACAACCGGCGGTGTCATGGAAGCTGCCCTGCGCACAGTCTACGAAAAACTCACAGGCCAGACACTCGAAAAACTTGAGTTCAACGAAGTCCGCGGCTTCAAAGGCATCAAAGAATGCAGCGTAAACATCAACGGGCGCGAGATCCGCATCTGCGTTGCCCATACACTGCGCAATGCCCGCCGCATCATGGAACAAGTCCAACAGGGCACCAGCCCCTATGACTTCATCGAAATCATGGCCTGCCCAGGCGGCTGTATCGGTGGCGGCGGCCAGCCCATCGGTACGACCAACGCCATCCGCAAGAAACGCATGGCTGCCCTCTACGAGATTGACCGCAGCCTGCCACTGCGCAAATCGCACGACAACCCCGAAATCCAGACCCTTTACAAAGAATTTCTCAGCGAGCCACTGGGCGAAAAAGCCCATGAGCTCCTGCATACCACCTATCACAAGGTCAGCAAGCCCTACGAATTCTAAGCAAACGGCCACCAGCTGAAGCTGGTGGCCGTTTTTTGTTTACTCTATGCAATTGTCACTTGCCACTCAATAGCGAATTGATATATTGCTGGGCAATACGTCCCGATACGCCGCTATGCGACATTTCCCATTTGACCGCACCGGCCTTGAGTTCCTCGTCGCTCAACGTAATCTCTGGATGGCGGCGGGCCAATACCCGGATGATATCGTAATACTCCTGACGACTCGGACTGAAGAATCCAATGGACAAGCCAAAGCGCGCCGAAAGCGACAGTTTCTCCTGCACGGTATCAGTCTGATGCATATCGGGGTCCACCGAATCGGGCCGGTCATTCCAGGTCTCGCGGATCAGATGACGGCGGTTGCTCGTCGCATAGATCAGCACATTGTCAGGCTTTACCTCCAATCCGCCCTCAATGACCGCCTTGAGATACTTGTACTCGATCTCGAACTCTTCAAAGGATAAATCATCCATATAAATGATGAATTTGTAGTTGCGATTCTTGATTTGGGCGATAATGCGCTGCAGATACTTGAATTCATGCTTGTAGACCTCAATCATGCGCAGTCCCTGATCGTAATACTGATTGAGGATTGCCTTGATGCTTGTAGACTTGCCTGTGCCGGCATCGCCATAGAGCAGGACGTTATTGGCCTTGCGGCCATTGACAAAGGCCTCGGTATTATCCTGCAGCCGCTTTTTCTGGCTCTCATAGCCCACGAGATCGTCAAGCCGCATATCGCCGGTCGTCGTAATCGATTCGAGCAGCCGGCCCGTGACCTCGATATCCGGCGATACGCGAAACGCCTTATTGAGCCCAAACATGCCTACGCCATAGCGCTTGTAGAACGATGTGACAATCTGGTACATATCATAAGCATCCTCAGCCCGCTCGATGGCCGCACTGAGCTCCCGCACCTTTTCGCTGACGCTCTTGTTATAGATCTGCTCCTTCTTCTCCACCGCCTGGTAATCCTCGATGACATGGAAGCAGTCGAGCCCCAAAGCCTGCTCCAGCGGCCCGAAATCATAGGCAAGCAGCTGGCGGAACACCTCGAAATCACTGCGGGCAAATTTCTGCACACTGCCATCACTGGCCCCCTTCTTCTCACAGACCAGCGTAAACGGTGTCTCTGTCGTCGCCAGCAGGAAAGCCAGATAATTATGCCAGAGATTGCCATCAAAACCATAGCGCGTTGCCACATCGAGAAGACGCGAAATCTCATCCAAGACTTCGCCCGACAGCTCCTCCGCATCATAGCTGCCACTCTGGAAGCGGCGGCAGATGCCTGCCAGCCGGAACAGGATACTATCCTTATCGATTTTGCGGTAAATGATGAGTCTTGCGGTCAATCGGTACATATACTCGCCCCTTTGCTATAGCTGTAAATCGTTTCTTCCAGTGTAGCACAAATGTCCAAAACTTTCATCTTTCTTTTGCGTCCCTGTAACCTTGACAGCTGACGCACATCGGTGCTATAGTAGGCATAGTATGTAAACCGTTGAAGCGAGGATAACGTCCGTCACGCTTGCACAGAGAGTCCGGGGAGCTGGGAGCCGGATGAAAAACGAGCGGGCAAATGGGTCGCAGAGGGCGCACCGAACGGCATGAGCTCAGTAGGCTGCGACGTCTGGCACGCGTAAGTTGCCAGGAGCATGGTTGTGCTCCATCAAGCGCATGGCAATGTTGCCATGAATCAGGGTGGCACCGCGAAGATTTTCGTCCCTGGCAGTGTTGACTGCCGGGGACTTTTTTCATGCTCCGGCGCAAGAAGAGGAGTGTATCTATATGGAACAGACACAGGAAACTAAGGAAACCAAAAAAATCATCTTATCGGGCATCCAGCCGACGGGCGAATTCACACTCGGCAACTACCTCGGCGCTGTCCGCAACTGGGGCAAGATGCAAGAAGAATATCAGTGCTACTACTTCATCGCCGACCTGCACTCGCTGACCGTCCATATCGATCCGGCCAAGCGCCGCCAGCAGACGCTGCAGGCATTCGCGCTGCTGCTGGCCTGCGGCATCGATCCGGACAAGAGCCTCGTCTTTGTCCAGAGCCACAACAAATGCCATGCGGAAATGGCCTGGCTCATGAACTGCGTCTCCCAGTTCGGCGAACTGTCACGCATGACGCAGTTCAAAGACAAGTCCTCCAAACACCCCGACAACATCAATGCCGGTCTCTTCACCTACCCGGCCCTGATGGCTGGCGACATCCTGCTCTACCAGGCTGACTATGTACCAGTCGGCGCCGATCAGACCCAGCACCTCGAATTCACGCGCGACATCGCCACGCGCTTCAATCACACCTATGGTGAAATCTTCAAACTGCCCGAGGGCTACTTCCCCAAAGCAGGCGCACGCGTCATGAGCCTGCAGGACCCGACGAGCAAAATGAGCAAATCCGACACCAATCCGAAGGCTACCATCTCGATTCTCGACGACGAAAAAACCATCCTCAAGAAATTCAAGAGTGCCGTCACCGACAGCGAAGCCAAAGTCTGCTTCCGCGAAGACAAGCCAGGCGTCAGCAACCTGATGACCATCTACTCGGCCATCACTGGCAAGACCATGGACGAAATCGAAGCCGAATTCGACGGCAAGGGCTATGGCGACTTCAAAGCCGTCGTTGGCCAGTGCGTAGCCGATGAGCTCAAACCCATCCGCGAAAAATACACAGAGCTCATAAACGACCGCCCATACCTCGAAGAAAAAATGCGCGAAGGTGCCGAGCGCGCCACCTACATCGCCCGCAAGACACTGACCAAAGCCAAGAAACGCGTTGGGCTGCTGCTCGAAAAATAAATATTACCACCAATGCAAATAGGGCTGACACCAAAACGTCAGCCCTATTTATTATTTCATCCATTAAAGATGGATGATGCCAAAATGGCGACACAAAATGAACTAGCTCGATAAAAATGTATTGCGATTCCTCACCTCATTATATATAATTATGTGTAAGAAATCACATTTTTATATATAATGAGGTGATAACATGAAACGAATAGCTATGCAGCAACTAATAGAATGGAAGGAATCCCCATATCGCAAGCCCTTAATTGTCAAGGGCGTCCGTCAGGTAGGTAAGACTTGGCTGCTCAAAGAATTTGGCCGCCGTTACTATGATAATGTTGCCTATTTCAACTTTGATGAAACCCCAGAATATCGAGATTTTTTTACCACCACTAAGGATGTACAGCGTATCCTTCCTAATTTGGCTATGGCCGGAGGACAGGATATCGTTGCTGGTAAGACCCTGATTGTCTTTGATGAGATTCAGGATTGCCCCGAAGTATTGAACTCTCTGAAATATTTTTGTGAAAATGCCCCAGAATACCATGTAGCTAGTGCAGGCTCCCTGTTGGGCATCGCTTTAGCAAAACCCTCCTCCTTTCCTGTAGGCAAAGTTGATTTTCTGACCATATACCCTATGAGTTTTCAAGAATTCCTAATGGCCACGGGCAGTAGCAATCTTGCCACATACCTAAACCAGATAGATGAAATTGCACCAATACCTGAGGCTTTTTTTAATCCTTTGGCTGAAAAACTGAAAATGTACTTTGTAACCGGCGGAATGCCCGAAGTCGTATACCGCTGGGTCAAAACACAGTCTGTAGGACAAATCCAATCTGTCCTGATAGATATCATCAACGCCTATGAACGGGATTTCATGAAACATCCTGAAACCAAAGAATATCCAAAGATTGCCCGTATCTGGAACTCATTGCCTTCACAGCTAGCTCGCGAAAACAAGAAATTCCTATACAATGTCGTGAAAGAAGGAGCTCGAGCAAGAGAGTATGAAGATGCCTTAGAATGGCTGGTAAATGCAGCATTAATCTATAAAACCTTCCGCATTACAGCACCAGGCATCCCTCTATCCGGTTATGAAGATTTAAGTGCCTTCAAAATTTATCTGTCAGATGTAGGTGTCCTACGCCGTTTGGCAAAATTAGACCCAGTGGCATTTCGTGAAGGAAACCGCCTATTTACTGAATTCAAAGGATCATTGACGGAGAATTTCGTACTCCAGTCCCTTGTCCCACAATTCGATGCAGCCCCACATTATTGGTCGCGACTTAATCCTTCTTACGAAGTAGACTTTGTGGTACAACACGAAAATGATATTATACCTATCGAGGTAAAATCAGACACCAACATCAAGAGCCGTAGTCTCAAAAAATATGCAGAAATATTCGCTTCCCAGACAAAACTAAGGATACGCTTCTCCATGAATAACTTGCGAATGGATGACGGCGTGCTCAACATCCCTCTGTTTATGGTTGACGAAACAGATAGACTCATTCGAATAGCAAAAAAAAATTTATGAACCAGTAATCGAAATCATCGATGCCGTCGATTGGTCTAGGGAGCGTGTCATCGCCTTCGCCAAAGAAAACAACATCTCAATTACAGAATAACCATATCTTTTCGTTATAAAAATGCCGAGACAATACTGCCTTGGCATTTTATTTTCTCAATTAGTTCTAAGGCATCTTGTTCGAATTTAATGCCATCATTATTATTGTATACTTTATCCTATATAGAATCTACGTTCCCATTGTGATATAATATATGTAGAAACATTTGTTTGTAAAGTAAATCACTTGCACCACATCTTACATTTTTTTATAATTGAAGAAGGAAGGTGGCTCAAACGGCAACGCAAGAGGAACTGCGCCGGCAAAGAAACCTGGCGCGAATCAAAAGATTCAAGTTATTAGACGATACCTTTTTCAACAGTTGTTTCGATGGATACCCACAAGGAATGGAATTGCTCCTGCGCATTATACAAGGACGTGACGATTTGCAAATCGTGGAAATGGTTACGCAAAACACAGTTCCCAACCTATATGGGCGCGAGGTTCGTTTCGACGTTTTTGCTAAAGACTCACAGGGAACCGCGTATGACTTTGAAGTCCAGCGCAGTGATGCGGGTGCTGTCCCGCTCCGAGCCCGCTACAACAGCAGCCTGCTCGATGCCATGGAGGTGCAAAAAAGCACTAATTGGAAAGATCTACCAAAAACCTGCGTCATATTCATCACAGAACATGATGTGCTACAAGGAAACCAACCAATCTACCACATCCGGCGTAAAATCGAGGAAATGAACAATTCCACCTTCCATGACAATGCCGATATCATCTATGTAAACGCAGCACATCAAGCCGACGATGCACTCGGCCGTTTAATGCATGATTTTCACTGCACCAATGCAGATGACATGTATTATCCTGAATTAGCGCAACGAGTAAAATTCTACAAAACCAACGACAAAGGAGTGAGCAAAATGTGCGAAATAATGAATGAAGTATTAAACGAGGGGCGCGCCGAAGGACGCGCTGAAGGGCGTGCTGAAGGCGAACGCAACATGGAAATGACCATCGTAAAACGCATGCTCCTAAAACATAAACCATTAATCGAAATCATCGATGCTGTCGATTGGTCTAAAGAACGTGTCATCGCCTTCGCCAAAGAAAACAACATCCCAATCACAGAATAACAACAACTTTTCATCATGCAGAAATGCCGGGACACACTGCCCGGCATTTTTATTGTAACCGAAAAAACACACGTTGTACCGCTTATCTTTATATAGAATTTATGTTCCCTATGTGATATAATATTGATATAAAACATTAGTTTGTTTATAATATTATTTTTTACCTTCCCGTTCATGATATAATATAAGAAAGGAGTACCTAATATGTCTGGTTACAAAATCAAACCTTGGGAAGAACTTACCATTACTGATGACTACATGTTTAAACTGGTAATGCGCCACAAACGATTTTGTAAACGTCTAATTGAACGGATCCTCGACATAAAAATCAGGGACATTAAATATCTTGAAGAAGAAAAATCCTTCAAATTCAAGTATGACAGCAAAGGCATCCGTCTCGATGTTTATGTCGAGGATGACAATACCATCTACGACATCGAAATGCAGGTTCGCGACTATGGCAGCCAAGAACTTGCCTCCCGTAGTCGATATTACCAATCCATGATTGATATGGATTCACTGACCCGCGGTGCACTCTACAAAGAACTTCGCCCATCGATAATCATCTTCCTCTGTCCATTCCCTCTTTTCGACCAATACCGTCATATCTATACATTCCGAAATATCTGCTGCGAAGATACCACCCTCAACCTAAACGACGGCGCTACAAAAATCTTTCTCAGCAGCCAAGGAATCGCCAACGATGTAACCCCAGAAGTAAAAGCCTTTCTCAACTACATGAATGGCTTACCTGTAACCGATGACTTCATCAAAGAAATCGACGATTGTATCAATGAAACAAAAACAAATCACGAAGAAAGGGTGAGTTATATGACATATGAAATGAAAATGCAGGAAGCTCACGATGACGGCCGTGCTGAGGGCCGTGCTGAGGGCCGTGCTGAGGGCCGTGCTGAGGGGCGTGCTGAGGGGCGTGCTGAAGGCGAACGCAACATGGAAATGACCATCGTAAAACGCATGCTCCTAAAGCATAAACCATTAATAGAAATCATTGATGCCGTCGATTGGTCTAGGGAGCGTGTCATCGCCTTCGCCAAAGAAAACAACATCCCAATCACAGAATAACAACAACTTTTCATCATGCAAAATGACGGGACACAATGCCCCGTCATTTTTATTTTCTCAATTTGTCTACACTCCGCCCCGAATCCGACTTTGGCATCTCCCCCAGCGCATACTCACAGCACTGCTGTACCAGGTTATTGACCGATACATCCTGCTCCTTCGCCACCGCTGTAAGCCGCTCTAAAAGATCCGCTGGCAACCGAAATGTCTTATTCATCATTTCGGAATTTTTCTTGACTATAAACAAATTATCACCTCATTTCTCATGAAATAAATTTAACGCTATAAAATATATAATCATTAATAGTTAACATTTGTAGCTCGAATGATATTTTTATGCGACGGATTGTCAAGCTAAGTGCAACACTTTCTCAAAATGGACCTCATATGGTGTTCGGTAGTTAAGACATTTTCTTGGGCGCAAGTTCATCATAGCAACTTTTCTTTGTATGTAGTCATCAGGAATTTCTGTAATATCCTTGCCCTTAGGGAAATATTCTCTAAGCAGGCCATTAGTATTCTCGTTGGATCCCCTTTGCCACGGCTGGTAAGGTTGCGGGAAATAGAATGGCAGACCATCCAAGTATTCGGTCACATCTGTATGGCGGGCAAATTCTTTGCCCCTGTCAGGCGTTACCGACAGGGCCTTGGCACCAAGAAGCAGGTCAATCATTGCCCTGCTGACTGCCTGAGCATTTTTCTTGTCAGCCTTGCCGCACATAAGGTAGCGACTTTTTCGGTCGACAAAGGTTACAAAGCAGGTTTTTCCTTACTTGCCCACAACGGTATCCGCTTCCCAGTGGCCTATTTCTGAGCGATTTTCGGCTCCTGACGAACGTTCTGTAATATCGTGGCTGATCTGGATTTTACCACGCTTCTCCTCAATGAAGCGCTTCTTCCTGCGCTTGCCACGGTGCCTCAACTTTTTATGACGCTTGCCGTGGAAGCTTTGGGAGCGTTCAGCCATCCACTGTATATCGCGCGATAGATGGTTGTGGTGCTTATTACGCACCTGCCATATTCGGCTCTCAGCCGTCCGGCAATTTCTTCTGGAGACCACTGACATTCAAGCAGCCTATGCTTCACATGTTCCAAAAGCCGGGCGTGTTCCAGTCTGTTATGTGGCTTGCAATATGCACGGCGTGCCTGATACTGGTGTTGTGCCACTACTGGCATATACTGATTGGAAACAGAGTTTCGACGAAGCTCACGGGATATAGTTCCCTTATTGCGCCCCAAACTTTTGGCTATAGCAGTTATGGAATAGCCCTTGGCCTTAAGAAATAGTAGATTTTCTCTCTCATATAGTGTAAGATGTTTGTAATGACGCATAGTTCCTCCTGAAAATGGGTTGTCGCAAACACCATTATACCAGAGGTCTATGCGTTATTCTATTTTGAGTTATGTGCTGTTGCACTTAGATTCTAAATCCATCCAGTAAAAGACGTATTTCAAGTTTCCTTTGAAAATACACTCGGCAACAAATTATTTTTTCAGAAGGATATGGAAGTTTCGGCATCCATCTATTTGCAAAAGATACACTTTACCGCTTCATAAATTCATATGACATTAACTGGCGAAAATTCACACTGCATATTGATGCTAATATCATCCAAAAAAATACTCCGTTTACTGACAAGAATCGCCGTAATGTACTCATCATCTATAACTCACTTTTTAGCAGATCTTGTCCCAATAATACTTAGCTTTTGACAAAGGTCTATAAGCATGTAGAACACAAGTATACTGCAGGCTTGTTTAGGATGTGCAAAGTTTGAGTTCGTAATATATTCCTTCAAATTTCCTCCAATTTTTTTAACCAATTACGGAATTTCACTGGACACACAGGAAGTAAAAATTTTAACTGTCTCAACTTAATCATCAAAAAAACATATAGCAAAAATGAACCTACTAATTTCACACAACATGCGCACACAATACTCAAATATTCCATTTGACAAATAACGTAAAGCTCTAGTGCCAAAAGCACAACTATTATTCCATCCGGTATCAATTGCCGAATAAAATCGATAATATTAGCATGTAATCCTTCACCAACTAAATAATACAACATTAATACGAAGTTACTAAAATAACTTATACTTACTAGCAAAGATGTTATTGCTAATGAACCAGTAGAAATTCCCACTACAATGCAGGAAATTGTTCCCAGCGTAGTAAACATTCCTCTTTGAAACATTAAATCTGCTCGCCCAATTGCCTCAAACATCGCACCTGAAGTAGAACATATCATTTGTGCCCAAATTGACATGCTCAAATATTGAAAACAACTAACGGCCCCTTCCCACTGATTGCCGAAAAGGATTATAACAAGTTCTCTAGCACAGAAGAAACTAAATACAGAAATATATATTCCTATAAGAGATAACAATTTTACTGTTGCAAGAAATTTTTTATAAACATATTCTTTGTCATGTTGGTGCTCTGCAATAAACGGTAACAGTGCTGGAGTTACAATACTAGTAAACATGCCCAAAGGATAAACCATTAACTGATATGCACGATTATAATTTCCCAATTCGATAGTTCCAAAAGCTTTTCCTATTAAAAGATTATCCATGTTACGCGCAAAGTAATTCATAAAATTAAACCCTAAAACATTCAAAGAGAATTTTCTTATTTTTTTTACACTCTTGCCATTAACTTTCCACGAAAACGTCAAACCACTTCCACTGATATTCCAAATGTAATTTAACATTGCATTTATCACAGAAGATGCTACCAATGCATATACACCGATTCCCAGCCAAGCTAAAAAAATGGTTATAGCGGCACATATAATAGTTGTTGTAATCTGTCTAAGTCCGATAAGCAAAAATTGTTTTCTTTTCATTAGTAAAGCAGCAGGTACCATATTCAATGCATTAAAAAAAATAGATATAGCAAGAATACAACCTAACTTTTGATAAATATCATCTCCATAAAACAAAGACATTGGGTAGGATATTATAGCAAATCCTATCGCCAATACTAACGCCATACGAAAAGTCCATGCATAGATTGAAATTATATCCTCATCATTTAATTCTCTATTTTGTACAATGGCACCTGACATTCCAAAATCTGACAGCATCGAAAAAAAAGCTGTAAACACCATCATAACTGCAAGTATTCCATAATCATTTGGTGTAAGTATTCTTGCTAATATCAACTGACTACCTAAACCAATAATAACACTAGAATATCTTGATACTAGTTGGATAGCCGCAGCTCTTTTGAGCGATGTACTCTCTTTTGCTATGTTGTCAATAAGCCATTTTTTTATTTGCAACATCTTCAATCCCTTTTAACATTACATTAAAACAAGTTGATTTACTCTGCACTTGCGCTAATCGCTCTCTGATTATATCTTTATTTTTTAGCAAATTCTCATCCATATCATCTAAAGCATGAACTATTTTATCCGCTTCGATATTTCGATTCGTTACGTCAAAAACATATAATTCCTGTCCCATAATTTTAGATAATTCTTTATATTTTATTGCCCATCCTAAAATAACACAAGGAACATTATTTCGATATGCATGTACAATACCATGAAAACGTCCTACAATCAAAAACTCAAATTTCCTACACACCGCATCATATTCGAAGCAGGAAAAATCATTTTCCCAAAGGACCACACGCTCTTCATCGTGAAACATTTCTTTTATCCAACGACAAGCAATCAAATCTTCAAAAGAGTGACGAAACAGGTACACTGTCTTTCCTCTTTCTAAAAGTCTTCTAATTATTTTACGATACATATCTAAAATTTCGATTTTATTACCGTGTTCAAAACTACGCATATTCGGTAAAATTCCAACATTGTGTTCCGATGTTACCTCTGGAACTTGAATAATCGGCACCTCTTTATATATCAATGATATATCCGGCTCAACACTACAAAGTATCATATCTGGGTGAACTGTTACATTCTTAAGACCATATTGTCTTAACAATATTTCCCCATCTTTTTCCCGAGCAAAAATATGTATAGGATACTGCATATATTCTCGCAAAATATTATCTAGTTTTTTTCTATTATTTTTCCATTCAAAGTCGCCAAAAGACTGTGGCATTAATATAATTGGAATATTGTATTTTTTAGCTAGTTTTATATTATTTGTATAACGGTATACAGAAGCATCTCCCCATTTGCTTCCGAGTGAAAAACCACTGATATCTACTATAAAATCCACTTTTGATATAATTTTATTTAATTGTTTACAATCCATTTTAATAACTTTTCTACCAAGAATTTTTTTTATAAAATTCTTAATATAACGAGATATTATTACTCGATTTTTATGTTCATGTAAAGCAATCATTACTGATTCAGGCGAATAATATACCTCTTCAAAATTAAAATTACTTATATCACATTCATCTCCGTGAGCAAAAATAATCTTAGATTTTGGAAAACGTTTTTTGATAATCCCAACTGTTGTGAATAACATAGATTGTGCACCTTTATTGGCAAAATTAGCACCAATAATCATTATTGTAGGCAAACAAAATTCCTCCCTAAAAATACTTTTTCATATCTTTTATGTATATTATAAAGCTTTGAAAATATTTATACTAAAATTAATCGACGGATTTACAATCTTTTAAAATTGTGACTTCTTATTACAATAACTCATAATCATTGAAACCACTTGCCTAGGACTACACAAAATAGCACGAATTCCATAAATAGTTGCTTTTATAATATTTCCTTTTTTCATATATGTTCTAGAAATTGTAAGCAACATATTGGCACTTGCTACTTTATCTCTTTTATAATCTTCTCTATATTTTTCCCAAAGCAATTGATAACTTACTATTTCTTTCTCATAACTCTTCGTTATTCTAGAACCACTATGATATCTATAATAAAATAATGGTTCATTTATTCCCTTAACCTTAAAGTATCTACAAAACCGAAGCCACATATCGTAATCCTGTCTAGCAGGCATATTCACATCAAATAATCCCGTTTGTGATAAACAATCCCTTCTCATAAGTGGAATTGATGTAGATCCAATACGGTCGCTTCTTAGTTCAGTTGTAAAGTCCAAATCACGATTGGATATAAAATTATATTGGTATATCTTCTTCTTATTTAAATCATTATCATAAAATCTATATCCGTTGCAAAATACTAATGCAAGATTTTCTTCTTCCATTAATTTTACCTGTTTTTCTATTTTCTCTGGCATCCATATATCATCATCATCTAAGCATGCTATATATTTCCCATTTGAGGCAAGTATCCCAACATTTCTAGATACTTGTGCACCACTATTTTTTTTATTTGCTATATACATTATATCAGATTCGTCTTGAAATATAATCTCGTTATTTTTTTGGATTTCAGTCCCCACTCCATTGTCATCTACAATTATTATCTCAATATTTTTATAAGTTTGTTTTCTTACACTGTTTATCGCTTCATAAATCAAGTTCCCAGCTCGTCCATATGTAGTTATAATCACACTAACCAAGCAACAATTCATCTTTTCCACCTTCCAATACAAACACCTTATTCAGACAAAAAGGTGTGATAATTAAACAAACTATCTGCACTTTCACCAGAAACATACATACTTATTAAAACATACCCAACTATAAAAAATATAATACATTTGTATGTTCCAGCGTTAATTCTTGCACGTATTGCTTGTCCCCAAAACGGCATCTCAAACATTAAAAAATAAAAACCTATTCTATTAACAAATGCATATTTCATTCCTAATGCTGCTAATATTAAACCAGCAGCATACGTTACCGGAATATATTTAGGCATATGAAAATATTTACCACTTTTAGTAATACTAAAACGGTCATTTGAAAATATATTATTAGATATGATTACCAGCAACAAACAGATTACCTTTAGTACTGTCATACCATAAATACTATCATTCGTTTGCGTTAAATATCCCTCATACTTTATGATATTCTCACTAAAAAAGCATACTCCGACAATTATAAAAAAAGCAACTAATGCGATATAAAAAAAATGCTTTTTTGTTTGTCTATTATCGCTATCAAATATCAATAAAAGCATAAACCCAAGCAATGAAGTTGTGTGGATCGTTGACGCAATGATATTCAAAAATATATATTTTATATGTTCGCTACGTTCAAGATATCGTGTCCCCCAAAAAATAATAGATATTGCAAGAAACTGTCTGACAATATTGAAGGTATATGCATAATGTATTGTCATATAAATAAAAAGCATCACCGTAAAAGATGATCTTTCCCGAAAGTCCCATAATCTATATATAATAAGAAAATTGGTAATGAACGCAAAAATAACTAGCAGATAATATGGACTTCCCAAATACATCATCATAAAATATGTTATTACAGCAAAACCAATATCACTTCCAGCAGAAATTCCCACATCATCAATATAAGATAGCAACTTAAAATAATTTACAGTGTCTACCCCTGTTCCCTGGCCTCTTAGTCCGCAAAATAACGATAAAATCAAAGCAATCAAAAAAAGAAGAAATTTATTTTCTTTCTTGTCTGCAAAGTATGATAATAACGATACAGATAAGATGCATAATATATATAACATTTTATCTCCTATCTAGATATGAATTTTGACAAAATCGGGAATAATTTTCTTGAGGAATAGTACAGTAACCAAGACATTTTTAACTTCATCAAAATATAATAGAATTTCTTATACATATTTAAGTCTTTGACGCGAATCGCCAACATACATTTCTGAACCTCCTCGTTTTTTAATATATTTCGTATATCCTCTATAGCCTTAACTCCAATCTCGTTTTTAGAAATATCAAGTATTTGCCACAATGCTTCTGTAACTGTTCTTCGTTCCATTTGAAGTTTAAAATCAATGTTCATATCATTTAATTGCATATCCCACAATTTTTTTCGAAGAACTCCGTACTTATCACCGACTGTTCTTTTTTTTGTAGAGGATTCATCATGTTGACGATACAAATACGTTTGTCTGCTTTGTAACGAATATATTGACTTAGAACAAAGCATATATTGAAAACTAAATAAACCATCTTCATTATATTTAATCGCCTTATTAAATCTGATATTATTTTTTTTTATTACCTCCTTTTTAAAAAGAGAATTATTAACTCCAGAAAACAAAAAGCCAGACAATGTTCCATCATCAATCATTTTTTTTAGTATGTCATGAGCCTCATATTTCCCATCATGTACTCTCGGCTTACTGTACAGCAATCTATTATCATTATATAAATATGCATATCCACTTACAACTCGATCAACATCATATTCTTTCATTGTATTATATAGGATTAGATACAAATTCTGATCAATTATATCATCCGAGTCACAAAAACTTATAAAATCCCCTTTGGCATGTTCTATTCCATAATTTCTTGTATCAGATACACCACTATTTTCTTTATGATGCACAATAATTCTTTTATCTTTTCTTGCATATTCTTGACAGATTGACAACGAAGCATCTTTCGATCCATCATCAATTAAAATAATTTCGAGATTTGTATACGTCTGCGCCAAAACACTATCCAAGCATTCCCTTAAATATTTTTCCGCATTATACACCGGAACAATAATACTAATCATTTCGACCTCTATTAATTCAATATATATTCCCTATCAGTTATTTACAAATAAGTTTATCACTACTACCATTAACAATTTCAACAAGTTCCGAGCGAAATGCGGCTTTCATTTGATATTTTTCTCTAAAATCATCCCAGGTTCCTATTTTTTTAGCAGGATTACCTGCAATAATAATGTTATTCTCATTAAACGACGACACTACTACACTGCCACTTCCGACAATAATATTATCCGCAAGTTCAACTCCATACAATATTGTACTTCTTTGTCCTATAAAATTATTATTACCGATAATAATTCTCCCAAATAAATTCGAACCATTATCTGTTACTTTACTAATACTGTGATCATGTGTTACAAATGCTACTTCGCTCGAAATTACGACATTGTTTTTTATCTCAACAAGTTGGGGCTCGCCAATAGGAATATAATCACATATAACAGTGTTATTTCCGATTTTCACGCCTAAATGACGATAATAATCAGATATTGTTTCATGACTATTTGTTAAAAACTTCTGTTTAATTTTAGCTATACAATAGCCTATTTTTTTATTCATTCCATTATATTCTCCTATAAACTATTATTATTTCCTTATATTCTTTTATTTATTATAAATTTATCACCCAATTCATAATCAAAACTATCAGGATTAAATATCATATACCCGCTACTATCGTAAAACGTAATTTCGCCGAAAATAATCTTCCCCTTATCATTATATAAATCGATTCTTGCGCAAGGAAAATCTTCTGATAGTTTTTCTGCCACTCTAATCATTTCCTGAAAATTTTTTGGTCTATCCACATGTCTTGCAAGTGGTTTTTCGTCTGATTCTGTAATAGGAAGTTGCTTAAAGTCCAAATCAAAAAAGCCACACCCAGCTCCTTGACCAGCCACTCTATCAGCTAATATATATATCAATTCTGCTTTTCCATTGAAGCAAAGAAATTTATAATCTATTAAACCACCTTGTGATGAATCTGATTCTATATATTCTTCAATAATAATTCTATGTTTCTTTCCACTATAATATGGCCACTCTCTTCCATCGCTCTTTGTATGTGCTGTTACCCTTGTCCACTCATCTGCCTGTTTTGTCAATACTGCAATATCTTTTTTCCTCTTATCCTTAATAATCAACACCGATGATCCGCCACCACCAAGAGTATCTTTCATAACAAACTGATTTGGCAAGCTAGTCCAATCTATGTCATTAGCTGAATCATATACACCATAGCAACGTATAAGGATGTCTTCAAGGCCTTTACTCTTTACATACTCACGAACATCCGATTTGTCTACACACTGAATCATCAATGGATTTTTATAATACAGTTTATACCATTGTATTTTCTCTGTATATCGCTGAGGATTATTCAAATCAAGTGTCTTTCCTGTTTTCATTTTATATTGTAATTTCAACATTATATCATCAGGAACAAAAGACAACCACCGCAGTATTTTTCTTCTCAATTTTCGACTTTTAATTATATTTTTATAATCAATCAATTTGCGATCTTCCTCACTTCACTAAGATATTTTTCGACAACTATTTTACGATCGAATTCATGCTCAACTTTAAGTCTTCCCTTTATCCCCATTTCTCTCTTTTCATCAAAACTCAACCTCAAAAAACTCTCGATTTTTTCAATCAAATCTTGACTATTTTTTTGTTGCACAATATAGCCATTCACACCATCATCAACTACTTCACGACACCCCGCTCTATCTGTCGTAATAATAGGTCGCCCTGATGCAGCACTTTCAAGCAACACGTTACTCAGTCCTTCTGGATAATAGGTAGGATGAACTGTACAAGAACTCATCCTGTATATTTCTGTCATATCAGTTACAAGCCCATGATAAATTATTGTCCCATTATCATTTAATTCTTTTAGAATTTTTTCATAATTCTCTTCACAAAAACCACAAACGTGAAATCGAACATTGTGATGCTTTTTTCTTATTTCTTTTGCAGCTTCTAAATACTGGTCTATCCCTTTCTCCTTCATTACACGCGCAATAAACACAAAATCAATATTACTTCCTTTTGGATAAGGAACTACTTTATACTGAGTAAGGTTTACGCCCGATCCAGGAAGCATATCATATGATCCATTAATCACCCCGTTACTTATCATAAAATCCCGATTCTCTGTGTTTTGAAAAAAAACTTTCTGTGCCTTACGCACCCCCATTGTATAAAGAAACAAACTAATCTTTTGCATAAGGCCACCATTCTCAATCGATGTGCCAAGCCCGGTGATATTAACCACATAAGGAACACCTAAGCTAGCACAAACTATCCCTCCATAAGCATTCGATTTGATAGTATATGTAAAAACAATATTTGGTTTAAGTTTACAGATTATCTTCCTATAAAAAAAAATAAGCTTTAACTCTTTTATTGGATTAATCCCATGACGATCCAACAAACTACATTCGATAAATTTACATCCCAATTTCTTTATTGACTCTATAAACTCTCCATTAGGAACACAAAAATAAACTTCATTTTTCTTTACAAGTTCTTCCAGTAATTCACGTCTAAACTTATAAAGACCCATATCCATATTTGCAAGAATCAATATCCTCATTCCAAACTCCTTCATACTAAAACTTAAAGGTCTCATTTTCTTTTTTTACAAGTACGCCAATATAAATACCACTGATATATATATCCTTTATCACCAATTCTCCAGCACAAATCCACACACTATCACCAACTTTTACTGTCCCACACATATGTGCTCCCACCGCTAAATGACAAAACTCTCCAAAAATACAGTCATGATCTACTGATGAACACGTATTGATATTACGACCTCTACCAAGATTACTATTAAGATTTATGATAGCGCCTGCTATTACCACCAAGAATTACGCTATCTTTATAACCGTTTAATTTTGCTATCCTCCTAATAAAAGGTAAAATATTTTAGAGCAATTTCTTTTAACTACATCAGTTAATGCGTTCTGTATTTTTAACGACCATCCTATATGCATTACATATGCCCTATCATAGTTACGATATAGCATTGTTAAATTTGATTAATATAATTGTTATATCTTTTTATTAACTGTATTTGTTCACGAATTCCATAGTACAATAACACATAGGGATATATCGCATTTCCGATCAATTCATTCCTTTTAAACTTACCTAACCAATCATGCATTTCATTCGCCAAATCATCTGCCATTATATCTGAGAATCTCTTTCTTTTCTCTTTTCCCTGCAAATTCATATTTCCTAATATCGTACCTCTTACATCATACATAGTTGATTTCATAAGAAATTCTTCTAAAATCTTATACAGGTCTTCGTTATATTTAAAATCGATATTTTTTACCATTTCCATCATAAAATTACATAGTTTTTCTTCTGCTTTATAAAATAATACTATCGATGGTTCTATTAATCCGTCTGATATGTATAGCGACGGCTTATACATATCACTCATATCTGCCAATTCAAAGCTATGCTCGAATGCTCTTTTAACATCAACTTTATTTCGATCCGCAATTTTTGTTGTAATCGCTATATAAAACATTAGATACCTTTGTATCAATGTTTGGATATAGCGATTATACCTTTTTATTTTTTCAACTTCTTCTTTTCTTTTGTTACTTTCATCCTGTTTATCTAGAAAATATTGAACAAATGATATCGTTACAACGATTCCTATTAAATTGGTAGCTATTCCAACAAGCACATTATTCATCATATCGCTGCTACAATTAATACAATGTGGTACTTCATACGATGACATTGTTATAAGCAACATAACTATACATGCACTAATTAAAAACAGAGACACTTTTCCCGCCGCACTCTGCAACCATGGTTTTACATAAGCCTTTATCATTTGCTAATACTTCCTACCGACTTGATAACATCAATGAAAAATTTCATTCAATCATACCAATAACATCAGTTATATCTTCCACACACTGCAATTTATCATCCGCATTACCAGAATACCAATATAAACTGTCTTTATTCTTATAATATAAACATTTCATCCCTAATTGCTGTGGTGCTTGAAAATCTTTATTGACATTATCCCCAATGTAAACTATATCTTCGTAATTCATCCGCCATTTATTAGCCATAATTCTAAAAGCAATATCACAGGGTTTTCTGAATTGTATGCCACCTAATGCATCTGTCACAATGATATCATCTACTATTTTATCCAAACCTAACGCTTCGATTTTATTGTGCTGTCCTTCGGGTCTGCCATCGGTGATTATTCCTATGCGAATTCCTTTTAAATGTAAATTTTCCAGCATTTCTTTTGCACCATCATACAGATGAATTTCTGGCTTATGCTCGCGATATACTTTTAATGCATTTTTCCCCTTTACTTCGTATCCAAGTTCTTTTGCCAAATCATCTATAGCTGATTTACCATCCTCAAAATACTGCCAAAGTTTCTCCTCATAGCCACCGCCGAAATAATCACTTACCGCTTTAAAACCAGATGCTACATACTCTTTTTCACTGTACAATGTATCATCTAAATCAAAAATGACGCCCTTTATTTTCCGCTTACCTTCTTTGATACAAACAGATTGGTCAAAGCGACTATAAATTGCACCATCGGCAATATCTTGCATACAGCTGACGTCTTCCCCAGCCATAAGTTTTAATATCGACTCAGCACTTCTTGCCCCTGCTTTCATTGACAGAGGCGCACCGCCGCCAAAGCGTGGATTGATTTCGATAAACCAGTCAATGCCATCTTTATCCCGAATCAACTGCACAGTCATAGGACCACAGGGCTTAAATGCACCGCATAGGGCCTTTGCTTCTTCTATCATCTTTTCATCCAGGCAGATTTCGGTTTTCAGGACTTCCCCCGCCCGAACTTGCAAACGTTCACGAGGAACGATAGATAATGGTTCTCCATCCCAATCACAAAAAACATCTATGGTATATTCTCTGCCATCAACGAATGGCTGGACAATATAGTCTTCTACCTGCCCCGCATAGACTTCCAATTCTTCTCTGCTATCCACCCGATAAGCGTTGATGGAACTGGAGCCATCTTTCGGTTTGATAAACGCCGGATAACCAGCTTTATATTCCTGCCACTTGTTTACCGGCATAGGAGCATGAAGTCCACAATCCACAAAGAATTGTGACGTGTTATTCTTATCCCGGCAGATACGAATCTTATCGGGAGCGCTAATCATAACCTTGGTCCCAACAGCCTCAAATTTTTCTCGATTCTCACTGAGAATTAGCAAATCCGTATCAATGGTCGGGATCAGTAAATCGATATGGTCTGCAATGCAAATATCGATAAGATTCTGTATGTATCCCGCATCCTTCATGGCTACAACTTTTCTTGTATAATCACAATAAGCCAACGCTGGCGCCGTCCCCGCCATATCAGCACCATAGATTTTCAAATCTTTATTCAAAACCAAAGCTGCGTTACGGAAAGCCTGCAAAAGCTCAATCCGCCGTCCTACGCCTGTAAAAAGAATACGCATATTATTTCTCCGTTCCCATGAATTCACGCATGGTTGCTTCGCCTGCTGCACTTATGCCTTCACGCTTAACCACAGTCCGAACTGTTTCCCAAATAATTTTCCAGTCACCTAGAAAAGTTATCTTATCCACATATTTCACATCCCATGCAAATTTTTCTTCCCAAGAAATGGCATTGCGGCCATTGATCTGTGCCAAGCCTGTAAAACCTGGCCTTACTTCATGGCGTCTTGCTTGTTGCGCATTATAACGTGATAGATATCGAACCAAGAGAGGGCGCGGCCCTACTACCGACATATCTCCCTTAAGGATGTTGAAGAGTTCAGGAAGTTCGTCCAAAGAGGTACTCCGAAGCATCTTTCCAAAAGGCGTCAACCGCTGACCATCCTGCAACGGATCTATTACCGCCCCCTTCGCAGGCAGCATCGTGCGGAATTTGTACAGCTTGAATATTTTTTCATCACGTCCTGGTCTTTCCTGAACAAAAAGAATCGGACTACCGAGTTTTATTTTTACTAACAGCGCTACAATAACTAGAACTGGTGAAAGTATAATAATCGCTAACAGGGCACACATAAAATCCTGTATACGCTTGATATAAGCCTCATAGATTCCGTATGGTTTATGTTTCATTTCCAATATCACTCAAAGCATTTATGAATAACTTCAATAATTTTTTCTTGCTGCTCAGCCGTCATCTTGTTATCACTCGGCAGGCACAATCCTCGCTGGAAGATATCTGCACCTACGTCTATGCCGCTGCCGGCGATATAGGCATTGCTTCTGCCACGACCATTGCCTTCTTTCGTGATAAAAGCATTTGTCCGATAGATTGGCTGCATATGCATAGGTTTCCAGATAGGGCGGCCTTCCGCATTGATTGCTGCCATAGCATCAAGGATTTCCTGCGGTGAGCTTTTGCCGCTTTCGTGTTTATAAAGGTATTCCTGTTCGCCTCTTACCTGCGGGGCCATTGCGTCTTTGCCGATAATCAGGCAGGACAGCCAAAAGTTCGGCTGGCTGTTTTCTTTATCCCAGGGATTCATCTTGACAGGCAAATCAGCAAGGCCTTTTTCATAGCGTTCATAGATGGCTTTTTTCTGCGCAATATGCTCGTCAAGATACGGAATCTGGCCACGGATAATGCCGGCAATGATGTTGCTCATGCGGTAGTTGTAGCCGATTTCTTCATGTTGATACCATGGTGCGGCTTCGCGGCTCTGCGTCGACCATTTTCGTACCTTGTCGGCATCTTCTTTGCTGTCGGTCAGGAACATACCGCCGGAGGAACCCGTGATGATTTTGTTGCCGTTGAAGCTGATGGCATTGAAATTCCCCAGTGTACCAGTTTCTACCCATTTGCCGTTCAGCTTGTATTTTGCGCCTAAAGATTCGGCGGCATCCTCTACAATCAGTGCTCCATGCTTATCACAGATTTCTTTTATCTGCTGCATTTTACCCGGCGTACCATAGAGGTGCGCAACAATCACGAGTTTCACATCCGGGTACATTTCAAAGGCCTTGGCCAAGGCTTCGGGGCACATATTCCAGGTATCATATTCCGTATCGATAAATACGGCCTCACCGTCTTCATAGGCTACCGGATTGATGCTGGCATCAAAAGTACAATCGGAGCAGAACACTTTATGGCCCTGCAGGGTGCCTGCATTCGGTTTTGCCTGTCCATAGAGCTTTTCGCCAGCGAGTTTCGTAGCTAAATGCAGGGCGGCAGTGCCTGCAGACAGGGCTACCGCATATTTGCAGCCGACATATTCGGCAATCTGTTCTTCCACAGCATTGATATTGGCACCTACAGTAGATACCCAGTTGGTGCGGATGGCTTCATCTACCCATTTCTGCTCGTCGCCGTGCATCGTGGGAGAGGAAAGCCAGATTTTATTGATTGACATTAGTAAAAAGCCTTCTTTCATAATTATTTGAAACGGATACGGCTTTGAACCTCATCCGGCCCTACGGGCCACCTTCCCCATAGGGGAAGGCTTTTCATACGTCACTCTTGTAATTGTTTACTTTTGTAGGTAGGTATCATATGTTTGAGGGTTTTGAGAATAACCTGTTTGTCCGTCGTTTCTTTCAACGTCTGCAAGCTTTGCTGCAAGTCTGATTCATCCAAGGGCTGAATCTGTGCCTTGAAGATTTTCTTGTGTTTGGTGCTCGTGGTGCCTTCTTCACTGGTGAGTAGTTCTTCGTAAAGCTTTTCACCAGGTCTGAGGCCTGTGTAGATGATCTCGATGTCTTTGCCTGGCGTAAGTCCATGGAGACGGATCAAATCTTCTGCCATATCCTTGATTTTTACGGGCTTGCCCATGTCAAAGAGGAAGACTTCCCCGCCTTCGGCCTGACTGCCCGCTTGCAGGACAAGCTGTACAGCCTCAGGAATCGTCATGAAGAAGCGCGTCATATCCTTGTGCGTGACGGTTACGGGGCCTCCAGCAGCAATCTGCTTTTCAAAGAGTGGCACGACGCTGCCACGGCTGCCGAGGACGTTGCCGAATCTTACAGTAACGAACTTCGTTTTACTGTGCTGATTGATTTCCTGCAGGACAAGCTCAGCTGTACGTTTGGTAGCCCCCATGACACTTGTCGGATTTACGGCCTTATCCGTCGATATAAGGACGAAAATCTCTGCATGATTCAAATCCGCTAATTCGGCTACATTCTTGGTACCAAAGACGTTATTACGGATGGCTTCATCCGGCTGGATTTCCATAAGCGGCACATGCTTATGGGCAGCGGCATGGAATACGACCTGGGGCTGGAATCTTTTGAATATCCGTGCCATGCGGTCCTTGTCCGTGATATTGGCAATGACCGTATGATAGATTTGCTCGGGAAATTTACGCTTGAGCTCCTGATGGATTTCATAGATACTGTTTTCTCCACGGCCAAGCAGGATGATTTCCCTAGCTCCTACGCGGCTGATCTGCCGCGAGATTTCCGAACCAATAGAGCCGCCAGCACCTGTGATAAGTACCGTCTTGCCAGCGATATAATTGGTAATCTTGGCAAAATCCAAATGAATGGGATCACGCCGCAGCAAATCCTCCAGCTGGATTTCGCGCATCTCGCCCATCCCTACCTCATCGCTGACCATTTCATAAATACCCGGCATGATGCGGACTTTCGCCCCGGTCTTGCGGCATTGCATGTCAATATGGCGGATGGTATCACCATCCGCCGAAGGTATGGCGATTACGATTTCGTCGATTTTATTGGCTTTGACGACAGCCGGCAAATCATTGATTGTTCCCAGAATCGGAAAACCTGCCAATCTGCCTTTTTGCTTTTTGACATCATCATCGACAAAGCCAACGATAGTCGTAGTGGCAGCAGCATTTTGCTCCAGCTCCCGTACCAGCATGGCACCAGCATCGCCAGCACCGACAATCAAGAGATTTTCTTTATCACCTTTGGACTCCGTTACCATATCAAGATTGACTTTAAAAGCAAGGCGGCTGGCACCGATGGCGCAGATAGTCAACAGCCATGTCAAGATAATCACGCTGCGCGGTACAGGAATCTCCTGTAGCACAATGCCAAGGAAAATAGCAGCCTGCGACAACGTCACAGCCCCAAGAATGGCAATCAAGTCGCGCATCCGGGCATAATGCCAAATGCGATGATACATGCCATAGAAGTAAAATATCGCCAGTGACACCACGACCATCCAAAAGATGGACGTCCGAAACGTCATAAATGCTGCTGCTGGTATCACACCCTCAAAGCGCAACAATAAAGCAGCCAGTGGCGCAATAGCCAGGATTATGGCATCAATCAAGAGTAGTTTTAGTTTGTCTTTTATTTTCTGCAGGTAAATCACAAGCTCAAGCCTCTTCCCGTTTGTAACATACCAGTCCATAACCAAAGCTGATCAGGCAGCCAAGGACAAAACCAATGACTGTGATAAGCAGTTTACGCGGTGCTGCTGGTTCATCTTCATCCGGCAGGTTCGCCGCATCGATAATCTGGATATCCATGCTCTCCATCGCTTCCTGGATTTTATCCTGCTCACACTGCTGGACAAGGCTTGTGTAGATTTCCTGCTTGATTTTGGCATCGCTTTCGAGTTTGATATAGTCCATCATGCCCTCTGGCAATTTAGCGATTTCGCCTTCCGTTTCCGCTTTTTTCTCGCGGATAGCCTTTTCACTAGCACTAGCTGCGCTCGACTGAGCCTGTGCGACGGCCTGATTTTTCAGTAGTTCCATCTGGGCTGCATTGAGGCTGGCCGCATTGGAGTTTACGATGGCACCGACTTCATCAGCCAGCGACTGGTTGAGCTGATTGAGCTGACGCTGGGCAGCGATGACTTCCGGATGATTTTCCGTGTATTTCTGGCGTGCACCGACAAGTTCGACTTCTTTGGCTACAATCTGGGCGCGGATATTCTGTACCGTACTGTTATCGTTGATGTTGTAGCTGCGTGCACCAGCTTTCTGCTCTCCAAGTTTCTGCGTTGCGACGTCATACTGTGCCTCTGCCGACTTCTGCATGACCTGCATCTCGCCGATAGTTTTGTCAAAGGCTGCTAGTTGCTCAATCGCGGCCTTTGCCTGGTCACTCGGACTGTACAGCTTATGCTCGCGCTGGAAAGCGGCCAGTTTTGCCGCCGATTCATCGACATCCTTTTTGGCATTTTCAATGCGGTCGTTGAGGAACGTGACGAGCAGGCTTTGGGTCTGCTGGCTGTTTTCGGTCTGCATCTGCAGGAAGTTATCCACCACACCCTGCGAAATCATCTGTGCTTCCTCCGGCGTACGGCCTGTAGCTGTTACCGTGATAAGGTTGGTCTGTTTTGTATTTTCGATTTTAAGATTCTTCTTGGCAAAATCTTTAGCTTCCGGCTTTTTCTCCTCATCGGGCCACTCAATCTGATCGATAATCGGATCTAAGACGCGGCGCGACTTCATCAGCTCGATATAGTTAAGCGGCGAGGCATTCGAGCTGCTGCCACCGATATTTATGCCCATAGCAGCAGCCATAGCGGCAGCACCACCAAGGTCTTTTCCTGCCGTACGCGTCTGCACCATTGTCGTAGACTCGTACTGTTTGGGCAGGATAAAGGCCGTGCCGATAGCCAGTGCCGTGCAGCCGGCAATAATGCCGCCCACTACCTTTCTCCGCTCCAGCATGATCTGCATGAGTCTTCCCAGGTCAATGCTCTCTTCGTGTTCCATATCGTTACGTCGCTCCTTTAGTTTCGTTATGTTAATTCATTTTGCACTACGTGTCGTATCGCAACTTCTATTATATGTTTCAATATGAAGCAAGTCAATAATTTGCATTTCAATGCGGCGCAAAATCGTATTTTCCAGAAAAGATTTCATATAATATAGGAAGATTTTGGGATAAGGTCGTGATGGTTATCAATAAACATTTGCTGGAATGGCGCGAATTGCACGATTTGAAGCAGCAACAAGTTGCCGATGCGATTGGCGTCAGCCGTTCTACTTATGCAAATTACGAGGCGAGCAAGCGGTCACCGGATATCGAGACGCTGACGAAGCTGGCCGATTTCTATGGCATAACGCTTGATGCCCTGGTTGGTCACAAAGCGAAACAAACCAGCGAGATGACACTGCCACCGCTTGCCCGGCAGATGCTGCAGAGTTTCTATAAGCTATCGAAACATATGCAGCAACGTTACGCAGCGCATATGGCACTGGATGTGGAGCTTGAATCCGGTGCTGGGGTAGCGAAAACTTCATACGATACTGTGGCCGAGAAAAACGCAGACAAAAAATAGGCATTTCGATTGCATGAACATCGAAATGCCTATTTTCTTTACCTAAAACGGTTTGTTTATGATATAATTGTAACTATTGTATCGTACAGTAAAACAACCAGCTATATACAGGAGGTTATCGCAATGAATAAACTCGGTTTTATCGGCATGGGCAATATGGCGCAGGCGCTGGCTGAAGGTTTTATCAAAGCAGGGGCTATCGATAAGGCGAAGGTCTTTGCCTTTGCACCGAATCAGGAGAAGCTGCAGAAGAACAGCACGCGCATCGGCTTTACGCCGTGCGCGACGCTTACTGAGCTCGCCGCAGCAGCTGATACGCTCGTCATGGCATGCAAGCCGTATCAGATCGAATCCGTACTTGCCGAGCTCGGCAATAAGCTCGAGGACAAGGCGCTGATTTCGATTGCTGCCGGCTGGGATTACGCCAAATATCAGCAGCATCTAAAGACCGCAACACGCCTGCAGTTCGTCATGCCGAATACCCCCGCCATGGTTGGCGAGGGGGTGCTATTGTTTGAGGAAACAAATTCGCTAGACGATGGCGAGCGTGCCGAAATCATGCAGCTTTTTGCCGCCGTCGGGCTTGTCCAGGAACTGCCGAGTTCGCTTATGGGCATTGGCGGCACGGTCACGGGCTGCGGCCCGGCTTTTGTCGACCTCATGATCGAGGCCTATGGCGATGCTGCGGTAAAATACGGCATGAAACGCGCTGATGCCTATCGGCTGATTTCCCAGATGATTCTCGGCTCGGCTAAATTGCAGCTCGCCACCGGCGAGCACCCGGGCGTGCTCAAGGACAACGTCTGCTCCCCAGCCGGCACCACCATCCGCGGCGTCACCGCGCTGGAGGAAAACGGCTTCCGCAATGCCTGTGTAAAATCTGTTGAGGCCATCATGGAACGATAAACACTCTTCTTATTGATTTGTTGCGAAATAGCTATATTGACGAATAGATATGATGATGCTACAATGAATGTAGTATTTAGATATGGACATATGTTGGCCATAGAAAAAGCCCTTGGGAGTGATGACCCCAAGGGCTTTTTCGTGTACCGTGATGATTGGCACACCTCGCTGGTGCCACAATGGCTGTGCTTTCTTACAGCCCCAGCATCTGCAAAATCAATGTACCGAGAATACTCCCGATAATACTGACAAGCAGCTCAAGCAGTATTTTAGATATGAACAAATTGCTGACCTCCCTCCCTTGCCAAATTAGCTTGATGAGGGCTGTGGCTATACCAGTATATCATATAATCAGCATGTCATACCTGATTTATCTTCATCAAAGCAAAAATCCTTCCCCGCCGGGAAGGATTTTTTTACTTCTTTTTCTGACCATAGTAGGCATTTGGGCCGTGCTTACGCAGGAAGTGCTTGTCGAGCAGGGCCTGGGGCATGGGGTCACGGTCGCCGGTGAGCATTTGCGTGTGGAAGGCCATCATGGCTACTTCTTCGAGCACGACGGCATTGTGGACGGCGTTCATGCAGTCCGTGCCCCAGCAGAAGGGGCCGTGGTTCTTGACAAGGACAGCGGGTACATAGTCGGGATTGATGCCGTATTTCTTGAAGCGCTCCACCGCTACGACACCCGTATTGTATTCGTACTCGCCCCGGATCTCTTCCTCGGTCATATCGCGGGTACACGGAATCTCGCCGTAGAAGTAGTCCCCCTGCGTCGTGCCATAGGCGCGCACGCCCTGTCCGGCCTGGGCAAAAATCGTCGCCCAGCGCGAATGGGTATGCACAACACCGCCGATATGCGGAAATTCCTTATAAAAGATACGATGGGTCTCAGTGTCCGAGGAAGGATTGAGCTCCCCTTCGACCTTGTTGCCTTCAAGGTCAACGACAACCATATCCGCAGGTTTGAGCACATCGTACTCCACGCCTGACGGCTTGATGACGAACAGGCCTTTCTCACGGTCGATGCCTGAGACATTGCCCCAGGTAAAGGTAATCAGATGATGCTTTGGCAGCAGCATATTGGCTTCATAGACTTTTTGTTTGAGTTCTTCGAGCATTATATTTCCTCCCCGTTCATTCCGTCAGCTCGTAGCGCGCGATTTCATTGGTCTCACGGTTCGCACCGATGATAATGTCCTTGCCTTCATAAACATAGTGTAGCACATTCGCTGCGCCGCGGCCACGGTCAAGCTCCTGAGCCTCATAGCCATCTTTCCCATAGGTAAAGGCCAGCAGCAGCCGGTCGCCCTTGCGGTTGCCGATGATCCAGACCGGCTTGCCGCAAATATCGCCGCCGAAAATCGCATGGAGGAATTCGAGTTTTTCAGGATACGTATAGGCCAGCTCGAATCTGTCATTCTTTTTCTCATAGATGTTCACGGTATCGCCATGGAACGGCGCAATCGCACATAGCTCCTCCTCACCGTCGCCATTGAGATCCATAAGTACCGCATCGCTGGCCGCATCGGTGATAAGCTCCTCGATGCGCCACTCACCCCCTGCCGTCTGCGGCGGGAATACCTGCAATACGCCGCCATCGAAGGATACGATGCCGCTTGTCGAGCCATCCTTTTCCACATGGCGATAGTAGCCATGGTTCTTGAGCATATTGTCCTTGATTGGCGTAAGCTTTAACTGGTTGTCGTCATTATAGGTAGACAAATCATCGGGCAGTTCCGCCACAAAAAGCTTGCCTGGGAAGCGCCAATCTTCCTTGTACTCGTGGTCGGATTTCAGCGCACAGGCGAGGATGTAGTTCTTGCCGCCAGCCTGCAGGATATCGAAGCGATGGACGAACGGCAAATCACAGAGCGTGCGCACTTCCCAGTCATCCTTGCCTTTCGGCGTGACCACGACAATCGACGCCTCCTTGGAGTCGTTCGGCGAATAGAACTTGCGCGTGGCGAGGAACTGGCCATCGGTGCCCGGCACCTGTACCATCGTCATGACGCCGCCGGGGCCTTCCCAGACCGTCTCCTCGATTTCGCCTTCAAGGCTTATCAGATAGCAATTGTTGACCTTTTCGGCTGCGCAGAGAAAATGGTCCTTGCCTTGATAATGAAGCATGGCCAGCGAATAGCATTTCTCAAGTTCCCCGATTACTTTTTTATCTACCTTAAACATGGTTATCCTTCTTTCTTACTGTCCTATTTTACTCTGCTTTATCGAGATATGACCGCAGGAAATCATTGGCTTTCTGCAGTTCTTCGCGCCAGTCCGTCTGCGGGTCGTACCAGAACTCGCCGACGAATCTCCTGACGCCAAGCTGCCACGATTTATCGACGATTTTCTGGAAGTCCACATGACCGGTACCAAACGGAATCTCACGGTATTTGCCCGGTACGGTTTCCTTTAGATGTACGGCTACGATATGACCGCGCCCCGTCTCCAGGTCGTCCGCCACATCGCCATCGTAGAGCAGAGCGGCATTGGTGATGTTGCCCGAGTCAGGATAAACACCGAGGTACGGCGAATCCACCTGCCGCACGTAGTCCATGGCCTTTTCCACCGTATCCATAAATGGCGTCTCCATAGTCTCAAAGCCCATCTGGATACCTTCGGCCGCTGCCATATCGGCGGCCTTGCGCAGATTCTGCAGGAAATCCGCCCGCGTCTTGTCCGTACCTTCCTCATAGTAGACATCATAGCCCGCCAGCTGGATCGTGCGGATGCCCAGCTTGGCCGCAAGGGCTATAGCCTTCTGCATGATTTCGAGGCTGCGGTCCTGTTTCTGCTTATCAGGGCAGCCCAGCGGGAATTTGCGATGGCCGCTCAGGCAAATGGAGCGGAACGGCACCCCTGTCGCGCGCATGGCAGCGCGCACTGCGTCAATCTCGCCATCAGTCATATCGAGCCGCGCCAGTTTCGCATCGGTCTCATCAATGCTCATTTCCACATAGTCAAAACCGGCGTTCCTAGCCGCCTGTAATTTTTCCGCCCAGGTCAGGTCGCCAGGCATGGATTTTTCATATAGACCTAACTGATAGTTGCTCATTTTTCCTTCCCCCCGTCGCAAAAAGGCATAAAAAGGGCTGCTGCACTTTGCAGCAGCCCTGCTGATTCCCAGCTATTAGACATTGACGATATTAGCCTGGATTTTCTCTTCCATTTCTTTTTCAGCCAGCAGATTCTTGAGACCGATGACCGTAGCCTTCGTACCCGTGAAGGTGCCGACGAGCGACTCCGAGCAGAACACGACATCGTAGTTATTGGCCTGCGATTTCGCATCGCCGACATTTGTATGATAGATTTCCGCCTCAAGGCCGAGTTTCTTGAAGACTTTCTCAAGTTTCATCTTGATGATCTGCGAAGAACCCATACCCGAACCACATGCAGCGATAACTTTCAATTTAGCCATTTTGAAGCACTCCTTTATAGTTATAAAAAGATTATCTACGGTTAATCAATGACGACCTGATCGACAGGCACGCCTTGTTTCTTGGCGAGGATTTCCTTGTATTTGTCAAAATCCTCGGCAATGACAAAGTAAGTATCCTTATTGCGCTGGTAGAGGATCTGCGGGATAGCCAGCAGCAGGATGACTACAGCTGCTACACCGACATATTGCAGATTCTCCATGATGACGCCGATGAACGGCCAGACTGCATCCCAGTCGAAGTTGCCGTGCCAGCCACCGAAGTTGCCCGTCGTGAAGTGATAAGCGGCAAAACCGCCGCCAAGTACCTGGATGATACCACTGCAGAACGGAATGATCGCTGCAGCGCGGATACCACCTAGACGATTGGCAAAAACAGCAAACGTTGCGTTATCGAAGAACAGCGGTACGAATCCCGAGATGATGAGGATTGGACTGTTGAAAACGATAAGGCCCATGATGGCCAGGAACTGGCCGAAAGCACCAAACAGGAAACCAAACGTTACGGCGTTCGGATGACCAAAACCATAGGTTGCAGCGCAGTCGACGGCTGGAACGGAACCCGGCAGGAGCTTTTCCGAGATACCCTGGAAGGAATTCGTGAGCTCCGATACGAAGGTGCGTACACCAAGCTGCAGGATGGTCAGGTAAACAGCGAAGTTCAAGGATTTTTCAAGGATATAGAACAGGAAGTTCTGATTCTTGCCAAAGCCCTTATCGATCTGATGCATGAGATCCGGGCCAAGAATCGTGATAATCGTGCCAAAGAAAATGGTCATGAGTACGCCCGTAGCTACCATATTCTCATTGAAGATGGACAGGAAGCCCGGCAGTTTGAGCGTTTCAAGCGATTTTTTCGGATCGCCGATTTTCTTGGCAATCTTAGATACCAGGAAGATACCAAACATCTGCTGATGACCAGTAGCAAAGCCGCCACCTTCGGTGAGCTTGGCCACTGGCTCAACGGTGAGGTTCGAGGCCACAGCCCAATAAGTACCCAGAAGGATACCGAGCATCACGACAACTTGCGGATCCATGAGGCCTGGGAAGCAAAACAGGACAAGCCAGAGGGCCGTAGACGACTGCTGGACCATGACGTGGCCCGTGATGAACAACGTACGGATTTTCGTGTACTTGCGGAACAAGACCAAGAGGATGTTCATGGTAAATGCAATCAGCAATACCATCATCATCATCGAAAACGAACGGCCGATATTCTCGACCGAAGCCTGTGCCGCCGCCTGACCGAAGTACGGGTCGATAACAGCAGCTGACAGCTCGAAGCGGTCCTTGAGACCTGCGAGAACCGGACGGAAATTGCCAACGAGACCGCCCGATGCGACGTTCAAGATCATGTAGCCGACAGTACCTTTGATAAAGCCAGCCAGACATTCATACCATTTCTTACCTAAAAGTGCATAACCAGCCAGGACGATAAAACCGATGAAAAAGGCCGGTTTCGTCAGGATATTGTTCTGGAAGAACTCCCAAACGGACAATAACATTTCCATAACTTGATTTTCCCCACTTTCGTTTTTCCCCTACAGGAGCCTCCCCAGACTCCCTTACTAAAGCTCTCTTATGCTTCGATCTGCAGCAAATCTTCCGGCGTCTTGGCCGCCAGGACCTTCGCTACGATATCCTCATCCGAAAGCGTCTCTGACAGAGCCATCAGATTGCTTAAATGGACTTCATCATCAGTAGCTGCCAATACCACGAAAATGCGGGCATCTTTATCCGGGTCATCCGGATCGAAGCTTACTGGCTTTTCCGTCTTCATGAAACACATAGCCGTGCCATTTACGCCGCGCCCGCGCTCTGCATGCGGAATGCAGATATCCGGGGCGATGACGATGTAGGGCCCAAGCTCTTCGACTTTCTCGATAATGATTTCCGGATATTCCTTTTCGATGGTACCATCAGCCAAAAGTGGCGCACAAGCTGCCCGGACGGCGTCCCGCCAGTCAGCAAAACCTTCATGGAACGAATAGTGCTTAGTCTCGACAAATTCTTTAAACATGATAGCTCTCCCTCTTCCTTACAGGCAGGAACGGAATGGAATGTTCTGCGGATGCTCGAAACAGTCCTCAAAACCGCGGCGGTGATGGTAGTAAATCTTATCCTTATCCATCGGATAGACATAACGCCCACCGACCTGCCAGAAGAACGGATGGAACTTGTACTCGTTGCGATCCTTCTTGAAGTTGTAGAGGAGCTCGATTTCGTTGCAATCAGCCTGGAAATTCGTCCATACATCCCAATGGATGGGAATGACCACCTTACACTGGAGGTTCTCAGCCATACGCAGGATATCGATGGACGTCATCTTGTCCTGCATGCCAATCGGGTTCTCGCCAAACGAGCCGAAGGCAACATCGATATCATAATCCTTGCCATGTTTGGCAAAATAAATCGAAAAATGCGAATCACCAGAATGGTAGATGTTGCCGCCCAGCGTCTTGAGCAGGTAGTTGACCGCTTTCTCGTCCATATCTGTCGGGCATTTACCGGTGAGTTCCTCGCGGTCGGGGCCCGTGGAATCCGTCGTCGTGATGCAGGTGCGGTCGAAACTGTCGAGGCAGACGATTTCGATATCCTTGATCTTGATGACATCGCCTGGTTTTACGACTTGGCAACGTTCAACCGGAACGCCCCATTTAACCCAGGTGTCTACCGATTTCTGCGGCCCAATGAACGGAACCGGTATCACATTGCCGTCCGCATCTGTTGTCGTCATGCCGCTGTGCAGTACATGGGCTGCCCACTCAGCCGACATATGGTCCTGATGGTAATGCGTCGCCAATACCGCATCGACCTGCTTGAACGCAAAGGGGTCAATGACGAATGGTACGTTGCGCAGATTCGGCTGCATCGAGCGGCAGCCACACATGTTAGCCATCTGATGACCAACCTTCATCTTGCCATCACCGTGGGTACGCTTGCCGTTTCCACACCACAAGTCCACAGTTACATTGGCACCTCCCGGCGTCTTGAACCAGGTCCCCGTACAGCCGAGCCACCACATGGCGACCTGGCCTTCCGGCACTTCGTAGCCTTCGATATCCTCTACCAACCAGGTTCCCCATTCTGGGAAGGTGCTCATGATCCAGCTTTCGCGGGTCATTTCGGAAATCTTACTCATCTTAATCCCCCTAAAATAATCATTTAATCGTAACTTTATGATTGTTTTGCCGTATTTCCTATCGACACGTCTATCTTAGCACAGTGTTACGCTCATTTCAAGTACTTTTTCATAAAATAAGCAAAATATGACATTTATAATATATTTTATGTTCATTATATGATTATTTAATGCTTGATTTTTTCATATCCTTTCGATATAATATCCATATAATCATAAATTATACGGATATGAATGTGTTACATTTTGCCTATTTTACACGCTTTCATAGGAAAGGATTTCATCATATGAAGAACAGTAAAAGCGTAGTCTTCCGCCGGCAGCAGGCGTTGCTCCGGCTATTGAAGGAAAACAGGACCATCGATGTAGATACTGCGGCCGCTCAGCTCGATGTATCTGCTACGACCATCCGCCGCGACCTCGTGATGTTCGAGCAACAGCATCTCGTCAAGCGCTTCCATGGCGGTGCCGAACTTATTGAGGGAACCTTAAAGGAAGAAGATACCCCAACGGCCGATCCGAAGAGCCGTGTCGATGCTAAGCAGAAACAGGCAATTGCCCAATATGCCGCCTCTTTGATTGAAGATGGTGATACCATCTTCATGAATTCGAGCTCGACAACCCTCATGATGCTCGACTACATCAAGGATAAACACGTCATCGTTGTCACGAACAACAGCAATGCCATCTATTATCCGCATGATCCACAGGTCACGATCATCCTGACCGGCGGGGAAATCTACCAGCGCCGCAAGTCGCTGGTAGGCGAATTCGCCCTGCAGACACTCACCAAAATCAATGCCGACAAGGCTTTCATTGGCGTCGGCGGCATCAGTGTTGCCAGCGGCATAACGACTTCGGTCCTGCCTGAAACTGCCATCAACGAGATGATGATGCGCCGTTGCCAAGGCAGCTGCTATGTACTGGCAGCCCGCCAGAAAATCGGCCGTGAGCACAACTTCCTCTCGGGTACCATCGACAAAGTCGATACGTTGATTACCTGCCCTGGCGCCAATGCGGACGAAATAAAAAACCTCCGCGCCAACGGCGTGGAGGTCATCGAGATAAACGATATTCCTTAAGACTTGGCTGCGGATTGCTTTTCCGCAGCTTTTTTGTCTTTGTGTTCCTTATTCCATTGTTGTTCGTATTTCTTTTTGGCATCTGCCTTTTCTTTTTGCAATGTCTTATAGTCTTTTTCACTGACAGACTGCAAATATTCTTCGGGAATCACGCGGAAAGCTTTCGGCCGCAGCCGATAGAATTCCTGATAATTGGCCAGGGCATCAGCCTGCTGGCCAAGCTCCTCATAAATCTGCGCACTCATAAGCCAGACATACGGATTCGCCTTATCGGTATCTTTAGCCTGCGCCAAATCAGCCAGCGCCGCCTCCGTATTTCCCATCATATGATAGACATCGGCCCGGTTCAGATAGTTATAGACATTCTTGCTATCCATAGTTACGGCTTTGTCTAAATCTTGCAGTCCCGCCGTAAAATCCGCGGCAACGGCCCGGGCGCGGCCGCGGATCGCATGATTTTCCGCTTCATTCTCGGGATTATGCGCAGCAAAGACGCGGCGCATCTGGAACAGCGCGCGCTCGCCCTGCCCATAGTCGCTATACATATCACCATTTTCCCGCATTTTCTTGACGAACTTGGCACTAGCAGCCATCACTGCTTCACGCTCACTCTGCAACACCTGTTGTCTTGCCTGTGCCGCAGCTTTCATCTTCGTACGGGCACCACTCGTCTTCTCTCCGTCATAGGCAGCCGTCACGAGCACCTGCAGCCGCGCCCCAGCACGCTCCGTGCGCAGGAATTTCTGCAGGGCCTGATTGACACGCGTATCTGGCAGACATGTCACCGTACCATCGCTATCCGCACGGAAATTCCAGCCGGCTGGCGAATCATAGTCATGAAATGCCTTGGCAAGCGCCCCAGCCACGAAATAAGCATTTTCCACGGTATTATCATAATCACCATCCCAATCAACGCTCAGGAGTTTCTGCCCATCAATATAGATGTCCTTACGGTCTTTGACCGTCACATGACCACAGCCATAATCGGTCATCATCTGCGCCAGCTTCTGCTCACGTTTATCCGTATCGGGATGGTCGTTGTAGTTTTCCTGCTCTTTGAGCTTCGGGTCGGGGTCCTGGTATTCGAGGACATTCTGCGTCTCATAGGTCAGATAACGCGCCATGCGGGCCATAGCCGCTGCACCGCCGCCCGGATTGAATCCGGCACTCGTCATGATATAGAAGCCGCCCGCATCGGCATCGTACTCCGTCGGCAGCGTCACATTCTTGGCAATCGAGTAATTAGCCAGTGCATTGAGCTTGTTCCAATCCGCCACGCCTGTGTCCATATTCAGGAAAGCCATACCATAATACTGGGCCACAGCCTTGGCATAGTTATGCGCGCTATGCTGCTCGATACCATGCGTCATCTCATGCGCCAGCACGGCCGCCAGCTCATCGGGCTCCAGATTCAAGCCGCGCACGAGCGCCTTGTTGATACTCACATAGTTGGTTGGATAGCAGGCCGCATTGAAATCCTTGCTATTGTTGACCGTCCAGCAAAAAGGCAGACTGTTGGCCTTCAATACATAGTCGCCCTTATCCACCAGCTGACGCATGACACGATCGACCACCTGTACATCATTGCTATTGGGATCGATGCCATTTTGCTGGATATCCTGCCGCTGGCTCTGGATCTGTGCCTGGGCATTGTTGCCAAGCTCCAGTATACTCGACAGGCTCGACTGATATGCCCCCAGCACACCGAGTGCCTGGGCCGCAATCGCCCAGGCATCTGCCGCCTCAGCTTTCGGCAGCGATGTGCCTCCTATACCAATCATCATAACTCCTGACAAAATCATAGCCGTCAGGCAACGTTTCCAGCGCTTGCTATAACGCAAAGAAATCACCTCATCTCTTTTTCTATTCCCCCTTATTTTAGCATACGCGGCTTGAAAAAATCGTGAGAACGCGAAAAAACTTTTACTTTTTGTCTTTTCAGTAACCTGAGTTACATACTCTTTTCATAAAGACCGCTTATAATAAACTTGTCGATGAGAGATATACTTGGTAATCCCCCAGGGGTACGATCTCATTGGCGTCCCTAAACAAGAAGGTTTCAATCCCACCCTTCTTGCTTCCCATTTCTCAAATTTTTTATCATCCCTTCCCAGGAAGCCCGTGAAGTACAATCCCACTTCACGGGCTTTCTCTTTTTATGTCCTGGGCTTATTTTCACTATTGTTGAATAATTATCTTAATTTTTAGACTATGCCTAAATAGAATCAAACTAATCAACTTGGGCTATTGAAAAAATACTGAATTTTATTTATGATAGAAATATAATGAATTGTAATATCAATTTATAGGAATTATTCTATTGCTTTATATCATAAAGGAGGCGCATGTATCTTGGACAAGATGAGTAAAGAAGCGCTCGCCGTCAAACGTGCTGAACAAGCCTTTGACCGCAAGCGCCGGACAATTGGCCTGTTTGGCGGGCCCATCCTCGCGCTCTTGGTCTTTCTGACCCCGATTGCAGGACTTACCGTACCAGCCCATAAACTGCTGGCAATCATGGTACTCGTGGCTATATGGTGGATCACAGAGCCTGTACCCATTCCAGTCACTTCACTTATCGGACCGACACTTGCCGTGGTGACTGGTGTCGTACCGGTCGGCACTGCGTTTGCCGCCTTTGCGAACCCGATGATTTTCCTGTTCATGGGTGGATTCATCCTGGCCAAGGCCATGATGACCCATGGTCTCGACAAGCGTTTTGCCTACTGGCTGCTCTCGCGCTCCTGGGTCGGCTCGAACCCCAAGCGTATCTTCCTGGCCGTCGGCCTTGCTGCCGCGCTCTGCTCTGGCTGGGTCAGCAATACGGCTACCGCAGCCATGATGTTTCCCATCTGCCTGGGGCTTTTGACCTCCATCAAGGAGATGTTTGCCGCCAATGGACGCGAAATCGATTTGCACGAATACAAATACGCCACCGGCCTCATGCTGATGACAGCCTACTCCTGCTCGATTGGCGGTGTATTGACGCCTATCGGCACACCGCCGAACCTCATCATGCTCGGTTTCCTTGACCAAATGTGTGACATCCATATATCGTTCTTTGAGTGGATGACCTGGGGCTTCATCGCGATGGTCGTCTATTTCGTCATCGCAGCCTTCGTACTGTCGCGCATGTTCCCAGCTGATGTCGAGCGCATCGATGGCGCGGATACCTTCATCAAGAACAAACTTGCCGAGCTTGGCAGCTGGACACTCGCACAGAAGAACACATTGTTCTGCTTTATCGTGGCCGTTACCCTCTGGGTAACGCCGGGCATCCTCTCGATTGCCCTTGGCAGCACCGATCCGACACTCAAGATGTACAACAGGCTGTTCCCGGAAGCCGTCGCTGCCATGGCCGGCGCCCTTATCCTGTTCGTCCTGCCGGTCAACTTCGAAAAGCGCCAGTTCACACTCAAATGGCAGGAGGCCATGGAAGGTATCGAATGGGGCACGCTGATCCTGTTCGGCGGTGGTCTGGCCATGGGTGGCATGATGTACAAAACCGGCCTTTCGCAGTGGGTCGGTGACCTCATCGTCAACTCGATGGGCGGTGCTCCGTCACAGGTTGGCATGGTCGCGATCTTCTCCGTCATGGCCTTGCTGCTCTCTGAGCTCACGAGCCATACAGCAGCTACGAACATGATTGGCCCACTGGCCATCACGGCAGCCGTATCGGCTGGCCTTAGCCCGGTTCCGGTATCGGTCGGCATTGCGCTGGCGGCATCACTCGGTTTCATGCTGCCAGTATCGACACCGCCTAATGCCATTGTCTATGCATCGGGCTATATCCCCATCACTAAGATGATCCACACAGGTGTCATCATCGACGTCGTCGGCATCGCCTGTGTCACGATTCCGCTGGTTATCTACTTTGTCAGCTGGGTCGTCGGCTAACTTAGTGTAAAATATTTCTCGGTCAATTGTTTGCAATAGAAAACGGTAGGACTACTGGACACCCCTAAATTCTACACCTAATCCCGAGGCACTCAAGCCTCGGGATTATCTTTTTGTATATGAAAAAGGACTGCTGCACGTCACATTACGTGCAACAACCCCTATTTCCCCACGAAAAAAGCTGTGGTTGTTCAGGCCACAGCTCCGGTGCATTTGGAATCTCGCAAACTCCATTAGCTTGCCTTTATTATACCTCGGATTTACGCTTGCCGTCAATTCATGCTATACTATTACGCGGTGCGGAACCTCCGGCTAGAGGGAGGTGTTACATTTGGACCAAAATCTCGCAAACCACATACGTCGGCTAAGCCTGCCTTGACAAAAATCCCCGCGCGGCGTAAAGTAGAGGCAAAACGATACACGGGAGCCTGCAGACAGGCTGAGAGGAAGTTATGCACTTCGACCGCACCTGATTTGGATAATGCCAACGTAGGAAAGTATGCAAAAAGATTCACAGGGACTATCCGAAATGGATAGTCCCTGTTTTGTTGCCCCAAAGGAGGAATATCGATGTCACTAAGTCTCTGCCAGAACAACATCACCAAAGCCTGTGCGTTACGTAAGGCCCTGCCCCTCTATGCCATCACTGACCGGCGCTGGCTGGGCGATAAGCCCCTTGCCCAGACGGTAAAAGAAGCCCTGCTGGGCGGTGTTACCATGATCCAGCTGCGCGAAAAAAATCTGGACACGGACTGCTTCCTGCAGGAGGCCCAGAGAATCAAAGCACTATGCCATGCTTTTAACGTCCCCTTTATCGTCAACGACAATATCGGCATAGCTCTGGCCTGTGATGCCGACGGCGTACATATTGGCCAGCAGGACATGGCGGTAAAAGAAGCCCGCGCACTGCTAGGCCCGGAAAAGATTTTAGGCGTTTCCGCAAAAACCACCGCCCAAGCCTTAGCAGCCGAAAACGACGGCGCCGACTACTTAGGCGTGGGGGCCGTCTTTCCCACCGATTCTAAGGCCAATGCCAGCAAAATAAGCCACAACGAACTGCAAAGGATCTGTGCCGCCGTCTCTATTCCCGTAGTGGCCATCGGCGGTATAAATGAAAAAAATATCTCTAAGCTGCAGCATAGCAGCATATCCGGCGCTGCGGTCATCTCCGCCATCTTTGCCGCCCCTGATATACGAGCAGCAGCCACCCGGCTCCGCCAGCGTCTTTCCGCTCTCCTCACCAAAACTGCCTTGACCATTGCCGGCAGCGATGCCAGCGGCGGCGCTGGTATCCAGGCTGATCTGAAAACCATGCTGGCCTGCGGCGTCTACGGCATGAGCGCCATCACCGCCCTGACGGCCCAAAACACCACCAGAGTAGCTGGTGTATCCCCCTCTCCCCCAGATTTTCTGTCCGCGCAGCTGGACAGCATCTTTGACGATATCTTCCCCGACGCCGTGAAAACCGGCATGGTCTTTTCCGCCCCCCTTATCGCTGTGATTGCCGGCCGGCTCCGCCATTATCAAGCAAAAAACATCGTGGTGGACCCAGTGATGGTTGCCACCAGCGGTGCCCGTCTATTGTCCACAGATGCCATTACCGCCTTAAAGGAACAATTATTCCCTCTAGCGACACTTATAACCCCGAACCTTAAGGAAACCGAAGCGCTGACTGGACTTTCGATCACGAACAGGGCAGATATGGAAACAGCCGCCCGGAAACTCCAGGCGGCTTATGGTTGCAACGTACTATGCAAAGGCGGTCATCGCCTAACCGATGCCGACGATCTGCTCTATACAGCTGACGGCCCCTTATGGCTGCCCGGCCGGCGCGTGGACAATCCCAACACGCATGGCACTGGCTGCACCCTGTCTGCGGCCATCGCAGCGCACTTAGCCAAGGGATACAGCCTGCCCCAGGCCGTACAGGCAGCCAAGGACTATCTAACGGGAGCCCTAACGGCCGGCCTTAATCTCGGCCATGGCGCTGGCCCTTTGCATCATGGCTGGAATCTGACCTCACTCGTTTAAAAGAATTTTAGCCGTTTCCTCATCAGTGACCAATACGTTGATAAGACGGCCGCGCAAAGCGCCCATAATAGCGGGTACTTTCTCCCGGGAAGCGGCCAAGCCGATGCTGTACTCCAGCTGACGCAGTTTTTCCAGTCCTACCGCAATGATCCTATCAGAAAAAGGCGTTGTCACCTCACGACCATTGATATCATAAAACACCGAACATATTTCTCCTACTGCTCCTGTCTTGGCCAGCGACTCGATGGCCTCCCGGCCAAAACTGCCAGCCCAGACCAGGTTGGATGATTTTACCGGAGCGCCAATGCCTACGATACCGATATCCAGCCTGTCCCAATAGGAAGAAATCTTTTCATAGTTCACATCTTGTACAATAGCCTGACGGATAGCCGCAGTCTTGGCAATAGCTGGCGCATAGATATAATGACTACGGCCACTGAAAGCCCGAGCCATCTGATAACAGATCGTATTCACATGAAACTCGCTGTCAATAGCTTCCGGTCCTCCATCAAGGGGAACGAAATCAATATCAAGCGGCGAGTTTTTTTCCTGTTCTGCATACTTAGCCAGCTCACTGATGCTTGTTCCCCAAGCCATCCCCACTACCTTACCGTCACTCAAAATACGGCGAATCAGCCGCAGCCCTGCCCGGGCCATCTGTTCCTTGATAAACTGCATATCGTAGCTTTTTGGCACCACACAGGCCTCTTTCAAGCCAAAACGGCGCTCCAAATCCGCTTCCAGCTCATCAAAGGAATCGCTTTCCACTGTTATCTTGACAATTTTATCTTTCAAGGCTTTTTTTAGATATTTGCTGACTGTAGTACGATCAATTCCCATGCGTTGGGCTATCTCACTTTGTTTCAAGTTCTCTACATAATACATATTGGCCACTTTGACCAGAATACGTCTTTCTACTGGCTGCATTGAAATGACCTCCCTGCTTTTATGCGCGGAAAACTGGCACACAGAGGGTAATGTGCCAGTTTCACGAATTATGGATTTATCAGCCGCGAGTCTTACCACCAGCGACGTTATATGTTACACCATGGATGTAGTTAGCCCGATCGCTAGCCAAGAACATCACCGTATCGGCTACTTCCGTAAGCTTGCCGCTGCGTCCCAGCGGTGTGGTCTTGGTGCTCTTGTAGCCCTTGCGCAGATCATCTACCGTAATGCCACGCGTGTAAGCCAATGCCTCTTCATAAGAGAGCGTCCGCAGGCCCGTTGCCTCCATAATGCCGGGAGCAATCCCCACTACGCGGACATTGTACTTACCCAGTTCCTTGGCCCAGGAACGCGTGAAGGAATTCACAGCATTCTTGGTGGCAGCATAAATGCTCTGCCCCTCGGAACCTTCCAGACCACTTTCGGAGGACATGTTGATAATCACACCCTTACCGTTGTCCACGAACTCGTGTCCCAAAGCCTGCGCCATCAAGTATACGCCCTTGATATTGACCCCGGTGACCTTATCATAGACATTGTCATTAAGTTCATGTTTGCCATGGGGATCCTTAGGATCAACCAGCAGGCAGGGAATGTTGATGCCAGCATTATTAACCAGCACATCCAGTTTGCCGAATTTTTTCTTAGCCTGCTGAATCATATCCGAAATATTTTCTGGATTGGTTACGTTAGTGACCACATAGAGCATTTCACCGCTGCCCTCATGAAGATCAAATTCCGGCACCTGCGGATTCATATCACAGACTACCACATTGGCACCATTGTCCAGGAAAGCTTGTGCCACCGCCTTGCCAATACCGGAAGCACCTCCAGTCACTACTGCTGTTTTACCTTCTAAATTAAGCCATGAAGCCATACGAAACATCTCCTAAATTACAATCTTTTACGGTCTTACAATAGAAATTTCATCGCCAGGCACTACATCTACGATGGGTTTATCCTCCAGATAGAGACTGCCTTCCAGGCCTTCCCCTTCTTCATTGGCATTGAAGCGCAGGGTGATATGCCCCAAATCGCGAAGATTCTTCTGCACTTCGCTGCCGGCGTAGACGATCTTGTACTCAGCACTGCCCAGCTTGAATATATCGCCGGGCTGTACCCTGTCCTCCAGTTTATTGCCTCGATGGAGAATGCAATATTCACGCAGCTCCTCTGGTGCGTTCTCATTGAACATAATCAGCATTTTGGCATCCTTAAAGGAATGAACATTTACGCCTAGTTCCTGAACCGTAGTGCTATAATACTTCTTCATTGTAAGACCCCCTGAATTTTTCTTACTTTAAATAAGTCTTTGATAACAAATCCTATTAACCTTCATACAGACCAAAACTAGCCATCCAGGCCAGAATTACGGCAATCGGCCCCGTGATGAAACGCGAATACAGTACGGAAGGTACGCCAACCTCTACCGTTTCCGCCTCTGCTTCAGCCAGCCCCAAACCTACAGGAATGAAGTCGCAGGCGCACTGGGCGTTAATGGCAAAAAGAGCAGGTAATGCCAATGCCGGCGGAATTTGACCGTTGCCGATTTCCACACCGATGAGCACGCCGATAACTTGAGCAATAACAGCACCCGGGCCAAGAAATGGCGAGAGGAATGGGAACGAACAGATAAGCGACAGGATAACCAAGCCTACTGGCGAACTGGCCAATGGGGCCAAAAGATTGGCAATCACATCGCCGATGCCCGTGGTCAGGATAACACCGATCAGCATGGATACAAAAGCCATGAACGGCAGAATGGTCTTGATCATTGTATTAATGGAATCACGGCCAGCCTGATAGAATATGGATACGATACCGCCCATAAACTGACCGATTTTAGCCATCAAACTGCCTTCTGCCTGTTGCTGGGATATCTTTTTGCTGGTATCATACTTGGGTTTCTTCATCGGTTCTGCACGGGGTGCCGGTGCAGCTTCACCATCGCCGAATGCGATATTATCCACCTTGACTGCCGATACGTAAATATCCGGTTTGATATGCTGTGCCAAAGGGCCGGACGGTCCGGTAGGATTCAAATTGATGGTGAAAATACGCTTCTGCGGATAGATTCCGCAACGCAGCGTGCCACCACAATCGATGACCACAGCCAGCGTTTCTTCTTCAGGTACCCGCGTTTTGAAGCCGTCCACAACTTCGCAGCCCGTCATTTCCCCCAAACGGATGGATACAGGCGAAATCACACCACCAGTGATGTTGACAATCTTATTTTTCATTTCTGTCGGCACAAGGGTAAGCGGACCGCCAAAGCCGCCAGAACCAGCCGAAACAACTACGGTTTTATATTCTGCCATTTCATTTTCCCCCTATATCATCAAGACTTAATTGCGACAACCTGCTTCGAAAGTTTTACCCCCTGCTGTTTCTGTACATACGCCGTAGTAAAGTCGGTTACCCAGCCGCGCAGAAAGTTAATCACGATACCGATAAGAAAGTAACGCAGAGCCAAATCTACCGTCGGCAATCCCAGCGCCGATACACCATTGGCAATCCCCAGGAACACGAAAAGCTCGCCGGGATTTACATGAGGAAACAAACCGTTCAGCGTATGACAGGAAGCTGAACCAGCTGCATAATAAGAAGGCTTGTAATACTCCGGCATGAATTTCCCCAGTGACAAAGTCATCGGGTTGCAGAAGAAGAACGTTCCCACGACCGGGAGTAAGATATAACGGCTAAAAATATTGCCGGCACAGAGATGGGCAAACTTTTCAATGCGCTCATTCCCTACCAACAGAACGATGGAGTTCATCGCCACCAATAAGCAGATAAGCGTCGGGATAATTCCAGTCACCCAACCGGTGAGCACCTCTCCACCTTTATTGAACATACCGATAAAGCCTTGTGCGAAAAAAATCAATGTGTCCATTTTTTACCTTCTTTCCTCTTCATTCGATGTATTAAAGGTCGCGGTCATTCAGCCAGAGCTGCCGTTTCCTCGGCCTTTTGCTCTTGCTGCAGTTCTTGATAATTCTCGTAATCCTGACGGGCGTTCAGCACCGCCGCTGTCACCTGCTTTCCTAACCCCTCACAATCCTCTTCAGTTATTGCAGGAAGAACTTTACCTCTCAGAGCTGGCAATTCCTTGAAACCAGCAAACACTGTGCGGCCAGCCATCGTTTCAGCATGCACGATTTCTGTCTGTTCATTGATGCAGATAAGCGCCACCGCTCCGGCCCGAAAGCCACCCTTGGCCTTGCCACAGGCTACCCGGCCATAACACCTCAGCTCCTTCAAATGTTTGTTGAAACGGCCAAACTGCCATAGTCCCAGCAGCAACTGTAACACCCACATTCCTGCCGCTAGTAAAATCATCCAGCCCATAGTCAAATTCTCCTTTCCACAGCAAAATCATAACGCGCGCTATCTATCGATAACCTTCACATTTGTGATTTGTTATCAACTTTACAAGCTGTTTACAGGTATGATATTAGTTTATTTTCTCGTATACTTCAATAGTTTTTTATCATTTCCTCGTAAAAAACATCGTTTTTCCTTATTTTTCCGCTCATACTTTCACTTATGTGACAAAAATATATAATATGTGAAAGTGTGCATATCTTCCCCAAACAACATATCCCCTAGTATAATCAAGCAAAAAAAAGCTGTAGATAAAATGCCCACGCATTTCATCTACAGCTTTTTCAGCTTATCCGATAATCTTGAAACGATTGGATGGTCCCGGCCTTGATGCCGTCAATCAGTTCACCGATTACCCGCGGATCTGAGTAATCAAGCGGCAGGAAGCAAGAGTCAGCCTTGTTATAATACTGGCGTACATCGTTTTCCACCACCTGCAAATCCTGGCGGAACTTCAGCCGGCGCGCCTCGTAGTCACGCCCGGAACGGATATAGCCGCCACAGGTAATGATTCCCCAGAGGATGAAGAACAACGACCAGCCGACCTGCGGCATAAGACCTGCACCATAGAGCATCATATACACCACCACGGTAGCCAGGCAGCCGCCCAGCATCCAATGCTTAAGCGATGGCGCCTGCCATTTCATCTGCATGAGCCAGAGGTCTTCCATGACACCATATTTGCCACGGTTATGCAGGAAATACTCACGCAGCCGCTGCAACTCCTGAAGCAAACGTGCCTTATCAACAGGCACCGCTGCCAGCTCTTTGAGCTTCACTTTTTCGCTTGCCGGCTGTTCTTCCTTATCATCAGCCGGTTCTGCACAGAAGGGACATAATCTTACGCCCTCATCCAATACCTTGCCACACTTTCTGCAAATCATCGTTCTTCCTCCTTTCTTCATAATAATTCAACTATCTTCCTTGAATAGTTTTTGGAAAAATCAACGATTTGAATTTCTTCATGGTACTTCTATTGGTAACTTATAGTATTCGCTATCAAAACGAAATCCCCTGCTTTCGCAGGGGATTTTTTATATTTTTTTCGTTGTCCGCTTACTTGGTGCGGAATTTGCCCACACTATCCTTGAGTGAATCCGAGAATGTTGACAGCTCATTGCTTGAAGCTGCACACTCCTCAGAAACCGCCGAATTATCCGTGACGACACCAAGTATGTCGCGCGAGAGATTATTTACCTGTTCCATCATCTTCTGCTGTTCAAGGCTCTGCCGTTGCAATTGTTCGATGACAGTATTGACCGCTTCAGTATTTTCAGTGATTCCTGACAGCGAATCAGCCGCCGTACCAACGACTTTCGTGCCGCTCTCGATTGCAGCCAGGGCCTTGTTGATAAGCGTCTGGATATTCTGCGTGCTGAGCGCCGACTGCTCAGCCAGCTTGCGTACTTCCTCTGCGACCACAGCGAAGCCACGGCCAGCCTCGCCAGCACGAGCCGCCTCAATCGAAGCATTGAGCGACAGCAGTGCCGTCTGTCCCGTGATTTCGTCAAGCGTGCCCAGGATCGAGCGGATTTCCTCCGAAGCGGCGCTGATATCGTGCATCGCAGCCACGACATTGTCCATCTGCCGGCGGCTCATTTCGATGCTTTCATTTGTCAGCCGGCTCGACTCGCGTGCCTGCTCAACAAACGATTCCACCTTGGCGTTTTCCGCCATCGTTGCATGAATCTTGTCCTGCAGATTCTGCACACTTTCATTCTGCGACATTGCGCCTTCGGCAAGGCTCTGGGAAACCTTCGATACTTCGCCAGAGCTTACCGCTACCTGCTCAGCCATATCGCCCATGCTCTCCATCTCTGCACAAAGTGTCTGGCGGATATGATTGATATTGCGCTGGATTGGCTCATAATCACCAATATACTTCATATCAGTGGTCGTCACGAGATCACCAGCAGCCATCGTATTGAGATTCTTCTCGATATCCTGCACATAGCCGAGGATTGCCGTGCGCATCTTGTTCAAAAGCTCATACAGCGCACCGATTTCATCCTGACGCGGATAGCTGAACTTCTGCGTCATATGGCCGTTGGCCAGCTTATTGACACTGTCTTCAAGTGCTGCCAGCGGATTGACGACGCGCTCCTGGAACGTATAATAGACACGGCGCAGTACGAGCCCGACTGCCGCAATGAAGCCAGCCAATAACACATAGAGAAGCACTGCCATCACATCGACCAGAGTCTGCGCAGCCTCGACCATCTCATTGGTCTTGCCAAAATACGTCTCACTGGCCTCAAGCAGACGCGCCGGATTCTTCGTCTGCTCATACTCGGCAATCGCCGGCTTCACCTCGCTATTCCAGTACGCTTCCGCCGCATCGCGCTTGCCAGGGAAACTGCCGAGATGCACCCGGCTGCCCAAATCCTTGAGCAGTCCCTCGATTTTCTGCGTTGTCTGGCTGGCATCAGCCCCGGCCAGCACCTGTTTGACGATGCGCTGCGAGCCGCCGCGCACAACGCCAGCATCATTTACCACAGCAACATAACTTGTAAACAGATACAAACTTATCCCTACGATAACTACCACACCAACAACAATGGCAAATACCCGTGCCAACAGCCGCTGAATCAAATATGCAATGGTCTCTTGCTGATTCAATTCCTTCACTCTCCTTTTTCCGTTCTCTCATTCGTCATACCTATCAGCAGTATAACAAAAAAATTCTCACACAGGTGTGACTTTTATCACACATGTGTGAGAATTTTCTGTTTCCTTTTGTTTTTTAGTTTTTCACGGCTTGCTTGATTTCTTCACGCGTGACTTTGCCCTCAGCCACGAGTTCATCAATCCATTTGCCATGATGCTTTGCCGCATAGCTGGCCTTGACCGTACCATCGCACATGCCATGCATCGAATCAGGATTGACGCCCAGCGCCAGATAAATATGACCAATAGCAGCAGCAAACCCAAAGCCAGCGCAGATGCTGTGCAAGGGAATCATCCAGGTACGGATAGCCGGGCTAACAAGCCCTTCACCAAACCAGAGAACGGCACCCGATATGACGAGCAGCGCCCAGAGAACAGCCTGCAGCAGGATGTTCATCTTCTCGCCACCGTTATAGAAGCTCTGCGGCGGGATGCCCTCGGGCTCCTTGCCGATGAGCTCTGCCGGGAATTTCTGATTGAAAACAATGTCATCGCGACCAAAGCTCAATACTTCTTTGACCAACCGCATGATTCCATCGTTTGCCGTCACCAGGCCGATAATCGGATTAGCAATGAATATGACTGCAAAGACGCGATGTGCGTATTGCAGCGTCGCGGCACCGAACATGTCATACAAGAACCGGAATGTGTCCGTATAAAGCGGCAGTGCCGTCAGGAATAACAGGAAGAAGCTGATGGCATTGATCCAGTGGAAATAGACAAAGCCCATCTTATGACGCTTGATGTATTTCTTGTTTACGAGCATCTTATTTCTCCTCCTTCTTGCTGGTCATACCTTTCAGTGCGGCCATGCCGAGCACGCCGACGATGGCACCAGCTCCGGCCAGCTTGCCGAGCGGACGCACAACATCCTTCCAGAGATTGATGGAATCTGGCGTCTGCGGATTTTCCGGCAGGTTATAGACCGACGGTTTTTCCGGCAGTACATAGAGCATATGGATGCCGCCCACGCCTTGTGGATTGTAGACATTGGCATCCTGATGGCCTTCCTGCTTCAGGATTGCCACCCGCTCCTCGGCACGCTTGAGCATTTCCTCCTTCGTGCCGAAGCGGATCGCATCTGCCGTGCAAGTCTTCGAGCAGGCCGGCTCCATGCCCTCGGCAATGCGGTCAAAGCAAAGATCGCATTTCGTGGACTTGTTCGTTTCCTTGTTAACCTTCGGTACATCGAAGGGACAGTTATGGGTGCAATAGCCGCAGCCCACGCATTTCTCCTCATCGATGACTACTGCACCGTTTTCGAGTTTTTCGATGGCCTCTTCCGGGCAGCCTTTGGCGCAGGCCGGATCCGCACAGTGCATGCACTGGCGCTTGAAGAAATCCCAGTGGAATTTGCCCGCAGAATCCACCCGCTCATTCATCTGGATGAGGTTCCAAGTGGTCGGTGTCAGCTCTGCATGTGACTGATATTGGCCCTCAAACGGCGTTGACATATCGGCCGGCAGGTCGTGCCACTGCTTGCAGGCGACCATGCAGGCACGGCAGGCGCTGCAGCGTGCCACATCATGCAGCATAGCGATTTCTTGTGCCATTATAGTTCTCCTTTCGTACTCGCAAATACACAGTTTTACGCATTGGCGAGCATTACGCTTCCTTTTTTCTGGAGACTTTTCTCCTCACCGAGAAAATCGAGATGGATGGTTGCCCAATCTCTGAGATAAACCGCTTCCTCGCCTTCCTCCTGATAGGTCTTGAGATACGTATGGCATTTGTCACAGACATCGAGGCGCATAGCTTCTTCGCCCTCGGGCTCTAAGATATGCATTTCCTTGAGATCCTCGTTGCCGCAGTAGACACAGCCTATGCGCGCATAGGGCCAGACGGTATGGCAGCCATCGCAGGCCAGCACACGGGCGCGGCCTTCCTGCTCTTTGCGCAGCTGCGCCAGCACCGGCTGGCGGCCGCAAACCGGGCAGTAATTGCGTTTCCAGCCAATGCCCTGCCAAAATACCGGATCTTTGACCTCCGCGGGAACCAAAGCTTCGACAATCTGCCAGCCCAGCGTGCGCACCAGTGCTTCATTGAGCTTGTTATCTGTCGCAAAGCGCTGGATTTCCACATCTTCCTGCCGCAGCAGGCAGTCGAAGAACTGCTGGATCTCCGTAAGCTCAGCCTCAGCTGTCCAGCTCTGCCAAGCCTTGAGCGCGGCTTTCATCATATCTGGCGCTTCAATCTCTTTGAGTGCTTCGAGGCAATCGCCCAGCGATACGGCGGCCACTTTGACCATCGTGCGCTGGAGCTGTGGCTGCTGCAAAAGCGGCATGCCGTCCTTGACAAGTTCTGCAATATCATCTTTTACAGGAAAGGAAACCGGCGAGACTGCACCTGTAAGGATTTTCTCCATAGCAAGCTGCAAGTTAGCCGTTTCCGCGAGGAAAGGGTGTTTCTTCAGATATTCATCCATGGGTGATTTCTTGGCGGTTTTCATAAAAGTCTCCTATATCATACAGATTATGCTTTCACGATGTTGACCAGGCAGGCCTTGAACTCCTGCTCTTCGGTATTCGGGTCGAGCGCATCGATGGTCAGGTAGTTGGTACTCGGTCCTTTGGCCAGGCCCTTGAAGCCCCAGCTGTACGGCATCCAGACCATATGCGTCTCCTCGCCATTGATGGTAAGCGGCTGTGCGCGTTTCGTGACCATAGCCTTGACGGTAACCTCACTGCGGGCCGAGCTTACTTTGACCTTGTCGCCAGCTTTGATACTGAGCTTCTTGGCCAGCTGCTCGCTGATCTCGACAAACGGTTCCTTGACCAGCTCATTGAGCCAGGGAATGTTGCGCGTAACCGTCCCCGAGCACCAGTGCTCGGCAATGCCCGAACTCGTCAGCACATACGGGAATTTGTCCTTCGTGCCCAGCGGCTGTTTCTCCGGAACGCGCGGATATTTGACACAGGGGTTGAACTGCGCCAGCTCATTCTTATGCAGCGCATTATGCGTCGGGCTTTCGACTGGCTCGTAGAACTCCGGCAGCGGGCCATCGACTGGCGTCGAGGACGCATCACGCGTCATGCCATCAGGGTTCTTGTCCTTATAAGTGGCAGCAAAGAGACGGCCAATGCCCTCGCCGTTCATGCGGAACGGTTTCTGGCCGTCCGGCGTATCCGGGCCAGCCGTGCGGTTGCCAACATCCGGCACATCGTAGCCCGTCCATTTGCCAGCAGCCGCATCCCACCAGACAAGCGGATGCTCTTTGTCCCTCGGCGTGCCGTCCGGATTGCACGAAGCGCGATTGTAGAGGATATGGATGTTATCCGGCCATACCCAGCCGAACTGCGGGAAGATACCGATATCGCCCGGATCTTCCTGGCCGCGGCGTTTCGTGCGGTTGCCCTCGCGGCTGATATAGCCGGCATAGATCCACATGCCCGAAGCCGTCTCACCATTGTCCTTGAGCTCACCGATGCCGTTTACGAGTTCCCCCGTAGCTACGTTGTAACCACTGATTTCCTTCATGACATCTTCGATGTAGTTGTCCTGCGAATAGTTCCAGGTCAGGTACTTGATTGGCTCGTCCTTCTTCTCCGTGGAATCCTTGTAGAGCTCGCGGATGCGCTTCCAAAGCATATCGTTGATGATATAATCCGGCTTGGAATCGCCGACCGGTTTCGGGCCCTGCATGCGCCACTGAATCAGGCGCATCGAGTTCGTAATCGTACCTTCGCGCTCAAGATACGAGCAAGCCGGCAGGAAGATGACTTCCGTCTGGATTTCGCTCGGGTTGTCGCCCGGACGGTTCCAGAACTCTGCCGTCTCATTGACGAAGATATCCTGTACGATAAGCGAATCCATCTTGCAGAGGCCGTCATGGACCATCGTGAGGTTCGCATTCGTCATCTGCGGGTTCTGGCCACAGAGATAAAGCGCATGCATCGTACCCTTCCAGGCATCCTCAAAGATCGCATAGATGGAATCCGGATGATTGCCGTTGCGGATCGCGCCATAGTCAAAGCCATAACCATTCTCCGGCGTAGCATGCTCGCCGAACCAGGCCTTCGTCATATTGACATACCATTTGCGGCGGAACGTACCAAAGGCCTCCGTCCATTTTTCCAGCGTCGGCGTCTTATGTGTCGGATGGACGAGATAGCCCGGCTGCATGTTGAACTCGATACCGAAGTCCGTCGATGCCTGTACGTTTGGCTGCCCGCGCATCGCGATGATGCCAGCGCCCGGGATACCGACATTGCCCTTCAAGAGCTGCATGATGGTAAAGCAGCGGATATTCTGTACACCGACCGTATGCTGCGTCATGCCGAGTGCATACATGATGATAGCCGGCTTGTCGTTTTCGATCCAAATGCTGGCGGCACGTTTCGCATCCTCGGCCTTCATGCCCGTGATGTTCTCGACCATCTCGAGCGTATAACGGCTGTAAAATTCTTTGAGGCGCGACATGACCGTATTCGGTGCAAAGAGATCTTTTGCCTTCTGCGGCTTGCCATCAGCACCGAGTGCATAGCCCCAGGTCTCCGTATTCGTATAGGCCTTCTTCTCGGCATCATAGCCCGAAAACAGACCATCATCGAACTTGAAGTCATCGCGGAGCAGGCAGGCACCGTTGGTGTTCTGCAGGACGTACTCCTTGTTGAATTTGCCGGACTCGAGCATTTCATGGATGATATAGCCCATGAAGACGATATCCGTGCCCGGACGTACCTGGAAGAACTCATCGGCCACCTTCGACGTACGCGTGAAACGCGTATCGACATGGACGATTTTCGAACCGTTCTTCTCGCGGGCCGCCATGACATTCTTGAGGCCCATCGGATGACACTCGGCCAGGTTCGACCCCTCAATCCAGATGAGGTGCGTATTCTTGATATCCGCCCAGGGATTCGTCATGGCGCCACGGCCAAAGGCTGCGCCCAGAGCCGGCGGCGTATTGGCATGGCAGACACGGGTCTGGTTGTCGATGTAGACAACGCCCAGTGCACGGGCCATCTTGATATTCTGATAGCATTCCTCGTTGTTGATCTGGGAACCGCCGATGAAGGAAAGGCCATCGGTACGGCGGACCTCATATGTCTTGCCATCGATTTCTTCCGTCTGCTTCCAACCCTTCTCACGCGCATTCTTCATGGCATGAGCGGCCTTGTCGATAGCCTCTTCCCAGCTGATTTCCTCCCAGTGATCGCTTCCCGGTGCACGGTACAGCGGCTTTTGCGCACGCTCCTTCGAGTTCGGGATATGGGCGTAGCCCAAGCCCTTGCTGCAGAGAGCACCACGGTTGATTGGACTGTCAACGGCACCTTCGAGCTGGATGAGTTTATCATCCTTCACGTAGCCGATGACGCCACAACCACAAGCACAGAAGTGGCAAATCGAGGTAAACTCGCGTGCCCCTTTGAGCTTGAATTCTTTCGCGGCAGCCTTGACCTTCGGCATGTCGAGTCCCAGGCTGGCCATAGCAAGGCCAATACCGCTGAGACCTGTGGCTTTCAAGAAGTCACGCCTGCTCAAATTCATCAAAACTTCCTCCTTTAGTCTCCTAAAACCATTTCTTGTATCTATAAAATCATCTATATCTCATAAAAGAAATCTATTGGCTATAGTAGAAAACTATGAAAACCCCATATGTGATATTTATGATTCTATGCAAAAATAATATTGCGTTTTTTACGCTTCTTTTTCCAGCGGCTCCTCAGCCACGACAATCCGATCCGGATTCGTATAGATGCAGAAACTGCCTGGGCGCATCCGCGCCACCAAAGTAATCCCTAATTTTTTTGCCAGACGCAATGACAAAGTCGTCGGCACCGATTTGGCGGCTACTGCGCCAATGCCCATGCGGCCAAGTTTCAGCATCATTTCCGACGAGCAGCGGCCACTGAATATGATGATCTTATCCGCAAGGTCGATCCCCTGACGCAGCGCCCAGCCATAAAGCTTGTCAAAAACATTGTGGCGGCCGATATCCTCACGGAAGACAAGGATGCGTCGCTGACGCTGGTCATAGAGGACACCACTGTGCACGCCATTGGTCTTCTCATGCGTAGCCGCCAGCTCCGACAGCAGCTTATCGGCACAGGCCAGGATATCCTGCGCCGCAAACTTCACCTTGCACGGCCGCACAAAAAGACACGCTGGATCACAGGCAAGAATCTCACGGGCTGAATAATAACGCGGATCGCCGGCGGCATGCAATGCCCAGTCCTGGGCCGCCGCCGTAGTCTCCACATGGGCTGAAAAGCCCGTCTCATCGATGCTGAGGCGCTTGATGTCCGCATTGGTACGGATATGCCCTGCCTGGGCCAGAATCCCCGTTACAAGGTCCTGGAGGTCGCCAGGCGAACAGAATGCAGACGTGAGCAAGTCACCGTTAAGATAGATGTCCAGGCATCGCTCGATCGATGTGTACTTGTGATCCTCGACAATCCTTCCCTGCCCCGAATCGTAACGGACCACAGGAAAGTCGATAAGTTCCTGCTCTCTTGGCTGCATGTAAAACGCCCCCCATGAAATCGTATTTCCTACGAGCAACAGATTATCATTTCCTCTTGTTTTCGACGACGATTTTTATCACAACAAGAGAAAATTCTCTACCGCCATAGCCATGGTAGCAGACTTTTTGTCCATTGGCAAACGACAAAAAAACCGGCCTATGGCCGGTTATAAATAAAAATAATCTTATCATTATTGAATTCTGTTTACTTTGTCACACCATTGGCCCCAGTGCAGAAAATTATCTGACAACTCTCTCAGAAGTCACGTCCCATAAGGAAGCACACGATTTTCTCTGCCTGCGTCAAATCATCGATAGCATAGCAGTGCACCGTTCCCTCTTCAGGCTGCACCGTCAAATCGCTCGCAAACAGCACTGCCGTCTCCGCATCAATGACCGGCTCCGCCAGTCCTCGCCAAAGAGACAATTTGGGCATAGTCCCATGGTTGCGGCTCTCGATCAGCACGAGATCCACGTCCTCAAGCTTTGCCGCCACGGAAAGCAGCGACGCCCGCTTTTCCGTCCGCCGCTCGATGAAATAGCCAGCCGGCGATACGACGGCAACGGCATCGGCGCCAGCCTGTGCAAAGCGCCAGCTGTCCTTGCCCGCAACATCGACTTGATAGCCATGGCAATCGCCCTTGACCACACCAACACGGATACCACGCGCCCGCAGCCGCGGAATCAAACGCTCAATGAACGTCGTCTTGCCCGTATTCGATACAGGGGCTGAGACCGTAACCAGCGGAATCTCACGCCGGCTGTTGGCCAGTCTCCCCCGTACCAGCCGCATATCTGCCGGTGTATTGGCATTAAAGAAACAATTCACGCGCGGCACGGGAACCAGACGGCAGGAAAGCCTCGCAATCACAGCACCGATTTTCCGCTCGCCAGTGGAAAGAGCCTTGGCAAAGTGCGGAGCACAATCCCGATGGTAAATTGCCGCCAGCGGCTGCCGCCGGCCATCAGTCTCTGCCAGAACAGCCTGTAAGCCAGACGCTGCGTCCAGTCCAGCCAGCAAGGGCTTCATGGCCGAAAAGGCAAAAAAAGGCATATCACAGGAAATAGCCAGGCCATACTGCGTTTGCATCGCCGCAAGTCCGCGGCGCAATCCCTCCATCGGCCCCAATCCTGTCTGTTCATCAACCAGCAGCTCGAACCCATATTGCTGCGCCAGCGCCAGCAGGGCTGGTGTTTCACGCTCCACGCATAGATACCTGCCCGCAAACGCCTGCCGCTGCGCCTTGCGCAACAGCCATTCCAGCATGGACGCGCCGTCAAGCTCAAGCCAGCGCTTGTCCTGTCCCATCCGCGAACTCTTGCCGCCCGCAATGAGCAAAAGGCTCATCTCTGAAATATCCATATCATTTCCGCCCGCATTCGCCCGCATCACCGCGCAGGATTTCAATGCCATGCTGCAGCTGCGGCAGAATAAAGCTCAGGCACTCCTCAACTGCTTTGACGCTGCCCGGCAGATTCACGATGAGACTGCGCCGGCAGATTCCCGCCTGTGCGCGGCTCAGCATCGCGCGGGCTGTAACTTTCATGGACAAAGCCCGCATAGCCTCGGGGATGCCCGGTGCCAGCCGCTCACATACTGCCAGCGTCGCCTCAGGGGTGATATCGCGCGGCGAAAAGCCCGTGCCGCCCGTCGTGACGATAAGACCAATGCCACGGGCAGCATACTCCCGCATTTTTTCTTCGAGCGCTGCCTGCTCATCTGGCAGGATGGCCATATCCGCCACCGTATAGCCGGCCGCCGCCAGCATCTCTTGGGCCTTCGGGCCGCTCTTGTCGGCGCGCTCACCGCGGCTGCCCTTATCACTCGCCGTGATGATAGCCGCATCAAGCGGCAGTTTCTCGCCGGCTGGCACTAGCTCAAGCTCCATGCCTTCCTTTACCTCACCGCCATGCAGCACCCGCGCAAAAACGCCTTCACGCGGCATGATGCAGTCGCCGACCTGCTCGCGGATGGCGCAGCCCTTATGGCATTCCTTGCCGATCTGCGTGATTTCAAACCACACATCGCCAGCGCGCAGCCGTGTGCCAACTGGCAGTTCTTTGAACCGGAAGCCCTCGGCGACTACATTCTCGCCGAATGACCCCAGCTTCACATCGACACCGAGCTTGCGGAAATCCTCGATTTCCTTGAGGCCCAGGAAACTTACCTGGCGGTGCCAGCATCCCGCATGAGCATCGCCTTTGATGCCCCATTCCGTCTCAAACTGTACAGCAGCAACCGGATGCTTGAGCGTTCCCTTTTTCTCACTGACACAAAGCGCATGAATCTTTCCCATGTTTTAGCCTCCTACTTGTACCATGGCCCGGCTGTCGCGGGCAGCGTTATGTTTATCGTCAAAAAAATGTTCCTCGGGTTTATGATAGATGGCCTGCTGGACAGCCAGGCGCAGATTGTCATCACTGATGCCGCCGCGCAGCAGCTGGCGAATATCGAGCCCTGTCTTCGCATTGAGGCAGAGCTTCAGGAAGCCCTCAGCGGTCAAGCGCACGCGATTGCACGAGGCACAGAATTTATGCTCCAGCGCATCGATGAAACCGACTTCGCCCGCAAAGCCAGCGAGCCGGTAGTATACGGCTGGGCCATTCACAGCCGCAGCTTTTATCCCCGCTGCTTTCAGCGGGCCATAAGCGCCCTCGATTGCCGCACGTACCCTGGCCATCGGTACTCCCTGGTAGCCGACTTCATAGGCACAGCCAATCGGCATCAATTCGATAAACCGCACTTTGACGGCATGCTTGCGCGCCAAGCCCGCCAGGGCGGGAATCTCCTCTTCATTGACACCCGCAATCGGCACACAGTTGAACTTGATGTTCTCAAGGCCCAGTGCCCACAATTTTTCGATGCCTTTTTCGACCTGCGGATAAAGCGGCCGCCGCGTAATGGAAGCAAAAGTTTCGGGGTGCAGCGTGTCCAGACTGATATTTACGCCTGACAGGCCCGCTGCCACAAGCGGCTCGGCTAAATCCGCGAGCAGGACGCCATTTGTTGTCAGCACGACTTGCTCAATGCCCGGCACAGCACGGATCTCTCGCACCAGGTCAACGATATTGCGGCGCACCAAAGGCTCGCCGCCTGTCAGCCGCACCTTGCGCACCCCCAGCGACGCCAAAGCCCGCACGATGCGCAGGATTTCCGCAAACGTCAGGATATCCTCATGCTGCAGTTTCTCGATACCGGCCGCAGGCATGCAATAACGGCAACGCAAATTGCAGCGGTCTGTCAGCGAGATGCGCACATATTCGATTTTGCGTTGATACTGATCGATCATACTCTCATCCCAAATCCATAGTCAAAATCACAACAGGATAATGTCAACCTTCGTCCCCGGTGGCAGCGGATCAGTCCCTGCCGGAATCGCCACGAAGGCATTGCAGCCGACCACCGAGAACAGGCTGCCCGAAGCATGCTGCTGGGGCAGGCGCACTTTGCCATTCTCATGATAAGCACGGATGAACCGGCGGCCCTTGCTCGCCTTCGGGAACGCATCGGTAAGCACAGCCTGCGCATGGCGCACAGCCAGCTTCTCCTCACCACTCAATTCTACCAGCACAGGCCGGGCCAAAAGCTCAAACGTCGCATAGGCGGCAAACGGATTGCCCGAAAGCGCAATGCCAAGCGTCTTGCCAAACGTATAGGCAATCGCCGGACCGCCTGGTTTCATGCAGACACGCCAGAAGAGCCGCTTGCCGATTTTTTTGACGACGCCATGCATGATATCCTTCTTGCCCACCGACACGCCGCCGGTCGTCAAAAACAAATCGACCTTGTCCTGCCACTTGGCAATCTCAGCCGCAGCCGCCGTGACATCATCGGGCAGGATGCCGAGCACCTCAGGCTCAAAGCCAAGTTCGCGCAGCCGCCCGCTAAGGCTGTAGAGATTGCTGTTATAAATCTTACCTGGTGCCAAAGGCTGCCCCGGCTGCAAAAGTTCATCGCCCGTGCTCGCAATGGCGATGCGCACCTTGCGGATGACCTTGACGGTCGCCAGCCCCATGCTCGCCAATGCGCCGAGATGTGCTGCCGTAAGCCGCGTCCCCGCTTTTGCCAGCAACGTCCCCTTACGGATATCCTCGCCGGCAAAGCAGTAATTCTCATGCTGATGCAGTTCCTGTGGCACATAAAGCTTATCGCCAGCCGTCGTGACATCTTCCTGCCGCACGACACAGTCGCAGCCCGCAGGGATTGCCCCGCCTGTCATGATGCGCACCGCTGATCCCTGCGGCACAGGCCGGTCAAAATACTGGCCGGCACACTCCTCACCGATGATGGTCAGCTCGGCAGGATGCTCTTTATCCGCCCCGGCTGTCGCCTCTGACGCAAACGTATACCCATCAAGTGGTGACCGGTCAAACGGCGGATTGTCAAAAGGGGCACTATAGTCTTCGGCCAGGCGGCGCCCCAATGCTGCCATAAGCGGCACTTCTTCGGTTTCACGGATCTTGCTGACCTGTGCCAGCAGCATTGCAACGGCTTTCTCCAACGAAATATCCTGCATCGTACTCCCTCCTCAGTGCTGGAACCCACAAACCGGGAAATGACAGGTCTTGCAGTTCATGCAGAGACCGCCGATACCGAAATGACGGATTTCACGGCGCGTCAGCCGCTCACCAGTCATGACGCGCGGCAAAATGAGATCGAAAACCGTACGTGCCGCATACATGACACAGCCCGGCAGCCCCATGACCGGAATCGTCCGGCCCTCATATTCCAGATAGCCGAGCAAAAACATCGCGCCAGGCAGCACCGGGGCCCCATAGGTAATGATATCGGCACCGGCATCACGGATAGCCGCTGGCGTGCGGTCATCGGGATCGACGCTCATGCCGCCCGTACATATGATCATATCCATGCCGAGCCCGGCAAGTTCACGAATGGCATCCCGGGTATGTTCCGTCACATCATCGGTGATACGGTGCTCATCAATCTTTAAGCCAAAGGGTTTCAATTTGCCCGCAATAACCGGCGTAAAAGTATCCTCAATACGGCCGAGGAAAACTTCAGTCCCCGTTGTCACCACGCCGACCTTGAGATTTTTCTGATACGGACGCAAGCGCAAAAGCGGCTTATTCCCGGCAACTTTTTTGACCTGCTCCATCTTGTCCTTCTTGATGACCAGCGGAATCACGCGCATGCCCGCAAGTTTCTGCCCTGCCTTGACTGGCATGTTCTGCGGCAGGGTCGCAATCGTCACATCATCGAGCTCATTGACATCATCAAATCTTGACTCGTCAACCTGGAAGACACCATCCACCGTCGCCATGAGCTCAATCTTGCCCTCTTTAGGCGCCGATGCCGTCATATATTCGTTCTGGCAAAGCTGGCGCAGGATTTCGGCCGCATCGTTTTCATGCAGGACCGTATCGTCATTTTCCCAGACATAGATATGATCCTTGCCGACTGAGAGCAGCACAGGGATATCCGCCTCGGTAATCACATGACCTTTGCGGAACACAGCATCCTTCGTCACGCCCTTGATGATTTGCGTGATATCATGGCAGAGAATCTGTCCGACGGCATCCACGGTTTTCATTTCCTTCATACGGCTTACTCTCCTATCGCTTACACATACAGTTCCGGCAAACAAAAAAGACTATCCCCACGAAAAGGATAGTCTCCACCTGCTGCCAGCATAAAAACTCCTTTTCAAAATGGGAAGGTCCCGGCGTTTCCCCCGGGGCCCCGGCTAAATATCATAGCGTATCTTCCTGCCTTAGATATCTTCGCTCGGAGTCTATATTTTTTTACTTACTATATATTATACACGAAAACGTCAAAAAATGCTTATGATTTTTGTCACTTCTTTATTTTACATGCCTATTATCATTATTTTTGTTTATCTTTTCGCAATAGCTGCGCCTTAGTAATGCCTCCTTCACCAAATTTCGCGCGAATCTTGTCGATGGCTGCATAGAGGTTCTCCTTCTTGGTCTCGTCATGGAACAAATCAAGCTCTGCTCCGGCATCAAATCCTGCCGTACTGACCCCAAGCAGACGGATGCCGCGGAAAATCCTAAGCTCACGAAAAAGCGCACAAGCCGTATGATATATCTCCTCATCGTAACAGGTTGCCTCGGGCAGCGTGCGGCTGCGTGTATATGTCTTGAACCCCTGTGACAACCGCAGCTTGAGCTGGATTGTCCGCGCTTTTTCGCCAGCCTTGCGCAAACGCCAGCCCACCTTGCAGGCAAGGTCGAGCAAGACGCGCTCTGCATCCTCCGCACACTGGAGGTCTTCGGTAAAAGTGACCTCCTTGCCGATAGACTTAGCCCGCTCACGCGGGGCAACACTGCGCTTGTCCTGCCCGCGGGCCAGTTCATAGAGATGGCGCGCCATATGGTTCCCGAGATGATGGCAAAGTTTTTCATAGCTGGTGCCATAAAGCTCCCCGATCGTACGGATGCCCATCTGCATGAGCTGTTCATTCATCTTGCGGCCCACGCCCCAGATGCGGCTGACCGGCAGCGGATCGAGCACCTGCCGCACGTTTTCTTCCGTGATGATGACCAGTCCGTCAGGCTTATCGAGATCTGAAGCTAATTTGGCCAGGAACTTGTTCGGCGCGATGCCAACCGAAGCCACAATGCCTGTCTCCGCCCTGATTTCTGCTTTAAGCCTGCGCGCATAGGCAATAGGTGTGCCCATGATATATTCCATACCTGTAAGGTCCAAAAAAGCCTCGTCGATTGACAACGGTTCAATGACTGGCGAATACCGTGCAAAAATTGCAAAGATAGCGGCCGACACTTCCGCATACCGCCGGTAATTTCCCGCCAGGAAAATCCCCTGCGGGCATAGCTGCCGCGCACGCACCATCGGCATCGCTGAGTGAACGCCAAACCGCCGCGCCTCATAGGAACAGGTCGATACCACGCCACGTCCCGCCAGGCCGCCAACAATCAACGGCTTGCCGCGATACTCTTCATGGTCGTTCTGTTCCACCGACGCAAAAAAAGCATCCATATCCACATGCATGACCAACCGGTCCATAACCCTGCCCCCTTCCTTGCTTCCATTATATAGAAAGAGACCCGAAACAGCAAACGCATTTTCGGGTCTCTTTCTGTACTTAGGTTATAGGTAATCAGAATCCAAGGGGATTCCTCAGGGGAAACTTAAACATTGATCTCTTCCCAGCGCTCCTCGAGTTCCTCGACGATGCGCGCATGCTCGCTCTCCGTCAGCGTGACCTTAGCCCGATAGATGAACGTTGCCAAAATCAGCAATACGATGGGCGCTGCGAACATGATGATCTGGAATTTGAGCAAATTCGGCGCTGTGATATCAGCAGCCGTAGCATTGCCAGTCATGCCGACCCAGATGGCCGTCATGCCGATGATGCCGCTCGTGACTGCACCAGCCAGCTTGTCGATAAGCGGACGCACGCAGAGGCAGACCGCTTCATCGCGATGCCCCAGTTTGAGCTGGCCATACTCGACCGAATCCGTAATCGTCATCAGGACAACGAGGAAGATAAGCGGCTGCGGCAAAGCGAAGAGACCAGCACCTACGAGTGCCAGCGTGACATTCGTGCCTGCCATGAAATAAATAGCGAGAGCCGCTACCATAATGATAATCGAAGAGAAGAACAGTTTGCGGCGGCTGAACTTCGTCGTCAGAACCGGGAACAAAGCCACGGCCAGCAAGCCAATGACAACATTGATGATACCAAGGATCGAGAATTTCGTAGCATCGCCAATGACATAGATGAAATAATACAGATTGAAATTGTTGACGATATTCGAGCCCAGACCATAGACGAGATACGCAATTGCCATCCAAAGCAGCTGATCGTTCTGCGTCAGAACCTTAAATACATCTTTTGCTGACGTATCCGTCTTATTCTCACGCAGCACCGACTCCTGTTCCTTGGTACCAAAGCCCAGGATGATAGCACCGAGCGTTGCAATGCCGCCACCGATGCAGGCAAACGCCAGCCAGCCCGTCGGGTCACCCGCGCCGCCATTCTGATTCAGCGAGAAGAAAAGGACCACCGGCATAACAATGACCGTGATGAGCTGGCCACCGAAAACCGAACCGATACGGGCAATCGTCGCCGTAACTTCGCGCTCATGCGAGTCAAACGACAGCGCCGGAATCATCGACCAGATTGCGACATCTTTGGCCGAATAGAATACATCCATAATGAAATAGACAATCGCAAAGAGAACAAGATAGAGCGTCGGATTCGTGACAGCCAGACCACCCATATCCGTAAACAGCAAGGCCAGCGTGATAGCAGCAACGAAGGCACCAACGATGACCCAAGGCTTGAAGCGGCCCCAGCGCGTCTTCGTCTTATCGATGATATTGCCGATGAACGGATCGATAAAGAGCTCTGCAATACGCAGTACGAGAATGATCGTCGTGACAATACCAATCATATAAGCATCACGCGTTGCATCATCGGAGCGGAACAGATTGCTTGTGACGAAAATCATGAAATACGTGCCCAACATGGCATAGAACACATCGTGGCCAAAGGTACCGCAGGCATACGCGATACGCGACCATACAGCGCTTTTTTTCTCTGACATAACCAAAAGCCCCCCATTGATATTTTCTGACAAAAAGTAAAACGAACAGCTAATTACTGCTGGATCCCCTTAACCTTGCAGATATAGGCGATAAGGCCATCTGCAATAGCCTCCAGCGAATCATGGCTCGTATTCACAACGATATCATAGTTCTTTCCCTCGCCCCAGGTACGTCCTGTATAGTAATTATAGTATCTTGCCCGCTTCGCATCCTCACGGTCAAGTTCCTTGAGCGACTTGCCATCATAAACCGTCTTGCCGCGTGCTTCACGATACGCATCATCAGCACAGACAAAAATAGAGAAAACGTTATCATATTTGCGCAGAGCATAATCCGCACTGCGGCCCAAGAATATACAAGGGCCATCCTTCGCAATCTTGCGGATAGCTGCCGACTCAGACATGAACATTCCCTGGCTGCTCTCCCCCATATGCGTGCCGAACGAATGAAAAGGAATGAAGCTCAGCGACAACGGCTTGACCTTGTTCTCCATCTCCAAGAGCTCTTCCTCGCTAAGATCGTCGAGACCGAGCTTGGCCGCCGCGATATGGACAATCTGCCGGTCATAAAGCTTGAGCCCGAGCTTTTCTGCCAGGATACCGGCCAGTTCACGGCCACCAGCACCATATTGGCGACTGATTGTAATGACTGGATAATCACTCATAGAAAATTCCTCCCCGTTAATGTAAACGTTTTCTAGGTTTTCTAAAAAAAATAATTGCTTTTGAAACCGCTCTTTTTCGCACGAACTAATAGAAAACGATTTCTTTATCTATTATTATAACGTGTTTTGTAAATAATGCAACATGTTTTATAAAAGTAGTAATTTTCAGTTTATTTTATATTTCCTGCACGATGATGTGCGGCAGCTTTCCCTGCAAAGCAACTGACAATACATCCCCCTCAAACATCAACGTACTGATGCCATACGATTCCCCGCCATACACAACCACGGCAGTACCTTCTGCCGGTAAGATTTCGATTGTAGCAGGCGAAGCAACGAAGCCCTGCCTTGCTGGCACCATAGAACGCAAACAATGCCCGTGAGGTACGGGGCAGCAGGATCAATGCCCGGCCGCCAACTTTTGCCCCGCGCCTAATCAAAGCATTGGCTACCCGAGCGGTGATGGTATCAAATTCTTTATATGTAAATGTCCCATCCGCAGCAATCAAAGCCGTGCTAAAAAAAGACAAGCGCCGGATTCCCGGAGCTTGTCTTTTTCGCTGCGAATTTCGCAACGTATTTTTTTATACCTTAATTAAATGCGGAACTTCTTGCTCTCATCCTGCAAAGCCTGCGATATCGTCGCTAAATTATGCGCGGACGATGCGATTTCCTCCACAGACGCCGACTGCTCTTCGGTAGCTGCTGATACCGTCTGTGTCTCACTCGATACCGAATTGCTGGCTGCACTGAGACGGTCGGCCGTAGCCACAATGCCTTCCATGCCTGCCGTTACCATACGGACACGCTCGCTCATCGACCGGATTTCCCCATCCATATTCTTCATCAGCGCGACAATCTCGCCAAAGGTCTTGCCTGCCTGATCCATGATGGTCGCGCCGGATTTCGTCTCCTGCGTGCCATTCTGCATAGACGCAACGGCCTCTTCCGTATCTGCCTGGATACCATGGATGAGATCCGCAATTTCCGTTACAGCTTCGCTGGAGCTTTCAGCCAGCTTCCGCACTTCCTCAGCTACGACGGAAAAGCCGCGGCCAGCCTCACCAGCCCTTGCAGCCTCGATGGCAGCATTGAGCGCCAAAAGGTTTGTCTGCTCAGCAATGGCAGAAATCGTCTCGACAATCTGGCCGATCTGCTGCGAACGCTCCCCGAGCGAAGCAACAACCTGCGCCGATTCATTGACCGAAACGCCGATATGACGCATCTGCTCCACAGCTTTGTTGATGGCGGCCATACCTTCATCAGCCTTGCGCTGTGCATTATCTGCATGTACGAGCACCGTATTGGTGCCATCATTCACCTGATTGATTTCCTGGCGGATCTCACCGACTGTCGCCTTCGTCGCTTCGGCCATCTGATTTTGCTCAGACGCCGACTCGGCTACGCGGGTGATTGACTCCGCAATCTGTGTAGCTGCCTGTGCCGACTGCTCCGATCCCGTACGCAAAAGCTCTGCGGCATTTGCCGATTCATCTGCGCTCTGCTGGATCTTGCGGACCATCTTGGCCAGCCTTTCGATTACCGTATTATAGTGTGCCGCCAGTTTCCCCAGCTCGTCGCCTGTAAGGATTGGTGCCCGCTCACGCAGGTTGCCATCGCCCATCTTGCTTGAGATTTCCTCCAGCACCCTGACCCCACGGCTGATATTGCGGCTCAGATACAGCGAGGACAAGATGATCATGACAAAGGCCACAACCAGCAAGACAATGCTGACCGTTGCCCCCTGCTGATAGAGTGCCGCTGCCTCTGCATTGGCCTCGTTGGCACTGTCGATATTAAATTTGGTGAACTCCTCGAGCGCACCAGCGATGACATCATACTGTTTGAAGCCATCGACCGTGATGCCCTGCATCATTGCCTCTTGGTTCTGGCCTTCGAAATCCGCGCGGATTTTCTTGTTGATGGCGAAATTCTTATCAAGCTCCTGCTTGAGCTTTTCAAATTTCTCCTTATTGGCTCTGGCCTTTTCGGGGTTCACAGCCATCTCCCGCTCCAATGCTGCCTCATAAACCGCGATGCCTTTTTGGATATTGTCCTGATGCATCAATGTGTCCTTACGAGCCTTTTCGATGACTGCCGGATCGGTTACATGCGTATACTTATACGCATCAAAACGCATATTGGCCGAATCTTCATACATGCGATGCGACGCATCTGTCATGATGAGCCAGTTTTCCGTTATCTCTGTCGATTTCTTGTCCAGCGCATGCAGGTTGTAGATTCCCACACCGCCCATGATACACGCCACCAGCATGACCACCGCAAAGGTCAGTTGGATTTTCGTCCGGATTGCACAATCATCCAATCGTGAAAACATTTTTTGTCCTCCAGTCAATCAATTTCAATCATCTTCAATCAGAATTCTTCATTCATTATAGCACAATTTAATAAACTAACAAACTACTATAAATCAGGCCCTCTAGGTTAAAAATCGATTGGTAAATTAAAATAATGGACACAAAAACCATAAAATATACAGTCTTTAGTCCTATTGACTTTTAAGTTTCTATAATGTTACACTAATACTTATCAATAAGGAGGAAATGGGATATCATTTATGGACACGAATAAAGCAATAGATCTGATTCTGGAGTACCAGAAGACTGGCAATCCGCAGCTAGGCTCCAAACTAGTGGCGGAGTATGACTATTTAGTCACCAACATCTGTCGTCCGCTGTATATGAATTGGGCCGAGCACGATGACCTGTTGCAGGAAGGACGGATTGGTCTCTACAAAGCACTCAAGGATTATCAGCCAGACCGTGGCGTATCGTTCGTCTCCTTTGCCAGCCGCTGCATCCGCTGTGAATGCATTTCGGCCATCAACAAGGCGAACCGTTATAAGCACGCCATCTTGAACCAGGCATTATCCTTGAATGCTTCGGTCTTTGAAGACAATGAAAAGACCAGCTGGATTGACACCTTGATTGACCCTAACACACAGCCGCTTTCGCAGGATCTCATACTCCATGAGGAATACGAGAGCTGCCGCAAAGTACTCAGCAGGATTTTGTCGCCTTATGCCTATGCGGTCTTCATCGCCCGCCTGCGTGGTGGCAGCTATGAGCGCATCAGCCAGCAGCTCGGGCATGACAGCAAATCCATCGACAATGCTTTGCAGCGTTGCCGCCAGCGGATTGCGACGTATCTTGCCGGCAATGACGAAGAAATGGATTCCGATGCCTTACGTCATTTCTGCCAGATTGTTGCCGATAACATGATGCCAAGCACGGAATTATCCCAGATGGTTTCCTGACTATAAATGAATTTTGCTATAGAAAAGCTGAGAACAAGCTTCCTGTTCTCAGCTCTTTTTTTGCCATATGGCAGGGCACGGTTCATTGCGTAAGCTCGGCCGCTATCTTGAGGCTCTTTTCCATATTGGCCATGACTTCCGGTGTCACATTGCCCTGACCAGCGCGCTTGAGGATCTGGGCATGATGCATGATGTCTTCTATGTTGCCGATGTATTCCATCTCAGCCGCATACAATGTAGCAAAGATAGGTTCCTTGCCGCCACCCAGTACCGAGGCTGCTAGTTTTTTCAGCTCTTTCAGCGTCTTTTTCTGCGTCAGGATAAAACCGACGTTTTCACGGTCAACCCGGGCCAATGCCCCATCAATCTTGTCATGCAGGGCTTGAATCTCACGCATGCTGCCCTGCAGCATGCTGAGCTGATCCTTCTTGCGGCGCAGCGCAGCAAGGTCTGCCGGTGTATGCGCATGAGGCGCATGGTGCATTTCGCCATGTTCATGGTGATGCCCGCAGGCACAAAGTTCTTCCGTCATCGAATCGCTCCTTGGACTATTCTTTCGTTATCCTCTTTGCTATCCATTATACAGGACAAAATACAAAATGTCGCGTCCTCCGCCAGAGAAACCGCAAAATCATCCAGCATCCTATCAGCAAATTGCAGTTTGACGGTCAGTTCGAGCCTTCCCCTAAGGGGGGCAATGAAGCGCTCGGATAAGGTATATGCGTCCGTATGGAATCCCGCTACTACGAAGCGCGGGGTTCACGGGGTAGTGCTTTTTCTGTTTCCGCTTAAATGGGCCGTTCGGAAAGTTTTACGGACTTAGTTACCTGCTCCCGTTACCAGGTCGCGGCGTACATAGTTTTTTCTAGGTTATACGCTTACGGCCCAGTCCTGCTGCGCAGGACAGTCGCTCCAGACAGAAAGAATCACTCCCCCGTTCGCCCCTGACATTCGTATGAACAAGTTTGCACGAACCGTTGCTCCCGTTACAAGCACATCGATGTAATTCGTTCCCTATCGCCGCAGCAGAGCAGGCTTATCCAAACCTAGCATAGGGCGGGGCAGATACACTTTCTTCGCAGCGGAAGCAGCTGTCCGAACGCAGTGAGGGATGACCCGCAGCAAATCCCCCTCATCTGCATGCGCAGGTTTGTACGAAC
>SVBZ01000058.1 GCA_015058575.1 Pseudoselenomonas ruminantium
CCGGCACATGTTGCTAGATACGTACGAAAGCCTCCATGCGGGTCATTTAGCGGGAGCGGAGAAAAAGTGCACCCGCCCCCACCCAAGCTGAGCTCTATCAAGGTTATTTTAAGCTAGAACTAGCATACAAACTGCAATTTATCGGCGTTTTATGGCTTGATGTTGGGATAACTCTTGCATATATAGCATATGTTTGATAAAATCATATTGTTGCGGTTGTAGCTCAGATGGATAGAGCGTCCGCCTCCTAAGCGGCAGGTCGTGAGTTCGACTCTCACCAATCGCACCATAGTGGATATAGCAGCTTCGGTTTTGGGCCGAGGCTGTTTTTTTTCTTCCTGCGCTTTTAATCAGGGCGGAAATGTAGTATAATATCAAAATCACGCAGCGTTTTGCGTGCATAGACTCGTTGACAGCAGACAAAGATATCTTTGTCTGTTTTCTTTTTACTTCATCTGTTTTTTATTTTATCTTGTTTGGGACTTATTTTTAGGAGGCGTGTATGGATTTCTTATTCCTGGCGCTGGCGCTCTATGCGTTAGGTGCCATGACAATGCTCTGGCCGAAGCGGCTGGAGATGGCAGCTCATGCCGCAGGCATGTTGCTGGCGGTGGCGGCAAGTGCATTAGTATTTGCCGTGGCCGCCAGCTACCTTGGCAGCATGAGCGGTTTTGGCTTGCCGGCGGGGTTGATGCTTTCTCCTTTAGGCCTGCTGATGGATGCTGGCTGGGGCGGCTATAATCTTACTGCTGATGGATGGAGCGCGGCTTTTCTCGTCATTACGGGATTGGCTGGTGCCATTATCAGTCTGTATGGCATCGATTATGGCAAGGCGTATCGTGGCCTGGGAATCCGGGCTTTAGCGGGGCTTTGGAATTTGTTCCTGCTCTCGATGGTGCTCGTGCTGATGGCTGGCGATGCGTTTACGTTTATCCTGGCTTGGGAGGTCATGGCACTGGTGTCGTTCCTGCTCGTCAATCATGAGAGCAATAAGAAGGATACGGTCCATGCGGCTTATCAGTATATGGTCATGACGCATTTGGGGACGGCTGCTATCCTCGTGGCGTTCTATCTTGTAGGCAGCCAGTCGGAAAGCCTGTTGTTTGCGGATCTGGCCCATAACACGCTGGAGGGGCCGTTGCGCCATGTTGCGTTTGGTGCAGCTTTTATCGGCTTCGCCTTGAAATCCGGTTTGATGCCGCTGCACGTTTGGCTGCCGAATGCACATCCGGCAGCACCGAGCCATGTGTCAGCGCTTATGAGTGGTGTTATGCTCAAGGTCGCTGTTTACGGCTTTGGCCGCTTCGTTTTCTACTTCCTGGGTATGGAGGTCTTTGCCTATGGCCTCATCGTCATGCTCGTGGGGCTGCTTTCGGCGTTCCTTGGTGTGCTATATGCTTCGATGGAGAAGGATATGAAACGCATCCTGGCCTATTCATCGGTTGAGAATATGGGAATCATCTTTGCGACGTTCGGTTGTGGTATGCTGCTTGTGCAGACGGGGCATGGCACGATGGCCATGGTCGCTTTTACGGCGGTGCTCGTGCATTCACTCAGCCATAGCCTTATGAAGGGGTTGTTGTTCATGAGTGCCGGTGCAGTCATGCATGCGGTGGGCAGCAAGAATGTTGAGCTTATGGGGGCCTTGGCAAAGAAAATGCCTTATACAGCACTGTTCACGCTTATTGGTTCCATGTCGCTTGCCTCACTGCCGTTCACGAGCGGTCTTGTCGGCGAGTGGATGGCTTTGCAGAGTTTTGTCACGCTGGGCTGGCAGACAGGGACACAGGAGATGCGCCTTCTAGTCATTGCCGCTTTTGTGCTGCTCGGTCTTACGGGAGCCTTGGCATTGGGCTGTTTTGTGCGTCTTTACGGTGTGGTATTCCTGGGCCGCCGCCGTTCAGCGCTCGTTTTGAAAGCTCATGAGATGCCGTTCTTCATGCTGCTCGGCATGGGGCTGGAGGCCTTGCTTATCGTGATTTTTGGTATCTTTCCAATGCCATTGGTCGAGTTTATGGAGTCAGCGCTTACGGGCGGAATGCTGGCTTTACCGATGGTCAGTGCCGATGCTGTCGTTTGGAATGGCTTGGGTATTTTGGCCGATGGCACGAAGTATTCGGCGTACAGTCCCTTCATGCTGCTGATGCTTGCGCTTATCGTTACGGCGGTGCTGGCTCTTGCGCTGGAGGGCAAAGGGCTCTATGTCCAGAAGGATGTGACCTGGAACTGTGGTACGGTGCCGACGCGCCGCCAGCAGTACACGGCTACAGGCTTTTCGAAACCGCTGCGCCGTGCGTTTGACTATATCCTCAAGCCGCGCAAGGAGCGTACTTTCCTCAAGAAGGAACACGCGTATTTTGGCCGCACGGTCCACTATAATCTGTTTATTCCGGATCAGTTCACGGAACGGCTCTATGTGCCGATTCAGCATTTGATGGTTCGTTTGTCCGCATTTCTGCATCTGGTGCAACAGGGCAGTGTACGCCTTTATATCGGCTATACGATGCTTGCAATGGTGGCCGTATTGATTTGGGGGGTGATGTAAGATGGGCTATATGGTACAGAGCTTAGGCGCAGGTATGGCGCAGGCAGTCCTGCTGCTCATCTTTGCGCCGCTTATCGTCGGTATCATCAACAAGACGAAGGCTATTCTGCAGAAACGGCAGGGGGCCAGCATCCTGCAGGAGTATTTCGATCTCTGGAAATGGTGGCGCAAGCCGGTTATCGTTACGCCGTATACGAGCCGTATATTTATCCTGGCTCCGGCTGTTTACTTCGGTACGACGCTGATGGCGGCAGCCATGGTGCCGGGGCTGATTGTCAGCAGCTTGCAGGCTGGCAGTGCGGGAATCAGCATGGGAGACGCGTTCGTGTTCGTCTATCTTCTGGCGTTGGGACGTTTCTTTATGACGCTCGGGGCGATGGATTCGGCCACGGCTTTTGGTGGTATGGGCGCATCGCGCGAAATCTACATCTCAGTGCTTGTTGAACCGGCGGTCATGCTGGCCATTCTCGTCAATGCGATGCGCTACCAGTCGACGACGCTCACGCGTATGGTCATCGATTTTGACACGTTCTATTTCACGGTGCCGGCAGTGCTTACCTGTGTGGCGTTCTTTCTTGTCATGCTGGCTGAGAACAGCCGCTTGCCAGTCGATAATCCCGATACACATCTGGAGCTCACGATGATCCATGAGTGCATGACGCTGGAGTATTCGGGTCGGCTGCTGTCGCTCATCCATCTTGGCAGCATGCTCAAAATACTGATTTTCCTGGTGCTGTTCAGTACCTTATATCTGCCGCTGGCAATCCCTGTACCAGTCAAGGTGCTTTTGGGGGCGTTGGTCATCGGTGTGGTTGAGACGCTCAACAATAAGATGCGTCTCTTCAAAGTCCGTGTCTATCTTGCGGCAGCATTGATTTTGTTGATTGTTTCTTTGATTGCGGAATAAGGAGGGAAGACAAAACATGGAATATTTAGTAGTACTCTTGATTTTTGTCGTCTTCCTGCAGACGCGGATCATGGAGCTTAGACGTTCGGTTTACTGTCTGGCTGCACAGTCGGGCATCATAGCTGGTGCCTGCCTGGCCATCGGCCTGGGGGCTGGTTCGGGCCTGCATGCCTGGCTGCCGGGCCTGCTGACGATTTTTGTCAAGGTGCTGTTCATCCCGGGTGCCATCCTGCGTCTGGCAGGCCGCATCACCGATGAGCGCGAGATCGTTTCCGATATCAATGTCAATTATTCGACGCTGGCCGCAGCTGCGTTCCTTGTCATGGGGTATCTGCTTGTCGATCATCTGCTGCCGGGGACGCCAGGGCGCAGCATCATTGCGGCGGCTATCCTTATGATTATGACGGGATTGGCGCTCATGGTCATGCGCAAGCGTGCTATTTTGCAGATGGTTGGTCTTATTACGCTTGAGAATGGAATTTATCTCTTGGGCCTGTTGATAACGGAGGGACTGCCGCTCGTCGTTGAGCTTGGCGTCTTCCTCGATGTACTTATTGCCGTTGTCGTACTGGTCATTCTGACGAATCGCATGAGCCTTTCGTTTATGACTACCGATACGACTGTCATGAGGAAACTGAAAGGATAAGACAGCAAAATGGATTTCAACTATACTATTCCGCAGCTTGTCTATATGCTGCTGGCGTTGCCGCCGGTATTCAGTATCATCGCGGCAGTCAATGTTCTTGGCAAGGGCTTGCTGCACTGGCTCAACCGGCTGACAGCTGTGGCAGCTGGTGCCATCGTCGTCCGGCTGGTCATGCAGTTTGACCCGGCTGCTCCACAGGCGTTTGGCTATCTTTATCTTGATGCGCTGGGCCTGTGGATGCTTGTCATTGTCACAATGCTCTATTTGGCCTTTGCCTTCACAAGCAAGGCATATCTGGATCGTGATACGAATATCCGCTATGGATATCTGCGTCGTTTTGCTCATCTTGAGGGCCGTTTCTACGCGCTTTCCCATCTCTTTGTCTGGACGATGATGCTGGTGGTGCTGGTCAATAACCTTGGCCTTATGTGGGTGGCCATTGAGGCGACGACGCTCGTTTCGGCACTGCTTGTTGCCTTCAAATTCACGCGTACGTCGCTTGAAGCGGCTTGGAAATATGTCATGGTCTGTACGGTTGGCATCTGTCTGGCATTGCTGGGCACGATCCTTGTCTATTATGCACAGATCCTGGCTATGGGCGGCGCTCAGGCACTGGATTGGCAGTACTTGGCTGCTCATGGCGGCGAGCTCAATCCGGCTTTGGCCAAAGTAGCGATCTGTTTCCTGTTCGTCGGCTATGGCACGAAGGTCGGCCTGGCACCGATGCATGCCTGGCTGCCCGATGCGCATTCGGAAGCTCCGGCACTTACGAGTGGCCTGCTCTCGGGCGCGCTCTGCATCTGTGCGATTTATGTGCTTTTGCGTAATGTCATTGTCATTATGCCGGCAGTCGGCATGGGCTTTATCAGCGGACTGTTCTTGTTTTTCGGTCTGCTGACGATTGCGCTGGCCATCCCGTTTGTCGTTGTTCAGCGTGACATCAAGCGCATGCTGGCCTACTCCTCGATGGAAAACTTTGGCTTGATGGCCGCTGGCTTTGGTCTGTTCCTGCCACTGGCTGTGGAGGCATCCTTGCTGCATATGATGAACCATGCCCTTGTCAAGTATGCGCTTTTCTATACGGCTGGTACGATCATGGAAGCCTATGGCACGAAGAATATGATGCGCATGCATGGCATGCTGCAGCAGTCGCCGCGCACGGCGTTGTTCTGGCTGCTGGGCATTGTCGGTATCCTCGGCATGCCGCCGATGGGCATCTTCTTCAGCAAGTTCTATATCATCGATAGTTTCTTTATCGCAGAGCGCCCGTGGCTCGGAATCCTGGCACTTGTGCTGCTGGCGGGGATGCTTATCGGTATCCTTTATCATGCACTGCGCATGCTCGGCGGCAAACCGTCGCGCAAGTGTGCGGGGGAACTTATGGGGCGTCTCGATACGGCGGTGCTCCTGGTATTGCTGCTGTCTAGTGGTATCATCAGTGGAACGCTGGTACAAATCCCGTATCTTGGTGACCTTATCATGGCCGCTGGGCAGATTGTCTTAGGAGGTATGTCCTGATGGAAAATGTAAAAGAAATCAAGCTGGCAGACCTCCGGGCGGAGGCCAAGGCGTTATCGGCTGATGGCCGCCATCCGCTTACGGCGATGTTTGGCCGCGATGAGACGGCTGTGCGTGGCAGTTATGCGCTTTATGTCCTGTTTGAGATTCCCGAGGAAAAACGCCTGGCCGTCTTGAAGGCGCTGGTGCCGGCAGATGGCGATTTGTGCTATGATTCGTTGACGCCGATTCTGCCAGCTGCGGCTTGGTACGAACGCGAGATTCAGGATATGTTTGGTCTCGTGCCTGTAGGGCATCCTGATCCGCGTCCGCTGGTGCTGCACGAATCTTTCCCGCAAGGTTATCATCCGCTGCGCAAGCAGGTTTCGGCGACGGCCAGCCCGCGGGTGCAAGCTGGTAAAGGCAGTGAAATCCGGATGAGTGTTGCGCATGGTGAGGGCATCTATGAGGTGCCGGTCGGCCCGATACATGCAGGTATCATTGAGCCGGGGCATTTCCGTTTCAGCCAGGCTGGTGAGTCGATGCTGCAGCTTGATGCCAAGCTGTTCTTCACGCATCGTGGCTTGGAAAAGGTCATGGAGGGCAAGACGCCGTGGGAGGCGCTGCCAATCGTTGAGCGCATTTGCGGTGCTTGCAGTATTGCCAATACCTGGAGCTTCTGCCAGGCGGTGGAAAAAATCGCTAAGGTTGCAGTTCCAAAGCGCGCCCAGCTTATCCGTACGCTGCTTATGGAAATCGAGCGCATCACGAATCATGTCGGCGACTGCGGCAATATCCCTGCAGGTGTCGGCTTTGCGCCGGCCATCAGCCTGGGCGGCCGCACGAAGGAAATGCTGATGCGCCTGCAGGAACGCCTGGCAGGCAACCGTTTTCTGCGCGGTGTCATCATACCCGGCGGTGTGTCGCTCGATATCACGGCAGATCTTTGCCAGGATATCCGCACGACGTTGGCTATAGCTTCGGAAAACGTCGAAGCGCTTGACAAGATGTTTGCAGAACAGGAAAACTTCCAGAACCGCGTCCGCACGACGGGCATTGTCCGCCATCAGACGGCGGTCGATCTGGCTTTGGTGGGCGTCGGAGCTCGTGCGAGCAGCTTTGCCCATGACAGCCGTCAGGATTTTGACTACGGCTCGTATCCGGAACTTGACTTTGCTGTGGTTACGCAGAAGAGCGGCGATGTGGCAGCACGTCTGGCTGTACGCATCGATGAGTTGCGCCAAAGCTTCTTTATGGTGAGCCAGCTTTTGGAGCGCTTGGAGGCCGATCATACGGAACTTAGTGTGGCAGTTCCGGCAGCTGCTGGTGAAGACTTTGGTATCAGCGAATCGGCGCGTGGCAGCAATCTGCATTTTGTGGCACTGGATGCTGAAGGGCGCATTGACCGTATCTTTGTGCGCAGTGCTTCGTATCCGAACTGGCCGGCTCTGCCGATTGCTGTACAGGGCGACATCATTCCCGATTTCCCGTTGATAAACAAGAGCTTTGAGCTTTGCTATGCTTGCTTGGACCGTTAAAGGAGGAAACGATGTTTAAAGTATTAGAGCGTTTACTTCATGATAAGATCGCAACGGAAGCCATCTCGCTTTCGGGCAGTGCACGGTTCCGTGGCAAGCTCGCGGGTAAGTGTCCTGCAGAAGCATTGGCGGCCTGTGCCAAGGCATGCCCCGTAGGTGCGTTCCGGTGTCAGGGAGAGGAATATACAGTCGATTACCGCCGCTGCTTGTTCTGTGGACGTTGCGTCGCAGCCTGTGCTGAGGCGGCAGATGCACCTGAAGGGCTGCTGGTTCATACAGCTGATGAGGCTATGCCTTACCTTGTAGATAAGGCACAGCAGGTTACAGCTGATGTTATCCGGCAGAAACTTGGCCGCAGCCTGCATGTGCGACATCTCGATGCTGGTTCCTGCAATGCCTGTGATTTTGAGATGGGAGCTATGTCGAATCCAATTTATGATCTGCACCGCTATGGTGTGCATTTTGATGCATCGCCACGCCATGCCGATATGCTGATGGTCACGGGAACCGTCACGCGCAATCTGGAACAGGCCCTGCGTATGTCATATGAGGCGTTGCCGGAACCGAAGCTCGTCATGGCTTGCGGTGCTTGTGCGGCTGGCGGCGATACCTATGGAGACTCGTATGCAATCGTCGGTGCGGCCGACAAAGTCGTGCCTGTCGATATTTATGTGCCGGGCTGTCCGCCGCGGCCCTCGGCAATGATTGCAGGCTTGTTGGCAGCTGCTGATTTGTTAGCAGAGAAATTGTAAGTGGTCGGAGAAATTCTTCTTCGTTTGACGAAAAATCATAGATTATGGTAGAGTATAAGAGGTGCAGGTTATGACTGCACCTCTTATTTATAACTAGAAACTGAGGCAGTTACTTTCGAGAGGTGATTTTATTGAACAGACGAATAATCCTTTCCCTAGTGGTTACGCTTATGTTAGTATGTTTCTGCTCGGTGGCATTTGCGGCTGCCATTCTCGTCAAGGATGGATCGCGCGGCCAGGCCGTCAAGCATGTTCAGACCCTGCTGATTGAGCAGGGATATCTTTCCGGTGCGGCCGATGGCGTCTGTGGTCCGCAGACCGTAGCAGCCATCAAGAAATTCCAGGAAGCCAAGGGCCTTGAGGTCGATGGTATCTGCGGAGATGGTACCTATCGTGTACTTTCGGGCGGTCAGACCTATGAACCGCCAGCTGCAGAGCCAGCATCGCATTTTGGTGCGGTACTTTATGTATCAGCGACTGCCTACAGCGCGCAGGACCCTGGCAATTCCGCGCATACGGCGATGGGAACCAAGGTGCGTCATGGCGTGATTGCTGTCGATCCGCTTGTCATTCCGCTCGGGACCCATGTGTTTATTCCAGGCTATGGTGAGGCAGTAGCGGAAGATACCGGCGGGTTCCATGGCAATCACATCGATGTGGCTTTCGACACGCATGGCGAAGCGTTGGTGTTTGGACGTCAAAATCTTGAAATCTATATTATGGATTGATTTCCTAGCGATTAGAAAAGAGGCTGTCAAAGCCTCTTTTTGTTTATATAATTTTTTGCATAAATATCCCCTGGGGGAGCTTGTTGCCATAATCACATAAATTTATAATTTAGTATAGGGATAATAGTTTATGGTGATAATTGAGAATTGTTTGCAGGATAGGGAGGACGAAAGCTATGCCAAAATCTTATCAGGCGAATGAGCTCACCGGTATCATTAAGATTGATGAGGGGAAATGCAAGGGATGTGACACATGCAAATCCTTCTGCCCGGCTGACGCCATTGATGGCGCTTACGGTGCAAACCATCAGATCGATAATGCGCGCTGTTTGCAGTGCGGACAGTGCCTGGTGAATTGTCCATTCGGAGCAATCGAGGACACCGTCGATGTCGTCGATCAGGTCATCGAGAAATTGAAGGACAGCAATACGACGGTGGTTGCAACTGTTGCGCCGGCTGTCCGTGTCGCACTGGGTGAGGAGTTCGGGATGGAACCGGGCAAACTCATCACGGAGCAGATGTATGGAGCCCTGAAAAAAGCAGGCTTCAAGATTATGGATGTCAACTTTGCCGCTGACAACACGATTCTGGAAGAGGGAACGGAGCTCATCCACAAAATCCAGAAATATGTACTCAATCAGCCGGTAGAAGGGGAACTTGGGCCTTTGCCACAGTTCACTTCCTGCTGCCCGGCCTGGGTGCGCTATATGGAGCTTTATCATCCGAGCCTGCGCCAGCATCTGTCGTCGGCTAAATCCCCGCAGGGCATGGCTGGCCCCGTAGCTAAGATTTACGGTGCGGAGGAAATTTGGCATGTGCAGCCGGAGCAGATTTTCTGCGTTGGCGTTTATCCTTGCACGGCGAAAAAGCTCGAAGCATCCCGTCCGGAGTTTACGGCAGCTGCTGATTACTGGAAGAAGAAGGGCCATACGGCAACATATCAGGATACGGATGTCGTTCTGACGACGCGTGACCTGGCACGTCTGCTGAAGAAGCTTAACATCGATGTCCGCAATGTTGAGCCGGCTGAGGAGAAAGACAATCCGCTGGCTGAATACTCGGGGGCAGGTACGATTTTCGGTGCAACGGGTGGCGTTATGGAAGCTGCTTTGCGTACGGCTTATTTCGTCCTGACGGGCGAGGAGCTCGGCGAGCTTCGCTATGAGCCGGTTCGCGGCCTCAAAGAGGTCAAGACGGCCGAGGTTCCGCTCAAGCTCAAGGAAAATGGACAGGAAATCACGCTGAAAATCGCGGTTGTCCATGGAACGAAAAATGTCGAGCCGCTGCTCGCAGAGATTGAGGCTGGTAACAGCCCGTATCATTTCATCGAAGTCATGAACTGTCCGGGCGGCTGTGTAAACGGCGGCGGCCAGCCAATCAACCCGATGGGAACGTCCTGGACCGGCAAGTTCAAGGCAATCTTGCCGTGGTGATAGGAGGTACGTTATGAGATATTCCTATAAAGAAAAAGAAGTGAAGATCAATCGCCGCGAATTCCTCGGCTTTGCCGGTGTCATTGCGGCAGTTCTTTGGACTGGCGCCTATACGGTGACGGACCTCATTGTCGACCGCACGAAATACATCAAGATGCGTACGGCAGGTCTGTATCAGGATGATGAGAAACAGGCAAAACGCCAGAGTCATCATAACCAGAGCCTGCTCAACATGTACAAGAAGATGAACTTCCAGCCGCTCAGCCCGCTGGCGGAAGAGCTGTTCCATACCCATTATGTAGACCGCAGTGTCCTGTAAGAAAGGTGGGATTGCGATGGATAACAACTTTAAAGGAAATGAACGAATCCTTCACCATAGTCTGCCGGTTCGCCTGTTCCACTGGTGCCTGGTACTGGGCTTCCTGCCAGCTGGATTCACGGGGGTGATTCTGTTTTTCCGTCCGTTCGGCGAGGCGGGAATGCATCTTGCCATGCAGGTCCATATCGTAGGCGCCTGGATTCTCATGGTAGCCTGCACGCTGTTTTTCCTGCTTTGCCCGGGCCGCGTGGTCGCATTCTGGCGCGAGGCTTTTCATTGGACGAAACAGGATATTGAATGGATGAAAGTTGGTGGCGGCTATCCGCAGAAAATGATTTTCCTGCAGGAAATCGATGTGCCGCCGATGGGAAAAATCAACTCGGGACAGAAAATGATGGGCATTATGGTATTTTTCGGTACATTGCTCATCATCCTCACGGGTGCGGTGCTTTACTTTGCCCTGCCGCTGGTTCCGAAGGAGATTGCCTACTATGCAGACCGCATTCATCTGATTGTTGGTTTGGGACTGTTCCTCTGCATCTGCGGTGGTCATATCCCGCTTGGCATCTACAACTGGCCGGAGTTCTGCAGCATGTTCGGGGATGGCACTATCAATGCCAAACACGCCGCACATCATCATCCGCTCTGGACGCAAAATGAAATCGAAAAAATCAAAGATTGATTGAGAAGCACAAGCTACGGAGTTAGTGCTTTACGCAGCCCCTGTGGGTTAGCCGTTATGGTTAATTCATAGGGGCTGTTTTGGTAAATTTGCTATAGATTATAGGGAATTTTACTATTCTCCGAGGAATTTTTTCTCATAACGAGAATAGTAATCATATAGTGCTTAAATGCTAGAGCAGGGATACTTGTATTACTTAGGAGGCATAGCTATGAAGGTTCATAACAACACTACACATTCGGTGGTTTTACCTAGGAAGACGGCGGCCAATAATGCGAAAGATTTAGCGAAATCTTTGGTGGCGGATGCAGTAAAAGCGACGATTAGTGATGAGGGTAAACGTTTGAACCAAAAAATTTATCACGATGATGGCTTGCCGGCTACAGAAAGCGTGTTGGCGGATAGGGATGCCAAGAAGAAAGACATCGCAGCTAAGAAGGAACGCATTAGTGATTTGATGGATAAATTATCTTCGGATGATTTGACGGATAAGGATAAAAGTATTATTACGGATGAAATTGAAAAGCTAAGAAAAGAATCGACTACTACGGAAGATAAGTTATATGCTCTTTATGATAGCAAAGCGGTCTGGGAAAAGCGGAAGGATAGTTCCAGTGGCGATGCTGCTGTGGCACTAGGCGTTATTGATTTTTATCAAAAGGAAATCGATAAAACAAAGGATATCCTGGATAAAGAGGCTAGAGACGATAGTAAAAATCAGTTGAAGGCGGTGCAGGAGCGGGCGGATAAAGAGGCTGAGGAAAAGAAGACTCCTGTGGCAGAATCCCAAGATGTTGGAGTGGAAACGTTAAGGCAGGCAGATATTTCAACCTTGAAAGCAGAGAATGGTTTGCTTGAAAATATCGCAAAGGAAAAATCATAAAAGAAGCCCCTATAATTGAGCTGATGCTCAGTTATAGGGGCTTTGGCATGAATCTGTTATGGAATCAGAAGCGGAAGTCGCGTTCGCCCTGTTCGATTTTCTGCAGGCGTTTGGCCAGAGTCTTGCGGGCGGCGGGATTGGTTACATTGGGGATGTTTTTGGCAATCAGCTTTTCGCCGGCATCTTTCGTTGCCGGTGAGGCATAATCCTCGAGATATTCTTTGAGGGTCATCAGAGCATTGGGCAGGCAGCAGTTCTGGATCTGCTTTGCCTTGCAGAGGGCCATGAAGCGGTCGCCGGTGCGGCCTTCCCGATAGCAGGCGGTGCAGAAGGAAGGAACGTAGTCCATGTCGATGAGCCATTTCATGACTTCGTCGAGGCTGCGGGTATCCGAGACATCGAACTGAGCCGTTTCGTCGGGGCGTTCTTCCTGCGTATAGCCGCCGACAGAGGTCCTGGAACCTCCGGAAATCTGGGAGATACCTAGATGCAGGACGCGTTCGCGGGATTTCTGCGATTCGCGCGTCGAGACAATCATGCCCGTGTAGGGAACGGCAATCCGGATGCAGGCGGCAATCTTGGCAAAGGTGTCGTCGTCGATCGCATTGCTGAAGGTATTGACGTCGATATCGTCAGCCGGGCAGATGCGGGGGACGGAAATCGTGTGCGGGCCAACCCCGAATTTGGCTTCGAGATGCTCGGCATGCATCAAAAGACCAGCGTATTCGTAGCGATATTTATCGAGGCCGAAGAGGACGCCGAGGCCGACGTCGTCGATGCCGCCTTCCATGGCGCGGTCCATGGCTTCGGTGTGGTAGGCGTAGTCGTGTTTCGGCCCCGTCGGATGAAGCTTCTCATAGGAATCCTTGTGATAGGTCTCTTGGAACAGGATGTAGGTGCCGATACCAGCCTCGTGGAGTTTGCGGTAGTTCTCGACTGTCGTGGCGGCGATATTGACATTGACGCGGCGGATGGAGCCGTTTTTGTGCTTGACGGAGTAAATCGTATGGATGGATTCGAGGATATACTCAATCGGATTGTTGACCGGGTCTTCGCCGGCTTCGATGGCCAGGCGTTTGTGGCCCATATCCTGCAGAGCGATGACTTCGTCGCGAATCTGCTCCTGTGTGAGTTTTACACGGGGGATGGTTTTATTGACCCCGTGGTACGGGCAATAGACGCAGCCGTTGATGCAGTAATTGGACAGATAAAGCGGGGCGAACAGCACGATGCGGTTGCCATAGAACTGTTTTTTGATGTCTTCGGCAAGCTTGAAGATTTCCTCATTTTTTTCGGGGATCTCACAGGCCAATAGAACCGATGCTTCGCGATGGTCAAGGCCTTTGCATTCCTTGGCTTTCGCGAGGATGGAATCGATGAGTTCAGCATTGTTCTTGTTTTGGTCAGCATATTCAAGGGAGGCGAGGATTTCCTCGTGGTCGATGAATTCTGAGGCTTTGCTTGATTTTGGATTATACACAGTAAGGGTCCTCCTTCGTTTTTGTATAGCGGACATTGTCGCCACGGTCGACGGCCAGCTCACGGCCGACGGATTCAATTCGCTTGGTTAGGCAGACAATGCATTCCGCAGCTTCTTCGCCCGTGCAGATTTTGTTATCGTAGAGCTGATATTTTGCCCGGACATTCTTGGGCGAAAGGTTGGGCATGACTACATTAGCACCTGCCAGAAGGCCTTTTTCGCGGCCGCGGGGATCGATCGTGCCTAATGCCGTGGTTGTGGGCAGCAGCACTTCGGGCAGCAGCAGCCGGATGAGACTCAGCAGGAACAATGTTTCGTCCAAAGTGCCAGCGTTCTCATGGGCAAATGGTGTTCCAGCAGCGGGAATAAAGGGGCCGATGCCCACCATTTCCGGCTGGAGCTCGCGGAGAAAGAGAAGGTCGCGGGCCAGATCCGCAGGGGTTTGTCCTGGTGAGCCGACCATAAAGCCCGCGCCCGTCTGATAACCGAGGTCTTTTAAGGTACGCAGACAGTTGTAGCGGTTTTCGGCGCTCATGGACAGCGGATGGAGTTTATGGTAGTGTGCAGGTGTCGCGGTTTCATGGCGCAGCAGGTAGCGCTCAGCCCCGGCTTGACGATAGCGTTTATAGCTTTCGCGGCTCTTTTCGCCGATGGATAAAGTGATGGCACAATCGGGATGATTGTGTTTGAGCTGCTGTACCAGCTGGCAGATTTTGTCATCGGTGTAGTAAGGATCCTCCCCGCCCTGCAGGACGAAGGTGCGGAATCCCAGCTGGTAGCCCATGGCCGCACATTGCAGAATCTGCGCATCGCTTAGACGGTAGCGCTGGACGTTATCGTTGCCGGCGCGGATGCCGCAGTAATAGCAGTTGTTTTGGCAGATATTCGTGAATTCGATAAGACCGCGGCAGAAAACCTTGTTGCCATAATATTGTTGTGTCGTTTGAACGGCCAGTCTGGCAGCTTGTGCCTGCAAAGCTGCGTCCGGATGTGTAAGCAGCTCGATGAATTCTTCGCCGGTAAGTGTATGTGTTTCAGCCAATTGGTCAAGCAAGTAGTTCCTGTTCATAATCTAGCCTCGGATGATTGCTGTAGTTTTTTTCATTATAACACGAAAAATATGGAAATAAGACGCCGTGCCTAGTATCTATTGCCAATGATATACTAATGCACGGCGTCTATATATTGCAGTAGACAAACGGGAAGTTATTCTCTGCATATACATTCCAGCTAAAACAGTTGAGCCTCTGAATTAGTGAATGGAATATATCTAACGATTAACATTATTATAAAAAATATTAATGAAAGTCCGCAAGCTCCCCGGGGGGATAAAAACATAAATTTTAAGCGGTTTTGAGGAATTGTTTAATTTTGACACGCAGTTCAGAAAATGATATAATCACAATGTTTTCGCATATTTTTCACATATGTGGTGTAATCATATAATGTATGGATCAGGTGTCGCAAGACTTAATAGGGAAGCCGGTAAAGTCCGGCGCGGTCCCGCCACTGTAACAGCGAGTGATGCTGCTTTTGTGAATGCCGCTTTTGGCGGTTTTCCGGTCACTGAGGAATATAGTTCCTTGGGAAGGCGCAGCAATCATGATGAACTGGAGCCAGGAGAACTGCCTGATTGACAATCACCGTTTGACCTGCGAGCGATAGGGAGGGGATTTTCGGAGGAGATTTGTGCTCTGGATATTTCTAGCCTGTCTGCATTTTGCAGACAGGCTTTTTTATGTTTTGGGAGGTGAGAAGAAAATGTTGCGTTTGCAACAATATGGAAGCCGTATTTTACAGATGGTGGTGACGGTCCTTGGCGTTAGTTTTCTGACTTTTTGCCTGACTTGGCTGGCGCCTGGCGATCCGGCTTCGATGTTATTGGAGGCTTCGGACACAATCGTGTCTGAGGAGACGCTGGCACAGACCCGTCATGAGCTGGGGCTCGATAAGCCGTTCCTGGCTCAGTATGGCAGCTGGGCTATGGGTGTTTTGCAGGGGGATATGGGTATGTCTTACTCTGCCAAGAAACCGGTTACAGCTAAATTGCTGGAAGGTTTCAAAGGAACTTTGTTGCTGGCTTTTGTCACGATGGTCTTGGTGGTGCTGATTTCACTGCCGCTGGGAATCTTATCCGCTGTGAAGCGGAACCGGCTGCCGGATTATCTGGTGCGAGGCTTGTCCTTTGTTGGCGTATCGATGCCTAGTTTTTGGCTGGGACTATTGCTGTTGTATGTGTTTGGCTTGAAGTTGCGGCTGTTTCCCATTGCGCAGTCGGAGGTTACGGCGGCGGGAATCGTGCTGCCAGCGCTGACGCTGGCAATCTATATGTCATCGAAGTACATGCGGCAGGTCCGCACGGTAGTTTTGGAAGAGCTGAACCAGGATTATGTTACGGGCATCCGGGCACGCGGTTTGTCGGAGACAGCTATTCTCTGGAAGCATGTGCTGCCTAATGCCATGCTGCCGCTGATTACGTTGCTGGGCATGTCGATGGGATGGCTGTTGGGCGGCGTGGCTGTGGTCGAGATCGTCTTCTCGTGGCCGGGAATTGGCAATATGGCGGTACGGGCCATCACGATGCGCGATTATCCACTTATCGAGGGGTTTGTCCTCTGGATTGCTTTAGTCTATATGACCATCAATTTTTTGGTCGATTTGTCGTATGCTTATCTGAATCCGCGCCTTAGAAGGGAGGCCAGAAGATGACGCTCATTTGGGAACATAAGATGTTTTCTTTTTATACGGCATTGGTGCTGCTTATTGTGCTTGTGGCGTTGTTTGCTCCATATCTGACGCCGCAAGATCCGTTGGCCAGCAATATGCAGCTGGTACTGCAGCCTTCGTCGTCTGAGCATTGGCTCGGGACAGACAAGCTGGGCCGTGATATTTTTTCACGGATCATCTGCGGCACACAGACATCGTTATTCATGACGCTCTGCCTGGTAGTGCTGGTGGCTTTGACGGGAGCGCTGGTGGGCACATTGGCCGGTTATTTCGGCGGCAGTGTCGAGATGGTATTCATGCGGCTGGCGGATATGATGCTGTCATTCCCGGGGATTGTGTTGGCGATTGCCATCGCGGGAATACTTGGTGGCAGCATCACCAATACCATATTGGCCTTGCTGGTAGTGAGCTGGGCGAAATATGCGCGTCTGGTGCGCAGTTTGGTAATCAGGCTGCGGCAGCAGGATTTTGTGCTGGCAGCCAGGCTAAGTGGCACGCGGACGCCGATGATTTTATGGCGTCATATCCTGCCGAATACGTTGCCGCTGGTAGTGGTTACAGCCGCGATGGATATCGGTACGATGATGATGGAAATCGCGGGCTTGTCATTTTTGGGCTTTGGCGCTCAGCCGCCGATTCCCGAATGGGGATTGATGCTCAATGAGGGGCGGCAATATATCCAGTCAGCACCGTGGCTGATGGTTTACCCTGGGCTGGCGATCTTTTTGGTGGTCGCAGTGTTCAATCTGTGGGGAGATAGTTTGCGTGATGTCTTGGATCCGCGCCAAAACTGAGCTGTGGTTTGGTTGTTGAGGAAAGGATGATGATTTTATGGAAAAAAGCAAGATGAAGAAAATCTGGCGGGCGGTAAGTGTGGGATTGTGCGGTATTGCCGTTGCGGCGCTGATTGCTGGCTGCGGCAGTTCGGCCAGCAATGAATCGGTCCAGAAGGGCATACTGAAGGTCGGCGTGACGAATTTTGCCGATACTTTGGAGCCGACGCAGAACTATTTCGGCTGGGTAGTTATGCGCTATGGCTTGGGTGAGTGCCTGACAAAATTTGATGAGAAGATGAATGTGCAGCCGTGGCTGGCTGAGAGCTGGTCCATCAGTGAGGATCATCTGACCTGGACCATCAAGATTCGCGATGGTGTGAAATTCTCCAATGGCGATGACTTGACGGCTGAGGGCGTCAAGGCGTCATTGGAGCGTGTTTTTGCCAAGAATAATCGCGCCGAGACATTTTTCAAGTATAAGGAAATCCGGGCTGAAGGCCAGAACCTCATCATAACGACGGAAAAACCAATGCCCAATCTCATGGGCTTCCTGGCCGATCCTTTGTTCATCGTGGTGGACACGAAGGCTGAAGCCGACCGTGACTTTGCCAAAGAAGGCCCTATCTGCACTGGCCCGTATATGGTAGAGTCGTTTGTAAAAGAGAAAGCTGTCATGAAGAAGAATCCTCACTATTGGGCTGGGGAAGTGCCGTTTGAGACGGTGGAGATTCCGAGCATCGATGACCCGAATACCCGTGCTATGGCCTTGCAGTCAGGGGATGTGGATATGGCTGTGAATATCGCAGCTGGCGATATTGATACTTTCCGCAATAATGGACAGTATGCAGTAGATGAGATTTCTTCGTTGCGTACGGTATTGGCCCGTTTGAACCAGAAAGGTATTCTTAGGGACCCGAAGGTGCGGGCGGCGCTTATTGCTGGCTGTGACCGTGAAACCTATAACAAGGTGCTGCTGAAAGGGACGTTCATGGCAGGTAAAGCACCAGTGCCTCCATCCATGGATTATGGGTTCGATCAGCTTAGTGACCCGAATGCCTACGATCCGGAGCGTGCGGCCCGTCTGCTCGATGAGGCTGGCTGGAAGGATAGCGATGGTGATGGCATTCGTGAAAAGGATGGCCAGCCACTCAAGCTGGATTTCGTTATTTATAACAGCCGGGCTGAGCTGCCGTTGTATGCGGAGGCCGTGCAGGCGGATCTCAAGAAACTGGGCTTTGACATCCAGATCAAGAATGTGGACTACAATCTGGTGGATCAAATGGGCATCAAAGGGGAATACGATTTATTGATTTCCAATATCACCACGGCCAACACGGGCGATCCGGAGATTTATTTGTCCTGGTACTGGAAATCCAACTTCCATGGCGAAAATCCGCAAAATGGTTCCGGCTATAGCAATCCTGCGCTGGATGCGAAATTTGACGCTTTGGCCGTAGAATTCGACAAAGAAAAGCGCCGCCAGCTGATCATTGAAATCCAGCAAATCATTATGAATGACAGTGCGGCATTATTCCTGGGCTATCCACAGACCAATATCATCAACAATACTGCATTGACTGGCGTCAAGATGTATCCGTCAGACTATTACTGGATTACGAATCTTATCAAACCGGCAGGAAAATAAGGAGCTATCCATGTTGTTAGAAATCAAGAATCTGGATATTTCCTATGGGGGAAATGCGCCGACGGTGCAAGATGTGAATATTTCCCTGGCGGCAGGCGAAGTGTTGGCTATTGTCGGAGAGTCAGGCAGTGGCAAGACTTCGGTCATACGCGCGATACTAGGTGTCCTGCCGGGGATGGGCCGGATAAGCCGGGGGGAAATAACCTTTGCCGGAAAGGATTTGAGTCAGTTGAGCGATGCGGCTTGGCGGCAACTGCGGGGCAGGGAGATGGCCATGATTTTTCAGGACAGCGGCAGCATGATGAATCCTGTCCAGACGATTGGGCACCAGTTCCGGGAATATCTTCAGACGCATCGCGCGATGCAGGCTGCGGAGGCTGATGAAATAGCCAGGGAGCTGTTGGGGCGGATGCATTTGCCGGATCCTGATAGTGTCATGGCCGCCTATACGTTTGAATTGTCTGGCGGTATGCGCCAGCGTGTCGGCATTGCCATGGCCATTGCGTTCCAGCCGCAGCTGTTATTGGCCGATGAGCCGACGTCGGCACTTGATGTGACGACGCAGGCGCAGATCGTCCGCGAGCTGATGCAGGTGGTACGTGCTTCGGGAACGGCGCTGGTCATGGTTACCCATAATATTGGCGTGGCTGCCTGTATGGCAGATAAAATGATGGTCATGGCAGGCGGCAAGGTGATGGAGTATGGCCCAGCAGCGTCAATCTTGGCAAATCCGCAGACAGAGTATACGAAGACGCTGCTGGCAGCGGTGCCAGAGATTGGAGGTGTGCGGTATGTCTGAGACGATAGAGCCGGTATTGATGCACGTGGAGCATATCACTAAGGAGTTTCCGCTGCCGGCTGGCGGACGGCTGAAGGCTTGTGATGACATCAGCATCGCGATTCGCAAGGGGGAGACAACGGCTATTGTTGGCGAATCCGGCAGCGGTAAATCAACCTTGGCACGCACGATTATGGGGTTGTATACACCAGACAGCGGCCAGGTGATGTTCCACGGGGAGGACATCACGCGTCTGCGCGGTGAAGCAAAGCGTCAAAATTATCGTCATATACAGATGGTTTTTCAAGATCCTGCCACGGCGTTCAATCCTAAAATGAAAATTAAGGATATCATCTGTGAGCCTTTGCTGAGCTTTGCGGTGATTCGCCGCCGGGAGGTAGCAGACCGCGCCCGTGATTTGCTTCAGCTGGTGGATTTGCCTGCGGAGTTTGCGGATCGCTATCCGCATAGCCTGAGTGGTGGCCAACGTCAACGTGTGGCAATTGCACGAGCATTGGCGCTGGAACCTGAAATCATCATTTGTGATGAAGCGACCAGTGCACTGGATGTATCCGTGCAGGATAGCGTGATTCGGCTGCTGGTTAAATTGCAACGGGAGAAGGGAATCACGTATCTATTTATCTGCCATGACTTGGCACTGGTCAGTCTGTTCAGCCATCAAGTGGTAGTCATGAAAAAAGGCCGGGTCGTGGAGCAGCTGCCAGGGGCTCTGCTGACGGAAGCGCATCATCCGTATACACAGGCATTGCTGCGTTCCGTGTTTTCGGTGCATTCCCGTGACGTGGACTTGTCAGCTCGAAGCGGCAGTCCTGTGAAATGTGGAGACCAGCAGGAGGTGGCATATGTCTGAGCATCTTAAGCGCTATTCGGAAGCCCTGGCGCGGGCGGCTGAGCTAGGCGTCAGATGTTATGATAATCCTGCACGGCAGGGAGAAGCCGTCAAAGCGGCGATCCTGGTCCTGAGCTTTGGCACGACTTATGCTGAGACACGGGGGAAGACTATCGATGCTTTGGTGGCGGAAATACAGGCTGAACAGCCGGGGATCCCTGTGGTATCAGCCTTGACTTCACACCTTGTCGTGCAGCGCATCCGGGAGCGCGAAGGCATCAATTATCCGTTGCCTGAGGAGGCTTTGCAGCAGCTGCTGGCAGCAGGTTATAACGCCATTGCAATGGTTACGACGGATGTGTTACCAGGGATTGAGTATCATTATGCACTGGAATTGTGGAAGGAATACAGTCCGCAAACCAAACGGATGGTGCTGGGAACACCATTGATGTATTGGCAGGGCCAGGCGGATCGGCCAGACGATGTTGGCGACGTCATGCGGGCAGTGAGCAGGGTGTTTCCGCCATTGGGGCAGCAGGAGGCTGTCCTGTTGCTGGCACATGGCTCCCCGCATCTGGCTAACGCCTATCATGGAATCATGCAGTTGAAACTCTGGCAGCAGGGGCGGGCACGCGCCTTTGTCTATACAGTAGAAGGCTGGCCACGGCTGGAGGATATCATTCCGCAACTGCAGAAGCTCGATATCCGTCATGTCACATTGCTGCCGCTGATGCTGGTGGCTGGCAATCATGCCTGTCAGGATATGGCTGGATCTGAACCGGAGTCTCATAAGTCACAGCTGGAGGCACAGGGATTTGCTGTTGAGGCTTATCTGCATGGTATGGGGGAAAATCCGGCTATCCGCAGCCTTTATAGGGAACGGTTCAGGGAATGTTGGTCGGTATTGCAACGGGAAACAAGAATATGAAAGTTGGGATGAAAGATATATCCCCCTGGGGGGCTTACAAAAGGGGTTAAATATCGGTATGCTAAGGGTATTATGATAAAGAAATATTTATGGACACAAGCAGATAGGAAATACTTGCAGATGGCAATGCCCGCTGCCTGGGAAGGCGTTTTTATGATCCTGCTGAGTTCGGTCGACCTCATCATGGTCGGTGTGCTCGGTACGGCAGCGATTGCGGCTGTCAGCATCTTCACCCAGCCGCGCATGATGCTGCTGACGGTGGCGCGCTCGCTGGCATCGGCGGTTACTGTGCTTACCGCCGAGTACTTTGGCGGCGGGCGCCGCGAGCAGGCTGCAAGAGTCCTGCGGCAGTCGCTGGGCTTGGGGGCAGCAGTCCTGTTGGTACTGCATCTGCTCTTTGGTGCATATTTGCCGTCCTTATTGCTTTGGATGGGGGCGGCCCCTGAGTATCTGCCGCTGGCTCTTGAGTATGGCTGGATTGCGCTGGCGGCAGTCTATGTGACGTGCTTGACGGCTATCCTGCAGGCGTTGCAGCTGGGATTTGGCCAGACGGGCACGGTGCTGCGGACGAATCTGCAGGGCAATGTCTTGAACCTCGTGGTCAATGCCCTGTTGATTTTCGGCCTGGGGCCATTTCCGGCACTTGGTGTGCGCGGGGCGGCTATCGGCACGCTTACCGGTACGCTCTATACGCTGGTAGTTGTGGTGTACAGCCTGTGGCGGCAGGGAATCCTGCGCGGCAGTTTCCTGCCGGATGCTGCCTATTTCCGCGAGCTGCTGCCTGTTTTTGGCAGCATATTCTCGGAGCAGGGCTTTGAGCGAGCGGGCATGGTAATCTATACGCGCATGGTGGCGGAACTCGGCACGATTCCGTATGCGGTGCATGCAATCTGCATGAATTTCTGCGACTTCTATTATTGCTTTGCCGGAGGTCTTGGCAAGGCAAGTACAGTTATGGCTGGGCATGCCAAGGGGCGGCAGGATTGGGCCGGATGGCGCGCCAGTCTGCGCACGGGAATCAAGTGGAGCTTTGCGTTCTCGCTGGCGGCCTGTTTGCTAACCGTGGTGTTCCGCGAGCAGATTTTTGGCCTGTATTCCCAGGAGGCAGCCATGCTGCCCCTTGGATCGATGGTGCTGGTGTTTGTCGCTGGGCTGAGCTTTCCCGAGGCACAGCAGATGGTTTGCGCTGGTATCCTGCGAGGCAGTGGCCGTTCTGCGCAGGTGGCGGCCTATTCGTTTGTCAGCATCGCCGTCTTGCGGCCGCTTATTACGGCTTTTTTGCTTTATACGCTCGACATGGGATTGGCGGGAGCCTGGCTCGCGGTGTTTATCGATCAAAGCTTGCGCGCGGCCTGTGCGTCGTTTTTGACTTGGAAATTGGCCAAGTATCCCCCCAGGGGGCTTACGCAGCCGTTGGAAAATCATATATAATAAAAAGCAGATTATTGAAAGCAGTACAGCACAAATTGTACTGCTTTATTCTTGTAAAGCACGTGGTTAGGAGGCAATAGCAGGGATGGATTACGCCCTTAAACGCTTTTTGCAGCTGATTCCCATTCTGCTGGGAATTACGTTTTTGTCATTTTTGCTGATGTATATGGCTGGCAGCGATGCGGTAACGGAACTCTATACGAACCGTGGCATCGAGGTGGCGCAGGAGGTTATCGATGCGCGGCGGGAGGAGCTCGGACTGAACCTGCCATTTTTCGAACAATATATGCGCTGGCTTTGGGCCTTGCTGCATGGGGATATGGGGGTGAGCTATGTCACCGGGGAGGCGGTGTTTGGAGCCTTTTTGCACAAATTGCCGGCGACCTTGCTGCTGACACTGCTCGCGGTACTGCTGACCGTGGTCATTTCGCTTCCTTGTGGAATCGTGGCTGCTGTCCGGCATGATAAGGCCGTGGATTTGTTGTTGCGGTTTGTCAGTTTTATCGGCAATGCGATGCCGAATTTTTTTGTGGCGATGCTGCTGATGCAATTCCTGGGCATACAGCTTGGCGTTCTGCCGGTAATTTCAAGCGGCATGGATGTCAAGAGTGCAGTGATGCCTACGCTTACGCTGGCGATTGCTATGTCGGCCAAATATCTGCGGCAGGTGCGTTCGTCCGTGCTTGAGGAGCTCGGCAAGGAGTATGTGCAGGGGGCTATGGCCCGCGGGGTCAGTGACAGGGTCATCCTGTGGAAAAATGTCATGAAGGCCTCTTTGCTTACCATTATGACGCTGCTGGCTCTGTCCATTGGCAGCCTGCTTGGTGGTACGGCTATTATCGAGAGCATCTTCATGTGGGATGGTGTTGGCAAGATGGCTGTGGACGCCATCAATATGCGCGACTATCCTGTCATCCAGATGTATGTCATGTGGATGGCTATTATCTATGTTTTTGTCAATCTCGTGACGGATCTTTTGTATCATCAGCTTGATCCGCGTATCCGCATGGGGGTGAGCCGCCGATGAGTGAGGTTACGGTGCGCGTACAGGCGGTGCGGCGCAACCATTTACGGCGGAAATTACTGCTTTTCAGTGCGCTGGCAGGACTGCTGATTCTGGTTGCTTTTTTCAGCAGTTCGCTATGTCCCTACGATCCTTATGCACAGAATCTGGCCATTGCCAAGGCGGCACCGTCGGCAGAGCATTGGCTTGGTACGGACCGTTATGGCCGCGATATGTTTTCGCGCGTCATTGCGGGAAGCTCTACGAGTATCTTTTCGACACTGCTCTTGGTGGGCTTCATTACGGTGTTCGGCAGCCTGATCGGTATTTTCTGTGCCTGGGCGGGGAAGCGGATAGACACATTTATCATGCGTCTGGCGGATATGTTTCTGGCGTTTCCGGGACTTGTGTTTGCGCTAGCGGTGGCGGCGGTGCTTGGCGGAGGTGTCCATAATGCTATCTTTGCCTTGGCGGCCATCAGCTGGCCAAAGTATGCACGGCTGGCACGCAGTCAGGTGCTCGCACAGCAAGAGCTTCCTTATATGCAGGCGGCGAAAATGGCTGGCTGTACGTCATGGCAGCTGATTAGTCGCCATGTGGTGCCCAATATCGCTGGGCCGCTGCTGGTGACGGCGATGCTTGATATCGGCACGATGATGATGGAGCTGGCGGGGCTCTCCTTTCTGGGCCTTGGTGCCAAGCCGCCAATCCCTGAATGGGGCAGCATGATGAGCGATACGCGCAATTTGCTGGCAACGCAGCCGTGGGTAACACTCGCGCCAGGCTTTGCCATCTTCCTTTCGGTCATGATTTTCAATCTGCTCGGCGATACAGTCCGTGACTGGCTCGATCCGAAGAACAGGAGGTAAACATGAACGAAATAATTCGGTATGACCATGTCGATGTCAGCTATAATGGCAAACGCGTAGTCCATGATATCAGCTTTTGCGTTCAGCCTGGCGAAATCCTCGGGATCGCTGGCGAAAGCGGCAGCGGCAAATCGACGCTGCTGCGGGCTGCTCTGGGCTTGTTGGGGAAAGACGGCCTTGTTACGCGCGGGGACATCTGGTATCAGGGAAAATCCCTGCCGGATCTTGCGCCGCAGGAACTTCGCCGGCGCTGTGGTGCGGATATCGGCATGATCTTTCAGGCAGCGGGCCGTTCTTTTTGTGCAATCCGTACGGTGCAGGCACAGCTCTGGGAGATGATGCAGGCGCATGGCATGACGGATAGGCAGCTTTTCATGGCCCAGGTGGAGGAAATGTTTGCTAAATTCGGTTTCCGTGAACCGCGGCGTATCCTGGCAAGCTACCCGTTTGAGTTGTCAGGCGGCATGCAGCAGCGTGTGGGCGTAGCGGCAGCGATGCTGCTGCGCCCCAAGGTCCTGCTGGCTGATGAGCCGACGTCAGCGCTCGATGTCACGGTGCAAAGGCAGGTAATTGATGAGATGCTGCTGGCGCGGGAGCTTTTTGGGACGGCAATCCTGCTGGTCACGCACAATATCGGCGTCATTCGCGCCATGGCTGATAAGATGCTTGTGCTGAGGGCGGGAGAGGCCGTGGAATACGGCAAGGCAGCAGAGATATTGACGCGGCCGCAAGCTGGGGATACGCGGAAATTGCTGGCTGCGGTGCCGCAGCTTAGGAGGTGATGAGTTGGTTCCTGTATTGCAGGTGGAACATCTCAAAAAAGAATTCTCCGTTGATGCCGGGCGGACGTTGCTGGCGGTAGACGATGTCAGTTTTTCTGTAGCGGCAGGTGAGAAGGTTGCCATTATCGGTGAGAGCGGAAGTGGCAAGACTACGGTGGCGCGCATGATTGCTAGGCTTACTGCTGTGACAGATGGCAGGATACTTCTGCAAGGAGAGGATATTACCCATATGACCGGGCGCAAAATGCGCGAATACTATCGGCATATGCAGCTGGTGTTCCAGTCGCCGGCAGATAGCTTTGATCCGCGCCGTACGCTTGGCGATGGGATTGCCGAGGGGTTGCGGAACTTTGGCTGGCAGAAGCAGGCAGCCTGGCAGGAGATGGAGCGTTTGCTTATGCTGTGTGGCCTGGAGGCGGAGATTGCACAGCGCTATCCGCATGAGGTCAGTGGTGGCCAGTGCCAGCGGGCGGCTATCGCCAGAGCATTGGCCTTACGTCCCAAGCTGTTGCTGCTTGATGAGGCGACTTCTGCACTTGATGTGACAGTGCAGGCAGATATCCTCGCACTGCTTGATCGATTGCAGCGTGAGCTCTCATTGGCGTATCTGTTCATTTGCCATGATATTGCTTTGGTGCAGGATTTTTGCGATCGCGTACTCGTCATGCACGAAGGCCGCATCATCGAGGAAGGCACGCCGGATATGGTAATCGGTTCGCCGAAGCAGGCGTATACGCAAAGGCTTATCGACAGCGTATTATGATGGCCGTTTCCTTTGGGGAATTAGATATAGGAGGATGATGGATATGAAATGGAAAAAACTGGTGGCACTGGCATTAGGTGCCAGTCTCTGTCTTGGTGTTTTTGCCGGCTGTGGCGATAATCAAGCGGCAAAGAATGCGGGCGGAAAAACATTGACAATCGGCGATACGACATTCAACAGCTCGAATGAAGAGCCTGATGTCAATCCCCATAATGCCTACGCAGGCTGGGCGTGTATCCGTTATGGTATCGGTGAGACGCTGGTCAGGTATTCAGACAATATGGAAATCCAGCCTTGGCTGGCCACCAAGTGGGAAAATGTCGATCCATTGACCTGGAAAATCACTTTGCGCGATGATGTGAACTATTCGAGCGGCCGTAAGATGGATGCCATATCAGTCAAGCAGTGTCTTGAGCATCTGATAGCTGAGAACAAGCGCGCCAAGCAGGATTTGAAGATTGCTGCCATCGAGGCGAATGGGCAGGAGCTAATCATCAAGACGACCGAGCCTAAGCCAGCATTGCTGAACTATCTAGGCGATCCCTATGGCTGCATCATTGATGTAGAGGCTGGCTTTGAAAATGGCATTGTGGCCGGTACGGGGCCGTATATCGTGACGGATATGAAAACGGATGACCATCTGACGCTCAAGAAGAACGAGAACTATTGGGGCGGTACCCCAAAACTTGATAAATTGACTATCCGCACGATTACTGATGGCAACACGCTGGCCAATGCCCTGCAGTCGGGGGAAGTGCAGGCTGCTTATGGCATGGCGTATGAGAGTTATCCGTTATTCCGGAATGATAAATACACGATTTCGCAGATTGCGACATCGCGCTGCTTCTTTGGCAAGATGAACTTCGATCCGGAATCTGTTTGTGCAGATCCTGCTGTGCGCAAGGCTATTGCCTTAGGCATCGACAAGGAAAATTTTGTCACGACCTTGCTTGAGGGCAATGGCTTTGCTGCTAATGGCGTATTTCCGGCTGGCGCGGCCTTTGGCGGTGACAAGGTAAGGGCGGAGAAGTACAATCCGGAGGCGGCCAAGGCTGTCCTCGAGCAGGCTGGTTGGGTGGATACCGATGGCGATGGCATTCGTGAAAAGAATGGACGCAAGCTTGTCGTCAAATGGCTGACATACCCAAGCCGTCAGGAGCTGCCGCTCTTGGCTGAGTCGGCGCAGTCAACGCTCAAAGCCATTGGCATTGCGGTCGACATCAACAATACAGCCGATAACAATCAGGTGGTAAAAGACCCGAAGAAATGGGATGTCTATGCGATGGCCAATGTCCAGGCCCCGACTGGGGACCCTGAGTATTGGTTCACGGTGTTTGCCGTATCGACGGCTACGAAAAATCAAGGCAAATATCAGAATGCGCAGCTTGATGCGCTTGAAACGCAGCTTAGCCGTGAGTTCGACCCGGCTAAGCGTGCAGGCTTGGCCTTGCAGATGCAGCAGGTAGTGCTTGATGACAATGCTTTTGTGTTCTGTTCGTTCCTCAAGATGAGCATGATTTCTAAAGCTAATGTCAAGAACTATACCTCGCATGCCTGCGACTACTATCAGGTAACGGCTGACCTCGATGTTGAGTGATATCCCCCTGGGGGGCTTACGCAGCCTCTGGTTATCCGCTACAATGAAAGCGAAGAGATAGTACAGAGGAGGGACACGTTATGCAGGAAGCTTTGCAGACCGTGCTACAGAATGAGGATAGGGAACTGGCGCAGGAAATCGAAAGCTATTGGGATGCGCGCAGTCAGGCTTTCAGCCAGACACGGTTAAAGGAACTGGCCGGGCCTAGCGCGGCTGCTTGGACAAAGGTGCTGCAGGCAAGGCTGCCGCAGGTGCGGCCACTCCGCATCCTCGATGTCGGAACGGGGGCGGGTTTTTTTGCCATCCTGCTCGCACGGCTTGGACATGAGGTAACCGGCATCGATATGTCAGCAGACATGCTGCATGAGGCAAAATGCAATGCTTTGGCGGCGGGCGTCAAGGCACAATTCGTGAAAATGAATGCGCAGGAGCCCGATTTTGCGGCGGATATCTTTGATGTAGTGGTAAGCCGTAATCTTACCTGGACATTGCCGGATGCCATGGAGGCTTATCGCCAGTGGCGCCGGGTCTTGAAACCAGGTGGGCTCTTGATGAACTTTGATTCGGACTATGGGCTGGAGAGATTCTCACGCAAGGAAGATCAGGAAAATGTCCATGCCAATATCAGTCAGGAACTTGTGGATACGTGCAATAAAATTAAGGATTCCGTGCGTATCAGCACGCATCGGCGTCCGGCGTGGGATACCTGCTATCTGCAGGAACTCGGGATGAAGGTGGAAGTCGAGGCAGACATTGCGCCAAAGGTTCACAATGACCCTGCCATGCACTATGACAATGTTCCGTTGTTTGCGATATATGCCTATAAATAAAAATGATTCGTTGACTATGTAACGCCCTCTAAGTCGGAGGTGGAATCTGACTTAGGGGGCATTTTTTATCAAATTGCAGTTTGCCGGTCAGTGCGTGCTTAAAATAATCTTGATAGAGCTCAGCTTGGGCGGGGGCGGGTGCACTTTTTCTCCGCTCCCGCTAAATGACCCGCGCGGATGCTTTCGTACGTATCTAGCGACATGTGC
>SVBZ01000059.1 GCA_015058575.1 Pseudoselenomonas ruminantium
GGCACATGTATCTAAGTACGTACTAAAGCAGCCGCGCGGGTCATTTAGCGGGAGCGGAGAAAAAGTGCACCCGCCCCCACCCAAGCTGAGCTGTACCGAGTTTGTTTTAACCACGTACGGACAGATAAACTGCAATTTATCACAAAAAGTCCACTGGCACATTTCTGCATCCGTGGACTTTTGAATCCATCTACTCCTCACTCTTGACTGCCCAGCGCAGTTTTGTCGAGCGGGCGCGGCTGTTGCGGTAGCACTCTTCTTTCGTAGGACGAATGACATCTTTGGCAACATCAGCATATATACCCTGCTGCAAGAAAGCCTTGAAGGCTTTCTTGACGATGCGGTCTTCCCCCGAATGAAAAGTCAGGATAGCGGCGCGGCCGCCAGGCGCGAGAGCTGCAGGAAGTTTTTCCATGAACTCATAGAGCACTTCATACTCATGATTGATATCGATACGCAGGGCCTGGAATACGCGGGCACTGCTCTTTTTGATGAGTTCTGCCCGTGCCAGCGCCTGTTTTTTCGTGCTATAACCAGCCCGTTCAGCCATTTCTTTCGGCAATTTGACCTTTGCCAGCGCCTGTCCAATGGCTTCATGCAAGTCTTTTGTCGTCCGGATGGGACGGCGGCGGCGCGATTTTACCAGATAGCGCGCAATTTCCTCCGCATAGGGTTCATCGGCATTTTCCTGCAGCATACCGATAAGCTCATACTCATCAATATCGCTAAGCCGTTCGGCGGCTGTAATGCCCGCTTCGGGATTAAGCCGCAGATCAAGCGGGCCTTCGCTTTTATAGGTAAAACCACGTTCTGGATTATCGATCTGCATCGACGAAACACCGAGATCTGCGAGAATGAAGTCAAACGGCCCGGTCTCGCGTACAAGTTCGTCTATCTGGCAGAAATTCATATTGCGAAGTTCCCATAGCTCTTCGCCAAAGCCCTTGGCGCGGATACGCGCCTCGGTCTTCTTCGATTCTATCGGGTCGATGTCGCCGCTAATAAGATGCCCCTTGCCCGCCAGTTTTTCCAGCATCGCACAGGTATGACCGCCATAGCCAAGCGTCGCATCAAATCCACGCTCGCCAGGCTTTATCGCCAAAACCTCTAAAATCTCATCAACCATGATGGGGATATGCATGCCGGCCGGCGTGTTGCCCTTGGCGATGACATGGGCGATTTCCTCCCCGTACTTTTCAGGATTCAGTTCTTTGTATTTTTCTTCAAAGCGCCGCGGATATTTACCGCTGTAATGGATGCGCCGTTTGTGCTGCTGTTCCATCAAACGCCTCACATCGAAAAATGCTTCGCCAATGTCACGGCGATGCCGTCCTCGTTGTTGGACAGCGTAACTTCATCAGCCATTTCCTTGAGCTCATCGCAGGCATTACCCATAGCAACGCCGTAACCAGCGAACTCCAGCATGCTCATATCATTCTGCGCATCGCCGAAGGCCATGACCTCACGGCGGTCAATGCCCAGCTTTTCACAGGCATGTTCGAGCGCACTGAGCTTCGAAACGCCCTTGATGGTTCCCTCATAGAACCACGGCGCCGACTGGACGAACGACATCTTATCCTCAAACCCACGGCGGATATCGGCCAAATGCGGCACAAGAATCTCATTAGGTGCCGCCGTCAAAATCTTTACCGGGTTGAAGCCGCCCTGAGCAACAGCCTCCGCAATGTTCTCGACAATCTTGATCTTGAGATTGTTGTTGCGGCTCTCATCCATGACCTTGTGGCGCTTGGCATCGGTCGTATAGATAGACACCCCATCATCAACGATCGGCGACAGCTCCGGCCACTCTTCGAGATGGCGCAGGAAGCGCACCGCCGTATTATTATCGATGCTGCTGTCAAAGAGGATTTCCTTCGTCGTCGCATCCTCGATACGGCCACCGTTATAGGAAATGCGCAGGCCATGATACTTCGAAAGCTCCAAAGCCTCAGCCTCACGCTTCAGTCCCGGCGCCTGACGGCCCGAAACCAGTGCTACGACCACGCCCTGTTTCTGCAGCGACATGATGGCCTCCCGCGTCTTCGGCGTGATTACTTTATCATCGTTATTTAGCGTACCATCGAGATCGAATGCCAGCATCTTATAGTCCATATTTTCTATCCTTTCTTGACTGAAAACATAAATATCTATATAATGAGTATATAAGAAGTGCTACCGCTAGACGGTCAGCCCCGAAATTAGTAATTAGCTTAAAGAAGCCGCCCTAGTTTGTGAGACTGCAGGGCGGTATTCTTATGCCTTTATGGCAACGATTATGAGAAGCGTTAACAGCATCAACGCGAAAAAATCATATTTCGTCATCCGCATCGCCCCTCTCTGGGGCTAAGACTTACCGCCTGCCTATGGTAGCACGCCAATAGTATAGCATAAAGCCCGTCCACTGACAATCCAGTGGACGGGCTTCTCTATTCGCTGCAATTAAAAGATATCCTTCGCAATGACGATGGTCTCATCGCGGTTCGGACCAACGGAAACGATACCGAGGCCGATACCCGTTACCTCAGCCATGCGCTCAAGATACTTGCGGGCATTTTCCGGCAGATCTTCGTACTTGCGAACCTTGCTGATGTCGGTCTTCCAGCCTGGGAACGTCTCGTATACCGGCTCTACTTCAGCGAGTACCTTGAGGCTGGCCGGAATCTCATTCAAGATTTCGCCTTTGTATTTGTAGGCAACGCACATCTTGATTTCGTCGAAGCTGTCGAGGATATCGAGACGCGTTACAGCCATGTAATCGATGCCCGAAAGCAGGCCAGCATAGCGGACGACGCAAGCATCAAGCCAGCCCGTGCGGCGCGGACGGCCCGTGACAACACCATACTCATGACCCTGCTCGCGGATCTTGTCACCGATCTCATTGAGCTGCTCCGTCGGGAACGGACCCTCACCGACGCGCGTGCAGTATGCTTTGACAATACCGACGACCTTGTCGATGGCCCGCGGTGCAACACCACAGCCAACGCCAACGCCGCCCGAAATCGGATGCGAAGCCGTAACATACGGATACGTACCGTAGTCGATGTCAAGCATCGTAGCCTGGGCACCTTCGAACAGAATCTTGCGGCCTTCTTTGACTTCGTCATTCAGCAGTGCGATAGTATCGCAGACATACGGACGCAAGCGGTCAGCATAACCATTGTACTCGGCGAGGATTTCCTCATAGGAGAGCGGCTCATGGTCATAAAGCAGCTTGAGCTCACGGTTCTTGATTTCAAGATTTGCCTTGAGTTTCTTGGCAAATTCCTCGCGGTCAATGAGGTCACAGACACGGATGCCGATGCGGTTATCACGGTCGATGTAGCAAGGACCGATACCATTCTTCGTCGTGCCGATCTTGTTCTCGCCGCGTTTCTCATCGCCAAGACCATCCATCAGGCAATGATACGGCAGTACGACATGCGCACGGTTCGAGATGCGGATACCCGAAAGATCGATACCACGCTTTGCCAGACCATCCATCTCCTCAAGCATGACTTTCGGACTGAATGCCACACCATTGCCAACCACACAATGCGTGCCTTTGAACAGGATGCCCGACGGCATCAGGCGGAGTTTATACGCCTCACCATCAACGACGACCGTATGGCCGGCATTGCTGCCGCCCTGGAAACGGACGACCGTCTCAGCCTGCTGAGCCAGATAGTCTACGATCTTGCCCTTGCCTTCGTCGCCCCACTGGGTACCGGTAACTACTACTGTTGACATAAGATTTCTCTCCTTAATAACCGCTGTCCACCAGCTGGCAGACCAACCATGGCAGCGAATCCATCCCGTAAAACCAGCAAAAGCCCTTACGGGTATAATAACGCCGTAAGGGCTCAACATATTTGAGCCCACGGCTCATCATAACATATTGAATTACAAACCGAAACGCTCGAAAATCATATCGACGCGGCGGATGAAGAACTTATAGTCGAAGCAATCGTCGATTTCTTCCTTCGTCAAATACTTCGTGATATCCGGGTCGTTTTCTACGCTCTCCTTGAAGTCCTTGCCTTCCATCCAGCGTTTCATCGCATTGCGCTGCACCCACTTGTAGGCCTCCTCACGCAGTACGCCTTTGCTGACGACAGCCAGCAGCAAGCGGGAGCTGTACATAAGGCCGCCCGTACGGTTCATGTCGTGCATCATCTTCTCCGGATAGACGAGCAGTTTGTCGATGATATTCGTGAGTTTCTTCGTGCAATAATCGAGGTTGATTGTCGTATCCGGCAGAATGACACGCTCAACGGAGGAATGGGAAATGTCGCGCTCATGCCAAAGCGTGATGTCTTCCATCGCAGCTACGGCATTGCCACGGTTCAGACGGGCCATGCCCGATATGCGCTCACAGTTGATGGGGTTGCGCTTATGCGGCATTGCCGACGACCCCTTCTGCCCCGGGGAGAAATACTCCTCAGCTTCGCGGATATCCGTGCGCTGCAGGTTGCGAACTTCGGTAGCGATTTTCTCGAGCGTACTCGATACGATAGCCATCGTCGTGACGAACTCAGCATGACGATCGCGCTGGATGACCTGGGTAGCGAGGCGTACCGGCGTAAGTTCCAGTGTCTTGCCAACCATCTCTTCGATTCGCGGATCGATGTTGGAGTAGGTTCCGACAGCACCGGATAGCTTGCAGACCGAAACGATTTTCTTCGCATGCTCAACGCGCTCGATATCGCGCTCGATTTCCGCACTCCAAAGGAGCAGTTTCAGACCGAACGTCATCGGCTCCGCATGGATACCATGCGTGCGGCCGATGCACGGTGTATGCTTGAACTCTACCGCCCGCCGGCGCAGTACCTCGCGGAATTTCTTGAGATCATCGAGGATGATGTCTGCTGCATCGCGCATCATCATGCAATACGCCGTATCCTTGACATCGCTAGACGTCAGACCTTTATGGATATACTTGGAATCATCACCAACATTTTCGGCGACGTTAGTCAAAAAGGCAATGATATCATGATGCGTAACGGACTCGATTTCCTTGATACGCTTGACATCGAACTTAGCTTTAGCGCGAATATTCTTCGCAGCCTCAGCCGGAATCTCGCCCAGCTCAGCCATAGCGTCGCAGGCAGCCATTTCAACATTCAAGATCTGCTGCCATTCGTTCTCGATGGACCAACGATGCCCCATCTCCGGGTTGGTGTAACGTTCGATCATTAGTGATTTCCTCCTCATTTTCCTGGCGGCGTCACTGCACCGCGGAAGTGAAAACACGACGAAAAAACTCAAATTGACCTCTCCCCTTGGGGTACAGGCCTCATTTTGAGTTTGGAGATTTCCTTATTTCCCTTGACTATAATAGCAAATATTGCCTGTCACTGTCAACGAAAACTATTGTTCAAACACATTAGTCCGCCGTTGGAAGAAAACGGTACAGCAAATAAAACAGCAGCTCTACGACCAAGATGCCCATAAGCGCCCCCGAGGAATCCAGCGCCACATCAGAAAGCTGACATGACCGGCCCGGACTGAACTGCTGCAGGTATTCATCCATGCCCGCCACCATAGCGCAAAGGCAAACGGCGAGCAGCGTACAACGGCTAAGCAGCTGCCGTCCCCGGTTCAAAGCTGCCGCGAAAAAAGAGCGCAGCATCATACCGAGCAGTGCAAACTCGGTAAAATGTGCGAGCTTGCGCACGAAATGATCGACCTCCCGCCAGGAAAGCGTACCGCCGCTGAATTTGACCAGCTGCACAAGCAGCAAGTCAAAGAACTTGCTGGCCTCGCGTGAATTCACTGCATCCTGCAGGGAATTATGCCAAATAAACGCCGTGACCGACACGGTCAGCAGCAAGAATACCACAGCCTTGCGCGTAATCTTCAATCGTCATCCTCCTATCGATTCCTTCAGCCAGGTAAAACAAAAGCCGTACGGAATCGTACGGCTGGAATTTCTTATGGTGCTCGCTGAGGGATTCGAACCCCCGACCCCCTCCATGTGACGGAGATGCTCTAGCCAACTGAGCTAAGCGAGCAGATAAACAAAAAAGGACCCGTCGTCAGACGAATCCTCAACTTTCTTAATGGTGGGGTTAACAGGATTCGAACCTGTGACCTCCTCGATGTCAACGAGACACTCTAACCAACTGAGCTATAACCCCATGTCATAACGACAAGATTCATTATACAGATACCTTTGATAAATGTCAACACTTTTTCACAAAAAAGTTACCGAAAACGCACTTTTCCTGATCAACAGTCTGCTATATAATAGTAACCAGTGATTTTGTTTTTATCAGGAGGCTTTTCTGTAATGATGGATTTACTGGACGTACATACACATACCATTGCGAGTGTCCATGCCTATAGCACCCTGCGCGAGATGATTACTGCCGCTAAAGAAAAAGGCCTGCAGCTTATCGGCATTTCCGACCATGCACCGGCCATGCCCGGCGGATTCCACGAGTTCTATTTCTGCAACTTCAAGGTCATCCGCCCCGACGCCTACGGTATCGATATCGTCATGGGGGCCGAACTCAATATCATGGATTTCACTGGCTCCATAGACCTCAAGCAGCATCTGCTCTCACGTCTCGACTATGCAATTGCCAGCCTGCACGATCCTTGCATCCGCCCGGGCACACGCGCACAGAATACAGCCGCACTGCTCGGCGCCATGCGCCAGCCCAAGGTACGGATCATCGGCCACCCCGATAATCCACTGTACCCGGTCGACTTTGACGCACTGGCCAAGGCAGCACGCGAGCACAATGTACTGCTTGAAGTCAACAACAGCTCGTACACACCCGGTGGCAGCCGCAAAGGTTCCCGCGAGCTTGCAGGCGAACTGCTCGCCGCCTGCAAGAAGTACGGTACAATGGTCATCATGGGCAGCGATGCCCATATTGACCTCGACGTCGGCAATCATGAATATGCACAGGAAATGATTGCCAAATACGACTTCCCCGAAGAACTTGTCATCAACAGCGACCCGCAAAAATTCCGCGCGTTGCTGAAAGGCTGAATCTTGCCCATATATTTAGGAAGGACTGACACATCTCTATGAACTTATTCCGCACCAAGAGTATTGAGCAAATGCGCGCCGCTGCCGCAAATTCCGGCATGGCCAAAACGCTCGGCGCCCTTGACCTCATCCTCTTAGGCATCGGCTGCGTCATCGGCACTGGCATCTTTGTTCTGACAGGCGTCGCGGCTGCCAAATACGCCGGCCCGGCCGTCACCATATCATTTATCCTTTCAGGCCTTGCTTGTGCTTTGGCAGGACTTGCCTATGCCGAGTTTTCCTCGATTGTCCCGGCATCGGGCAGTGCTTATACATATACATACGCCTCATTAGGCGAATTCATCGCCTTTATCGTCGGCTGGAATCTCATACTCGAATACACCGTCACAGCCAGTGCCGTCGCCTCGGGCTGGTCAGGCTATGTCACAGGGCTCCTGCAAAGCGCCGGCATCGAGGTCAGCCACGCACTGACACATGTGCCGGCTGACGGTGGCGTCATCAATGTCCCCGCCATCCTGATTACGCTGCTGCTCACCGTCTTCTTGATCCGCGGCACGCAGGAGAGCACGAAGCTCAACCGCATCCTCGTCTTCATCAAACTGGCAGCTGTCTTCATCTTCCTGCTGCTGGCCGGCCCGCATGTCAACACGGCCAACTGGCAGCCGTTCATGCCGTTTGGTGCTTCGGGCATCGCCGCTGGTGCAGCCATCGTCTTTTTCGCCTATATCGGTTTTGACGCCGTCGCAACTTCCGCCGAGGAATGCAAGAATCCATCGCGTGATCTGCCGATTGGCATCATTGGCTCGCTCGTCGTCTGCACAGCGCTCTATGTCATCGTAGCCGGCGTGCTCACAGGCGTCGTACCATATACAGAGCTCAACAACCCAGAGCCAGTAGCCTTTGCCCTGCGCTATATCGGCTACAATCTCGGCTCGGCTGTTGTCGGCGTCGGCGCTATCGCTGGCATCACCACCGTTCTGCTCGTACTGCTTTATGGCCAGGCCCGCATCTTCTTTGCCATGAGCCGTGACGGCATGGTACCAGCCCGCGTCTGCAAGATACATAAACGCTACCATACACCGTATATCGTCACGGTGCTCGGCGCCATTTTCGTTTCACTGATTGCCGGTTTTGCTCCGATTGGCCTGATTGCCGAGATGGCCAACATCGGTACACTCTCGGCCTTCCTCGTCGCCGCCATCGGCGTCATGGTACTGCGCGTAACCAAGCCAGATGTACCGCGCGCTTTCCGCTGTCCGCTGGTCTGGCTTGTCGCGCCGCTCGCAGTGCTCGCCTGCGGCTATCTCATGGCCCATCTGCCATTTGACACTTGGATAAGATTCCTTGTCTGGTGTGCCTTTGGCTGTCTTGTCTATTTTGGCTACAGCTATCAGCATAGCGCCGTCGGCATCCAGCAGCGCAAGATCCGTCATCTCAAAAAATATCCGCCAACCACCCCCGCCAAAGAATGACGCTTCATTGCAAATTCGCTTTGACAAAGGTTAGTACCTGGTATAAAATTATCATCATCCAATTGATACTATCCGACATTCCTTTAATTTATGATAAGAAAGAGTGATGAAATGTTTATTCATGATCTCATCCGTCAGGGAGCACCTGACGCTATGGCCATTATTGACCACCAGCGCCGTTTTACCTATAAAGACTTCCAGGATGCAGTAGACGCTTGCCGCAACCGCCTCTACGCTGCCGGTGTCCGTCAGGGCGATCGCGTCGGCATCTTCTCGCGCAACAGCGCTGAATTTGTCTTCGCTTTTATGGGCACAGCATCGCTGGGTGCTATCGCCGTCCCCATCAATTTCCAGCTTAGCAGCCGCGAAATTGCCTATATTGTCAAAGATGCCGGCATTGAAACGATTCTGACCTATCAGCCACTGAATCTCGCCGACGCCATGGCTCAGCTTCGCTGTGACCTCAAAGTCGCTCAGATTGATATCCGCAACATCGGCAAACCAACAGACGACATCGCCGAAGCGCCGAAACTCTCGGACTACTTCAGCGAGGACAACCCTTGTGAAATCATCTACACGTCGGGCACGACAGGCAATCCGAAAGGCGCTGTCCTCTCGCATCGCAACCTCATTGCCAATACCCAGCAAATGTCGTTCATGGGCTGCAAAGCCGAACACAACGTCCTCTGCGTACTGCCGATGTACCATGTTTTCGGCCTGACTTGCTCGGTATTCTATCCGTTCAGCGTTGGTGCAACAGTCGCCATCCTCGACTCTTTCACACCGAAGGAAACCATCGCCACGATTCGCGACGAAAAGATTACCGACCTTTATATCGTGCCGTCGATCTGCAGTCTGCTGACAAAACTCGCCAGCGAAGAAGACATGAAGACCGTCCGTCTCGTCGTCAGCGGTGGCACGACCCTGCCACTCAAAATCCAGCAGGATTTCATCGGCAAATTCGGCGTCGATATCTGCGAGGGCTACGGTCTCTCCGAGACGTCGCCAGTTGTCACGATGAACCCGCCCGGAAAAGCAAAAGTCGGCTCCTGCGGCCCCATCGTTCCCGGACTCAAATGGAAGCTCATCGACGATGCCGGCAACGAAGTAGCACCAGGTGAGCCAGGTGAGCTCGTTGTCAAAGGCGACAACGTCATGCTCGGCTACTGGAATCTTCCCGATGTCACGCATGACGCTATGCGCGGCGGCTGGTTCCACACAGGCGACGTCGCCCGCGTCGACGACGAAGGCTATATCTACATCGTCGACCGCATCAAGGACATGATTATCAGCATGGGCGAAAATATCTACCCACGCGAAGTCGAGGAACTCATCTATCAGTTCCCGGGCGTCTACGAAGCCGCTGTCGTCGGCATCGAGGACAAACTGCGCGGACAGGCTGGTGCCTGCTTCTATAGCGTGCACGAAGGCGCCGATGTCAACGTCCGTGCCCTCAAGAAATTCCTGCAGGCCAACCTTGCGCTCTACAAGATTCCGCGCGAATTCCACCAGCTCGACAAACTGCCACGCACTACAACCGGCAAGATTGCCAAGAAAGACATCCTGAAACAGTTCCAGGAAGGCAAAATCAAATAAAACAAGCCTCGTTGCATCACCAAAGATGCAACGAGGCTTATTTTGTTGGCACCATCCATCCGCTCCCCATAATGACCAGGCTTGACAAGGCCCTGTTCCTAGTTTCTATCCTACTCCTTTCTACCTTTTCCGTAAATTTGACTTGCCATCATTTAATATTTTAGTTGATAAATCTTCTCAAATATACTAAAATAGCAAATGTTGATAGCATTTCTCATTTACCTATTTGTATAACAGGAGGTATCCATCATGAAGGAATATTTGCAGATTATGCAGGTCATCGGCCGGGAGATCATCGATTCCCGCGGCAATCCGACCGTTGAAGCCGAAGTCATCCTTGCCGACGGCACCATGGGGCGTGCCGCTGCACCAAGCGGCGCTTCGACTGGTGAATTCGAAGCGCTCGAGCTGCGTGACGGTGACAAGTCAAAATTCGGCGGCAAAGGCGTCAGCAAAGCTGTCGCCAACATCAACGAAATAATCGCGCCGGCACTCGCCGGCGCAGATGCCTCTGACGGCTATGCCCTCGATGCCATCATGTTTGGGCTCGACGGCACCGAAGACAAATCCAAACTCGGTGCAAATGCCATTCTGGCTGTTTCTCTCGCAGCAGCAAAAGCTGCTGCCAAAGCACAAGATATCCCGCTCTACCGCTACTTCGGCGGCATCAATGGCAACCAGCTTCCCGTTCCAATGATGAACATCCTGAACGGCGGAGCTCATGCATCCAACTCCGTCGACACCCAGGAATTCATGATCATGCCAGCTGGTGCCCCGAGCTTCCGCGAGGCACTGCGCTGGTCGACGGAAGTATTCCACGCCCTGCAGACCCTGCTCAAGAAAGAGGGCGAAACGACGGCCGTCGGCGACGAAGGCGGCTTTGCCCCGAACCTCAAGTCCGATGAGGACGCCATCGAGCATATCCTGCAGGCCATCAAAGACGCCGGCTATGAGCCGGGCCGCGACTTCGTTCTCGCCATGGATGCCGCTGCCTCTGAATGGAAGAGCGATAAGGGCAAAGGCTTCTACAAGCAGCCAAAATCCGGCCGTGAGTACACCTCCGATGAGCTTATCGCCCATTGGGAATCCCTCGTAGACAAATACCCCATCTACTCCATCGAAGACGGCCTTGATGAAGAAGACTGGGAAGGCTGGCAGAAGATGACCGAAAAACTCGGCCACAAAGTACAGCTCGTGGGCGATGATCTCTTCGTCACAAACACCAAGCGCCTCAAGAAGGGAATCGAGCTCGGCTGCGGCAACTCCATCCTCATCAAGCTCAACCAGATCGGTTCGCTCTCCGAGACCCTTGAGGCCATCAAGATGGCCCATAAAGCCGGCTACACGGCAATCGTCTCCCACCGTTCCGGCGAGACCGAAGACACAACGATTGCCGATCTGGCAGTAGCACTCAACACCGCCCAGATCAAGACCGGCGCTCCATCCCGTTCTGAACGCGTAGCCAAGTACAATCAGCTGCTGCGCATCGAAGAACAGCTCGGCAACAGCGCCGTCTATCCGGGCAAGGATGCCTTCGGCTTCAACCGCTGACACAGAGCCAGCCATACATGTCCCCAATACCTTTTTAAACAGAAAAATACGCAAAAATACCGCTGATGCCTCCCTAAGCATCAGCGGTATTTTCATCGGCTCAACACAACCGCACATCAGCATACGCCTGCACGGGCTTTGGCGTTTCTACATGTTTTCCGAGCATCTTTTCCATCCAGATCATATCATACCAGCGTCCAAATTTATAACCACACTTGTGAAACCTGCCCACTAACGTATACCCCATACGAGTATGGAATCCCTCACTGTCATTTGTCAAATGCTTATCCTCAGCCCCATCGACTGGCGCAGCAATGCAAGCATTGAGGTTGAGAACGCCCATGGAACCAAGTGCCGCATCCAAAGCTTCATATAGCTTACCCCCTATGCCACCATGGCGATACTCCCTGTCCACATAAATGGTAGTCTCCACCGCCCAATCATAGGCCGCGCGCACATGAAAGGCTGCAGCATATGCATAACCGAGAACCCGGCCTTTATCCTCTGCCACCAGATAAGGATAGCGGCGGCGAATATGCTCCATTCGTTGCCGGAACTCCATAAGGTCCGGCACCTCCGTCTCAAAAGTAATGGCTGTATCACGCACATACGGGGCATAGATTTCGAGCAGCCGCCCATCATCGGCCAGTCTGGCATCACGTATCGTCACCATATCATTCAGCCGCCCCAAGATGCTGTGCCTTGACATAGTCAAGCACAACACCGTACTGCAGCCAGCAGTCAATAGCCCGGATGGCAATATTCATGATCGTATGTGCACTGAGGCTGAAATTGCTGATCTCGCAAATTTTGACAATCTCATGGCGCGCAACATGCTCAAACTCAATGCGAAGTTCATAGCGCCCCAGGGTAAGCAAATAATGATTACCGGTGCTCTTTTCCGTGAGCACCATATACTCGGCATTTTCTGGCTTTGCCGGCTCAAACCCAAACTCTTGGAACCGCTCAATGAGTAATGGCTTCGTCTCCCGGTGGAAACGGCTATTGATCTCATCACGTTTGGCCTCAAGTTCGGCAAATAATGGAAAGCTGCGCATAATAAAAACTCCCTTCGCTTATATAAAATAAAAACACGCAATGAGCCCTAAGCGCTCCATTGCGTGTTTCCTGTGGACAATTATAACACGCCCCCTCGAAAATGTCAGCAAAAATTTCCGTTTTCGGTTGCTCCAGCTGCTTGCAAAATACGGTATAATATATAAAAAATCATCCATTTCCTGAATAGAAAGGTCCTTTTATGCACCAAGATGAAATCAAACGTTTAGAACAAATTGTCAAACAGCTGCAAGCCGACGACGGCTGTCCCTGGGACAAAGTGCAGACGCACGAAAGCGTCAAAGCAGGCTGCATCGAAGAAGCCTGTGAAGTCCTGGCCGGTATCAACATCCTGACTGCCACCGGCAAAGCCGATAACCTCAAAGAAGAGCTCGGCGACCTGCTGCTGCAAGTCATCTTCCACGCCTGCCTAGCCGAAAAAGAAGGGCTCTTCACATTACAAGACGTGGCCAAAGCCTCTGCCGACAAGATGGTACGCCGCCACCCGCACATCTTCCATAAGCCCCTGACCGACGAGAACGGGCAGCTCGTAACCGACTGGAAAGACATCAAAAAGCTCGAAAAACAAGGCCGCGAATGGGAAGACGACTACCTGCCCGCGGCCTTCGACGAAGGCCGTTCATTGATCGCTAAAGCCGAAACTCGCAAAGGCCTGCGCTAAAAAAGAGGGTGTGACAAAATGCAAAAGCATTTTGTCACACCCTTCTCTATTTTTTTCCGTTTACCCGAACCGTACAAATGCGCCCTGTTTTTCCATCTGCCAATTGCCTACAAGCTCATTTTCCGTGCTGCGGCTATAAGCTACGCGGATAATCTGGCCTGAGCCCCACGGCCTTGTCTGCATGCGCTCTTTGAGCGCATCCATAAAGTCACGCGTAGCTTGCGGGCTGGCTCCCTCGGCAATCTGCGCAAGAGCTGCCGTCCCTGCAATCTTGTTATAGGTAATCCGTCCATCCAGTTTCATTGCCTCGCCCAGACTATAGGCGATTTCCAGTACATTGTCCTGCTCGCGCAGAACCTCCACCCATGCAAACATGATCTCGCACCCCTTTCGTATTACTCTCTTGTATACAGTATACTACTTTTTCTTCGTAAATACAATTATTTCCTATCATTTATACCGTATATTTTCTTACATACAAGTAAATTCGACAAAAGATTGCGCTTACAGGAATATAGTGTTTCACAAATACAGTTTAACCTGTTAAACTTATACTACTCAGTACAGAATATCCAGGAGGAATAGACAATGAAAACAACACTCACCTGGGGTGAGACACTTTCAATTACCAGTATGCTTTTCGGCCTCTTTTTTGGTGCCGGAAATCTGATTTTCCCCGCCTATCTGGGACAAGAAGCCGGCAGCAATATCTATCCTGCCCTTCTTGGCTTCCTAATCACAGGCGTCGGTATGCCAATGATAACCGTTGCTGCACTTGGTATCACAGGCAGCGATGGCCTGCTCGACCTGAGCCAAAAAGTCGGGCGCCACTTCGGTTATATCTTTACCTGTACGCTCTACCTGACCATCGGGCCATTCTTTGCCAGCCCGCGCTGCGTAACCGTGCCTTTTGAGATTGGAGCCAAAGCCCTGCTTCCGGCTGGCTGCAACGAACAGCTGGCTCTGCTGCTATTCTCACTGGCCTTTATGGCAACAGCACTTTGGTTTTCCCTGCGCCCTGGCAAGATCCTGACCTGGACAGGAAAAATCCTCACACCGATTTTCCTCGTCATACTCGGCATCCTGCTATTCACAGCCCTCTCACATCCTGCCGCTGCCCTTTCTTCGTTTGCCCCTGCCGGAACTTATCAGCAGACACCTGTGCTGCAGGGCCTGCTTGACGGCTATAATACGATGGACACCCTGGCAGGGCTCGCCTTTGGCATCATAGTCGTCGATGTTATCCGCAATCTCGGCATCACTGCGCCAGGTGCCATTGCTAAAAACACAGTAAAAGCCGGTATCCTCAGCTGTGCACTCATGGGCGTCATCTACATCCTTGTAGCCATGGCCGGCGCCGGCAGCCGCGGCTATGCCGAGTCCAGTGCCAACGGCGGTGCTGTGCTCGCCACTATTTCCGCCCATTACTTCTCCGACAGCGGTGCTGCCCTGCTCGCCTTCATCGTACTATTTGCCTGCCTCAAGACCGTCATCGGTTTGATTACAAGCTGCTCTGAAGCCTTTGTCAAAATGTTCCCCGGCAAGGCAACCTACAACCAGCTGGCCGTCGGCTTTGCCTTGATTACCTTCTTGATAGCCAACGTCGGTCTCTCAGCTATCATCCAATTCTCGATTCCTGTGCTCATGATGCTCTATCCGATTGCCATCATGCTGACACTCACTTCGCTGGCTGGACACTTTCTGAGCTGCGACCGTCTGATTATCCGCACTGCCATGGCAGCAGTCATTCTGAGCTCTGTCTTTGACTTCATCAAGGCACTTCCCCCTGCCTGGCTCAGTGCCATGCGTCTTGATGGCTTTATCTCCTGGCTGACAACTATCCTGCCTTTCTTTGCGCAAGGATTTGGGTGGATATGCCCAGCAGTCTTAGGCATCCTACTCGGCTTTTTCCTCAAGATGCTGCGCCCCAACCAGTTTTCCTCAACCGAAAAAACAGAATAAAGCTTACCAGCAAACACAAGAACGGCGATTCGTATGAGCAGTACGAATCGCCGTTCTTGCTGTGTATTATATTTTAGGAGAGCTTTGACACCCGTTCTGCGCCTCCACGCTTTGAACAAATGCCTTAACGAAAGCCTGAATATAATATACCTTAATTGATAACAATTGTCAATACTGTTGATAGAATTTCTCAGATATTTTTTAGTGCCCTGCTGCAATCTTAAACTCTTCTGCTGTCTCCTCAGCATTACGGAACCGATCGACAATCGTAGCACAAGCTGCATCGCCAGTGATGTTGACGGCTGTACGCAGCATATCGAAGATACGGTCCACACCAAAGAGTATTGGCAATGCCTCGATAGGAATACCAGCCGCCGCAAGTACAGCAACAACCAGCAGTGTCGGCCCTGGAACCCCGGCCTGCCCAACAGCGCCAAGCGTACTCGTGATGATGATAGCCAGATACTGCATCAGCGACAGCTCCATGCCATACATCTGCGCGATAAACGTTGCCGCCATCGCATAGTAAGCCGCATTGCCATTCATATTGATTGTTGCCCCCAATGGCAGGGCAAACGAAGTCGTCTCCTTTGAAACACCAAGTTCCTTCATCGCCGTATTCATGTTGAGCGGCAGCGTCGCCATCGAAGACGCTGTCGAAAAAGCAAAAATCTGAACCTTCCACATGCTTTTGAAGAACTGCGTATAGCTCGTGCATTTCGAGAACAACGCCACTGAGCCGCCAATCATACCATAGGTAACAATGGCCAGCACAACAACATAGAGGACAATAAGGTACATAATCTTGGCCAGGACTGCATAACCAAACGTTCCCGTCGCATCAGCCATCAGGCAGAATACGCCCAGCGGAGCCACGTACATGATAGCCGTCATGATTTTAATGAACAGTTCCGTCATATAGTTGAAGAAATTAATGATGACAGCTTTTTTCTTCTCCTCAAGATACGTCGATGCAAATCCCATGAACATTGCAAAGACGATAATCTGCAGGATATTTCCATCAACCAATGCCTTGAAAGGATTGGCCGGCACAAATCCCGTCACGGTCTCCCAGAATCCCGGAATCTTCGTGCTTTCTTCCATATGCTCTACCTGTACAGCCGCTCCTGAAAGTGCCGCCATATCAATGCCAGCGCCTGGACGGAAGATTTCACTGAACAACAGCCCTAAAGCGACAGCCACCGCCGTCGTGATTCCATAGTAGGCAAACGTAAATGCACCGATCTTGCCGGCACTGCTCGATTTCCCCAGCGAAGCCGCGCCACCAATCAATGAAAACAAAACGAGGGGTACCACCACCATCTTGATGAGCTGCATGAAGAGATTGCCCATCGGTGCAAACATGTGGGCTGGCTCCCCCATGACAAGCCCAACCACCGCACCGAGCACTGTCGCGGCGATAATCCAAATGCCAAGCTTGTCCAAGCTCATACCAGCTTTCTTTTCTGCCATAGATCTATACCTCCTGATACTGCAAAAAGCCGCATGCACATATCGATATGACATGACATACGGCTCCTTTGCCTGAAATTTGTATAGCTAGATAATAACACATTAAGCAGTATATGTCCATACCCAGAGAACACTAAATATTGTATACATGTTACTTGGTAAACCAAGAAAAATCGGCGCACAGGCAATTATGTGGTTGACTTAGTCAATAATTGCTATTTTGCCCGGAAACAGAAAAAGCACTACCCCGTGAACCCCGCGCTTCGTAGTATCGGGATTCCATACGGACGCATACACCTCATCCGAGCGCTTCGCGCCCACCTTCCCCTCGGTAAGGGGA
>SVBZ01000011.1 GCA_015058575.1 Pseudoselenomonas ruminantium
AAATAATCTTGATAGAGCTCAGCTTGGGCGGGGGCGGGTGCACTTTTTCTCCGCTCCCGCTAAATGACCCGCGCGGATGCTTTCGTACGTATCTAGCGACATGTGCCGGGCAGGCCGGCGGCACGCCAATACATCGTATCGATCTAGATAGTATCTGTTGCGGGCCATCCCTCACTGCGTTCGGGCAGTCGCTCTCGCTACGAAGAAAGTGTACCCGCCCCCGCCCTCTGCTAGGTTTGGATAAGCCTGCTCTGCTGCGGCTATAGGTTACGAATTACATCGATGTACTTGTAACGGGAGCGACAGTTCGTACAAAACTGCGCATGCGTGGATTTGTTGCGGGCCATCCCTCACTGCGTTCGGGCAGCCGCTCCCGCTGCGAAGAAAGTGTACCTGCCCCGCCCTCTGCTAGGTTTGGATAAGCCTGCTCTGCTGCGGCTATAGGGAACGAATTACATCGATGTGCTTGTTACGGGAGCAACGGTTCGTGCAAACTTGTTCATACGAATGTCAGGGGCGAACGGGATAGTGGTTCTTTCTGTCTGGAGCGATTGTCCTGCGCAGCAGGACTGGGCCGTAAGCGCATAAGCTAGATATAAAGATGTACGCCGCGACCTGGTAACGGGAGCAGGTAACTAAGTCCGTAAAACTCTGCAAGCGGCCCATTTAAGCGGAAACAGAAAAAGCACTACCCCGTGAACCCCGCGCTTCGTAGTATCGGGATTCCATACGGACGCATACACCTCATCCGAGCGCTTCGCGCCCACCTTCCCCTCGGTAAGGGGAAGGCTAGAACTAGCATACAAACTACAATTGGGTGGCGATATTTAAATTTTCTTTTTGAGAAGGACTTTTGTGAAAAATGTCTAATATAAATAAACAAGAGAAATAAAGTGTTTATTGTATACTGTACTTTTCTATCAAAAATATTGAATAAATGGTACAAAATGCAGATGGGAGGTGGGAAAGTCTTTTGATAACGAACAAATGGATGAATAATATGACATAAACAACAAAAAAATCATTGACTTTTGTAAACCTGTAAACTATAATTAGTTCCATCGTTGAATTGTTTAACGGATAAGGGAGGAATTCGCATGAATTTCAGCAAGAAAAGTCTGAAGCTCATGAGTGTGCTTGCGGGCACGATGCTCATGGGTAGTGTATTTGCCGGTTGTGGGGATGAGGGCAATGCCGATGAGATTAAGGTAGGTGCCAATTTTGAGCGTACGGGCAATGTCGCCAACTATGGACAGGCAACGCTCGATGGTTTCAATCTTGCCATCAAGGAAATCAATGAAGCTGGCGGTATCAATGGCAAAAAGATAAAGGTCGTTGAGGCGGATAATAAATCGGAGGCATCGGAAGCTGTCAATGCTGCGACGAAGCTTATCTCGGATGATAAAGTCAAAGTCATCGTTGGCCCGGCTGTAACGGCAAATGTCATTGCCGAGTCACAGGTTGCTACGGACAATAAAGTTCCGGTCATTGCACCGGATGCAACGAGCCCGGATGTAACGGTAGAAAATGGCAAGGTTAAGCCGTTCATCTTCCGCAGCTGCTTCATCGATCCACAGCAGGGATCGGTCATGGCGAAGTTTGCAGCTGAGCAGCTCAAAGCCAAGACGGCAGTCATCTATGTCGATAACAGCTCGGATTACTCAAAGAGTCTCGGCAAAGTATTCAAGGAGAAGTTTGAGGCTGCTGGCGGTAAAGTTCTTATGGAAGAGGCTTTCCTTGCCAAGGATCAGGATTTCAAGGCAGCGTTGACAAAGCTCAAGACAGCCAATGCAGATGTTGTATTTGTTCCGGCGTATTATGAAGAGGTCGGCAAGATTGTAAAACAGGCCCGTGAGCTTGGTTTCGCGCAGCCATTCCTCGGCACGGATGGTTGGGATGATTCGAAAGTTGCCGATATCGCTGGTGCAGACGCATTGAACAAGACGTACTTCAGCACACATTATTCCGACAAGGATGCCGAAGTCAAGGGATTCATCGATGCGTTCACGAAAGAGTATGGTCATGCGCCAAACGTATTTGCTGCACTGGGGTATGATGCCGGCAAGATGCTGGCGGACGCTATCAAACGCGCCGGCAGCGACGACCCGGAGAAGATCCGTGAGGCTCTGGAGCAGACAAAAGATCTCAAGGTCGGCACGGGTACCATCACGATGGACAAGAATCACAACCCAATCAAACAGGCAGTCATCCTGGAGAACAAGAATGGCGACCGCGTCATGGTGGCCAAGATCATGCCGGATGCTGAGTGATTGAGCCTATAAGGCAGACAGGGGGGCCGCAGTGATGCGGCCCTTTCGACTACCGCAGGTTGTCCTTCGTGGACGGACGTGACAAGGAGGCTATTATGGAAATTACGCACCAGGTCCTGCAGCAGCTCGTCAATGGCATATCGCTGGGCAGCATTTATGCGCTGATTGCGTTAGGCTATACGATGATTTACGGTATTATCAAACTTATCAATTTCGCTCATGGCGATATCTATATGGTAGGTGCTTATATCGGTTTTTATGCGATTACGCAGGCACATCTCTCAATCGTACCCGCACTTTTGATTTCATTCGTCGTCACTGGTATTCTTGGCATGGTGGTGGAAAAACTGGCTTATAAGCCATTGCGCCATGCACCGCGTATATCGGTACTCATTACAGCGATTGGCGTTTCGTTCTTTCTTGAGTACACGAGCATGTATTTTGTTTCGCCGACGCCGCGCACATTTCCGGCAATGTTTGGTGACGTGGCCATTAACCTCGGGGGCATCGTCATCAATGGACAGCAGATGCTGATTCTCGGCATTACGGCTATTTTGATGGTAATCTTGACCTATGTGGTCCATAAAACGAAGACAGGCAAGGCCATGCGGGCAGCTTCGTTCGATACGGAGACGGCACAGCTTATGGGCATTGACTCGGATCGCATCATCTCGATCACTTTTGGTATCGGTTCGGCATTGGCCGCTGTGGCTGGTGTGCTCGTTGGCGTCTACTACAACTCCATCGATCCGCTCATGGGCATCATGCCGGGACTTAAGGCGTTTGTTGCTGCGGTCCTCGGTGGTATCGGCATCTTGCCGGGAGCTGTGGTCGGCGGATTGATTCTTGGTGTTGTTGAGGCCTTTGTTTCTGGTTTCGTCTCGTCGACATTCCGTGATGCCGCTGCATTTGCCATCTTGATCCTGGTGCTCTTGTTCAAACCGACAGGTATCTTTGGCAAGAACACGAAAGAAAAAGTCTAAGGGGGGAGCTTCATGAAATATTTACGCAAGAATGACTGCATCATGCTGGGCTTCGCCATTATTCTGTTCGCGGTTTTGCAGGGGCTCATCACGGGACGTGTGCTTAGCTCGTTCTGGCAGCTGAATCTGTTGATTGTTGGTATTAATATCATCATGGCGGTGAGCCTCAATCTCATCAATGGTTATACCGGCCAGTTCTCGCTTGGGCACGCGGGCTTCATGGCAGTTGGAGCATATGTTGGTATCGTGTTGACGACGAATTTCCATTTGCCGTTTGCCGTGGCTTTGCTCGCAGGAGGTGTGGCTGCAGGATTCCTGGGCTTTTTGATTGGCATTCCGACGCTGCGCTTGCGTGGAGATTATCTGGCGATTGCGACGCTGGGGCTTGGCGAGATTATCCGCGTAGTCATAATGAACATTGATTATGTAGGTGGTGCTGCAGGTTTTAAGGGGATTCCGCATCATACGAATTTTGCCTGGGTGTTTTTTCTCATGCTGTTTTCTTTGTTTTTCATCAAGAATTTCGTGAACTCGAATCATGGCCGTGCGTGCCTGGCTATCCGTGAGAATGAGATTGCTGCTGAGTCGATGGGCGTCAACACGACGAAGTTCAAGGTTATGGCCTTCACAATCGGTGCGGCATTTGCTGGTGTAGCCGGCGGCTTGTTTGCACATTGCTTCTATCTTGTCAGCCCGAACTCATTTACGTTCATGCAGTCATTCAACTATTTGATTATGGTTGTCATGGGTGGCTTGGGGTCGATTACAGGCTCGATTGCTGGTGCCTTTGTCGTCACATTCATTTCGGCAGCCTTGGCAAGCTGGCCAGAGTTCCGTATGATTATCTACGCGCTGGCATTGATCTTGTTGATGTTCTATCGCCCGCAGGGCTTGTTTGGCTACATGGAGCTCACCAATATGGGCATCCTGCGCAAAATATTCAAGAAGGGAGGCCGTAACTGATGGCCAACGAATTACTTAAAGCGACGGATGTGTCTGAGGTTTTTGGCGGCCTCAAGGCAGTTTCGGATTTCAATTTCCATATCAATAAAGGGGAGCTTATCGGTCTTATCGGGCCGAATGGTGCTGGTAAGACGACGGCATTCAATCTGATCACGGGTGTCTATCAGCCGACAACGGGGGACATTACCTTTGCTGGCAATAGTATTGTTGGGCTCAAGCCGTATCAGATCACACAGCGTGGCATTGCGCGCACATTCCAGAATATCCGCTTGTTTTCAGAACTTACGGTTTTGGAGAATGTCAAGATTGCGTTTCACTTTCATGTAAAATACGGGCTGCTGGAGTCGGTATTCCGCATGGGGCGTTATTTCAAGGAAGAAGAACGCATCGAGGAAGAGGCGCGGGACCTGTTGAAAATTTTCCATCTTGAGGATAAGGCTGAGGAATTGGCAAAGAATCTGCCATATGGTGCTCAGCGACGCCTTGAGATTGCGCGGGCGCTGGCCGCTAAACCGAAACTTTTGCTGCTTGATGAGCCGGCTGCCGGCATGAACCCGCAGGAGACGAAGGAGCTCATGGAGATGATTGCCTGGATACGCAGGGAATTTGGTCTGACTATCCTTCTTATTGAGCACGATATGAGCCTTGTCATGGGTATCTGTGAGCGTATCTATGTGCTTGAATATGGTATGATTATCGCGCAGGGAACGCCTGCCGATATCAAGAATGATCCCGAGGTTATCCGGGCATATTTGGGAGGCGAGGCATAATGGGCAAAATGTTGGAACTCAAAGACGTGAACGTCTATTATGATGCCATCCATGCTATCAAAGGAATCAGTTTGGAGGTCAACCGGGGCGAGATCGTTACGCTGATTGGAGCAAATGGAGCTGGCAAGTCGACGACATTGCGCACGATTTCTGGTTTGCTTAAGCCGAAGACTGGTACACTGACATTTGAAGGTCAGGATATTGCTGGGATGCGTGCCCATGAAATCGTGCGCACGGGAATCAGCCAGGTGCCGGAAGGCCGCCGTATCTTTGCTGAGATGTCGGTTATGGAGAATCTGGATCTGGGGGCTTTCACACGCAAGGACAAGGATGGAATCAAGGCGGATGTCAAGCATATCTTTGAATTGTTTCCGCGGCTTGAGGAGCGCAAAGACCAGATCGCAGGAACCTTGTCGGGCGGTGAACAGCAGATGCTTGCGATGGGCCGCGCACTTATGAGCCGTCCGCGTCTGTTGTTGCTTGATGAGCCGTCGATGGGCTTGGCGCCGCTGCTCATCAAAGAGATCTTCAATATAATTGTCGATATCAATAAGTCTGGTACGACGGTACTGCTGGTTGAGCAAAATGCAAATATGGCACTTTCGATTGCTAACCGTGCTTATGTGCTTGAGACAGGCCGTATCACGCTCTCAGGGGATGCGAAGGAGCTCGCGGCTAGCGAGGATGTACGCAAGGCGTATCTTGGCGGCTGAGAGCCGGGAAAAAAGAAGCAGGGATTCGCCGTGATTTGGCGAATCCTTTTACTATAAACAGCGCAGAAGCCCGAAGCCTGCTTCGGAAGCGGAAATGGAGGATATCAATATGTTTGTTGCAAATCGCATGGCCAAAAATCCCGTAACAGTGACGCCGGACACTTCCTTGGATGATGCGGCGCTGGCGATGAAGAAAGGGAATTTTCGCCGTCTGCCCGTGGTAGAAGACGGTAAGCTGGTGGGGTTCTTCAGTGATAAAGATCTCATGCGTGTGGCACCGTCGCCGGCGACGACTTTGTCGCGCTATGAGGAAAAATCCTTATTGGACAAGCTGACGGTCGCTGAAATCATGAAAAAGGATGTTATCTCGGTCCGTGAGGATGCGACGATCGAGGAAGCAGCCCTTATCATGTATGACAAAAAAATTGGCGGCCTGCCCGTGATTTCACAGGTCGGGGCTGTTGTGGGCGTAATTACTGAGACTGATATATTCAAAACGTTCGTGGATGTCATGGAACTTACGGGCGGCAAGACGCGCCTTACGGTACTAGTCGATAACAAGATCGGTGTCGTCAATGAGCTTTCGGGCATTTTTACGGCAGAGGGCCTTTCGATAGATAGTCTCGTGACTTGCAAGCAGGCTGATGGCAGCTATGAGATTGTCATTCGCGGCGATATCCCGGATGTTTCTTCGTTGAAAGAGAAAATTGAAGCAAAAGGTTACAAAGTTATCCATACGGTCAAATTTTCATGATATCCAGCAATGAATACAGGCAGGCAAGCGAATTTTTGCTTGCCTTTTCGGTCGTTTTTATGGATAATATAAGTAGGAATACTTTACTCTGATATGTGTAGGTGTACGTGTAAAACATTAAGGAGGAAGCTAACATGGATGTCAACAACATTGCTTCGCTCTCCCAGCAGACCGCTGCACTGAGCGCGAGCTACAAGAAAACAACAACGTCGACAACGACGGATGCCGGGAAGAATCTGACGACAACAACTACGACAACTGAGGCCTATAGCTTGGATATCTCTGAGGCAGCGCAAAAGGCATCGGGGGCAACGAAAGGCATGACGGCTGAACAGGTGGATATTCTCAAAGAGGGTATCCAAAAGAGTTATCAGCTCATGATCAAGACGCTGACCGAACAGAATCTCAAGCTGCAAGGCTGGTTGGATCAGGGGATTGGCCAGTTGAACTTTGATGGCATACTGATCGGCGCAGACAAGTTTGCGTTGCCAGAGGTTGCTACGACACCGGAAGAAGCGGCCAAGGCCGTAGAGGATGGCGGTGCTTATTCGGTTGACAGTGTAGCGTCGCGCATCATGGATATGGCGACCTCGATTGCTGGTGGCGATCCGGACAAGCTAAAGGCTATGCAGGATGCAGTCGAAGAGGGATTCCGTCAGGCTGGTATCACCTGGAAGGATGCTATGGGCGAGGATGATATGCCGCAGATAACCAAAGATACCCATGCGGAAATCAACAAGCGCTTCGAGGAGCTGTTCAATAAGCTGAACAATCCGCAAGCGGAATGAGCAAAGAGATATATCCTTTTGGCAGATAATCGCTTGCTGGCGGTGTTGCTGGCAAGCGATTGTTTTTACCTATTTTAGAAAACGTTTACAAAAATCTTGACTTTCATGGTCAATCGCGTTAAACTATAAGCAACAAAACGAAATACGGTGCAAATGCGATAGGATGTCGGTTTGCATCTTGTTTTTGGAAATAAATGAAAACGTTTACTTGATTATGGGGAGGAAAAGAAAATGGAGCAGGAAATCTTAAAGGAAATGAAAGCGGTTTTTACGGAAAAATTCGGCGCCAAGGCAACGCGGAGCTATTTTTCGCCGGGCCGTGTCAACCTGATTGGTGAGCATACAGATTACAATGGCGGTCATGTGTTCCCTTGTGCGATTTCCCTCGGTACATACGCGTTGGTCGCTGACCGTGACGATGATAAGACGCGCGTATACTCTATGAACCTTGCGGATAAAGGGGTCATAGAGTTCCCCATGAAGGGACTTGCATACGATAAAGCAAAAGACTGGGCCAACTATCTGATGGGAGTAGTCCGCGTATTTGAACAAGCTGGTCATGCTTGCAGCCACGGCTTTGATATTGTTATCAATGGCACGCTGCCGGGCGGTTCGGGGCTGTCGTCTTCGGCATCGATTGAAGTGCTGACAGCAGTTATCCTCAATGATGCCTTCGGCTTTGGCCTCGATATGGTAGAAATGGTCAAGCTCTCACAGAAAGCGGAGAATGTTTTTGTCGGTGTCAATTGCGGTATCATGGATCAGTTTGCTGTAGGTATGGGAAAAAAAGACTGTGCCATCCTGCTGGACTGCAATACTCTTACATATCGTTACAGCAAGATTGCGCTCAAAGACGCAAGCATTGTCATCACGAACACGAACAAGCCGCATAGCTTGGCGTCGAGTGCCTACAATGTCCGCCGTGCACAGTGCGAACATGCGCTCAATGAGCTCAAAGAAGTGAAGCCGGAACTTACGGCTCTTGGTGAGCTGTCCAATGAGGAATTCAACAAGCTGGCTGGTCATATCGCTGAACCGCTCGAGCGTCAGCGCGCCCGTCATGCCGTCTACGAGAACAATCGCACGCTCGAGGCTGTGGCGGCACTGGAGCAGGATGATGTCAAGCGCTTCGGTAAGCTCATGGATGCGTCGCATTTCTCACTGCGCGATGACTACGATGTTACGGGGAAGAACCTTGATACGCTGGCGGAACTTGCCTGGGCGCAGGATGGTGTTATCGGCTCGCGTATGACAGGTGCCGGTTTTGGCGGCTGCACGGTCAGTCTTGTCCGCAACGATGCAATTCCAGCATTTAAGGAAAATATCAGCAAGGCCTATACGGAAATCATCGGTTATGCGCCGAGCTTCTATGTGGCCAGCATTGCCGATGGCACGCATCGTCTGGACTGAGAAAAGATATAGAAAAGCAGCGTAGAAAACGTATAGAAAACATGATAAAATAGAAAGCGATTTCTGTTTTGATTATTTACGGATAGAAAGGGAGTTTCCATTATGTCTATTCTTGTTTGCGGCGGAGCCGGCTATATTGGTTCGCATGCGGTGCATCAGCTCGTGGCTAAAGGCGAAGAGGTCGTTATTGTCGATAATCTGCAGTCGGGCCATCGCGATGCGCTGAATCCCAAGGCAAAGTTCTACGAGGGGGATATCCGCGATGCCGCTGTCCTTGATAGGATTTTCACGGAGAATAAGATTGAGGCAGTCATTCATTTTGCTGCCAATTCGCTGGTCGGCGAGAGCATGGAAAAACCGCTCAAATACTTCAACAACAATGTTTATGGCATGCAGGTATTGCTTGAGGCGATGGTGCGTCATGGCGTAGACAAGATTGTATTTTCTTCGACGGCGGCAGTCTATGGCGAGCCGAAACGCGTGCCTATCATGGAAGACGATGAGACAAATCCGACGAACACTTATGGTGAGACGAAGCGTACGATGGAAAAAATGATGAAGTGGGTCAGCCGTGCTGATGGTATACGCTATGTGTCGCTGCGTTACTTCAATGCAGCGGGTGCTCTCGAGGATGGATCGATTGGCGAGGATCATCATCCCGAGACACATCTTATTCCACTGATCCTGCAGGTGCCGTTGGGCAAGCGTGATCATATCACGGTATTTGGCGACGATTATGCGACGCCGGATGGTACCTGCCTGCGCGATTACATCCATGTTATCGACTTGGCGGATGCGCATGTGCTGGCGCTTGAATACCTGCGCAAGGGTGGCGAGAGCAATATCTTCAATCTCGGCAACGGCAAAGGGTTTTCGGTCAAGGAGATGATTGAGGCGGCCAGGAAGGCCACGGGCAAGGATATCAAGGTCGAGATGGGCAAGCGCCGTGCCGGCGATCCGGCTCAGCTGATTGCTTCAAGCGAGAAGGCACGCAAGGTCCTTGGCTGGCAGCCGCGTTATACGGATGTCGGGCAAGTCATTGGCACGGCCTGGAATTGGCATCAGAAGCACCCGGACGGTTACGAGAAATAACCGAACAGAGTTTCAGCCGAAAGGAAGATTACAGTGTCAATCAATACAGAAATCAACCGGCTGCTGCATTTTGCCAAGCAGCGCGGACTTATGAATGAAGAAGATACTTTTTATGCGGCCAACAAACTGCTCGATGTATTGAAAGTGGAGGAGTTTGTGCCAGAAGAAATCAGTGAAACGCTGGAAACAGCAGCACCAATCCTCCAGAATATGCTTGGACATGCGGTGGCACAAGGTCTTATCGAGGATACGACGAATGAACGCGATCTTTTTGATACGCGCATTATGGACTGTGTGATGCCGCGGCCATCAGAGGTCATCCGCCGTTTCAACAGCGATTATGCGCGAGCACCAAAAGCTGCGACGGATAATTTCTACAAGCTGAGTATTGCGTCAAACTACATCCGTAAGGATCGTATCGACAAGAATGTCGTCTGGCAGACGGCAACGGAGTATGGTGATCTTGATATCACGATCAATCTGTCAAAACCTGAGAAGGATCCGCGTGATATCGCCAAGGCCAAGCTGGTAAAATCCAGTTCGTATCCGCAGTGCCTGCTGTGTCGCGAGAACGAGGGATATGCCGGTCATGCCGGTCATCCAGCGCGGCAGACGCATCGCTTGATTCCGTTGCGCCTGGCTGGTCATCGTTGGTTCCTGCAATACTCGCCTTATACGTATTATAACGAGCATTGCATCGTGCTGAACCGCAAGCATATCCCGATGAAGGTGTCACGCAAAAGCTTTGAGAATCTGCTGGATTTTGTCACGATTTTCCCGCATTATTTCCTGGGCTCGAATGCTGATTTGCCGATCGTTGGCGGTTCCATCCTTTCGCATGACCATTACCAGGGCGGCCGGCATACGTTTGCCATGGCCAAGGCGCCAGTTGAGAAAAGCTATGTGATCAAGGATTATCCGGACATAAAGGTGGGCCGTGTCAAGTGGCCAATGTCGACATTGCGGTTGACAGGCGAGGATCGGGAAGCGCTCGCAGGATTGGCGGAAAAGATTCTTGCTGCATGGCGTTCTTACAGCGATGCCAGTGTGGGCATCCTTGCGGCAAGCGAGGGAGAAATGCACAATACGATTACGCCGATTGCACGCCGCCGCGGCAGCTTGTACGAGCTTGATCTTGTGCTGCGCAACAATCGCACGAGCGCCGAGCATCCGCTGGGGATTTTCCATCCGCATGCGGAGGTACATCACATCAAGAAGGAAAATATCGGTCTCATTGAGGTCATGGGGCTGGCGGTATTGCCGGCCCGCCTGAAGGATGAGATGCATCGCGTTGGGGAAGAGCTTGTCAAGGGGACGCCGGATATTGCGGGGATTGAGTCTATTGCCAAGCATGCTGAGTGGTATAAGATGCTGGCAGCCAAATATCCGCAGGTTACGGCTGGAAATGTTGAAAACATCCTCAAGGAGGAAATCGGTCAGGTGTTCAAGACGGTGCTGACGCATGCGGGTGTCTACAAGCGTGACGATGAAGGCATGGCGGCTTTTGACCGTTTTGTGGACAGCCTGGCCTGAGAAGGGCAGCTGTTTCGGCAAGGTAACAGAGAAAGCAGGGAGTCATTCGTGGAAGATAGGAAAAATGCGACGATTGTCGATGTGGCAAAAATGGCGGGGGTGTCTGTGGCTACCGTTTCGCGCGTGGTCAATGGCAATTATCCCGTTAAGGTAGAGACACGCGAACGCGTGCAGGCGGCTATTGAGACGCTGCATTATGTTCCCAATGTGCAGGCGCGCGAACTCAATATGCGCCGGTCATCGACCATTGGCGTGGTTGTTCCCAGTTTATATAATATGTTCTTTGCCGAAGTTATTGATGGTATCGAGGAGACCGTCCGCAAGGACGGCCTTTCCTTGTTGCTCAACTGTGCAAAGAATGATCCCCAGCAGGAAATGAACTGTATCAACGCGCTGGTTTCACGCAATGTTTCGGGGATTATTGTCATCAGTCCGAATACGGCTGACATCAAAGAAAGTTTTTATGCAGATCTCGTCAAACGGATTCCGTTGGTATTCATCAACGGTTATCATCGCATCCCGAATGTGTCTTATGTGGGCAACGATGAGAAACTCGGCTCACGTCAGGCATTGGAGTACTTGGAAGAGCTTGGACATCGGCGTATCTTGTTTGTGCGTGGTGCCAATTCGGATTCATATGCCATCAAGGAGGAGGCATATCGCCAGCACATGGCGGAAAACAAGCGGCTGGAAGAGCGGCTGATTGTGAATATTGGCGAGGGTAATGGTGTAGAGACTGTCGATTCGACGATGGAAAGCCTGCTGGCGTTTATCCCGCAGGTGAAGCCTACGGCAATTTTCTGTTGCAATGACCTCATGGCGGTGGGGGCGCTGAATGCTTGCAAGCGGCTGGGGCTTAAAGTGCCCGAAGATATATCGGTCATTGGCTATGATAATATCTCGTTATCGCGGCTTATCGAGCCCAAATTGACGACGATGGATCAGAATATGTTCCAGCTTGGCAGCAATGCCGCGGCATTATTGACAGAAAAGATCAGAGGCGGCAAGAGTAAACGGATTACGTTGGATAACGTGCTTATCGCACGAGATTCAACAGGACCTGTCCGCTAGAATTTTGGCAGACAGCAGTGGTGCATGTGGACAGGGATTTCCTGTACAATATGTTGCTTTTGTAGTATGCTAAAGAGGATAGAAGCGTGAGCTGCAGCAAGGTGGAGGGAGAGGTATGAGGATACTGCTGGCAGAGGATGACCGGCTTAGCCGTAATTTCCTGGAAGGATTCATGAAGGATTATGGGCATTGCGATTCTGCGGCCGATGGCATGGACGCAATCGATCATGTCCTTGAGTCCATGAAAATGCATGAACCGTATGGACTGCTTTGTTTGGATCTCATGCTGCCGAAGGTCGATGGTCTCAAGGTGCTTGAGGTTGTCCGCAGGCTGGAGGAGCAGTATCGTGTCCCTGTTGCTGAGCGGATGAAGGTCATCATCATGTCCGCTATTGCTGATGTGAATGTAATCGATCAGGCGTTCAAGCTCGGTTGTGATGCATATGCGTCCAAGCCAATCGACACGGAAAAAATTCAAAAAGTCATGGCTGATTTAGGCCTGGCGCAATAAAGATAACACCAAAACACCCCATGGCGGCAGACATACCGTTATGGGGTGTTTTGGTGTTCAGATACGGAGTTTTTGTTTCAGATTGGCAACTGCGCCGAGCAGATTGGCATCGTTGCCGTGTTGGCAGGCAATGATGACCGGCCGGATACGGGCGACATGGGCGTTTGCGATGATGCGGTCGATATGCTGCTCGATGCCTGGAATAAGATCTGTACGGGTACTGATGGCACCGCCGAGCAAAAAGACCTCAGGATCGAAGATGTATTGGATATCGTAGATGGCACGTGCCAGATATGCATACATATCGTCGATATAGCGGCGGGCAGCAGTGTCGCCGGCTTCGGCCATCTGATAGATGGCGCGGCCATCAAGGGCGTCGATGGGCAGGCTTCGGTCTTTAGCCATTCGGCGGGCAAGCGCACCTGAGCAGCCACTTTCGCTAAGGATATTTTGGCGCTCGCTGATATAGATGTAGCCAAATTCGCCACCATGTAGATGTGCACCATGGATGATTTCTTTATTGTGGACGAGAGCACCGCCGACGCCAGTACCTAGCACGAAGAAGGCGACATCCTGATAGTTGCGGCCAGCACCAGTCCAAACCTCGCCGAGTGCGGCGCAGTTGGCGTCGTTCTCCATGGCGATGGGCAGCTTCAGCATGGCAGCCAGGGCATCGCGGATGGGAAAGTCGTGGATATAGGGAAGCGCACTGCTACCGCCGATGATGCCGGCCTTATCATCGACAGCCCCCGGCAGGCTGAAGCCCACACCGTGAAGTGTATATTTGTCTGCCATAGTGTTTTTTACAGATTCCAGTTTGGCATAGAACTCCGGCAGGGTCTTGGGGGTCGGGGCCGAACCTTTTTGCTGGAACTTGCCAGTTTCGTCAATCACGGCATACTTTATGCTGCTGCCGCCCACATCAAATCCGAGAAAATTCATTTGAGCCACTCCTTCTATCGTATTGTCAATTTTAGCCTAACACGAAACGCTGGTGTGTTCAATGCAGGCTATAGGGATTGGTTGACTGTTTCAGATTTTTGGCGGATAGTGTGTAGCAGTGACAAGTTGCAAAAAAATAGAGAAACTGAATATTGTAAATTCCTAGGAAGAAGATTATAATCGGATTAGATGTCTCTGCCTTAGGAGATATTTACCGGAAATGAATTGTTTTGAGATTGTTTGGGAGGAAATTATGAATCAAGGACGGAAAATCGTACAGAAGAAGATGAAGAAAAGGGCGCTGGCAGCAGTCTTTGCAGCGGGACTTTTAGCCTCGATGCCTGTCGGTATGCCGACGGCCCAGGCTTTTGGCTGGGGGGACGTGCTGGGCGGTGTAATCAATGCGGCAGTAACGTCGGATACTCTGCGGTCGCAGTTCCTGTCTGCGGGGGACAACCCTACGGTTCAGAATGCCAGACATGATTTGGCATTACGCCAGGCGAAGGCAGAGCGCCCTGTAGATGCTCAGGCAGTGGCAATGACGGATGCTATCATGAAGCAGATGGTTGAGCAGGGGGATTATGTTCTGCGCAATAATTCGCTGCCGTTCCGTTGGCAGGTCGTGCCCAATGATGAATTCAATGCCAGCTGTGATTTTGCGGACTTTATCACGGTGTACGATGGCTTTGTTCAGAAATGCGGTTATAATCGGGATATGGTCGCAGCTGTCCTGGGACATGAGATGACCCATGGATTCAATCAGCATATTGCCAACAGTGTGGCTAAGAGTGCCTGGGCGAGTGCTGTGTCGGGGATGGCTAATGATGCGCTTAGTGCATCCAATTTCGGTGTAGGTGCGAGCCTGGCGACTTTGTCGGATACCACAATCCGTTTTCTGTCGGTCAAGAATATCAACGTGCCGGATGAGCGGGATGCTGATCGCAATGGCTTTTTCGTCATGGCGTCGGCAGGCTTTAATCCAGGCGGACCAGCAGCTGTGATGGCACGTATGAGTTATTATACGGAGCATCGTGACCAGGTCACGGATTTCTTCAATCCTAGCGATCATCCGGATACGCGCAAGCGCCTTAAAGATATGGCTCAGTTGTTGCATAATTACGGCATTGGCCATACCGAGGTCAAGAATGTCAATGATATCTACTTTGACAACGAACTGCTGCTGACGGCAGAACCGGATGGCATGCAGGATGCGGAGGAAATGGCGTATCTGATTTCCGGTGGTATTGCCAAGGGATTCCATGATAACCGTTTCTTCACGTCCTGGAATTTCAAGACCATGCCGGATGGTTCGGTTGATTTCCTTACCAATGATCCTGCGTATAAACCGTTGAAAAATGCGCTGAAGATGGAGAAGGGACTGGGACAGCGTTTCCAGGCACTGGTTGAGCGTGCTTATGAGCATGATGCGAAGGACAATGCGCGTGCGGAATATCTCAAGGAGGAGATGGAGCGCAAACAGAGCAATCGTGATCTGCGCCAGAAGCAGGCAGGCCGTAAGGAAGATTCGGATGATAAGGCGGTAAACGGCAGAACCTATCTGAAGATGGGGCTTACAGACTTGGCGGAACAGGAATTCCAGCGTTCGGCTAAACTGGATGCGAATAATCCGTCGGCTAAGAGCGGCCTGGCAACCGTCATGGGCAAGCAGGGTAAATTCGATGCGGCATTGCAGCTGGCCAATGAAGCCATCGCTATGGACCCGAAGCTCGGCTCAAGCTATGTGGCACGTGCCATTATTTACAAGGACATGGGCAATCTGGACAGTGCCTTGAATGATTGCAATATGGCGTTGCAGTCGCCGGATGCCAATACGTATGCCTATAAGCTGGCGGGGGATATCTTCCATGCGCAGGGTGCTGAAGACAGTGCGCTGATGGAATACAGAGCTTATCATGAAGCTAGACCAGGGGCAAAAGATATTCCGGCTGAGTACGCAGCGCGGTTGCAGTAAGGCGGCATTGTATGAGAAAATTGCTTTGCAGCGTCCTGGCTGTCGTACTGGTGGCGGCCCCATTGTCTGTTGCGGTGGATTTGCCTATCGCACAGGCGAATCAGAAAGTGTATCGCAAGGTAACGCCGGAAGACAATAAACGCGCGGTACAGTTTTTGGAGCAAGCCAATCAGCTGCGGGCGGCTGGTGATTATGAGCAGGCTATCACGCTTTATACCAAGGCCATCCATATCAATGAGCGATTGGGCGGCTATGCGGGGCGGGCTTACTGCCGTTTCCTGTTAGGTGATTATGAGCAGGCGGAGCGCGATGCCAATACGTCGATGTACAACCGCCAGGCCAGAGATCTGCTGCTGCCCGGTATGATGGGCATGGCTGAATATGTGCGTGGCGTCTGCCGCTACCGTCGTGGCCAATTTTCTGAGGCGGAGGCTGATTTGCGAGCGGCGGCGTCGAGCCGATATGGCACGGATGAAGTCAAGCAGATGTATCAGGATTGCCGTCAGAAAGCAGCTGTGGCCAAGGAAGAAGCGGCGATAGCGCAGATAAGGGAACATTTTGCTAATGCAGGGAATACAATCCGCGAGGCTTTGCAGACGGGCAAGATCAAAGCGTATGATTTGTCGTGTGGCGATTCGTGGTGGCGTTCGGATAGGGACCGTCAGGATTTTGAAAGCACGATGCAGCGCAATGCGCCGGTGGAAGCTGCTTCGGTCTTGCAGGACTTCACGAAGTATCTGTGGGTCAAGGGATCAGCTGACGCTGAATATGTGGACATTGTGGCATTTGTTCCTCGTCATACGGCCATTACCGGTGGAGATGGAACGATATATCGTGACAAGGTTATTTTGGTACAGGTATCGTCAGTACCACGGAACATCAAACTGGTAGCGGAACTGCCGCCAGGGGCGACACTCTATGAGACGCATATGGTTGAGCATGGCGGCTTGGCGCAAATCACGCATTCGGATAACAATGCGGGCTATACCTGGGAATCACTGGCCCAGGAGCAGGTGCGTCAGCAGCAGCAGGCTGAGTATGGTATGAAGGTAATCATGGGACTTCCCGATGATTACAAAATCGTGCCGACACGCGATCCATGGATATACAAGCTGAATCCTATCGATGATGGACAGCCGTACTGGCTATCACGCATTGATATGGCATTGCCTGCCTGGCAATGATGCCAAAAGCGGATAAGGTATAACTCGGAAGAAGATGCTTTCTACCGCTATAGGTGGCGAACAGGCGGGATAATAAAAGAGCTATGAGGAGACATAATACTCTTCATAGCTCTTTTTGTAGTTGCGATCTACTTGTTTTGTTTGAGACAGGCTTCCATGATGAACTGGTTGGCCAGTATATCCATATTGGCCGAGTTGATGGCGGCTGCGGCGGCAAAGTCCATCCAGGCGGTGGCATATTTCTTTTGCTGGATATGCGCGACGCCGATGAGATTCCGGGCAAAGGCGGACCGGTCTTCGAGCATCAGTAACTGCATCATATCGCTGATGGCACCATCATAGTCTTTTTGGTCAAAACGCAGGCGTCCGCGGTTATACCAGGCCTGTGCCAGTTTTGGGGAGATTTTCAGCAGGGTATCATAATCTTTTTGGGCTGTTTTTGTATCGCCGAGTTTAGCAGCGGCCAAAGCGTGGTTATAATATCCTTCGCCAGATTGGGGTGCGAGCTGGAGCGCTTGCGTGAAATCGGCCAAGGCGGCACGGTAGTCCTGGCGATTGTAGCGGACGATGCCACGGTAGGTATAGGCGGATGCTTCATCGGGGGCTTTCTTGACTTTGTTATCGGCTGCATGGAGCGAGGCATCAGAAGCATCAGGGGCCTGGGCCTGATGCCAGAGGCGCAGGATATCCTGCCCATAGGTTTTTCCGGGAACGGCCCAGGTGCCATTGAGTCCTGTCCATTTTGTTACTTTGCCGTAGAGATCGGGGCGGTTTTGGACGATGTGCCAGTAGCGTGGATCGACAATCGGCAGGCCCGGCTGCGTGGCGCGCGCGTAAGCCAGCAGATGCTGGATGTGGGCGCGTACGCCAAGCTGTGGTGTGGCAAAGCTATGCCCTGGCTCATGGTGGTTGCCAAGTGCACCGAGACCGCAGAAGTTATTCTGGTTCGGTGCGACATCGCCGCCATAGTTGAAAAAGCCCGTTTCTTTGAGTGCCTGGCAGAGAGCAACGTCGGGACGAACGCCTTCGCGTCCGGCTTCCTGGTAGTAGAAGTTTACGATATCTTCCACGGTGCAGTTGAGTTTTGGATGCGCATTGCGCTTTTTGATGAAAGCGATCATTTGCTCTTGCGTGGCTTCGGCCGGGCCTAGAATGGTGATGGTGGTGGGATTGATATCAGCATTCATCAGCGGGGTATCATAGAGCGGCCGGACTTTCCAATGTACCTCACGGATGGCTTTTGGATTGATTTCGCCGGGCAGCTTCATGGAAAAATCAGGCCGATTGGCCAAGGTCCGGTTGCTGACCGGCGTTTGGGCAGCAACTGCTGCTGGCGAGGCGGCCAGAGAAGGCTGGGGCGAGGACAGCAGGACAGCTGTCAGACCGCAAAAGGCAAACAACGGGCGAAACGAACGAACAGCATGCATGATGAAAACCTCCCAGTAAGTAAAAAAGCTACATGGAAACCATGTAGCTTAACATTCGATTGGAGCGGGTAATGGGAATCGAACCCACCTCTCTAGCTTGGGAAGCTGGCATTCTACCGATGAACTATACCCGCATCAACGTATTTTATTCTATCATTATTATTATCTTTTTGCAAGGTTTTATCGGCAGAGATAATGATTTTTCTTGCAGAACTAGCGAATTTCTTTTATAATATAAGCAGAAAAGCCTGCGTAAATTCGTAGGCTTTCGTTATAAGGTTTTGGGAAAAAGAAGAGAAAGGAGGATGCTTATGAGCATCAATGGCATTATGAGTGGTGTCAACCACTCGCTGAACACGCTGAATAAGGTTCAGTCGACACAGAGCAGCAGTGTTCAGAAGATCGCTACTGGTTCCAAGTATCCTAGTGCCTCGTATGGCCCGTCTGACTATGCGATTATCCAGCGTACGTATTCCAATATTGGCGCAGTGGCGCAGTCGAACAGCAATACGCAGACGGCAAATTCCATGCTGTCAACGGCAGCTGGAGCTGTTAACGAAACGGTGAACAGCTTGTCCTCGTTGCGTTCCACGTTGCTTGAGGCGGCCAATGGTACCAATGGGAAAACGGATCTGGCGGCTTTGCAGAAATCGGTTGAGCAGACTATTTCGTCCATCGATGACAATGCGTCGGTGACGTATAATGGCAAGAAACTCTTGGCTGGCAGCCAGTCGATAACGGTAGCTGGTGCTGATGGCTACAGTACAGTCAGCCTGGGCAATATGACGTCGCAGGGGCTGGGGCTTACGGACAGCGAAGGTAAGAGCACGATTGATCTGACGGATGCATCGTCAATCGGTGCGGCGCTTGACAAGGTCGACAGCGCCCTGAATGCGGCTACCGATCAGGCAACGAATATCGGTGCTGCGCAGCAGGGGCTTACGTACCAGTCGTCAAACTATACGACGCAGGAAGAGAATCTCGTGGCTACGGCTGAGACGATGGACTCGGCAGACATTGCCAAAGAGTCTGTGAATCTTGCCAGCTCGAATACACAGGAGCAGGCGGCACTTTGGGCCATCAAGCAGGGGCTGCAGAGTCTCAGCCAGCAGTCCGCTGGTGCGCTTGGCGGGATCAACAACCATAGCCGTGGGGCTGCTGTTGGCATGTTGATGTAATTTTTGCAGATGAAATAGGAGCTATGAAGAAAGAGGGCAAGTAACGGTCTGCATCTTCACAGCTCCTTTTTGTATATAAGGCATCTGTCGTTTGTTAGGTCAGTAATTCGGCGATGTCCCGCATGATTTTTACATGGGGATAAGCAGCGAAGTCCTCGCTGGTAGTGGTGCCAGTCGTTACAGCGGCAAAGTCCACGCCGGCATTTTGGGCGGCACCGGCATCAACATAGCTGTCGCCGGTATAAAGCACTTCATCTGGAGAAACGGCAAACCAGGCCATGGCTTTTTTTATGCCTTCGGGATCAGGTTTATGAGCGCTGACATCGTCGCTGCCGATAATGTGGTCGATAAGTCCGGATACTTTGTCACAATCGAACTTTTCCTGGATGCGCGAGCGTGTTTTGCTCGAAATGATGCCAATGCGGGCGCCGCGGTCGCGCAGAGCTTGAAGCGTGCAGATTGTATGTGGAAAGAAATGCGTGCCTGCGGTCATATAGCGGTCAGCCTCATGCTTGTAGACATTTAGGAACTCGCGTGCCTTGTTATCGTTGTCGGAGTTTATGACACATTTGATGGCATCGAGCATCGGTAAGCCAATCGTGCGGCGGATATCGTCGTCTTCACGCTGTGGACAGCCGGTTTTGTCGAGCGTGATATGGAAACATTTAAGGATGGCAGATTCGGAGTTGACGAGTGTGTAGTCAAAGTCAAATAGATAGAGACGATATGTTTTCATGGGCAAATCCTTTCTGATTTGATTCTCTTTTATGATAGCATAGAATCCTATTGAAGAAAATGGCGGGATAACGTAGAATAAGGAGGAAGAAGAAAACGTACAGAAAGTGCAGGGGTTACAGATGAAGTATGTTGTCGTCGACTTGGAGATGAATCCGGTAAGCCGGGAATTCCGTGAGGTCCGCCGTAAGATCAATGAGGAGGTCATTGAGTTCGGTGCTGTGCGGCTCAATGAGAAGTTTGAGCAGGAGGCGGAGTTCCAGTGCTATGTGGCACCTGCTTATGGGCCAATCAAGAAGCATATCACAAACCTGACAGGGATTACGCAGGCCATGGTTGATGGCAAGGACAGCTATGAAATCTGTTTCCAGAATTTTGTTGACTGGATTGGTGAGGAGGAAACGCGCATCTATTCGTGGAGCATGTCGGATATCAAACAGCTCAAGAAGGAATGCCGTTTCAAGATGCCGGATTTTGATGTGCAGTGGCTCGATAGCCGCTGGGTTGACTTACAGCAGGAGTTTGATGATCGTCTGGGGCTGCATAACAGCTTGGCCTTAAAACATGCATTAGGGGCGATGGATCATAAATTCGAGGGTGAGCAGCATACGGCTTTGGCAGATGCTATCAATACGAGTGCGATTCTTGTGCTTATGCAGGACGATGAAAAATTCAAGGCAACTATGCAGCCGGTGCTTGATATCTTACAGCCTAAGGAGGAGCTGGCAAGCTCAATCGGCGATCTCTGCCCAGATTTGTTAAAGCTGAAAGATAAGTTCTAAGACAAGTGTTTGCGTAGTGTGGATATAACATGTAATGTTGTAAATATCGCTTGCGGTTGTGATGACTGTATGTTATCATAATACCATTCAAGGCCCTGTCCTTCGGAGGACGGGGCCTTTTTGCAAGGCAGGATGGGAGGACGGTTGGTTATGAGCGAGACGATGGGGGTGCTGGGGCCGAAAGGCACGCATAGTGAGGCAGCAGCAAGTTATCTGAATGAGCGGTTGTCACACCATTTTGAGTTGGTGACGGTTCCGGATCTCTTTGAATGTTTGCAGGATGTTGAGACTGGCAGATTGGATACGGCCTTGGTTCCTGTAGAAAATTCGTTGGAAGGAGCTATCAATATTACGTTGGATACGCTGGCGCGCAGCGAAGCCCTGGAGGTTGTGCGGGAACTTATCTGGCCCGTGCACAATCAGTTGATGGCGAAATGCGATGGTGCAGCGATTACGCGAATCTTCTCGCATCCGCAGCCGATATCACAGTGCCGTGCCTATTTGCAGCAGCATTACCCGCAGGCAGAAATCGTAAAGGTGGCCAGTACGGCGCGTGCGGCTGAGCTCGTAGCGGCCGAACCGGCATCCTCGGGATGGGCTGCCATCTGTACCCAGCGGGCTGGCGAGCTCACGGGGCTTCTGACGGTTGCAGCAGAGATTCAGGACAATAAGGCCAATTGTACACGCTTTTTTCAAGTACGGCGCCGCGGAACAGGTGCGGAATGCCTGCCGAAGGAAAAGATGCTGATCATCTGTCAGATTGATGGGCAGAAAGCCGGTGCACTTTACGAAGTCCTAAAGGAATTTGCGCAGCGCGGCATCAATATGACGCGTATCGAGTCACGTCCTGCCCGCACGGAGCTGGGGGCGTACATCTTCTTTTTCGATTTGGAATACACGACAGATGTGAAGTCTTTGCAGGAATCCATTGCAGCTGTGGCGAAGAAAAGCATTTGGCTCAAGAATCTGGGGACTTTTCCCGTTTTGACCGTGGAATAATATAGAAGAATATAAAAGATACAGGAAAAGAGGCATAAGCTATGGTTATTATCATGAATCCGGAGGCAACGGTGGCAGAAATCAAGAATGTTATCGAGGTGATTACGTCTGCAGGCCTGGAGGCTAAGGTTATGGAAGGCAGCCAACAGAAGATTGTCGGTGTTATTGGCGATAAGACGAAGGTGGCCGATGTGGCCATCGATGTCATGCCAGGCGTAGAGAAGACCGTAGCTATCTCTAAGAGCTTCAAATTGGCCAGCCGTGAATTTCATTCGCAGAACAGCGTGGTAGATGTGGCTGGTATTAAAATCGGTGATGGCACGCCGGTGGTTATGGCCGGGCCTTGTGCGGTTGAGTCCAAGGCGCAGTTATTTGAAGCGGCTGAAATCGTCAAGGCGGCTGGCGCGCAGTTCTTGCGCGGCGGTGCTTATAAACCGCGTACTTCGCCGTATTCATTCCAGGGGCTTGAAGAGGAGGGGCTTAAATATCTGGCTGAGGCGCGTGAACGTACAGGCTTGCGTGTTGTTACGGAGGTAACGACGGTCGAAGCGATTGAAAGCGTCGTGAAGTATGCGGATATGCTTCAGGTTGGCGCACGCAATATGCAGAATTTCGGACTCTTGAAGGAAGTTGGCAAATCTGGCAAGCCAGTTCTTTTGAAACGGGGGTTGGCAGCAACCATCGATGAGTGGCTCAATGCAGCTGAGTACATCATGAATGCTGGCAATCCGGATGTTGTGCTCTGCGAGCGTGGTATACGCACCTATGAGACGTATACGCGCAATACGCTTGACCTCAGTGCGGTGGCGGCGGTCAAACACCTTTCACATTTGCCGATCATTGTCGATCCAAGCCATGGCACGGGGAAATGGCGTATGGTGAAGCCAATGGCGTTTGCGGCGATTGCTGCTGGTGCCGATGGCCTTATGATGGAGGTGCATCCAAATCCAGCTAAGGCGCTCTCGGATGGTCCTCAGTCGTTGACGCCAGAGAATTATCAGGAAGTCATGGCGGGCATCTGCAAGCTGTCAGAGTTTATGAAACAGGAAAATATCACGCCGATGGATATCTGATCCTATTGGCGCACAAGAAAAGCCTTCCCGCGGGAAGGCTTTTGGTTTTATTTGGTAAGTTTTTCAATATCGGGCTTGGCACCGTTTTCGATGCAATCTTTGGTAATGATGACTTTGCGCGGTTCCTCGGATTTGGGGATGTCGAACATGACGTCGAGCATGACGTCCTCGATGATACCCTTTAGGGAGCGGGCGCCGGTTTTGCGCTCGATGGCCTTCTTGGCGACAGCGCGCAGGGCGTCTTCTGCGAATTCGAGCTGGACATTATCCATAGCCAGCAGTTTCTCGTATTGTTTGACCGGTGCGTTTTTGGGCTCGGTCAGGATGCGCAGCAGCGCGTCCTCGTCGAGTGTCTCCAAGGTGCAGATGACTGGCAAGCGGCCGATGATTTCGGGAATGATGCCGTACTGCATGAGGTCTTCGGGGCGCACCTTGTGGATGAGCTCGTCGAATTTGGGCTTGTCGTCCTTGCCCTGTACTTCGGCACCGAAGCCAATCGAGGAAGATTTGGACAGGCGCTTGCCGATGACTTCATCGATGCCGACAAAGGCACCGCCGACAATGAACAGGATGTTCTTGGTGTCGACTTTGATGGTTGGAGCTTCAGGGTGCTTGCGCTGGCCGCGGGAGGTAAATTCGACAACGTTTCCTTCGAGCATTTTTAGCAGTGCCTGCTGGACACCTTCGTGTCCCGGGTCAGCCGTGATGGAGTTGTTGGCGCCGGATTTACGGGCAATCTTATCGAATTCGTCAAGATAGATGATGCCGTGTTCGGCCTTTTCGATATCCTTGTCGGCTGCATAGTAGAGGTTGCGGACGGCTACTTCTACATCGGCGCCGACAAAACCGGCTTCGGTGAGACTTGAAGCGTCTGTTACCGCAAACGGGATATCGAGGAGCTTGGACAGATGCGAGAGCAATGCCGTCTTGCCGCAGCCAGATGGGCCGAGCATGATAACGTTGGATTTTTCGATTTCGGTGCCATCATCATGCTGATAGCCGTACTTCATGCGCTTATAGTGGTTATAGACCGCGACGGCGAGAATCTTTTTGGCGCGGTCCTGATTGATGATGTATTCGTCGAGATATTGCTTGATGATGTGTGGCTTGTTCTTGGCCAGGATATCGTCAAGCTGTCCTGCGAATTCCTGATGCTCTTCCTGCTGGGTGGCAGCATCGTGCTCATCAAGGAAGTGATTGATTTCGCGCACACAGTTTTTGCAGATGGCAAAGCCGGTGTTCGGGTCATAAATTGGCATATCGTATTGATCGTGGACTTTGATCGTGCGCTTGCAGAAGCTGCACTGATGCGTGATTGGCTGCTTAGACATAGGAAACGTCCTTTCTGACAGGTAATTTGCGTATGTTAGTAATCTTATTATCTTATATACGTACGGTTTTTTCAAGGGGGGCTGCCTACTTGCATTTTCCGCGCAATGTGAGAAAATAGGATTGATGAGTTCCCCGCTGTTAAGGAGGAGAAGTTATGCCAGTAAAACTTTTTGTAACGGATTTGGACGGCACGCTGCTGCCGGGCGGGCAGCAAGTATCGGCCGCGAATATAGAGGCAGCGCAGGCGGCTGTCAAGGCTGGTGTCACAGTGACGATTGCTACGGGGCGCATGTACAAAGCGGCGCTGCCTGTGGCTAAGGCTCTTGGTGTGGATGTGCCAATCATCACGTATAATGGTGCGCTTATAAAGACTGTAGGGGGAGAAGTGCTATATAGCAGTTTCTTAGAACCTGAACTTGTCTGTCGTGTCGTGGACTTTTGCCGTGATCGGGGCTGGTACTTGCAGACGTATAGTAAGGATGAGCTCTACTATGCTGAATATGATGAGAATGCCAAGGCGTATGAGGCAGCGCAGAAAGTGCATGGTCATGCCGTGGGCTGGGAAGGCCTCAAACAGCATACTGCGGAAGTATGCAAGCTGCTCTCTGTGTCGAGCAGTGCGGCAGAGACAGATGCCCGCATTGCAGATCTGCGTGCTGCGTTTGGTGATGTGATTGCACCGGTGCGTTCCAATGCCAACTATGCGGAGATCATCAATGCGGGGGTGAGCAAGGCAGCGGGTATCCGCAATCTGGCCAAGAGACTGGATGTTGCGATAGAGGATACGATGGCCATCGGTGATGCGGACAATGATCTGCCGATGCTTAAGGCCGCTGGGCAGGCGATTGCTATGGGCAATGCGGTACCAGCAGTCAAAAAGGTCTGCGATTATGAAACGACGGATTGTGAGGCTGACGGGTTTGCTGCCGCGATTTACCGCTATGTCATACCGCAGGGCTGATAGAGAAAATATAAACACTATAGAAGGTGAAATCATGGAGAATGAAATGGAGAATGCGCTTGTGCAGCCGAAAAAGGATGATTTCCGCTTTGTCATTGTCACGGGGATGTCGGGTGGCGGTAAGACACAGGCCTGCCGTTATATGGAAGATTTGGGGTATTTTGTCATTGATAATCTGCCGCCGGTGTTTATCCCGAAGTTTGTTGAACTTTGCAAACATGCGGGGGGGCATGTCGGCAAAGTAGTACTTGTCGTCGATACGCGCAGCCGTGAGTTTTTTGATACGTTCATCCATATTTTGGATGATATGGATCATGATGATGTGTCGTATGAAATGCTGTTCATGGATGCGTCCGATCCTGTTATTATCCGCCGGTATAAGGAGACGCGGCGCCGTCATCCGATGGCCCCGTCTTCGCGTATCTCGGAGGGGATTGCCAAGGAACGCGAGCGTCTGGCGCCGGCAAGGGCCAAGGCCACCTATATCATCGATACTTCGGAGCTCAAAAAAGTAGAGCTTCGTGATAAGATCCAGCGCTTGTTTGGTGCTAGCGAAGGCGAGCAGATGAATATCAATGTGCTGTCATTTGGTTTCAAGTTTGGCATGCCGCTCGACGCAGACATGGTACTTGATGTGCGCTTCCTGCCGAATCCATTCTATATCGAGACGATGCGGCATAAGAGTGGAGCGGTGCCGGAAGTGGCAGAGTATATTGCCAAATGGCCGGTAACGCAGGAATTCATCGAGCGGCTTGATGGTATGATTGATTTCCTTGTGCCGCAATATGTTAAAGAAGGCAAGAGCCAGCTGGTCATTGCTGTGGGGTGTACCGGAGGGATGCACCGCAGTGTGTTCATTGCTAAGCATATCTATGACCGCCTGAGTGCCAAGAAATATCCAGTAAAACTCGAGCATCGCGACCTCATGAAGAATGATGTTCATGAACATGTGCGTGAGGAGTGTTAAGGGAAGATGCATTTATTGAAATGGCTCTATCCGGGCATGAAGTTCAAGCGCTGGCTGCTGCTGTTTTCAGCAGGGGTCATGCTGGTAAGTTTGGGCTTGGCGTTGATTTTCAACTATAAATATCTTGATTATATTGAAGAGGCGATTTTTCGCGCTGTTTATCTCTGGAAGGGCAGCTATAATTACACGTTTTCTACACTTATCGGCATAGCTGTGGTAATCCTGGGGGCAGCATTGATGCTGGTAGCAACGAAGTTTGTCATCCGTTCGGTTATCACGGTCTTGTTACCGGATAATTCGGAGCGTCTCGTGGATATCATCTATGAGAAGCGCCGTCTGGGGAAGGGGCCGACGGTAACGGTGGTTGGTGGCGGCCATGGATTGTCGGTGCTGCTGCGCGGCATCAAGTCAGCAACCAGCAACGTTACGGCGGTAGTGACTGTGGCCGATGATGGCGGCTCGTCAGGACGCCTGCGTGAGGAACTGGGGATCATTCCGCCGGGGGATTTGCGCAACTGCCTGGTGGCATTGGCTGATACTGAACCGCTGATGGAAAAGCTGTTCCAGTACCGTTTCCGTGGTGAAAGCGAGCTGGCCGGACATAGCTTTGGCAATCTGTTCATCGCAGCCATGAATGAAGTGACTGGCGATGTCGAGACGGCCTTGCAAGAATCCTCGAAGGTTTTAGCTGTCAAAGGGCAAGTGTTGCCAGCTTCGAAAGAGCATGTGCGGTTGGATGCTATTATGGAAGACGGCACGGTGGTTGAAGGTGAATCGCATATCCCTGAGGTAAAGAAGCGCATCCATCGTGTGCGCCTGTTTCCTGAGAATCCACAACCCGTGCAGTCCGCACTGGCTGCATTGACCGCAGCCGATGCAATCATCCTTGGCCCAGGCAGTCTCTATACGAGCATCATGCCAAATCTATTGGTCAGTGGCGTGGCGGAGGCTTTGCGCAAGAGCAAGGCGGTTAAGATCTATATTTGCAATGTGATGACCCAACCGGGTGAGACCGATGGTTATACTGCTTCGATGCATGCCAAGGCCATTATCGATCATGGCGGCAAGGGGGTTATCGACTATATGCTGGTCAATAGTCACCCGATTTCAGCGGAGATGCAGGCATATTATGCTGAAAAGGGCGCATATCCGGTAGAAATCGATGAGGAGGCTATCAATGCGCTGGGCATTGGTTTTGTCAAGGCGGATATTATCAATGAATCAGATGTTATCCGTCATGATCCGGACAAACTTTGCCGCAGTGTCATGAAGATGGTTTACCGCCTGCAGCCTAGTGCCATGAAAGGTTTTGAATAGAGAACAGGCAAAGAGGCGGAGGAGTGAGAATCTATGCCGTCATTTGCGACGGAAGTAAAGAATGAATTAGCAAGGCTTAGTTATGAACGCAGTTGTTGCCGTACAGCGGAACTGGCGGCGCTTCTGCGTATGGGCGCAACGATAACTTTTGGTCTGCGCCGTACCTTTGGCTTGAATTTTACGACCAAGAATGCGGCTGTAGCCCGTAAAACGCTGCAACTGCTGAAGAGTGAGGGGGGCGGTATCCGCACGGAGATTACCGTGCGCCGCGCACGCCAGCTGAACAAGAACAATAATTACACGGTTCGTGTGGTGCCGTCGCCGGATGTTGCCGGTTTGCTGGAAAAACTGGGATTTTTGCATGACGACAGTCTCAATATGGACACGGACATGGCCATTCTCAAGAAGAATTGCTGCCGCGTGGCGTATCTGCGTGGGGCTTTCCAGGGAGGCGGCAGTGTGAATCGTCCCGAGGCCAGTTATCATCTGGAACTTGTGACAGGCAGTTACAGTCTGGGGAAATTGCTCTACACGCTTTTGAAGCGCATGGATTTTCCCGTTGGGTTCATTGACCGTAAGGATGACTATGTGGTGTATCTAAAAGAAGGCGATGCGGTTATGGATTTTCTGGCAATGATCCAGGCTGATGAGGCAGTTGAAGCCTTTGAGGTAGCCCGCAATGTCAAGGAAGTCCGTGAGCAAGTGAACCGGCTGGTAAATTGCGAGACGGCTAATTTACAGAAGACTGTTGATGCTGCGGGACGGCAGCTTGAGGCTATCCGCAGGCTGCAGGCGGCGGATATGATCCCGCAGCTGCCTAAAAAATTGCGGCAGACCGCAGAGCGGCGGCTGGCACATCCCGATGCGAGCTTAGCAGAGCTCGCGGATATGCTCGGGGTCAGCAAGTCGGGAATGAATCATCGGATGCGGAAGCTGCGTGAGCTGGCAGAGGAATTGCCGGCTGGCCAGCCGTGATGGGAGAAAGGATAATCTGTTGAAAAAATTCAAACGAATACTACTGGTGGCGGGGGCTTTGCTGCTGGCTTTTTTAGCTTGGCTGGTCTTGACGCCAATGCCGGACGGTGTGCCGGTGCTTGAATATCATATGGTTAATGATGCGGATAATGGCGAGGGCTGGGTGTATAATGTGCCGCCGGAGGAATTCCGCCAGCAGCTGGATTACTTGCAGCAGCAGGGCTATACGACGATTACCATGCTGGAATTCATGAAGGCGAAGAAGGGGAAATTAGAACTGCCGGATAAGCCCATCATCCTTACGTTTGATGATGGGTATGAGGATAATTATACGACAATGCTGCCGCTGCTCGAAGAGCGTGGCATGAAAGCTGTGGTCTATATGGTTACCAATGATATTGGCCGGCCAAATTATCTGAGCTGGCAGCAGCTGCGGGAGATGCAGGACCGCGGCATTGAAATTGGCAGCCATACGGCCAATCATCAGCCGCTCACGCATCTTGATCCCGAGAAACAGGCGGAAGAAATGCGTCTTTCGAAGCTTTTGATGGAGTGGAATGGCATCCGTACGGTATTTAGCTTTTCCTATCCGAATGGAGCATATACTGATGCGATGCCAGGGATGCTGGCAGAAAATGAGTATCTGACGGCGGTGACAGGCGATGCTGGACTCAATACGTTTGCTACGAATCCGTATTTGCTGCAGCGCGTGAATATCCCGCATCCGCGTTTTGGACTTACAGAATTTAAACTGCGCCTCTGGAAAGCGGCGGTCATGACGAAGTTAGGGGTGAAACAGCATTGAAGCTCAGATTTGTCAGGCAAATGGCCGTGCAGCAGCTGCTGCTGATAGCGTGCATGGCGGTTGCTTTTGTCAGCAGTCAGCTGCAGCCGGTACTGGCTGCCGATCATGAGGCAGAGCAGCAGAAAATGAATATCAAAGAGCGGATTGATAGCATATTACATAAGACAGAACCGGAAACTGCTGTCAGAGGCAGTGAAGTATGGGGCAAGGATCTTTGTGTGATGCGTGAACTGCCGACCAGGAGCAAAGATGAAGGCGGCACGTTGTTATTCTCAGACAGTCCGGAGTATGTAAAACAGGATGGTGTATTGTACCGTGATACGGTAGCTGGTGATGCGCGGGTGTTTTATTACCATCTGAACAATACCGATAAACCGAAAAAACTTGCAGTCGTGTTACGCAATAAATATAACGGGATAAATATCGTCAAAGTGACGCGCGGCGGCAGCAGTGCGCCAAGCAAGGATTATCTTTATGTTGGCAAAAACGTGCAGATGAATTATTTTGCAGCTCCTATGGATGAAACATTGGTATTGACGCGGGATGGACAACGTTTGTTGCAGGCGTCTATGGATACGGTGGTATTGAAGCCTGAGGAGCTTGCGGCGGGCATGTATGATTTCCAGGTGCTGCATCCTGTCGAGGTATCGGTCATCATGCTGGGAGAGAATGACGATCCATTGCAGGCGGCATATACGCTGCCAATCCTGCCTAAGGATGAAATGCGTCTGCGGGGAACCTTTGCAGGCATGAATCGGCAGCTGCGTGTAACGAAAACCTATGATCCGGCGAAAGGCGGTGTGATGTTTTTCCGGGTGGCAGATGATGAACGCGACAAGTATCGTGATGGAATCGATGCGACAGATGGCAGCAAAGTGTGCAATGAAGGCAACTATGGTATCGTTTATCATATCCATATTCCCGTCAAAGGGAATCAGCCTGTACAGTATTTCCTGTCGCCTTTGGGGGGCGTATATGCAGGCGCGATGCAGGCTGTAGCTGAGGCGGCAAGTTCAAAATTACTGCCAGTGCCAATGAAATCGCCATTCTTTGGTGAAGCTATGCCGGCAATATCTAAAAATCTATTGGCGCGGTTGCGGCCGGGGGAAGATATACTTGTCAAGGGAACAGAACTGGCTGATTTAGGTATATATCCAAGTGATAAACCGTTATGGTTTTATTACTCGCCGCCAGGGGCGTCGAATCTTCCTGTCAATATCATAGTGAAACCAGCGTCCTGAACGGAAGGGGGAAAGAGGTTGCTCAGCATATAAAAGCTGACAATCTCTTTTTTTAGAAAAAAGGTGTTGACATATACGGAAAAGACGTGTATCATAATACAAGTCGCTGAGAGATACGGCAACGGACAACAAGCAGCAAGCCTTGAGTGGCAGGCGCTGGAAGATGTTGCTGAAAGATTTGGCCAAGAGCTTTTAAAAAGAATTTAAAAAAGTCCTTGACAAGAAAAACTTGATGCGATACAATAAACAAGTCGCTGAGATGAGCGGCACGGTTCGAAAGAACCAGAGATTGTTCTCTGAAAACTAAACAATGCAGAATGAATCATGCAA
>SVBZ01000002.1 GCA_015058575.1 Pseudoselenomonas ruminantium
CCTTATAAAAAGCGAAAAACGACTTTTACGAATCAACCACAGGCTGGCTGACATCAGAGCCAATCATGTACATCAGGCGACGAGAATAATTATAAACCGAAAGCCAAGGTTTATATGCCTTGAAGATCTGAATGTGCAGGGGCTGATGAAGAATAAGCACCTGTCTGAAAAAGTTCAGGAACAGAATCTTTATGAATTCCGCAGGCAGATTGAATACAAGGCACATTGGGCAAGAATTCCCGTGGTTATTGCTGACCGCTGGTTTCCAAGCTCCAGGACTTGCGTCGAGTGCGGATATGTAAATAAAGACCTGAAACTGTCTAACAGGACATATACCTGCCCGCATTGTGGCAATGTGATAGACCGTGACTTCCAAGCATCTTTGAATCTCAAACGCTATGGAGAAACGGAGCTATCCAAATCTGCAAGCTGACACCAACAAGTCAATGCAGATATGTACCGATTCGTTAGTCGGGAATTTAAGCCTCTGGAGCGTTACATCAAACGTGAGTAGTTTGTTCTTCGGGACGGCAAAAGCGGACGCGAAATACCTCTTTCGAGGAAAAAACGAGGAATGAAACGTAAAAGTTAGCTTTTCTTATGAAATTTATAGCTTTTTGTAAGTTTTCAGTAACGGTGTGGTGGAAAATGAATAGACGTTTCCGGTGGGATTTTTGGGCCTGGGTTACGCTGCTGTCCATCATAATCTTTGGCCTGTTCCTGATCTATCCGTTGTTTGCCCTCTTTGTCAGTGCCTTCCAGGATGCTGCGACCGGTGCTTGGTCGATGGCGAACTTCGCACACTTCTTTGAACGCAAATACTACTACCAGTCGATGATCAACAGCTTCTCGGTCACGACGAGCGTGACGATCCTGGCGGTCATCATCGGTACGGCGCTGGCCTATTTCATGACGCTTTACCGCGTCAAGGGGCGGAGCATTGTCGAGATCTGCATCATCATCTCGCTCTTATCGCCGCCGTTCATCGGCGCCTATTCGTGGATCTTGATCGGTGGCCGCAGCGGCATACTGACCAAGTGGCTGGCCGAATACGGCATTGATTTCCCGTCTATCTATGGCTTTGCCGGCATCCTGCTGGTATTGACGCTCAAGCTCTATCCATTCATCTACCTTTATGTGGCCGGCGCGATGAAGAATATCGACTCGGCGCTCATCGAGGCGGCAGAAAGCCTGGGCTGTAGCGGCATCCGCAAGGTCGTGACGATCATCTTGCCGCTCATCACGCCGACAATCCTGGCTGGTGCGCTGATGGTCTTCATGAATGCCATGGCGGACTTCGGTACGCCGATGCTGATCGGCGAGGGGTTCAACGTCATGCCGGTCATGATCTACTCGGAGTTCATCAATGAGGTCGGCGATCAGGCGAACTTCGCAGCAGCGATGGCGGCCATCATGGTGCTGATTACCTCGACGATATTCATGCTGCAGAAATACGTGGTCAACCGCAAGTCGTTTACCATGAGCTCGCTGCGTCCCATGCAGATGGGTGCTTTGCATGGTATAAAGAATGTCATCATGCATGTATGCATCTACACCCTTGTTGGCCTGTCGATGATTCCGCAGCTTGTCGTCATCTACACGTCCTTCCTCAAGACGAACGGTTCGATCTTCATCGAGGGCTATTCCTTTGACAGCTATATCCGCATCTTCAGCGAATTGGGGACGGCCGTATCGAATACCTACCTATTCAGTACGGCGGCCATGCTGGCCATCGTATTCCTTGGGATGACGGTTGCCTATCTGACTACGCGGCGCAAGAGCTGGCTGACCGATATCATCGATACCTTGACGATGTTTCCGTATATCATTCCGGGGTCGGTCCTTGGTATCACGCTGCTGCTGGCCTTCAACGAAGAGCCGATGCTGCTTTCCGGTACAGCGCTCATCATAATCATCTCGCTGGTGATCCGGCGCCTGCCGTACACGTTGCGTTCGAGTTCGGCAATCCTTTACCAATTGAGTCCTAGCCTTGAGGAGGCCTCGATAAGCCTCGGCGCATCGCCGGTCAAGACGTTCTTCAAGGTTACGGCGGTCATGATGCTGCCCGGTGTCATGAGCGGTGCCATTATCTCATGGATTACGGCCATCAATGAGCTGAGTTCCTCGGTCATCCTGTTTACAGGCGCGACCAAGACGATGTCGGTCGCCATCTATACCGAGGTCATCCGTGCCAGCTATGGTACGGCGGCGGCTTTGTCTACCATCCTTACGTTAACGACAATCACGGCAATGGTTATCTTCTTCAAGGTTTCCGGACGCCGCGATGTGACGTTATAAATGACATGTCATAGTAAAAGGAGGAATTTCTCATGAAACTCAAGAAGATTATTGCTACGCTTTTAGGCGCGGCAATGCTGACCACATGCTTCGCCGGCTGCGGCGGTGGTGACAAGCAGGCGGCAAAAGGCTCGGCTGGCAGCGGCAGTGATGAAAACAAGATTGTCATTTACTGTCCGCATCCATTGTCCTTCATCAATCCGCTCGTGGAAGAGTTTGAGAAGGAAAGCGGTGTCAAGGTGGAGGTCGTTGCAGCTGGTACTGGCGAGCTCTTGAAACGTGTGGAGTCAGAGAAAGCTAATCCGTTGGCTGACATCTTCTGGGGCGGTTCGCTGTCGACGATGAAACCGAAGGCGGACCTCTTTGAACCGTATAAATCGGCCAATGAGGATCACGTCCAGCCGGCCTTCAAGAATGAGGAAGGTTCCATCACGCGCTTTACGGATATCCCGAGCGTCATCATGGTCAACACGGATCTCATCGGCGATGTCAAAGTAGAAGGTTATGAGGACCTTTTGAATCCGGCGCTCAAAGGCAAGATTGCCATGGCTGATCCGTCCAAGTCCTCGTCTTCCTATGAGCATCTAATCAACATGCTCTATGCAATGGGCAAGGGTAATCCGGATGATGGCTGGGACTATATCAAGAAATTCTGTGCCAACCTCGATGGCAAGCTGCTGTCCGGCTCATCGGCTGTCTATAAAGGCGTAGCTGATGGCGAGTATGCTGTAGGCTGCACGTTTGAAGAAGGCGGCGCGAAATACGTTGCCGATGGTGCTCATGTCAAACTCGTCTATATGAAAGAAGGCGTCATTTCCAAGCCGGATGGCATCTATATCATCAAGAATGCCAAACATATGGAAAATGCCAAGAAGTTCATCGACTTCATCACGAGCAAGAATGCACAGACGCTGATTACGCAGAAACTGCATCGCCGCAGTGTCCGCGATGACGTTCCGGCACCAGTCGGCCTGCTGGAAAAAGCACAGATCAAAACGATTACCGACAATGAGGAAGTCGTCAACAAGAACAAGAAAGCATGGCTAGATAAATTCAAGGATATCTTCACGAGCGTGCAGTGATAGGAATATTATCGATAGGCAAGGGGTGCTGTCCATGGGGCAGCACTCTTTCGTTTGGACAGCAGGTCCGCTATAATGATATACTATAAGAAGAAATAAGACGGAGGAGACGGAATGCAGCATACCTTTCAGGAGGAAGTCCGGCGTGCGCTGACTAAATATGCGCTGATGCCGGTGCTTATACTGGCGGTGCTCGGAACGCTCCTGATGCTGTTCAGTTGGAGGCATTATGTGACCGGGACGAACCACGAACAACGTGCCGTGGTGGCCGATGTCATGCAGGGAATCTTTGCCGGCTACTGGCAGCGGACGGAACGCGCTGTGGCGACGCTGAAAACGTCGGCGGATCTGGCGCAGTGGCAGGCAGATCCTAAGATGCGGGCGGAAATCTATGGCTATTTATACCATGAAGTGAATATCACGCATGATGGAACGCAATTTTATCTGCTGGATCGTGAAGGGCGCGTATTGCTGGGGAGTTCGGATCAACTGCCAGCTGTGCTGCAGCCTTTCTATCCGGCTGGCGGCATCCTGCAGCGCATGGCAAAGCAGGCGGAGACTCCTGTCATCGAATTCGTGACACGTGGCGATACCGGCGTGCACGATTTGCTCGTGGGGCAGGCTGTGAGGCAGGGCGGGCAAATAACCGGCTGGTTTTTCTTCGTGATTCCAGGCGAATACCTGCAGCGCAACATCACATCGGACCGGCTGGATTTTGTGGTGGCTGATTTGTTTGACAATGCGCAGATTACAGCTGGTGCTTCCTATGCAGTACAGATGAACAAAGTCGCTGCACCGTTCTGTTCATCAGGTGATGGCCTTGTGCAGCTCAAGGGGCGTGAATATTATGTGACGAGCCAGCAGTTCGTAAGCCATGGCGATGGGCATAAGTATAAAGTCTATGCGGTATCGCCGGTCACAGATCTCTTGCTGCGGTATCTTCTCGGTGCCGGGCTGTTGCTGGGGGGAGTGCTTATCATGATTCCGATCATCCTCGTGAGCGTCCGGCGGGAAAGCCGTGCGCGCTCGAAGGCTGTCGATGATCTGGTGGCGGCATTTGCCCGCGTCAAGGCAGGACAGCTGGGGCAGCAGCTGCAGGTGCATGCGGGCAGTGAGCTGGCCATCATCGAGGAAGAGTACAATCGCATGACAGATAGCCTGCAGGAGCTCATGCGGCAGAAGGAGGCCGAGACGCGGGCTTCGGTTATCTCGGAGGTGCGTCAGCTGGAGTCGCAGTTCAATCCGCATTTTCTGTTCAACACGCTCGAGAATATCAAATTTATGGTCAAGCTCGATGCCGAGGCGGCCATGAAGATGATACAGGCGTTGTCGGCTTTGCTGCGCTACAGCATCAATGGAGAGGTGCGGCGGGTCCAGCTGGAGAAGGATCTTACGTATCTGCACAGCTATATGAAAATCCAGCAGTACCGGTTTGGCGAGCGGCTGCATTATACGGAATACATCGACGAACGCGCGCATGGCTGCCATATCCCGAAGCTGCTATTCCAGCCGGTGCTGGAGAATGCGATAAAGTATGGCGAGGCTGCCGATGGCACGATCGCTGTGCGGCTGAGTGTCAATGCAATCGGCGATGATCTAATGGTCATCATCGAGGACAAGGGGCAGGGCATGACGGCTGACGTGTTTGCCCATCTGCAGCGGCTTCTGCGCGAGGGCGGGAATAATTCGCTGCATAAGGGCATCTACAATGTCCATCGCCGCATCCAGCTGATGTTTGGCATGGCTTATGGGCTCAAGCTCTTACAGCCGGCAAGCGGCGGTACGCGTGTGGAGATGCGTCTGCCAAGACAGGAGGAAGAAACATGCTGAAACTCTTCATTGCCGAAGATGAGGAAATCATCCGCCGCGGGCTCGTCTGCACGATTGACTGGCTGCGGCTGGGCGCAAAGGTGGTCGGCGAAGCCGCCGATGGTGTGGCAGCATTGACGGCCATCCATGAGGCGGCGCCCGATGTCGTGCTGACCGATATCCGCATGCCGCGCATGGATGGCCTGGAATTGGCGCGGCAGCTCCGGCGTGAGCATAGCGCGGTGAAAATCGTGTTTCTCACGAGCTATGCCGATTTCGAGTATGCGCAGGAAGCTGTGCGGCTGCAGGCTGCCGATTATCTGTTGAAGCCTGTGGACGAGGAGAAACTGGCTGCGGTGCTGCGACGCATTGCCGCCGATACCGCAGCAATTCCGGCAGCGCCAGCTGTGCCGGAGCTGTTTCACGAATACCATACAGGCAATCCCTATGTGCATCATGTCCTGGCGGCCATAAAGAATGGGTATCAGGGGCGGCTGAGCATCGAGACATTAGCCGCAGAGCAGGGCGTTTCGGTGAGCTATCTGTCACGAAAAATCAAGGAAGAGACAGGAAAGACCTTTGGCACGCTGCTCGCACAGTACCGTCTGCAGCAAAGCATCAATCTGCTGGCGGCGGGCACTTGGCGCGTCTATGAAGTGGCTGAGCAGACTGGTTTTGGCGATTATAAGAATTACTGTGCAGTGTTCAAGAAATATCTCCATACGACGCCGAAGGCCTTCATGCAGCAAGTGACTGGCGGCCTGCGGCTGGAGAGCGGGATGGAAAACTGAAGGGATGACAAAGGACCGGCTGGTAAGCCGGTCCTTTGTCATGGTTTTATGTCAGGCATCGAGCGCCGTTTCGAGCTCTTCGAGTGTTTTTTGTTTGCTTTCTTTGCCCAGGCCGATGACGATGGCCGAGACGATGATGAGCACTGAGGCGAACATCATGAAGATGTAGCTCATGCCCATGGCATTGGCGAGCATGACACCGACGAGCATCGGGGCAAGCATGCCGCCGATGCGGCCAAAGCCTGCGGCCCAGCCGCTGCCAAGTGCGCGGATGGCAGTCGGGTACTGCTCGGGCGTGTAGGTGTAGATGACACCCCAGGCGCCGAGATTGAAGAAACTCATGGCAGCACCCCACATCAGAAGCGATGAAGCATCTGCGGCATTGCCGAAGAAGAAACTGCAGATACCAGAGAGCAGCAGGAACAGCGACAAGGTGTATTTGCGGCCGATGACATCGACGAGCCAGGCGGCGGCATAGTAGCCGGGCAGCTGGGCAAGCGTCATGATGAGCACGTATTCGAAGGTCTTGACGACGGCAAAACCCTGCGCGTAGACAATAGACGGCAGCCACATGAAGATGCCATAGTAGCTGTAGACGATGCCGAACCAGGCAAGCCAGAGCATGGCTGTACGCGTGCGGAAGGGTTTCGTCCAAAGTGTCGTGAATTTCGGGGCCGCTTTTTGTTCGCTGCCGCGTTCGGCAGCACTGAGTGCAGCGGCAAAGGGCTGGCTCGTGACGCCGAGTTTCTGCTCAAGGTCAAGGATGACTTCCTTGGCAGCGTCGATGCGGTTCTTCGAGAGCAGATACCGGATGGATTCGGGCATATGCAGGCGGATCAGAAAAACGTAGAGCGCCGGGAGTGTGCCGATGACAAAGGCAATCTGCCAGCCGAAGGCCGGAATCAAGAGATAAGCGATGCAGGCTGCGACGAGCCAGCCGACGCCCCAGAAGCTTTCGAGCAGCACGATGAAGCGGCCGCGCAGATGTGTGGGTGCGTATTCGCTCATAAGCGTAGCTGCTACGGGCAGCTCGCCGCCAAGGCCGAACCCGACGAGGAAGCGGAAAAAAAGCAGGGAATCATAGCTCCAGGCCAGTGCGCACATGCCGGTCGACAGGCTGTAGAGCAGTACGGTGATGGTAAAGACTTTCTTGCGGCCGATATGGTCGGCGAGAGTGCCGGCGAGTACGGCACCAAGCGCCATGCCGATGAGGCCAATCGAGCCAATCCAGCCGACCTGCGCTGGCGTCAGGCTCCATTCCTTGGCGAGGACGGGCAGGACGAAAGCGATAAGCCCCGTGTCCATCGAGTCAAACAGCCAGCCAAGTCCCGTGACGAGCAATAGCTTGTAGTGGAATGAGCCGACGGGCAGTTGTTCCAGGCGTTCAAGTATCATTTGTAAAACCTCTCTTCTGATACGATTGATTTTGCGGCTGTCGTTGACAAGACAGCTGAACATGCTTGTATTATAAACTGTCATGTCAGCTGTCGCAAGACCTTTGCTGATGATTGTTTTTTCAAAAAACTCCAAGGATTGGGAAGACAGAAGAAATGCTTTTGATAATCGGGGGGCTTGGTGCTATAATGATGAATGTCGCCGCTGAGGGCGGCAGCATACGAATGGAGTTTGATAAAAGAGATGAAGCTAACGATAAAGAAAAAGTGGCTGCTGGCAGGTTCGCTTTGCCTGGCTGCCGGATTATTGGCCGGGATGGAGATGACAGCGGCAGAGGCGGCAGCGGCACCACGTACGGTGCGTGCGGCGCAAAACACCTCGCGGGTCATCGCGCTGCCTGGCGATGACAAGGCGAAAAAGACCGTGCGGTCTGCGGTCAGCCAGACGGCTGCTGCTAGTATCCAGCATGTGCGGCTTATCTGGAAAGAACAGCCGAGTGCCGTGCAGTATCAGGTCGTTATCCTGCGGTCGGAGCAGGATGATCCGTCCAACATTGCCGTGACGAAAGAACAGATTTTCACGAATGGTGTCGATATCGATCTGAGGCGTTTCGGCAGCGAGGCGGGAAAGTTTTATTGGAAGGTTTGTGCGTTGGACTACAATGGTAAGGCCATCGGGCATTTTTCCAAGCCGCGGCCCATAACCGAGGGCAGTGAAATCAATCCCAAGGCACCAAAGCCGACGACGCAGTTCGAGGGCATGGATTATGCGCCGGTCTATCCAGTGTACTCATGGGTGCCGCTGGCTGGAGCCAAGCAGCATGAAGTCAGCGTATACCGTGCGACCGGTTGGGGCAATTCGCTTGTGCATACGCTGCGTGCTGGCGAGTATGATGTCTATGAGGAAGGCGGCTTCACGACGCCGGGGCGTTACTTTTGGCAGGTGCGCAGCGTCGATGGTGCTGGAAATCCGGCCAGCGAGTGGTCGGAAAAGGTATTCTTTGAGGTGAAAGCGCCGACGCCGATTGCGGCCCTTGGCGACAGCATCACGCATGGTGGCGGTGCCATGTCTGTGCCGCCGGGATACCTGCTCTATGATTGGGAGTCTTATGCGAGCGTTCCCGTCAAGAATATCGGCTATAGCGGCAATACGACGGCTGATATGGTTGAGCGTTTTGAGCGCGATATCCTGCCGTTCTCGCCGCGCGTGCTGATTATCATGGGCGGTGTCAACGATTTTCGCGGCACGGTCAATGGCTGGACAACGGTGCAGAACTTGCAGCTTATGCGCGACAAATGTGATGCGTATGGCATCATCCCTGTGTTTTTGACGGCAACGCCAATCAATCCGTCCCTGATGGTAAAGCGCGCACATATCGAAGCACCGCCAGCAGATTGGCAGGTGCATATGCAGTATATCAATGACTGGGTCATGCAGCAGCGTTACTGCATCGATGTATCGACGATGCTGGCTGACAACAATGGCTGGCTGCGTGCCAACTATACGACCGATGGCCTGCATCCGGACTATTATGGCAAGAAATACATCGGCGAGCGTGTCGGCGAGTATCTTGATGCGCACTTTGCCTGGATTACCAAGAAACTGACGAAAAAGCCGATTCCGCAGTATGGAAAGTGATACACCGCTGTATTCAGTTTTTCTGCAGAGAAGGTTGTTAGAATAGGCTATATGGTAAGGAATTCATGTCTGGGAGGAAATAACCCATGAAGATGAAACATATATTGCTGGCTGTGCTGGCAGTGATTGTAGCTGCTGGCGGCAGCATCGGCTATTCGTATCAGGCTGAGCGGACACCGGAGTATGCACTGGCGCAGATCATGGATGGTGTGAAAGCGCATGACTATGAGACGGTGAAGCGCTATGCGGATGTGGATGGTCTCATTGCGGCGACTTATGATGAGAGTACCAGGATACTGGCGGAGGATATCGAAAACCTGCATAAGACCTATCCGCAGGATTGGTTTTTCCGTCATGACACGGCGTTCATGCAGCAGTACATCGCCGAGCGGCGCAATGATGATATCGTATTCATCCAGCGGACGCTGGAGCTCTATATGGACCCTGCAATCACGCCAATCAGCCGCATGGATGGCCAGGCCAAATGGGTGGCTGATGAGATGACGAAGTTTGAAGACAGCTACGATGTCCGTGTGCAATCCGTCAAGACCGATGGCACGCAGGCTGTAGCTGTGGTCATCATCACGGGCAGGGATACGGACTATGGCCGCCTCGTGCCGCAGCTTACGCTCAAGGTTGACCTGCAGCAGCAGGAGGACGGTCATTGGCAGGCTGTCCGTATTGCCAATACAGCTGAGGCATTCTATCCGGTGGTCAAGGGAATCGAAGACTACTGGACGATGCAAGGCTGGCAATAAAAGAATAAGGAAAGAAGAGGCTTATCGCGGAAAACGTTTTGCGATAAGTCTCTTTTGGTGTGGCAATCAAGGAGGATTTACTGCTTTCTTGTCGAACTATCTAGGACGAGAGAAAAGAAAGGGTAAAGGTAAGGAGATTTTCCATAATCATTGGGATGTGTCATAGGAGGGGTTGCCATGTCTTTGAAAGGACGTTTTGTTATCATGGTTGTCGGCACAGCGGTGCTGACAACATTGCTGGTCAGTGCACTGTTTATCACGAATCTAATCAGTGAGACAGACCGGCAGGTGGAGACATTCCGCCGGACGCTGACACAGGATGTGGAGCGCGAGCTCAAGATTGAGACGGAGTCAGCAATCACGATCATCAAGCAGCTTTACGACCGCCAGCAGAAGGGCGAACTGACGGAAGAGCAGGCGAAGAAGCAGGCGGCGGATCTTATCCGCGATATGCGCTATGATGATGGCGCAGGGTATTTCTGGATTGATACGTATGATGGTGTCAATGTCGTATTGCTTGGCCGCGATACCGAGGGCAAGTCGCGCATCAATCTGACGGACCCCGAGGGACGTCATTTCATCAAGGAAATGATTGAAAATGGCCGCAAAGATGGCGGTGGCTATACGGATTTGATGTTTGCTAAACCGAATGAGACGACACCGTTGCCGAAGCGCAACTATACGGCGTCGTTTGCTCCGTACCAGTGGGTTATCGGTACGGGTGTCTGGATTGACTACATCGATACGAAGGTAGCGGAGGCTCGCGCTGAAGCTGATGCGGCATTCTGGTCGAGCCTCATAAAGCTCGGCGGCATCCTTGTCGTTTTGCTGGCTGCTTTTGTGGGATTGGGGCTTTATGCTGCCGGGACCGTGGTCGGTCCTATCCATTTGGTCACGAAACGCCTTGGCGTGTTGTCAACTGGCGATTTCCGCAAAGAGGAATCCCTCAACGAAGTCATGCACCGTGCAGATGAGATCGGTGAGATGAGTCAGGCGTTGCAGAAACTGCAGCAGCAGGTTCACGATATGATGTGTCAGGTGGCAGAATCCAGCAAGCAGGTAGCTTCTTCGTCGCAGCAGCTGACGAATAGCTCTGAGCAGTCGGCTGAGGTCAGCGGGCAGGTGGCAGATTCGATTGTCAATGTGGCTGGTTCGTGCAGTGAGCAGTTCACAGAGGTCGAGAATGCCAGTGAGCATATCAACCATCTGTCGATGAATATGGAGAAATTCGAGAAGGCTCTCGATCATGCCGGTACCGTTGTCGGTTCCGCGAAATCGCAGGCTGATGCCGGGGAGCAGAAGGTAGCCAGTGCGGTGCAGCAGATGGAGCTCATCGAGCAGTCGGTCAGTGAATCGGCCAAGGTCATCGAGGAACTCGGTCACGAGTCGGATAAGATCGGCACGATTGTCGATGCGATTTCGGAGATTGCCGAGCAGACAAACCTTTTGGCACTCAATGCTGCGATTGAGGCAGCGCGCGCTGGTGAGCATGGCCGTGGCTTTGCTGTCGTTGCGGATGAGGTACGCAAGCTCGCTGAGCAGTCGAGTGAGTCAGCTCGTGAGATTGCTGGCATCATCGGTTCCATCCAGTCGAAGTCGCGCAGTGCCGTATCAGTCATGCATGATGGTGTCAGCCAGGTACAGAATGGCGTTGGCGCTGTCAACGGCGCGGGAACCACTTTCAAGGAAATCGCTGAAATGGTCGAGAAAGTTGTCGGCGAGACCAAGGAGATGGAGCGCATTGTCGTGACGCTTTCAGAGAGCACCAATACGATTTCCGGTGCAATCAGCAAGATCAGTGAGATGAGCCGCAGTGTTGCTGGCGAGGCTGAGACCGTATCGGCAGCAACGGAGGAGCAGACGGCGACGATGAATGAGATCGCCAGCTCGAGCCGCCAGCTTACTGAGATGGCGCAATCTATGGAGGCAGCGGTCGAGAAATTCAAGATTTGAGGCAATAAAAGGGGCTGTGAAATAACACATCCCTAGTAACAAAGGCGGTCCGCTGACTCAAAAGAGTCGGCGGACCGCCTTTTATGGTAAAATTTACATACCACATGAAAATTTCAACCACCAACTATTCTAAATCAAAACAGGCAA